>DAINSK010000018.1:0-53648 GCA_036741355.1 Chloroflexota bacterium
ACACCGCGCCTTCGCGGTCGTGCCCGCCGATCTCGCCGCTCACGTAGACGTCGGGCAGCGCCGCCGGTTTATCCGGGCGAACGTAAAAGCGCAGGTGCGTGTATCCGGCGGTGGCCGTTCCCGGCGAGACGAGGCTGAGGCCGGCGTATGGAGCCAGGGTACTGACCTTGACAGACTGGTGCCCCGCGTGGGTAACGGAGCTAGGAATCTCGATGCTGGCCTGCTTCGCGTCGCTACCGTTCGTCCAGCCGGCGCTGAGCCGGCCGGTGAAGATGAGCAGCGTCGATGGCGCACTCACGGGTGAACCGTTTGTGGACGTTGCCGGACCCCCGGCGGGAACCGGGCTGTTACCCTGACGGGTTGCGACCGCAGCTTCGGCGACCACGGTTGCGAGGGGGCTGACGTGCTTGCTGTTACCACGCGCCAATGCAGCGGCGGCGACGGCGATGGCTGCCAAGAGCGCGGCGCCGAGCGCCAAAGCAACGCGGCGGCTACGCCATGCCGGCGCAGTCGCGGAGAGTTGCGCGGTTGTCGTTGGAGTCTCTGAAGCGCCACCCGGGCCCGACTGGGCGGAGGGTGTCTGGGTTGTCACAGCTATTGGAGCGACCGACGGTGGTCGCTGGGGCGCCGCGTACAGCACGGCCCCGGACGGCTCGAACGATTCGGTGGCTGCGGCGGCCAGCGCCGACACGAACGCGCCGCAACTCTCGTAACGGTCATCAGGGCTCTGTGAAAGAACAACCAGGAGAACTCGTTCGACTGGCGGACTGACCAAAGCGCTGCGCGACCGGGGCAGCGGCAGCGGTTCGTGGACCTGCTGCATCGCGACCGCCATAGGCGTCTCGGCAGAGAACGGTATGCTGCCCGTCAACATCTGAAAGGCGATGATGCCGAGCGCGTACTGGTCACAGCGGCCGTCTACGGTCCGTCCCAACACCTGCTCGGGGGCCATATACGCGGGAGTGCCGATCGACACGCTGGTCTCGGTGAGCGACGGCGCGTCCTCACTTCGGATTCCCGCCTGGAGGATACGCGCCAGGCCGAAATCCGCGACGATCGGCGTCCGATCATCGGTCAACAGGATGTTGCTCGGCTTAACGTCGCGATGCACGATGCCGCGCCCGTGCGCGAAATCGAGCGCCGACGCGACCGGCGACAACAACCGCACGACTTCTTCAGGCGGTATTGGCCTCCCCAGCAGATCTTTGAGCTCACCCCCGGTGATGTGCCGATAGGCGATGTATGCCTGTCCGTCGGCTTCTCCGTAATCGAACACCGTCAAGATATTGGCGTGTTCGAGCCGGGCGAGGACCTCGGCCTCTCTGCGGAAGCGGGCGCGAAACGTCTCTTTGTCGGCCAGGTCTGCGCCGATGACCTTGATCGCGACCTCGCGGCGGAGGCTCGGCTGGAAGGCGCGGTAGACGCTGGCCATTCCTCCCTGGCCGATGCGACCGAGGATGCGGTAAGGTCCGAACTCAGCGCCTTCCTGGAGAGCCACGCGCACCACATCCCAAATGAGCGATCGAAGCCGGTTCCGCCGACCGCCCGCATCATACAACGACCAGCCTGCGTGAAGTGCGAGTCGGTTGACGGGCGACTTCGCCTTCTCTACGCTCGCGAGCGAGAGACGCGGGCGCATATTGGCGGTTTCGTGATGCCGGCCTCGCGGGCGGAGGGACGCATGGATGACAGGGTCATCTCCGGTTTCTGCGACGACCGCTTCTTCCGCGTCAAAGACGAGTTTACGCGCAATCTCGCCGAACGGGGCGATGTTGGCGCCGCGGTGGCCGTCACGATCGGCGGCGCGCCGGCGGTTGACCTCTGGGGAGGCTGGCTCGACGAGCAGGGTACGCGTCGGTGGCAGCGTGACTCGATAGTGAACGTGTGGTCGGTCGGCAAAGCGGTGTCGGCCCTGTGCGTCCTCAGGCTGGTCGATCGCGGGCTTGTTGACCTCGACGCGCCGGTTGCGCGCTACTGGCCCGAGTTCGCGCAGGGCGGAAAGGGTTCCCTGCCCGTGCGCTACCTGCTCTCTCATCGGGCCGGTCTGCCGGCCGTACGCAAGCCGCTGCCACCCGGTGCGAACGTACTGAGCTGGCAAACGATGACCGCGGCACTGGCGGAGCAGGAACCATGGTGGGAGCCGGGAATGCGGTTCGGTTACCACACCAACACGTTTGGTTTTTTGGCCGGCGAAATTGTACGGCGGGTGGACGGCCGCAGCATTGGGGCATACGTCCGCGAGGAACTTGCCGAAGCGCTGGGGATCGACTTCTTGATCGGCTTCGGACCCGAGCACGACGGCCGCGTCGCCGACTGGATCGCCTATCGTCGGTCACCAGATGAAGAATCTCAACGCCCGTGGTTGGATCGAGATCCGGCGACGCTCGAAGGGCTGGACCTTGCGCGAATTCTCGCCTACCGCAACCCGCCGTCGCTACCGGACGGCGGCGTCAACACCCGCGTTTGGCGCGCCGCAGAGTACCCCTCGACCAACCCGCACAGCAACGCCCGCGCAATTGCGCGCTTGTTCGGGGGCCTCGCCTGTGGCGGCCTGATCGATGGAAAGCAAATGCTTTCGCCGCGGACGATCGACCGCGCCAACACGATCGAGGCGGACGGCGAGGACGTGATTCTTGGCCGGCCCAACCGCTTTGGCCTCGGGTTTCAGCTCACGATTCCCGGTGTGCGACCGCTCGGTCCGGGCCGTCGTTCCTTCGGCCACTACGGTAACGGCGCCGTCCTCGGTTTCGCCGACCCGGATGCCGGCGTCGGGTTCGGCTTCGTCTGCAACCGCGCCGGTCGTTCGTGGCGCGACCCGCGCAATATCGCCCTGATCGATGCCGTCTACGCATCGCTCGCGTGACCACGGCTCAGCCGGCGGCTGAAAAAAGAGCCGCAATCGGGTGCCATAGCCGTTGGCAGCGCTCGGAAAGCCGAGTATACTTAGGCTACTAAGCTTAGTGGCCGAAGCATTCATGATTCACACCTCGCCCGTTCCCTCGCGCTTCCAGCTCGACGTGGATCACGCGCCTTCGGCGCTGATCCGGCGCCTAAGCCGGAGGCTTCGCTATCGACTCGACGCCCGGCTCGAACGCTACGGGCTGACCTCTGTTCAATGGGGCGTAATCGCACATCTGGGTCGCGAGGACGGCCAGTCGCAGGCATGGCTGCAGCAGCGTCTGGCGATTGAAGGCGCGACGCTGACGCCGATCGTCCAGCGCCTGGAGCGCGACGGCTGGATTCGCCGTGGCAGCGACCCAATCGACCGGCGCCGACAGTTGGTCTGGCTCACACCGCGCAGCCTTGAAGCGATGTCAGAGATCGCCGATGAGGTCGAGAAGTACCGGCAGGAGTCGCTGCGAGACTTTTCCGACGAAGAGACCGCGCTCTTCACCGTGTTCCTCGCCCGGATGGAGGCGAACTTGCTGTGAGCAGCATGGCGCGCGGCTTCAGCGCTTTTCGCCATCCCAACTATCGGCTGTACTTCGCCGGGCAATCGCTTTCGCTCATCGGCACCTGGATGCAGATCATCGCCCAGGCATGGCTCGTACTAAAGCTCACCAACTCCGCCGCCGACCTCGGACTCGTCCTGGCGCTGCAGAGCTTGCCGATCCTGTTCATTGGCGCCTTCGGCGGCGTTTTCGCCGATCGCTGGCCGAAGCGGCGCTTGATGGTGGCGACGCAGAGCACGGCGATGCTGCTGGCGTTCGTCCTCGGCGTGCTGGTTTCAACGCATGCCATCCAGATCTGGCACGTATACGTCCTGGCTACGCTGCTCGGCATGTCTACTGCCATCGACGCGCCGGTACGCCAATCATTCGTGGTAGAGATGGTCGGGCGCGCCGACCTGATGAACGCCGTCGCATTGAACTCGATGACCTACAACGGTGCCCGAATCGTCGGTCCTGCCGTCGCCGGTATTCTAATCGGGCTGGTCGGAGTGACGAGCAGCTTTTTCATCAACGGGATCAGCTTCCTGTTCGTCATCGGTGGGTTGCTGCTAATGCGCCCCGACCGGTTCTTCCGTGCGGAGGTGGCACCGCGGGTGTCCATGCGGCGCAGCCTTTCGGCCGGCTTCCAGTATGTGCGCACTTCCGCGACGGCGCTCACCCTCATTGGGCTGGTCGGCGTGCTTGGGATGTTTGCGTTCAATACGAACGTGCTCCTGCCCCTGTTTGCGCAGAACGTCCTCCATGTGGGAGCCACCGGCCTGGGCGTCCTTTTTTCGGCCATGGGACTTGGCTCAGTGACCGCCGGAATGTATGCCGCTTTTACACAGAAGGTGGCCTGGTCGCGCATCATCGTGGGCGCGATGGGCATGGGCATCGCCGAGCTCGGCTTTGCCTTCTCGCGCAGCTATCCACTCTCGATCCTGTTGATGCTGCTTACCGGCCTGTCGATGCACACATTCTTTACGTCGGCCAACACCGGCATCCAGCAGCGGGTGCCCGACCACCTGCGCGGGCGCGTCATGGGGATATACATGACCGTGAATATGGGCACCATGCCGTTCGGGAACCTGGCTTCCGGCGGCATCGCCGCCGCGTTCGGCGCGCCGGCCGCGATGGCCGCGGGAGCGGTTGCGGCGCTCGCCGGTCTGGCGGGCATCGGCGCCGTGATCCTCGTAAAGCGGTCCACCGCCGACTTCAGATTGGCGCCGGACGAATCCGTCAGCGTGGGGGAGGGCGGCGTGCAGTCGCCCGCGGCCGACGGCCGTAGCATGGGAGCCCAGAGACAAACGGCGACAGGCGCCGGGCGCGCCGGATAAAGCCCCGAGAGTGAGCGGATGCAGATCCTTATCGCCGGAGGCGGCATCGGCGGGCTGACCGCCGCGCTTGCCTTGCGCCGGGCCGGCTTAGACGCTCACGTCTATGAACAGGCGAGCGTGCTGAGAGAAGTTGGCGCCGGGGTGCAAACCGCACCCAACGCCGTCAAAGTGCTGCACGGGCTCGGCCTGGCCGCGCCGCTTGCTGAGGTCGCGGTCGTGCCGCTCTCCATCGATTCGCGGGACTGGCAGACCGGTGAAATCCTCGGCCGCGTGCCGCTGGCGGAGGCCGCGCTTGTCCGTTACAGCGCGCCGTACTATCACCTGCACCGCGCCGACCTCCACGACGTGCTCCGCGCCGGCCTCGGGGACGCGCACATTACGCTTGGTGCGCGCTGCGTCGGCGTCGAGCAGGATGGCGATCGCGTTACATTACGCTTCGCAAACGGCCGTTCCGCTGCCGGCGACGTGCTTATCGGCGCCGACGGCGTTCATTCCGTCGTGCGCGACTACGTCGCCGGGCCCGACAAAGCGGTATGGTCGCGGCAGATCGCCTGGCGCGGCCTGGCGCCCGCCGAAGTCGGACATAAGATAGGGCTGGAATCACGCAGCCATTCGTTCTGGGGACCGCGCCGGCAGTTTGTGACCTACTATGTCTCGGCCGGTCGCCTGGTGAACTGGGTCGGCAACGTTCAGACCGACGCCGATTGGCGTGAGGAATCGTGGTCGGCGCGCGGAGATCGCGAAGAAGCGCTCGCGGAATACGCGGGCTGGCATCCGCAGGTGCGGGCGCTGATTGAGAATACCGGCGAGGTCTATAAGTGGGCGCTGTATGACCGCCCGCCGCTCGCGGAGTGGACGAGGGGTCGCGTAACCCTGCTGGGAGACGCCGCCCACGCAATGCTGCCGTACCTGGCACAGGGGGCGGGACAGAGCATCGAGGATGCCTACGTGCTCGCGGCCTGCCTGGAACGGAACCGCGATGACCCGCAACAAGGGCTGCAGAACTACGCCGCATTGCGGCGCGATCGTACTGCCGCCATGCAGGCCGGATCGCGCGAGGCGGGTCGCACGATGCACCTCGTCGACCCGGATGCGGTCCGCGTCCGCAACGAGCGAATGCGTAGCGATCCGGCGGCGCACGTCGCCCGCTATGACTGGATCTACGGCTACGATGTGAATGAGGCGCTGGCTGTTCCAGATATAGTGCAGTCGAGTAGTATCTGCTGCGGGCCGGGATGATAGCTGAGACTTATCACTGCGGTAACGACAGTGGAGGGAATACGCGATGTTGTATGAGCTGAGGACGTACGAGGTCCTGCCGGGACGCATGCCCGCGCTGAACAAGCGGTTCGCCGAAGTTACGATGGACCTGTTCAAACGGCATGATATGGAGGTCGTCGGTTTCTGGACCAATGAGATCGGCGGATACAGCAACGAGCTCATCTACATGATGCGGTTTGACGACATGGGCGACCGCGAGCGGAAGTGGGCGGAGTTCGGCGCAGACAAGGAATGGCAGACTGCACGTGCCGCCTCGGAGCAGGACGGGCCGATCCTGAACCGCATACGGGCCCAGTTCTTGAGGCCGACGTCGTACTCACCGCTTACGTAGCACGCGGGCGCCCCGGTGTCGTCGCGTGCGTCGCACCGCTTGACAGTCAACCGTGCGCCCATCACGCTGCCGGTGTAGCACCATTGCGGAGGACGGGTCATGATCGCGAAGCAACCGTTTGGCAGCACCGGACACGAGAGTACGCGTACGATCTTCGGCGCGGCGGCGCTGGCGCGCGTCACGCAGGACGTCGCGGACCAGACGCTCGCGCTCCTGATCGAGCACGGCGTCAACCACATCGACACGGCGGCGAGTTACGGGGAGTCCGAGCTGCGCGTCGGACCGTGGATGGCGGAGCACCGCGGCCGCTTCTTTCTCGCAACCAAGACAGGGGAGCGGACCTACCAGGGCGCCCGCGACCAGATCCGCCGCTCGCTGGAACGGCTGCGCGTCGACCACGTGGACCTCATCCAACTGCACAACCTCGTGGACGAAGAGCAGTGGCAGACGGCGATGGGGTCCGGCGGCGCCTTGGAGGCGGCGATCGAGGCGCGCACGGACGGTCTGGTGCGCTTCATCGGCGTCACGGGCCACGGCGTCCAGGCGCCGATGATGCACCGTCGCAGCCTGGAGCGCTTCGCGTTCGATTCGATCCTCACGCCGTACAACTTTCCGATGATGCAGAATCCCCAGTACGCCGCAGACTTGGATGCGCTGGTTGCGCTTTGTCAGGAGCGCGGTGTCGCCGTGCAAACGATCAAGGCGATCACACTGGCTCCGTGGGCGGAGGGCCAGGAGCGGACTGCAACCACCTGGTATGAACCGCTACGCGAACAGGCAGACATCGACCGCGCTGTATCCTGGGTGCTAGGCCGCCCCGGTGTTTTTCTGAACACGGTGGGCGATGTGTCGATCCTCCCCGCTGTCTTTACAGCCGCTGAGCATACCGGTGCTCGCCCTTCCGACGACGAGATGGTAGCGCTGGTGCAGGGCCGTCGCATGGCGCCGCTGTTTACGTAGTGGTTTAGGGGGAAACCGTGTCCACCGGACAAGACACGCGTATCGCGGCCGCCGGCGCAGAGCCTTCAAGGGGACCCCTCCAATTCGGCGTGCTGCAGTTCTTCTCGTGGCCCAACCGTTCCGTGCCGTTGCAAACGGTCTACGCCCGCGCCCTCGAGCGGATCGATCGGATGGAGAGCTCCGGCGGCTACGATGCGGTGTGGCTGGCCGAGCACCACTTCAACACCTATTCGGTCTGCCCGTCGGTGCACCTCATGGGGATGCAGGTGGCGGCTCGGACGAAGCGGCTGAGGATCGGCACCGCTGTAACGCTTGCCGCGATGTACCATCCGCTTCGCCTTGCGGAAGAGGTCGCATTGCTCGACGTACTGTCCGGCGGCCGCGTCAACTGGGGTGCCGGCCGGGGCAATGACCCGGTTGAATTCGGGGTCTTTGGACTCGACCGCGACAGCAGCTACGCCAGGTTCCGGGAGCACGTCGACGTCGTTCTGCATGCCTGGCGCGACGAGCGCCTGACGTATGACGGCGAATTCATCCATGTGCGCGACGTGGAAGTACTGCCGAAGCCGCTGCAGAAACCGCACCCGCCGGTATGGATGGCGGCTTCGTCCCCTGAAGCCATCGCCTGGGCGGCGTCGGAGGGCCACTCGATCCTGATGGACCCACACTCGTCACACGTCGATATCGGCCGCAAGTTCGACGGCTACAAAGCCGGGCTGAAGTCCGCGGGGCACTCGCCCCTGGGTCGTACTACACCGATCGCAAGGCTGATCGCCGTGGCCCCCACCGACGAAGAAGCGCGCGCAGTGGCCCGGCGGGGCGCCCAGTGGACGGTGACGTCCTACGTCAAAACCAACCGTCCGTCGTCGACCGGTGAAGCTATCGATCCGATCGACCGCTACGTGAACGAAGTAATCATCCACGGCAGCCCCAAGCGCGTGGTGGACCAACTGGTGCGTCTTCGCGAAGAGATTGGGCTCGACTACCTCCTGTGTGCGCCGCTCAGCCACCAGTCGTTTCTGCTCATGACCGATGAGGTCATTCCCGCAATGGCCCGCGTGGCCGGGACCCTCTAGTGGCGCGGACGGTCGTACAGAGAATCGCATCAATTAATCGTGACTGAGGAGGCGCCACATGCCGGTGTTTAAGACCAGCGGGGTCGAACTGTACTACGAAACGCACGGCTCTGGACCGGCGATTGTGTTCGCCCACGGCGCGGGCGGCAACCATCTCGCCTGGTACCAGCAGGTTCCTTTCTTCCGCGACCGCTACACCTGCATTACATTCGACCACCGCGGCTTTGGGCGGTCACTGGATTCGCGACCGGTGGATCAGCGCCCGCGTTTCGATGAGGATCTTGCAGTTCTAATCGATCACCTGCAGTTGCCCGACGTGCGCCTGGTCGCCCAGTCGATGGGCGGCTGGACATGCCTGGGCTACACAGTCACCCATCCGGAGCGGGTGCGGGCGTTGGTGATGGCCGATACGGCCGGCGGACTCACCGCGCCGGAAATCGACGCCGAGCGCGCAAAGGCACACGAGCAGCGTGGCAGTCTGCCGATTCTCGGGGGCGCCCTCAGCCCTGGCTATCGTGAGCGTGACCCGAACGGCTCGTTCCTCTACGACCAGATCTTCGGGCTCAATCCCCCGCGCGAGCAGGCGCTCGGCAGCGGCACTCCGATGAACCGCCTCAGCGTCTCTGAAGAGCAGGCGAAGGCGATGAACGTGCCGGTCCTGTTCATCGAGGGTGACGTCGACATGCTGATTCCGCCAAACGTCATCCGCGCGGCCCAGCGGCTCATTCCCGGCGCGCGCCTGCAGATGGTCGCCGACGCCGGACATTCGGTCTACTTCGAGCGGCCCGATGAGTTCAACCGCGTGCTTGACGCATTCCTTGTGGAAGTCGGCGCGTAGCAGGCGGGCTGATTGCGAGCCGTTTCCAACGGTGGGACGTCTGGTCGTGGACTGGAGATTGCACAGTGTCGGTGGTATCACTACACATCAACTCACGCCGGTCGTACGAGGGCGGCGTCGACTTCGGCCAGAGCGGCGCCTACGAGCGGCTCGACGGTACCGTGAGCTTCGCTGTAGATCCCGAGCAAGCGCATAACGTCCCAATCGTAGACCTGGAACTCGTCCAGCGGGATGTAGACGGCCGGGTGCGGTTCAGCGCGGACTTCTGCATGCTGCAGCCGGCAGATCCGGCGCGGGGCAACCGCCGGCTCTTATTTGAAGTCGTCAACCGCGGTCGCAAGCTGGTACCCCGAATCTTCAACCACGCGGCGCCCGAATCCGTGCCGACCGAAAACATTCCGCCGGGAGACGGATTCCTGATGCGCCATGGTTGGACGGTCGCATGGTGTGGCTGGCAATGGGACGTCCCGCCAGGCCCGGCGCTGATGGGGCTACGGGCGCCGCGTGCCCAGCAGGATGGCCGCCCAATCGAAGGGCGGCTGGTCGTCCAGATTCAACCCGTGCGTCCCGTTCCGGACGCCCTGCTCGCCGACCGTATCCACACACCGTATCCGGCGGCGGACCTCAATGATCCTCACGCCGAGCTCACCGTTCGCGATTGGAGGGATGGTCCGAGCACGGTGATTCCGCGCGGTCGCTGGCGCTTCGCGAAGGACGTGGAGGGCCGCCCGGTCTCCGACCCGACCCGGATATGGTTGGAAGGCGGCTTCGAGGCCGGGAAGGTTTATGAGGTCGTTTACCGCACGCGGGAATGTCCTGTGGTGGGGACGGGCTTGCTGGCCATTCGCGACACGTCGTCGTTCCTGCGCTACAGCGATAGCGCCGCGGGCAACCCGTGTGCGGGCCGCATCGACCGCGCCTATGCGTTCGGCATGTCGCAAAGCGGGCGCTTCTTGCGACACTTTCTTCATCTGGGGCTGAATCTCGACGAAGCCGGCCGGCAGGTCTTCGACGGCGTGCTTCCCCATGTCGCCGGATCACGGCGCGGTGAGTTCAACCACCGTTTTGCGCAACCGTCGGTCCAGGCGACGCGGAGCTTCGGTCACCTGCCGCCCTTCACCGGCGACGATCAGACGGACCCGAAGGCGGGACACATCGACGGTCTTTTCCACCGACAACGCGAGATCGGCGGCATGGCGCGCGTTGTATCGACCAACACCTCGGCGGAATACTGGCGGGGAGATGGTTCACTCATTCACACCGACATGACCGGCGGCCATGACGTTGAGCCGTCGTCGGATGAGCGGATCTACCTGTTCGCCGGCACGCAGCACGGGCCGGGAGCGCTACCGCTGACGTCGATGAGCGCCGTCGACGGTTCCCGCGGTCTGCTCAGTTTTAACGTCGTCGATTATGTGCCGTTGATTCGCGCCGCTCTCGTCAACCTGGACCGCTGGGCCAGTGACGGCGTTGAGCCGCCGCCTAGCAGCTTCCCCCGCATTGCCGACGGAACGGCCGTGCCGGGTGGCGAAGCGCTGGCGCGGTTCCGGGACATCCCCGGCGTTACCGTTCCAGATTCCGAAAAGCTGCCGGCTGCCCGGCGTATCGATCTCGGACCCGACGCCGAACACGGCGTTGGCCGCTTTCCCGCGGCGCTTGGAGAGCCGTATCCAAACCTGGTTTCGGCCGTAGATGACGACGGCAACGAGTCCGGCGGTATTCGCATGCCCGCCGTTGCCGAGCCGGTGGCTACCTACACGGGCTGGAACCCCCGCGACCCGGCGACGGGTGGGGCGGGCCAGATCATCAATATGCAGGGCTCTACACTGCCGTTCCCGTCGACGCCGCAAGAGCGCAAGCGCACCGGCGACCCGCGTCGGTCGGTCGCCGAGCGCTACCGTGACCGAGATGACTATCTCGCGCGGGCGCGGGCTGTGGCGGGGGACCTTGCCGGCCGGCGCTATATACTCGACGAAGATATCGATCTCGCGGCGGAGCTTGCGGCGGCACGCTATGATGCCTTCGCACCCGCGTCTGAGGCGGTGACCGGCGGCTGATTGGTGCTATCAGTCCGCTAGCGGTATGAAGAGCGACAACCGCTCCTGCGTGCCAACGCCGCGAGTAATATGGCCCTTGCCCGTCAGGTCGTCGGCCAGCATCACCGTGCCCGGCACGATGCGCCGTACCTCGCCGTCGCTCGCTTCGACCTCGGCCTCGCCCGAGAGCGTGACTACGAACTGTCGCCGAGGCGCGTGATGCCAGTCGACGAACTGATCGTGGGCGCTGCGACGGAAGATCACGCCCTTGGTCGCGATCATCTCGGACACGTCGGACGAGCTTCCGCTCGGCCCCACCGCTACGTCCACGTCCTCGAAGTGTGATTCGCCGTCCGGCCCGGCGTAAATGCGCAGGTACTTCATGTTGCTCCTCCAATATTTAGGAACTCGCGGATGTAACCGTTGCCGGCGTATTCGTGGCGGGTGGCAGCGTGGTTTGCTGTGACCTGGGTATGTGCGTCACTCGCACTACCCAAGAAAGAAGCCACCGGACGGATGCAGAAGCTCGCCGGTGAAGTATGACGAGTCGTCGGAGACGAGGAAGAGTGCGGTCGATGCGATCTCCTCCGGTTGGCCCATGCGGCCCATCGGCGCGAGGCTCAGCGCCCAGCGCAGCCGCGCCTCATCGTCGCGGAGAGCGGCGGTCATCGGCGTTTCGATCCAGCCCGGGCCGATGGCGTTGACGCGGATGCCCGCCTGCGCAAGCTCAACCGCCATGACCTTGGTCAGCATCCAGACGCCTGCTTTACTGATACTGTAGGCGCCGCCGGGAAGCGGGTAGCGGGCGGCGATCGAGGCGATGTTGACGATACTTCCGCGGCGACCGTTGTTAACCATCCAGCTCGCCACCGCGCGGTTGGTGAAGAGCACGCCGTAGAGGTTGACGTCCATCACCCGGCGGAACTGCTCCATGGGAACGGTCAGGGCGGTGTAGCCTGGTGTACCCTGCTCGCTCGCCGGCCGCGCTGTGCCGATGCCGGCGGCCGCGACCGCCGCGTCCACGCCGCCGAACGCCTCGACGCAGCGTTTCACCATCGCGTGGTTGGCCGCCTCGTCGCTGGTGTCGAGTTCCACGGCGATCGCCTTGCCGCCGGCGGCCTCGATGCCGTGCGCTGTCTCCGCCGCGCCTTCCAATTTAAGGTCGGCGACGCAGACCGCCGCTCCTTCCTGGGCGAAGCGGACCGCGCAGGCGCGCCCGATACCGCTGCCGGCGCCAGTGATCACCGCAACCTTGCCGTCCAGCCTTCCCGCCACGGTCGCCCTCCTGCTTGACCCGCCGTCGCGCGCCGCCCCGCCGCAGTATACGGCGGACCGGAGCGGCGGGACACTGAAACGGCTTGGGCCTAGCGAATGCCGGCGAGGATCGGGTAGGCCTCCAGGTAGCCCATTTCCACGAACTCGACGCCGGGCGACTGGCGGGCAAGCTCCTCGCGGATCGGCGTGACGTCGGTTGGGCGTGTCGTCGGCGGCATCCAGTCGTCGTGGTGCGAGAGGACGACACGGCGCGGCCGTAGCAAGTCCACCTCGCGCGCGACGAAGTCCGCGAGGGCGCCCTGGATGGGCTCGCCGTCTATGTTGCCGCGACCGGCGGCCGCCAGCAGCGCGACGTCCGGGCGCAGGTCGTGCATGATCCCTGTCCAGTGACCCGAGGTATCTTTCCAGAGGATGCTGCCCTCCGGCGTTTCGATCAGGTAGGCGAAGGCGCCGCCCTCTCCGCGTGGACGCTGTTTGTTGGCCGCCCGGTGCGCTCGGACCGCTTCCATTCCGGGTCGATCGGCCGCGGCCGTCCGGCCCGCGCGGCCGGCCAGGTTCGCCTGCCGCTGTTGCAACGTCAAACCGCGGTCGCCGAGGCAGACCTCGTCCGCGGTGCGGCCGGCGTTCGTCCAGATGCAGGAGTGCTAGCTCGGAAAGACACGCACGCTGACGGTATCCGAAAGCTGTACGCGCTCACCGCCGGCCACCGCAATGAGCTGCCGCTCGGGCACCTCTTCGTCCACCATCAACCGCACACTCTCGTGTGAGCCGATGATCGTGGCGCCGGTGTTACGGGCGATCCGCTCGGCGCCCCAGAGATGGTCGAAGTGTGAGTGGCCGACGAGGATGAAGTCGGCTCGTTGCACCTCGTCGGTCGTAAGTCCGACCGGCGGCGCGGTCGGGACGCGGTCCATGTAGGCATCGAGGAACAACACCAGGTCGTCAATGGTCAAACGAAAAGTCGCGACGCCAAGCCAGTCGAGTGTTACCACCATCTCGCCTACCTCGGTGCCCGTTTCCCGGCAGATGTGGTCGTGCCGGCGCACTGGTCGCAGTATACGGCGTTATGCCGGGCCTTTCTTTTAAGGTGCTCGCGAAAGAGTCCGGCACACAGCGGCTGGGTTGGTCGTCAGGCTGCGTCTACGCGGCCGCCTTCCGCTCAGCGACCAGCGACACGCCGACCGAACGCAGAGATGAAAAGATCTCGCGATAGGATCTGAGCACCCCGGTCTGATGGTAGGGGATCGACCGTTCGTCGCAGAACCGGCGTACTAGCACCTGCGCTTTGCCCAACTGGTTTCTCGCCATGCTGGGAAAGAGGTGGTGCTCGATCTGGTAGTTGAGCCCGCCGTAGACGAAGTCCGCGATCGGGCTTGGGCTGACGTTGCGAGACGTCAGGACCTGTTCCAGCAGGAAGTCGAAGTTGCGGTCGTCCTCGATCACCAGCATCCCCTTGTGGTTGGGCGCGAATACCGACCCCATGTAGAAGCCGAACGCCATTTGATGCACGACCACAAAAGCGATGCCCGGATTGACGCCGAGCTGGTGGAATATGAGCCAGGCGTAGAGGCCGAGGTGGAACGCCATCAGCGCAAGCTCTAACAACCACCTGCGCCCTCGACCCATCACCAGGAATTGGACGCTCGAGACGCGCAGGACTACGCATTCCAGCAACGTCAGGAAGGGATACAGAACATGCTGATTTCGCACCATCAGGCGCTGAGCCCAGTTCATGCCGCGGGCGCGCCGGAGCGAAAAGGCAATCACCGGCAACATGACGTCGGGGTCGAAGTCGGTGCGGTTGGGGTGGCTATGGTGCTGGTTGTGTTTGGTCATCCACCAGCTAGAGCTGACGCCGACGAGGAGGTTGCCGCAGATCAATTCCAGGACCGTGCAGGCCGGTCCGGAGCGCAGCACCTGGCGGTGCCCCACGTCGTGCCCGATGAACGAGACCTGGGCGAATACGAACGCCAGATACAAGGCATCGAGTAGTTGAAGTGCAAGATTGTGGGTCATGAGCAGCACCACGATGCCGGGGATCGCAAGGCTGACCGTGAAAGCGATTTTCAGACTGTAGTACAGCGGCTGCGGCTCGAGCAGCCCCGCCTCTTTCACGAGCCGCTTGAGCTCAGCATAATGGCCGGTCGGAAGATCGGCCGGTAATGAGGCTATTTCGTGGGTGACGACGGGTAGCGTCGGGGACAGTGCTGGGTACGACATACAAGCGTCCTAACGGCGGGTTGCTGAACACATGGAATGGTGACTGTTGAGTCATGCAGACCCGAGTATCGTGGGGGTTAGTGGCGCCTCCAGGCGAAGCGGCGGCCGGCTTCGTCGAGGCTGTAGCCGGCGCCGGATATCGCTCCGACAATCTGATCTTCCGTGAGCACGGCCGGATCGTAGTCAACGTAGGCCAACCCGGTGTGCGGGCTGACGTAGGCTTTGACCACTCCGGTGAGCTTTCGCAGGAGCTTTTCCAGCCCTTTGGCACGCTCGCCCCCATCGGAGAGACCGAGGACGGGCAGCGCCAGCGGCGTGGATGCGATTTCCTCGTCGCTCACGCCTAGAGCCTCCAGCCGGCGTGGCTGGGCCGCGCGCCCAATTCGAGCGTTGGGGAGGCGACCGCCGTCTCACGCCAGCCGCAACTGAGGCAGTACCAGCCCGCACCGTCGGCATCC
The DNA here is from genome assembly GCA_036741355.1 of Chloroflexota bacterium. GTDB lineage: Bacteria > Chloroflexota > Dehalococcoidia > CAUJGQ01 > CAUJGQ01 > JBBRGK01. The sequence goes on from DAINSK010000018.1 coordinate 15,244, forward strand.
GCCTCGCGAAAGATCGAGTTGCCCGTGCAGCGCGGACAGCATTTGAGTTTAAGCGCCATCAATTACACCTTTCGCGTTTCAGGTCAGTACGTTGCGGCTGCTGGCCGAATCGGCCCAGTCGAGGGCGATACCGTCGTAGCATGTGCGACCGGCCTCCCACATTGTATGCCCATTCCACTGTATGTTCCATGCATGTGCATTGTATCAGCAGGCAAATTCATGGAATGATAATGACGGTGAAGGAGAGGCGGGGATGCCTGACGTTACGCTCGAACAGGCCGCCATCGCGCTCGGCGTCAGCGTCGATACGGTCAGACGGCGCATACGGGTGGGACAGCTTTCCGCGCATCGCGACGCCGGCGGACGTATCCGCGTCGCCGTACCGGAGGTGCCCTCGTTTGCGTTGGACGTCGAACGGATTCGCCAGCAAGATCAGGAACAACTCGTTACTCTGAGGAGTGAGAACGTTCACCGATCTCGTCGACGAGCTTCGCCGTCAGCAGGGGCAGATCGAGGCCTATAACGCGGTATTACGCGAGCAGCTCGGGGCAGCAAATGAGTCGCAGCAGGAGCTACGTCGCCTACTGGCAAACGCGCAGGAACAGGTGAACCGCCTGCTCACCGCGGTCTCCGGATCTTCCACCGGCTCGTAAAGAGGCAACCAAATCCATGACCACACAAAGCGATACGCCGGCACCGTCAGCCTACAAGGGGTATGACATAGCGGTTGAAATCTCCCACGAGGTGGCGACGGACGGCAACATCAGTTACACGTGCGTGCTGACGGCCACAGAACTGGACTCGGCCGGCGCAGTACCGTTGATCTTTGTGCGGACCCTGGAACTGAGTGGGGCGCAAGCGGCAGTCACCAACCTCTGGCAGCCGGGTTCGGCGCCACCGCAGGAGCAACTTGACGCGGAGCTGACCGGCGTCGGTAGCGCCTACATGCGCGCCCTTGTCGACCTGGTGGAGCGGGGGTTCCTTGCGATCGCCCGTACCGCCACCCGCTCGCCCAGCGATGTAAAGTCTCGGGTGGGCATGACGGACAGCGCGTTACAGCGTAGGGAGCAGTAGCGCCCGGCGTTCGCCGCACATTCGAACGGTACTGAGCCGGACGGGCTACCCGGTGGGTGGTTTGGCTCTGTCTACCCGCTGCTGGTCGAGTTCCTCCTCCATCTTTTGCCGGGTGTTCGCCTCATATTCGGCGGATTGATGCGCCCCTTGGCCGTGCAGGTTTGCCTGCCGGGCGCGGTTGGCGGCGACGTTGGCGTCGATCGCTCGCTTCTTGCCGAACATACCCATGATTGAATCCAGGATGCTCATTAGTGCCACCACTCCCCGAAAATGAAGCGCGGGCGACTCACTGCCGGCGTCGCAAAATAGTCTACGCCCGCTGTCAAGTCGTATTGGGACATTATCCGGTGACCTGGTGGCACCCGCCGGCGTCGTTGCAGATTGATATGCGAAGACGGCCACAATGTGGTATACTCTTTTTGGTAGCCACTCCCTCCTCGTGCTCTTCGCGGGTGTCCCCGACGCCTCCCCGAACGTTCGATGACCGGATTGTTGCCAATAACAAATGGAGGGTCATCGAATGAGTTTCGCTGACAAAACCCTAACCTGCGCCGATTGCGGCGCCCCGTTCACGTTCACCAGTGGTGAACAAGAGTTCCATGCCCAGAAGGGCTTCTCCAACGACCCGCGTCGTTGCCCGGAATGTCGCGCCACGCGACGCCAGCAACGCGACGGGTACAGCGGAGGCAGCAGCTACGGCGGCGGCGCCCGAGAGATGTTCTCGGCGACGTGCGCGACCTGCGGCAAAGAGGCTCGGGTGCCGTTCGAGCCCCGTGGCGACAAGCCGGTGTACTGCTCGGATTGCTTCCGCAGCCAGTCGGGCTCTGAGTCGTCCTACGGTGGTGGGCGCCAGGGCGGCGGCGGCGGACGCCGCTGGTAATCGCTTTCCGCGGTTAGTCGAAAATAAAACTCCCGCTGTCCGATCGGACAGCGGGAGTTTTCAATGTGTTCGTTAGACCCGGTACTGGTGTGGTCCGAAGTCTGCCTCGTAAAACGGGGCGACGCTGGCGCCGCGGCGGATAACGCGGTCGATCTGTTTGAGCTCTTCGTCGGAGAAGCTCACGTTCTGAGCGCCGATGTTGTCGTCGAATTGCCCCATCGTTCGCGGTCCGATTATCGCGCTGGTGACACCCGGCTGCTGCATTACCCATGCGAGCGCGAACTGCGAGAGCGTGCAGTCTTTTTCCCGGGCTAGAGGCTGCAGTCCCTCGACCACGTCATAAACTTGGTCGTTTAGCCGGCGGCTCGCTCCCGGCCGTCCCTGGTCGGAAAAGCGCGCCCCTTCCGGCAGCGGTTGACCGCGCTGGTACTTGCCCGTCAGTAAACCGCCTCCCAAGGGGCTCCACGGGATGATCGCAAAGCCGTATGTTTGCGCCATCGGCACCAGCTCACGCTCGATGCGGCGGTCGAGCAGGTTGTACGGCGGCTGCTCACAAATGAATCGATTGAGCCCCAAACCCTTCGCGACGTACACCGACTCCACCAACTGCCAGGCGCCGAAGGTGCTGCTGCCGATGTAGCGCACTTTGCCATCGCGGATCAGGTCGTCCATGGCGCGCAACGTCTCGTCGATCGGGATGTCGGACTGCGGACGGTGGATCTGGTAGAGGTCGATCCAATCGGTTTGCAGACGCCGCAAAGACGCCTCGCACTGCTGGATGATGTGGCGGCGCGAGTTGCCCTGCGCGTTCGGGTCCTCGGCGTCCATCTGGCCGTGGACCTTCGTCGCCAGGACGAGACTGTCGCGGCGGCCGCGGCGCTTGATCGCCTCACCCACTACTTCTTCGCTGCGGCCGAGGCTGTAGCGGTTGGCGGTGTCGATGAAGTTGATCCCCTGGTCGATCGCCTTGTCGATAATCGCGTACGAGTCCTCGGGCGCCGTCCTGCCGCCGAACATCATCGCTCCCAGGCAGATGGGCGAGACCTTGACGCCTGTGCGTCCGAAATTGCGGTACTCCATGTTCCTGTCCTTGTTGTTCGAAATGCTCTCTTAAACCAAGAATGGCGTTCAGGTGCCGGTCGCTTCTCCGCCATTACACGACGGGCGGGTTGCGATTACGTTCCACTTTGCGGCTAAGCCTCAAACTGACCACGCTGCGGACGATGCTCATACTAGCGAAACTGATCTTAGTTCCCGGAAGGGTACCGCGCCAGTGACACTCACGCGTCAGTCGATGGCGGCCTCCAGACTAGCACTCGATTCGGAAGGTCCTTCCGTTGATCCCTTCCGCGAATCGGTGGCCTGGCGTCCATTGCTGCGCAAAATCCTGTTTGGTGCAGTCTTTGTCGCTGGAGCGATCGTGCTCGCCGTGTCGGTACGTTCGGTACTGGCTCATCCCGAGTACCTGCTGCTGGTCTGGATCGCGGCCTCATTCGCGTTCGGGGTTCTGCGCCTGGAAGGCGACGGCCACTGGGTCTCCCTGAGCCTGATCCCGGTGATCATCGCGTCATACCTCGCCGGCCCGGCTGGAGGCGTCCTTTCCGCCCTCGCGGCAAGCCTCGGTTCGGATTGCCGGTCACGCCGCCCAATGTACAAGAGCTGCTTCAATGCGGGCGTCTTCATGCTGGCCGGTCTGGCCGCGGCAGTGGCCGCTGCACCTTTGGCGCGACACACGGGTGCACAACCCGTGCTGCTGTTCAGCTACGGCCTGGTTGCCGCGGCGGCATTACACGCTACCAACGTCGCGCCGATGTGCTTGGTAATGTCGCTCCAGGAACGTATCAACCCTCTGAAGGTGTGGGCCGAGCGGTTCCGCTGGGCCGCGCCGCAGACCCTGTTTCTCGGGCCTGTCGCCGCCGGCGTGGCCGTGGCGTACCGTGACATCGGTCCGTACGAGCTTGCCGTCATGGCGTTGCCCGTCATCGCAATGCAGCTGTCGTGGCGTCAATACGTCACTCACGCCAAACGCAGCGTCGAGGATCTGCGTGCGAAGAATGCAGATTTGACCGGTCTCACCGACCGGCTACAGATGGCGAACAAGGCAGTTGGCGCCGCCTACCAGGGCACTTTGGAAGCCCTTGTCTGCGCCCTGGATGCGCGAGACAACGAAGTTCAGGGTCACTCACTTCGTGTTTCTGCCTACAGCCAGGCGATAGCCCAGGAGTTGGGCATCCTTGCTGGTTCCCCGGAGTGGGAAGCGATTACGCGAGGTGCTCTGCTGCACGACGTCGGCAAGATCGGGGTCGCGGACGCCGTACTTCGCAAACCCGGTGCGCTCGACGAGGTGGAATGGTCGGAGATGCGCCGCCATTGTGAGATCGGCTTCGGCATCCTCCGGGACGTCGAATTCTTGCGTCCGGCAGCGGCGCTCGTCCGCGCGCACCACGAGCGTTTCGACGGCAATGGCTATCCGAATCGGCTCAAAGGTGAGGCGATTCCGCTCGGTGCGCGTATCTTCGCCGTGGCCGACGCGTTCGACGCGATCACCAGCGACCGGCCGTACCGACCTGCGGCACCGCCCGAGGCCGCGCTCGCGGAGGTGCTCCGCTGTTCGGGCACGCAGTTCGACCCGGCGGTGGTTTCCGTGTTCGAACGGATCTGGTCCAGGCTCTGGGAGCAGCGGGAGCGTACCGGCCAGTTGGTTGGGCAGTGTGTCCCGGGGCGCCGCGCCGCGGCCGAACGCCGAAATTAACAGGTAATGGAGGACCAAAACGGAAGCTCTAGCTGCAAGAGGTTGGCGGAACTGCGTGTGTGGTCGCTGTGCGTTCTCTACCTCACGTTGTAGGTAGATCGTCGCGCTGTCGCGAAGGTTTGCCCGTACTCACCGGTTAATCTAGACCGAACATCATCCTGGTCTCCTTCCTCTTCGGGTGTTACAGCACCCTTTGAGAATGACCAGTTCCGCCAACCTCTTGCAGCTAGAGCTGCTAGGCAACCTCCGTGGCAGTTACTATCGAAACCGGCGCGTCGTCCCTTAACCAGCGACCGCCGAATGCGATTGCGCCGAGAGCAATCATCCCCAAACCGAGTGCCACCAGCAGCGGGTGTACGCCCGCCCGGTCGGCGATCACTCCAGCGAGCAATACCGCGAATGGGCGCAACGACCAGGAGAACGTTTCGTTCACCGCAAATACACGCCCGGTGGCTCCAGCCGGTGACAGGCGCTGCAACAGCGTCATGACTCCCACATTGTAGGTGGTCATGAACGCTCCGAGCGATGCCAGCGCGACCGCGCCCGGCACGAACTCGTGAAATCTGCCAAACGCGACGATCGAAAACCCCATCGCCAGCAAGCTGTAGACGATCAGAAAGCGTATGGAGAGCCTGCTGCCGGCGCGCGCGACGATCAAACTGCTCAGCAGCGCCCCGATAAAAAAGGCCGACATGAGAGCGCCGAAGGCATTTGCGCCGCCTTGGCCCACCCAGAGCGGTACGACTGCCGGCACGGGGGCAAAGCAGACCGTTCCGAACATGGCGAGCAGGCACGAGCCGCGCAACGCCGGGACGTTCCAGGAGATGCGCAGGCCCTCGCCAAGTTCACGGCGCACGCTCCTCGAAGAACGGTGAACCGCTCCGCGCGGCGGGAAGGCGACGAGCCGGAGCAGCATTGCCGACGCGACAAACGTCAAGCCGTCGAGCAGCAACAGCGGCACGCCCCCCAGCGAAACAATCAGCACACCCGCGGCAGCGGGACCGGCGATATACGCCGCGTTACCCGCGCTCTGTATCTGCGCGTTGGCTGAGACAAGCTTCTCAGCCGGTACAAGCCCTGGAACCGAGGCCCTCTGGGCGGGTACGAAGAAACGGCCGAATGCGGGCAACAAGACCGCAACTGCCAGAATCGCCGCCAGGTTGAATCCGAACAGCAGCACGACGGCAAATACCAAGAGCGTGAGCGCCCTCAGCAAATCCGAGGCCACCAGCGTCGCTCGTCTGTCCCAGCGGTCTACAAACACGCCGGCGATGGGGCCAACGACAAAAAAAGAAAAGGCGCCGGCCGCGAGCGTTGCCGTTGTCGCGATGCCGGAGCCGGTATGCAGGTACACTAACCATGGCAACGCGATGGTGTACAGGCCGTCGCCAAACTGGGATATGAGATGGGCACAGCACAGCCAGCGAAAACCGGGCACGGTGACCAACATCGAACGCCGGAAAGACGAGGCGCCAAAGCCAGAAACCGTGACCATTGCGTCTCGCTACCCGTCTTCATGCCTGCTATTAGCAGGCATCTTTACACTGCCGTCGCCACCGCTATGCCGACGTAGCGCGTTCGATTTGAACGGAAACTGAGGATAGTTTACTAGCAACACTGCTGCGGCTGTGCCTTGTGTCGGTTACGTTTTGGTTACTGATTTGCTCTTTGCGACACGTTATTGGCTCAATGACCCGCAGCCTGAGCCAACGCAGGAGGCCCGATAACCAGCAGCAGCAGACCGAGGAGAAGACTCTCTGCCACCGCAAGGGCGAGCCAGAGGGTGCCCTGAGCGTGGTCTCCCCACACCGGGCGTAATCTAGTCAGCACGAAGGTCAACGACCGTGAACTCCCCATCGTCATACACGGCCGAAAACGGCGGGATGAACTTCGCCGTCCATTGGGGCCATGCGGACCAGTCCTTGCGGAAAACGAGGTAGCGCACATTCGTCGCCACTGCCAGGGCTCGGAGGTCGGCTACGCTGAGCTGTTGGTCGAAGAAGCGGCCGGCGAGCGCGCTGTTGCTTCGCTCCCGCGGAAACGCCAACCAGCGCGGCTCGCTGCCCACGACGATAGAAGCACGGGTCAGTCCCTCGAACCACCAGCCCACCGGCCAGCCACGGCCATCCTCCCGCACGACAAACCGGTGCTGGTCGGCGTGCGCGGCCACCCAGGCCGTGGCATCCAGCAGCGATCGATCGGCTACGCGGTAATACTGATATTGCTTCGCGGCGTTCGCGTCGGACAGTGGGTAGAGCAGGATAACGAAGACGGCCGCGGCCGTAAACGCTGTTCCGGCCCAGATCGAATGGTGGCTGCGTTTGCGCAGGTCCTCCAGCGCCAGGCCGCTGCTCAGCAGGGCGCCCGCGATCAGCGGCGGGATGAGGCGAATCTCCCCCGTCGCCGGGAAGAAGAGCACCGTCGCCAGGAGGAGAGCAGCCGCCACTGCCCAAGTCTGCGGACGTCGAGGCCGGAAGGTGAAGGCGATGTAGACGCTGCCGGTAGCAATCGTAGGAATCCACAGCCAGCGGGCATCAATGATTGCCTGCCGCAGGGCCGTCTGCGCGTCCATCCCGCTTGCCCCGAGCGGCGCACCGTACCCGTCGTGCCACAGCGCCAGGAACGTAGGCAGGAAGAACAGGAGGCTCGGCACCGATGCGACTATAACTGATACGGTAGCGCGTACCGCACAGCGCTTCCCGGGCAGGGCCGCCAACCATATGAGCCAGATGAGGGCAACGACGAGGCAGGCGAGCAGATAGTAGACGTGGTGGCTGAGCGCCGCACCGGCCAGCGCACTACCGCCGAGTACCAGCCAGCGGCGCGAGAACGTCTGTAGATAGCCGGCGAACCCGGCTGCGGCGACCAGTAAGAAGGCAAAGCCGTAGTTCTGCGGGTATCCACCGAAGGCCAGTGTCTCCGTTACCTCGGCCGACAGACCCACGCCCAGCGCGACGGCCAGGGCAAGCCACCTGTTCATGCCGTGCAGCGCCACGAAGAGGGTCGCTGCCATGACGGCGGCCAACGAGCCGATGCCAACGAGTTTGGCCGCGTTCATGGGATCGAAAAACCACTGCGCGCCGTGGAGTAGGAACGGCACCAGCGGCGGATAGACACCACCGGTGGATTTCCCAGGCCCGCCGAACAGCCCCCGCCCGTAGGCGAACCAGTTCCCCGGGTCGGGGCCGGTGACGTAAGCGCCCATCTGCTGCCAGCGGCGGCAGAGAATCGCGCCAATGGCAACCACGACCAGGGCACGGAAGCCGTACTCTTGGCGACGTGCGTGGATACGCTGCGGGGCTGTCCCGAGACGTGGACCGGCCAGGTTGGGTGCCGGCGCGAAGAACTGCCTCAATGACGCTCACCACCTACGGCAACTATACGTTGCGAAGAAACTCCGAGTCAGTGCATCATGCACCAGACGCACGACCCGTTATGGATCGGCACGACGATGCACAGGAGGGTTTGGAACGCGGTGCGCACGCTGCTGCTCGGTGCACAGTCCCAGTTAGGATATGACGTTCTTCGTACGTGGCCCGATGGGTCAGTCACAGCCCTTGGTCATGACCAGTGCGATGTGACCGACCCCGATGCGGTCCGCAACGCGATCGTCACCCGCCGGCCGGACCTGGTTCTGAGCCTGGCCGCCAGCCATCGCGTCGACGACGTGGAGCGCGAGCCTGCCGAGGCGCTGCGGGTGAACGCCTACGGCGCCTGGGTAGTCGCCCGCGCAGCAGCCGAAGCGGGTGCGGCGGTCATGTGGATCAGCACCGACTACGTGTTTTCCGGCGATACCGGGCGGCCATACATCGAAGAAGATCCGACGGGGCCGATCAACGCCTATGGAACGAGCAAGGCCGCGGGAGAACGCCTGATCGCGCTCGCCAATCCCCGTCACTACATCGTGCGCAGCTCCGGGCTGTACGGCGTGGCCGGGGCATCGGGCAAAGGAGGCAACTTCGTCGAGACGATGCTGCGGCTGGCGCGAGCGGGCAAGCCGCTGCACGTGGTGAACGACCAGGTGCTCGGTCCCACCAGCACCCGCGACCTTGCCGAGGCCCTGGCAGCGCTGGCCGCGACGGACGCCTATGGCGTGTATCACCTCACCAACCAGGGTGCTATCTCGTGGCACGATTTCGCCGCGCTCGCCTTCCGCCTATGCGGCGTCCAAGCCGACCTCCAGCCCACGAGCTCGGGCGAGTACGCGGCACCCGCACGCCGGCCGGCCTACTCCGTGCTCACGAGCACACGGTTGCGAGCAGCGGGGCTGCCGGCGCTGCAGCCGATCGAGGCGGCGCTGGCGGCGTACCTGACGGAGAAGGTCTACCGCTGATTGTGCCGATTCCCGCTGATATGTGCGTAGTTCTCGCTGCTGATCGAGGGCGTCGCCGGTACCCCGCGGGCCTCGGGTTGCAGTCGTGGCTGCGGCTGTCGCAGGCTCGTGGCTACGGCCAGCCCGGTGAGTAACCCCGCCGCAACAGCGTTACCCAGCAAGATGGCGCGTACCAGGTCGGAAGCCCGCGAGTGGCTCACCGTCAGGCATAGCGCCAGCGCCACCAGCCCGGCCGCCAAGGCCACCAGATATGTGTGCCGCCGGCAGGCCATGAAGTAGTGGACCAGAAAGAACGTGAGGGCGAGCAGCGCCACGGCTACCGCGTACCGAGGCAGCAGGTCCGCCACGGGGGATGAAGCGTAGGCCGGCCCGAAGAACAGGCGTAGCAGCCGACGCGGTGCGACGGCATAAGCGGCAACGAACGGCAGCGTGGCGGCCACGGTCAGCAGGATCCCTCCGGCTAACAGCGGCCGTGTATCGCGCCGGGCAGCAGTGTGCGCTGCGACGCGCGGCACTACGATCGTCATGACCGCATAGGGTGCGAAGAAGATGATGCGAGACGCGACAGCTACCACAGCGTAACGCCCCGCCTCTTCGGCACCCAGGAAATGCTGGGCGAAGAGGGTGTCCACGTAGAGCATCACCGTAACGAAGGCGTAGGTAGCCGTGACGGTGAGATAGTTTTCCGACACCGAAGCTGCGGGCGCCTTCGGGACAGACACCATAGGCCGCCGGCCGCTGCCCACGAGCCGCGCTAGCATCGCAGCGCCGACGAGCAGGGCGCCGAGGTTGCCCAACACGAGGCCGCCGAGCACCCCCGGCAGTCCCGCACCGAGGACCACGAGCAGGCCGCCCAGTATCAGGGCGAGGGCGCTTCGCAGCGCCATGACGAAACTGAGCTGCCCAAACTCCTGCAGGCCCTGCAGCCCGCCCAGCGGAAGGGGCAGCGCTAGGTTCGTGATCGTCGCAACCACAACCAGTATGAGCGCTGCAAGCGGGATCGACCGCGCCAGCGGGTGCGCCACCGGGCACAGCGCGAGCAGCACGACGAGTGCGCCGACCAGCACAGAGCCGACCCGGAGGGTCATCGTCTGGGCGTATGCACGCACCGTGCCTGCGTTCTGAGTGGAGAGTTCGGCGACCCGGCGCGCCACGACCAGGTTGACCGTCCAGCCCGGAATATAGGCGATCAGGTAGAAGGAGAGGAAGGAGTTCCACAGACCATAACCAGCGACACCCAGACCGCGGCTGGCCAGCAACTGATAGGCGTAGGCGCCCGCGTTCACCACGAGTATCGAGATGTTGAGGAAGACAAAGCCACGTAAGAGTCTCACACCCACCACCCGAGCTGTCCCCGTGCCGCGAAACCGAGCCGCAATAGACGCGGCCGTATCTCCGCCGCTCACCCGATCCGTGCCTCCCGTCGAAGGCCGATACGCCACAGCCAGTTGGCGGGAATGCGAGGAATCGCCACGAAGCCGAGGCAAAGCAGCACCACGATGTTTTGGAAGCTGGCGACGCTAATGAACCAGTCCGCAGAAAAGAGATCCATGAAGAAGCGGGTCACCGGATTGCGCCCGGCGTCAAGCGCGGGGACCAGGGCAGGCGTAATGCTGAAGCCAAATCCACCGTACATCGCCACCAGCGTGGTCATCGTCCAGATGCCGACGCACCAGCAGTACACAATGCTTCCCAGCGCTCTCCTACATAGGATCAACAACGGTAGGCCAAGGAGAAAGTGTGTCGCCGCCAAACCTGTCATGAACATCAAAAAACCTACAGTGCCTACGGCCAGCAGCGGAAAATAATCATCTAGACTGTGACTCGACCTGCGATGAAAGAGCACAAAAGCTGCCGTAACCAGCACGACTCCTGCCGTAAGAAGCTGACTAATCCGCTGATAGCTGAACCGTCCAATAAAGGGCGTAGCGCTTCGTTCGGTAAATCGGTCCAGACCCGCCGTTCCGGAGGCGAAAAGGTCGGCGAGTGGCCAGATGGAATAGGTGTCCAGTGAGACTGTGGTCAATTCGGGTTCGTTGCCCCCTGCCTCCTGGACCTGCAGGTCATTTCTCAACAGGTCTAGTGGCATGGAGGGACCGTAGGCCAGCGCAAAGGGCGCCATCGCGAGGAAGGTTATGATCACGCTCCAGGTGATGGCGTGGAGGTTCTGCTTGAACGAGAAGTTGCGCAGAAAGACCAGTCCGAGCAGGAACGCGGGCACCAGCATTTGTGGCCTGGTCAGACCGGTTGCCACAAGGGCCAGCCAGGCCCACACCGGTTGTTTTTTCTCAGCCAGCCAGATGGCGAGCAGCAGGAAGAAAATGCTCACCACGTGGTTCTGGCCCCAGACAGATGTGCTGAACCAGACCGCCGGATTGAGCAGGAACAGACAGCCGGCCACAAGGCTCCAGGCGCGGCTGGTCCGAAGCTGCCGGAGGATCAGGTAAATCAACGTCGCGTCGGCGAGGTTGAACAGGACGTTGAAGCTCTTGATCAGGAATTCCAATTGGTAGGTATCCGCTTGTAAGGCCCCGGGCCCGCTAAGAAATATCCGGTAAATCCAGCCAATTGCGGCGAAATAGTACGCCATGGGGAAGCCGTAAGGAAAAACGGCCTCGTGGTACGGAGCACCTCCCCAGACCTTCGCCAGACTCACCGTATTCGGCCGGAGATAGAGAGCGATGGGGTTGGAGGTTGCGGCCACATAGGACCATACCTTGGCCGCAAGCATGTCGACTGGCAGGCTGCCGAGGTTGAAGAGGAGGCCGTTGAGGACGAGGAAAACGATCATCACTGCGCCGGCGGCGATGATCAGGCCCAAGCTCGGGACAGCGATGGTGATCGGCCTGCGGAGTACCGCTGGCGTCCGGCCGCGGTACTCCGCACCGGCTCCTGACCGCGCTCGCTTGCGAACCCAGGTGACGGCGCTGATACTGCCCAGGAGTGCCCCGGCGATGAGAAGCGCGCCGACTAGGGCAGTCGCCCGCGGGTCATCAATCTTGGCTACCTGCCATCGCTCATGGGGCAGCGTGAGACTGTAGTTCTGCAATTGGACAGCGCTGTTCCCCGCCGTTGAAGTGGCCGAGGCCGTGAGGGATAGCCGGAGGCTGTCGAAAAGCCCGGGGATATCAGCCGCTGTTGCCGTTGTCTCGATGGAAACGGGAGCCACGGCTATGATCTGGGGCGCCTCAGAGGGCCGGTTTGCCAGCATCCATCCCTGGGCTCCCGAGTGGAAATCCCCATTGGCGAGCAGGTTGGCCGAGCTGTCTGCTTCCCTGAGAAACAGGTTACCGAAGAGGAGCTGCGTCTCGTTACCGCTGCCCAGATCGAGGCGTGCGAAGGCTGCCCCGAGGGGAGCCGTAGCCGTGAACTCCTTGCCGGTTCGGCCGTGCAATTCCTGGGCGCTATGCCAGTCGTTGTCGATGCTCAGGACATTGCGGTCTTGGTCCAACCATTGGACGGCAATCTTATAGGCGTCTGAACCAGACGCCAATTCTACCAAACCGCCAAAGCTGTACGTCTTGCCGGCTTCCACAGGAACCGGCTCGCTGACCACGTCACTGTACCGCGGGTCGGCGGGCCCTCCCGCGAGCCGTAGCACGGCACCACCAGTCGGCAAGATATCCTCTCTGGTCAGACGGCTCGTAATCGTCCCCGAATTTTTGTCTAGAACCATCTCCAGATGGTAGGCCAGGGAAAGGGAGTAAGTGCCCAAAACTTCGTGCTTGGTGACGGTACCACCAACTAGGGTCTGCGCCGCGCCGCCTTGCTGAACCGTTTCCTCGGTGATGACATTGCCTGGCCCGAAGACCAGAAACTGTCCCGCCTTCGTTCTAGCGCTCCAGATTCCGATGCGGAGAGGTTCGCTCGCCTCCGGATTCTGCAATACGCGCACGTCCATGACCGCCCGGAAGCTTCTCAGTGGCGTGGTCAGAAGAGTAACCGCGGGGTGGGAGTTGGGCAGCGCTGTGAGCTTCAGAGAGCCTGGCGAGATATCCACCAAACCCTGTTCGGGTGCTGGGTAACTCTGCTGGCTGGGGACGACCAACTCGCGGTCGAAGCCGCGGTAGACCGCATCGTTGGGCGGATGATGCCAGAGCTCGGCGGGAATGAGCATCAGGATCAGCATCGCTACCGCCAGCAGCAGTGCTGTCCAAAACAGCCAGCTTTTCCTGAGGCCTGTCACGGTCACTACTGAGCATCCCGCTGGAGGAGCAGGTTATGCGTGGCACGGCTCCGAGGAAACGCATGCGTAACGGAAAACGACTTCAAACCTTGCTCGATAATCTGACCATGATGAAACCCCAGTTCGACGAGTATGGTGGCAAGGGATCCGGGCGGAACCCCGGCCCGCTGCAGAGCTCCCCGATTAAACTCCATAATCAGCTTCAGCTCCGGATTCCGGCGCCGCAACTCGCTCATCCCGATCAGGGCAGCCCGTTCACTACCCTCGACATCCATCTTGATCGCGTTAATGGCAGGCCATCCCTGGCCGGCGAAAAAGCTGTCGAGACTGATCGTCTCGACAGCAATTGACCTCTCCACCCGCACTTCCCGTGTCAGGAAGCCCTCTGCCCCCTGCGGGTCACGCATAAAGTTCATCATCCCATTTGTATCAGATATCGCCTGTCTAACAGCAAGTACATTGCAACAGCCATTAAGCTCGATATTCCCCTTGAGATATGCATAGGCTGTAGGATCTGGCTCAAATGCGTAGACATATCCCGATTCACCGACGATCCGCGAAGCAAGCAGCGTGTAGTAGCCGAGATTGGCACCTAGGTCCGCCACCCCCATCCCTTCACGCACGAGTCCATTGAATAGGCGGGTCACATCCTGTTCGTATAGCCCCGCCACGATGCTCCGTGCTGCTGGATACCCGGCCGGTACTATCATTCGTAAGCCACCGGGTAGCGCGATTTCGACATCCGTCGACGGCGGCCGAATCAGGAGCGGCACCAACTTCAACGCAATTGGCTCAAGAGGTCCTAAGATGCCCAGGCGCTTGATTTGATTGCGAGCCCTAATACTTAGGCCCCACGCAGTGTTATAAATCGCCTCTCTCATGACCACATCCATGTGTCTCTCGATTGCCGCATCGTTGGTGAGATGGTAACGCTGTGCGGCTCTACCTGCCCTATTCTTTCGTGAGCAACAGGTCATAGGTAGCGTGACTCTTAGGGAACGACTGAGCGATGGAAAAAGGTCTGAGGTGCTGTTCAATGACATAACCGGTGCGGAAGCCAAGTTCTGTCAGCAGGGCAGCTAGACCTCCAACAGCCACGCCCGATCTACTGAGATTATGGATATCAAACTCCATGATCAGCCGCAGCCCCGGATTCCTGCGGCTGAGCTCACGCATTCCCTCGAGTGCGCCTTTTTCGCCACCCTCAATGTCCAGCTTCATGATGTCTACAGGCGGCCATCCTTGCTCCGAGAAGAAGTCGTCCAGACTAACGGTTGGCACCGTGCCCGAAGCACCATCCACCGAAACGGTTGACAACCAGTGGTGATCTGCTTCCTTGTGAACGGCGAATGCCTTCGTACCCGTGCTGCTGAACACGGCCTTGTTCACGGCGATGATGTTATGGCAGCCGTTGGCCATCGCATTCTTGACGAGGTACGCGTAGTTTGCCGGGTGGGGTTCGAACGCGTAGACCCGCCCAGAAGAGCCAGTGAGCCGGGAAGCGAGAAGACTATAGTATCCGCAGAAGGCTCCCAGATCGACGATGGTCATACCTTCCTGGATGATCTCTTGAATGAGTTCCGTTACTTCTCGCTCGTACAGCCCGGCCGCGTAGCTTCGTGCGCGGGGGAAACCGGGCGGGATCGACATCCGCATGCCTAGGGGAATGTTAACCTCCACTGCCTCAGCCGGCGGCGGTATGAGCCGGTTCGCTCCCACCATTAAGGCGTGCTCGAACGGCCCGGAAACACCAGCGCGCTTACCCAGGTGCAGCACACGAACACCCAGACCCCAGACCGCATTGTAGAAGTTTTCCCTTACAGTCATGTCGCACCAGGTCCTTCCTGAGCGGGGTGCCGGTCAAACGCCTGGCCCTGTATCGACGTCGCGGTCTCCGCAACGTCGATACAGGGCCAGGCGATCCTCATTGTCAAAGGTGCGGCAGACAGAGGTATCTATATCAACCGACAACTCTGAGAAGGCTAGCTGTATCGACGGTCAGACAGTTGTACTCTCCTCGGCGTGCAGCGCCAAACCGAGGGCCTCCTCGAACTGCGCGCCCACCTGCTGCCAACTGAACTGCCGGGCAAAGGCGACGCTGTTCGTCGAGAGTCGAGCATGCAGCTCGTCATGCCGCAGCAGGCGGATGATACTCCGTGCGAGGGCAGCGATATCACCAAACGGGTATCGGAGCCCGTTGTACTCGTGCTGTACAGCACCTTCAGGAACCCCGCTGCTGGCGATTACCGGAACTCCGCAGGCGTTGGCCTCCAGCACGACGATACCAAACCCTTCGACGGAGGAGGGAAGGACCATGACACGACAGCTCCTTAGCAGAGATAGCTTTTCGTCTTCCGTTAGGTTGAACCTGAACTCAACGTTCCCGCCAATGCCGAGCTCATTACAGAGTCGCTGAAGCCGCTGCTCGTACTTCCTATCATCGTGCCGGCCCGCGAGGATGAGCCGCGCCGCCGGGACCTGTGCTACCACTTCCTTCATAGCCGCGATCGCATGATCGGGACACTTGTAGCGGCGAAACTTGCCCAGCCAGACGATCGTCGGCGCAGATACCCGTTCCACGCTACCGGCGAGCCATTGCTCGCGGATGCTCACCGGCACAAGGAATACGTTTTCCCGCCTGAAGCCGATGGTCGAAAAGGCTTCCTGCCATTCCTTGGTACCCGCGCGCACCCGGGTGTTGCGGTGGATGAAGGCGACCGACCGCTCGAATAAACACAGCACCGGAACGAATAGGCGTGGGTACTGCGAGGCAAACAGATCGCGGTGAATTTGATGCCATTCAGTGACGACGGGTTCCTTTGCGTACAGCGGCACCAGCCGCGGGATACGAGCGCCGCCGAATCCTTCGGCAACGATGATGTCGTACTTACCTCGGCAATGCAGCATGTAATGCAGGAACGTACGCAGCCAGAGCGACAGCACGCCCCCCAGGCGAACCACGTGCACACTGTCCACCAGCTCTTCGCGTGGTGCGCCTACGAAGCTGCTAGCTAGGAACGTGACCGTATGCGCCCGTGCGGCCAGATACCGCGCGTACTCCCACATTTGGATATCGCCGCCGGCCGCGCCGGGGTTGCGCCAATCCCGCGTCGCCAAGAAGAGGACCTTCATGGGATCGACCTGGGTGGAGCCTTGGGCCTATAGGTCATGATATGCCAGATCATGACCAGGCCCACTTCCAGCCCCTTGAGCAAACTCTGGCTCGCCCCCTTGGATTCGCCGATGCGCCGGCGGAACGTGACCGGGATCTCGATGATCGAGAGCCCTTGCCTCAGTGCCACGACGATCATGTGCGGCGAGAAGTGGTTCCCGCCGACAGCGAGGTCGGGCAGAATGCGCTCCAACGCTTCCCGGCGGATCGCACGATAGGTGCAGCCCACATCGCTCAGCCTGGCTGCACCGAGGAATTTTGTGTCCCAGAACTTCAGCCGCAGCAGGGTACCCACGGCAATGTTGCCCCAGGTAAAGAAGCGATCCATCTGCGAACCGTTCTCCACCAGGTGCGGTACCACGCGCGTACCCAGCACCATATCCGCCTGATCGATGTAGGCGCGGAACTTGCTCAGGTCTTTTCCGGCAAACGTGCCGTCGCCCTCGGTGAGCACCACTACGTTCGCCTCGCGGACGTTCAGGCCCTCTACGAGCCCGCGCATACAGGCGTAACCATATCCCTGCCGGGTTTCCCGAACCACCCGGGCTCCCGCGACGGCTGCCAGCGCTGCCGTGTCGTCGCGACTATTGTTGTCGATGACGATCACTTCTACGACGCTGTCCTGGGCCTTGAACTCCGCCACCACCTTCGCGATCGCCTGCGCCTCGTTATAGGCGGTAATTACAACGGCCATTCGTACAGGGGCACGATATCCCTCATCCCAGGCGTTCGCTCCTTCACCCTCTGCCTCGGCCCTCTTCGCCGTCCTGCGCATCGCCCGGCGCTCCGCCATAATCGCGATTCCTATGAGGACTAGCAAAACCAGGAGCCCCCAGGCCAGCACGTCGGTAATGAACAACTTCGCGGTATTCATCGACGTGAGCCAGCCTGACGTGTGGCCGGGCAGCGCGCCAACCAGCAGGGCAAGCGGATGGAGGGCAGCCGCCAGCAAGGCCAGCAGCAGCACGATCAGCACAACAAACAGCACCATCTCGCGTTCCCCACATTCGCTCTTGCCGCTCACATACCCGCGACAAGACCCATCACCTTATCTGCGTGGACCAGTCGGCCCCGACTTCCTGAATCGTGTAGCGGAGCTCGTCCGGCGCATCAGGGTTGTACTTCTCGGAGATGTGATACATCAGGATGGCCTCCTCGTTGGTGTGATTGCGCCATCCATGTAAAACGCCCGGCGGAATGCGCAGCACCTTGCCATCGTACTCGGAGAGGCTGATAAAACTGGCGCGGTAGGTCCCATCGTCGTTCGGCACCGCCAGACCTACCTTGAGCGCTCCCTTGATGACGAACCATTCGTCGTACTGGCGCTGGTGCGCATGCCAGGCCGTGATGATGCCCGGATAGGCGTGGGTGATGTTGATGTCGCCGGTGACCACGCCGAAGATATCGGCGTAGCGTCGGCCCCGGTCGTCGTCGTAGCGGCGTGCCACATCACGCAGTTCGGCCAACCCCTCGATCGCCTGCATATGCACCAGATTGCCAAACGTGCTCATGAGCGCCTTCGTTACCTCAATTTACTTGGCAGTGCGAAGTCCAGTCGTATCTGCAAAGTCGTCGCCGGCAGAAATGGGGCCCCTGTGCCTCGCACCGCGTAACACGGAAGTGTACTTGGACTGTTGGGGAACGGCGAACTGCTTGCGCTCCAGGCTCTTCCAACAGTCCGTATTTTCTTTGTACCAGGCAATGGTCTTCCCAAGGCCCTCGTGCAGGTCGGTGGTAGCGCACCAGCCGAGGAGCTGTTGTGCTAACTGCGAATCAGAGTGGTGCATGTCAACCTGCCCGGGACGGTCTACCATGTGCTCGATCAATGAATGAGGCTTGTTCAACTGGTCGAGGATGACATGCGTTATATCCAGTACACTGGTCGCGCGATCCGAACCAACATTGATAGGTTGACCTGCGATATCCTCGATCGGAACATGCAGCGCCGCATCCAATGCGGCACAGTGGTCCTCCACGTAAAGCCAGTCCCTTACGCTCCGGCCGTCCCCGTGGATAGAGATAGGGCGATCCTGTAATGCTTGGGTAATTACGTGGGAAACCAGCTTCTCAATGTGCTGTCGTGGCCCGTAGTTGTTGAAGGGCCGGATGATAGCAATTGGCAGACCGAACGTGACATAGTACGAATACGCGAGACGATCTGCCGCCACCTTTGCGCCGGCATATGGGCTGCGAGGATTGAGCGGGTGTTTCTCATCCATAGGCACGGTTTCAGCAGTTCCATATACCTCAGACGAAGAGATGTGCAGAAATCGCTCAACGTTGATTTGACGGATGGTATCGAGAAGCACCTGTGCTCCTTTTACGTCCGTATCGATAAAGTCATCCAGGTTGTAGTCGTGGATTGAGTTATCTACGTGCGTTTCCGCAGCGAGGTGAACCACCGAGTCGCATTGGGCGATCAGGTTCTCCATAAGTTGGCGATCATTAATATTGCCGTGGACAAATATGAATCGCGGGCTTTCCCAGACGTCTCTCGAAAGATTGCGCAAATTGCCCGCATATGTGACGGCATCAAGGCCAACGACCTGATAGTTCTGATAGCGCTCTAGCAGGTACTGCGCGAAGTTACTGCCGATGAAGCCCGCGACGCCAGTGACGAGGATCTTCCGCATAGCTCGTGTTTCTCTATCCTTGTTCAATCAGATTTTTGCGAGGCGAGCGGAGCCATCGTGACGCGGATGCGCGGCTGACGGAACCGACCCTCCCTTGGTCATCTCCGCCAGGATACCCTCCAGCTCGTCCACGCAGCGCTCCCAGTCCATCGCCAGCGCCGTGGCCCGCCCTGCTCGCCCCATACGGTATGCGAGCTCGGGCTGGCTCTGCAAGCGCACAATGGCTCCCGCCAGTGCTCCAGGAGATGCTGCCGGCACCAGGAGCCCCGTCCGGCCCTCGCAGACGATCTCTTCCTGCCCGCCGCCGCGGGTGGCGATGACGGGCAGCCCGCTGGCAAAGGCCTCCAGCACGGCCAGGCCAAAACCTTCTCCAGTACGCGTGGGCAGGACAAAGGCATCGGAGGCCCGATAGAAGTCCGGTACCAGCTCGTCGGGAAGCGGACCGATCAGCCGCACGTTGCTCAGCCCTTCCCGCCGGATGCGGCGTTCGAGCGAGCGCCGCTCAGGACCGCCGCCGCCGATGACGACGAAGAGGTCGCGCTGTTTCCGTAACCCGGCGCAGGCGGCGACCAGGGTATCAAGTCCGTTCCTGTACACCAGGCGACGAACCGTGAACACGATAAAACAGTCGCTCGGTAAGCCAAGTCGCTCGCGGATGGCCAATTGCTCGTCGGAGGAATTGACGGGGGAAAAGCGCGTGGTTGACACACCATTCCTCACAACGCGAATGGTACGGCCCGGCACCAGCGCGCGCACGTAACGAGCGGTATATTCGCTAATCGCCAGAACGCTTGTAGCCGAGCGTACGGTATACCGACCCTGGAGTAGATCTGCGCCTCGCTCAACAATACTCCAGGGAAAGGGATACTGGATATAGGGATTGTGCTGCAGCAGAACCGCCGGCCTGTCGTGGCGCCGCGCCATCAGCGCACCGAGCGCCGAGCCCATGAAGGAATGGCCATGGATCAGCACCACGTCGTGGACAGGCATGAGGCGCTCGAATAGGGACACGAGCCCGGGGGAGAATAGCGGATACGGAATGCCCAGGCGCTCGAGCAGGTTCACCGCGCTCACGCGGTAGACAGGAAACCCGTCATCCTGCACCAGTTCTGGATCGCCGGGCAGACGTGACGTGATCACGGACACGTGATGTCCCCGCTGCACGAGCCGGCGGGCCTGTTCGCGAGCCACGGTCTCGACCCCGCCGCGATGCGGGTGCCAGTAGTGCGTCACGATCAGAATCCGCATCGCTGCACCGAATCGCGGCCGGTCGCCTGGCCGACCGTGGGCTGCAAGACAGAGCACGTGAACAGGCTCATGATCGAGCTCCGTGAAGCTTGCGCCGCGATGTCTACCAGCCGAGGTGATCGGTAGAGTATTCGGCCGCCAGCACCGTGCAGATGCCGCAGGCGCCGATCACCATCAGCGCCTGCGCCGCGCCGGCGACGCCAAGGAGCGCGTGGCTGGACTTCCCGGTCAGCCACAGCACCAGTAGGAGCGCGTCAACGATGAGGCCCGCCAGCGCACAAAGGGCAAACCGCGCCAGCAGGGCATTGACGGCTCCTGGTCGCGCCAAAAAAAGGAGTCGACGGCGCAGAGCCACGGGGGTAAGCGACGATCGGTAGGCTGCAAGGCTGCCAAGCAGGAGCGCCTGCGCGCCGATGATCAGGAGCGTGGGACCTACGAATACCGGTAACCAGTGCAGCGACTCGAGCACGATGCCGGCAGGCGCGACGATCGACACGCAGCTCAGCAACAGCCCCAGCACCACGCAAATGGCTGCTGGCACGAGTAAAGAGATGTGTGGGCTCAACAGGAGCAGCATCAGGATATGCCGCCAGCCATCGGAGAACCTGTTCAGCTTGCTCTCGCCCACCCGCACCCTGTAGCTGCTGGGCACATCTCGGACGGTAAGCCCGGCTCGCCCTGCTCTGAGCAGCATCTCTGATGCATACTCCATCCCCGCGGCCCGTAGCTGCAGCGATAGCACGGTGCCGCGCCAGAAGGCCCGATAGCCCGACTGGCTATCGGAGAGCTCGATGCCGGTCAACAGGCGGAGCACGCGCGTGATCAGGGGCGTACCCACGCGGCGGTGCAGGAACGGCATCGCATCGTGCGCGATGCCGCCCAGCAGACGGCTGCCCACCACGATGTCCGCCCCCTGCGTAAGCGGCGCAAGCAGATCCCCGACATCGGTTAGATCGTAGGTCTGGTCCGCATCCGCCACGACTACGACGTCCCCGCGCGCTGCCTGTACACCGGCTCTCAGGGCAACGCCATAGCCCCGACGCACTTCAGAGATCACGCGGGCGCCCGCCGCCGCAGCGCGTTCGGCGCTGCGATCGGTGGAACCGTTATCGACCACGACCACCTCGCCCGGCAGGCCGGCGCGTGCCAGACCCTGGAAGGCTTCGGCCACGGTGGCCGCAACGGCCGTTTCTTCATTCAGGCAGGGCAGAACGATGGAGACAAACTCGATCGCTCGGCGATCTCCGGCATCACGTTGCAGCGCACCCTGGTCCGAGGTCTGGGTCTGCCGGTCGCGGTGGGCGTGGTCCTCCGCAACAAGCGCATCCGAATTCGAACCCATGAGCAACCCTCCGCCGCATTTTGCCGTCAGTATGCCGTCCCACCCCGACGACCATCAGCACCACGCGAAGCGCGAATCATTATATCGCCACGCCTATCCTACTTCACGACACGATAGGCGATCGAGTGGATGATCCGTCGAGCAAGGTTGCCCCATGCCCATCTTCAGTTCGTACAATTCCACAGCTACAACATAACTGCTGTTGCCCTATTGACAAGAGGCGGCTCGCAAGCTACCGTGCACAAGGATGACAGGTACAGGAGGTACCTATGCGTTGGCTTAGACTATTATCCCGAGCACTGCCTCGCCGTGCCCTAGTGGCTGCTGCACTCGTGGTCACCCTGTCCGTGGGCCTGGCACTGTTGACGCAGAGTGCGAGCCAGCATGCCTCCGGCCAGGTCTACGGCCGGGTCTATACAGTGATTCTTCCGCAGACGGCGCCAGCCGCCGCCACTACCTCCACCACCACCACTACTGTGATTCTTCCGCAGACGGCGCCAGCCGCTACCACCAACACCGCAACGGCGGGCGCGCCACCACCGCCACCGCCACCGCCGCCTCCGCCCCCGGCGCCGGCACGGTCTGCCACTCCGCCCGCACCGCCCGCACCTCCGGCTCCACCGGCGGCGCCTGCACGCACGGCAACGCCTGCGGCTGCAGCACTCGCGGCAGCGGCACAAGCCATAGCTGCCCAGCGACCGGCCGCCGCGGCTCCGGCTGCCCAGCTGGCGCTTCCGAATACCGGTACTGGTGGTCTCGCGGGCCACAACGACAGCATTCCGATGTTGCCGATCGTGATCGGCTTCAGCGCGTTGGCTCTGGTTGGCGGATCGCTCGCGCTGCGGTCGCGCAAGAACGAGGGCTAGTCTCGGCGGTACAGCCCGGAAGCCACAGAAAAGAGGCCGCGCTTGGCGCGGCCTCTTTCGCGTGTTGATGGCCGGAGTATTCACAGCGCAGGTCCCGGAACGAAGCGAGAGGTTCATTCGAACCTGGACGGTCCAGCGCGGCGTTTATCTGCATCCGCGACACAACTGGTTCATGAGCGCCGCGCTGATGGACGAGGATATTGCCGCTGCCCTGGAGCTGCACCGACGAGGCGTTTGCGGCCGTGCGGGCAAGGTTCGGCGATTCGTGAGCGGTCGAGTAGCGAGGTGTCAATCGCTGAGCTTCACCAGCATCTTGCCGGTATTTTCGCCCTGTAACAGGCCCATGAAGGCGCGCGGGGCGTTTTCGAGTCCCTCGACCACGGTCTCCCGATGCTTGATCTTGGCCTCGCGGAGCCACGCGCCCATGTCGACCAAGAAGGCCGCGCGGCGGTCAAGATGGTCCGAGATGATGAAACCCTGAACGAGCAGGCGGTTGCGCACGATGTTGGTCAGATTATTGGGACCGGGGACCGGTTGCGCGTTGTTGTACTGGGAGATCATGCCGCACGCCGAAACGCGTCCAAAGGCGTTCATCAGGCCGAGCGCGGCCTGCAGGTGGTCGCCACCCACGTTATCGAAGTAGACGTCGATGCCGTTTGGACAATGGGCCGCCAGCGCCTGGTCGAGGTTGCCCTCGCGGTAGTTGATCGCGGCGTCGAATCCAAGTTCGTTCACCAGGAAGTTGACCTTTTCGCGCGAGCCGGCGCTGCCGACGACGCGACATCCCTTGATCCTGGCGATCTGTCCCGCGATGCTGCCCACCGCGCCCGCGGCAGCCGAGACGAACACCGTCTCTCCTGGCTTCGGCTTGCCGATGTCGAGCAGGCCAACGTACGCGGTAAGGCCGGTTCCGCCCAGCACACCGAGGTAAGCGGTCATCGGAGCGGCGTTGGTGTCGATCCGCGTCAAGCCGCGGCTGTCGCTGACAAACGCCTCGCGCCAGCCGAGGCCGTTGTTGACGATGTCGCCTTCCTTGAAGTTCGGGTTGCGCGAGCGCTCAACGCGGCCGACGGCGCCGCCCTCGAGCGCCTCGCCGAGCTTGAACGGCGGCGAATACGATTTCACGTCGTTCATGCGGCCGCGCATGTACGGATCGACCGACATATAGAGGTTGCGAACCAGGACCTCTCCGTCGCCGGGTTCTGCAATTGTCGATACCGTAAGCTGAAAATCGCTCTCTTTGGGTAATCCAACCGGGCGCGCGGCGAGGCGAATCTCTCGTGGCATTGGTATGCTCCTTTGGGGAGGGGTTCCGATGTCGCGCTGCAGTCCAGCCTGATCGTAGCTGCAAAAGGATTGGACTGAAAGCGGATTTGATGCATTTGACTCCCGACGACCTTGAAGGAGCATGACTTCCATGACTGAGCTCTCGCCTTTCTTCGACACAATCCTTAGCAAGCGTGATACGCGGGCGTATTCCGATAAGCCGATGCCGGAGGAGACGTTGCGGCGAATTCTCCGGGCCGGGCGCAAGGCCGGCAGCGCCAAACACGCACAACCGTGCCGTTTCGTTGTCCTCCGCAGCCGTGCGCGCCGCGAAGAGGTCGCGGCCTGTGGGGACTACACGTCGCAGGTGCCGGGCGCGGCCGTCGCCGTGGCGATCGTTACATTGCCTGATGCGGGCCAGTGGGATCCGGTTCGGGCCATGTCGTTTGACGCCGGACGGGCGGCGCAAAATATGATGCTCGCCGCCTGGGCCGAGGGGATCGCGTCGTGCCCGGTGACGATGCACCGCCACGACGACGCGGCTCGCGTGCTCGGACTCCCGCCTGACCACCGCGTCACCTGGGTGCTCGCATTTGGCTATCCCGCCGCGGAGGAGGGAGCACGGGAAGCGCGGACGCGCCTGCCGTTGGAGGAGTATGTGCACGAGGAGCGCTGGGACCAGCGGATGACGTAGCGTGCGTCGTTCGCAAATCGCGGCGCATTCACGCATATCGCTGTACCTCGGTTGGCGCCCGGATCAAAGATGGATAAGCGCGTTCTGCAGTTAACGTGCGGGTGGAGAACGCGGACGGCGGATTGATAGGCAAGGGACAATGGAGTGCGCGATGAAACTGGGAATCCGGCTCGGCTACTCGGGCGCCGAAATGCGTCTGCCGGTGGAAAAAGTTCAGTTGGCGGAACGGCTCGGCTTTGACTCAGTGTGGACTGCCGAAGCCTACGGCTCGGACGCGATCACGCCGCTCGCATACCTCGCCGCGGTGACGAGCCGGATTCGGCTCGCCACCGGCATCATGCAGCTCGCCGGGCGGACACCGGCTATGGCGGCTATGCAGGCGGCCACGGTGGACGCGCTGGCCGGTGGCAACCGCGTGATCGCCGGCCTGGGCGTCTCCGGCCCGCAGATCGTCGAGGGCTGGTATGGCCAGCCGTGGGGCAGGCCCTATTGGCGCATCCGCGACTACGTCGCGATTATGCGCAAAATCTTCGCCCGGGAAGAGCCGGTGACCCACTCCGGCCGCGAGATCTCGCTGCCGTACACCGGCCCGGGCGCTTCCGGACTCGGTAAACCACTGAAGTCAATTCTGCACATGAACCCGCGCCTGCCGATCTGGTTGGGCACCGGCTCTGAAGCGAACATCAAACTAACCGCCGAGATCGCGGATGGCTGGCTGCCGCTCGGTTTCGTTCCGGGCATGTTGAAGACGTTTCGGCCGTGGCTCGAAGAAGGGTTCAAGCGCGCCGGAAACGGCAAGACAATCAAGGATCTGGAGATACAGGCGAGCACGACCGTGACGATCACCGACGACGTCCGATCGGCGTTCCGCCAGATGAAGCCCGGCATCGCCCTCTATGTTGGTGGAATGGGTCACCGCACCAAGAATTTTCACAACGACGCTATGGTCCGTCGCGGCTACGGCGACGCCGCGGCGCAGATCCAGGAGATGTACCTAGCCGGTCGCAAAGGTGAGGCGATCGAGGCGGTGCCGGACGAATACTGCGACGAGATGGCGCTCGCCGGATCGCCCGCACGAATTCGGGAGCGCTACCGCGCCTGGGAAGACTCGGGCATCACGGGCCTGACCATAGGTGCCGAACAGGAAGCGGCGATGGAGCTCATGGCCGAACTAGCGGGCACGGCGAAGGTCACCGCGTAGCACCCGAGCCTACTCAAACACACCTGCCGCGGCGTGAGCGGCGATCTCGTCTTCGGTCATGCCGAGGATTTCGGTGCAGACCTCGTGCGTGTGCTCGCCCATCAGCGGCGCCGCCCGCCAGGGGCCCGGCCGCCAATCGTCGATGCGGAACGACTGCGTGAGCACCGCATGTTCGCCGAGCTCGGCGTGGGGCAGCCGCCGAAAGAATCCGCGGTGCTGGAGCTGCGGATCGGCGAAGAGGTCCTCGGCCTTTTCTACCGCCCCGGCCGCAACTCCGGCTGCCTGCAACCGGTCGGCCAGCGCAAACGCGTCGTGTGCAACGGTCCAGCCGGAGATCATATCGTCCAATTCGCCCTCGTGCGCCTTGCGCGCCGCGAGATCGATATACCGCGCCTCTTGACCCGCTTCGCGATGTCCCATTTCATTGCATAGCGCCATCCACGCCGCGTCCGAGTCCACCGTAATCGCGATCCAGCGGTCATTCAAAGTCTGCGACGCTCTCCCCTGGGCTTCACTCCAGGGTCCCCCGGGGCCCCTACACGGGTACACGTTGTTGGGGCATGCGTAGTCTTCGTGGTTGCCGTGGCGAGTCGTCATGTTACCGGTGATCTGCAGATCGAGGAGGGGCGCCGCAAGGAAGTGGATCGAGCTTTCGAGCTGTGCGTGGTCGATGTACTGCCCCTTCCCGGTCTCTTCTCGCACCTCCAGTGCGACCAGTACCGCGGTCACCAGGAAAGGCCAGCAGATGAAGTCGGTGTAGGCCGAGTACGGTCCGAGCGGCTCGCCGTCCTCCTCTCCCGTGAGGTCGTACCAGCCGCTCATCGAGCTCGCGATCTGGCCATAACCGCGATGGCGTGAATGCGGGCCCGACTGTCCCTGCAGGCTGTGACTGGCCATGATGATGCGCGGATTCCAGGCGCTCACCTGCTCGTAGGTGAGCCCCCATCGCCCCATGACGCCCGGGACAAACGCCTCCACCAGGACGTCGCTCTGCTCAACCAGCCTGCGGATGATCTCGATCGCCTCCGGCCTTCGCATATTCAATGAAAGCGAGAGCTTACCGGCGTTATAAGCGGCGAAATAGCCGGAGCGATTGATCCCGGCGACGCGATCGGCGTACGGCGTGGCGGCGCGGAGCGTATCCGGGTGCGCCAGCGACCCGATTTTAATGACCTGCGCCCCGAAGTCAGCGAGGTGACGCACGGCCGAGGGACCGGCGACGGTGGTTGAAAAATCGATCACCCGAATTCCGGCGAGAGGCAGCTCCGGGTCGGCCTCGGGCAAGGGCACTTGAAATCTCCTCGCTAAACCGCGCCAGTCGCGTCGGATATGATCAGGTCTACCGGGTCAAGCCCCAGCAGACGGCCGTACACGTCGCGGTTATGTTGGCCCGGGGCAGGGGCGTCTCCGCGCGGTTCCCAGCCGGCCGCGCTCATCCTTACCGGCGTTCCGGGCATTCGCGCGGGCGGGACTTCGGGCGCAACTTTGCTTTCAAACCAGGCTTCGCGCGCGGCGAGTTGTACGTCATTCGAAACATCGCCCAGCGTCTGCACGGGCGCCAGCATGACCCCGCGGGCGAGCGCCCAGTCGAACAGCTCGGCCTTTGTCTTCGTCGCAAAGAAGGCGGCGAACATTTTTGCCAGGCCTCGGCTGACCTCCGCCCCGGCCGAAATCAGGTCAAACGTCTCCCACTCGGTGCCCACCATCCACTCGGGCGCCCTGGCCTCTGCAGCCATCCACTCCACCAGCATATGCATGCGCTGCCCGCCGATATGGCCTGTCTGGAACAGCCAGACCACGTAGCCGTCGGACGCCTTCCAGATACTTGGCAGCCTCAGCAGGCCGCCCATGTCGCGCGTTGCCCCCTGGCGCTTGAGATTGACGCGCAACATGTCCCAGAACTGGTAGGTGTGAGTGAGCATCCACATGCCCGTGTCGCGCATCGCCTGATCGACGTGGGCGCCTCGTCCGCTCCAACGGCGTTGGCGTAGCGCGAGCATGGTAGCGGCCATGGCTTGCATGCTGGCATGAAAAAAGGTCTGGTATGGCGCCGAAGGCTTGAGCGGGCGCCCGTCCGGCGGCCCCGTCATGTAAAGGTAGCCGCTCATCGCGAAGTGCAGCAGGTCGGAGCCGCGCCGGTCCGCGTACGGCCCGGTCTGACCGAACGAACTGATTGACGTCATCACGAGACCGGGATTGATCCGCTTCAGATCGTCGTAACCGAGGCCGATTCCGGTCAGATACCCGGGCGGAAAGGACTCTGCGACGACGTCGGCGCAGGCGGCGAGCGATCGTATGAGGTCCCGGCCGGAGTCGGACTCAATGTCGGCCGTGACGCTCTGCTTGCCGGCGGCGTACGCCGCCCAGTAGAGACTGATGTCCCGCGCGTTTCCCGTTCCCGCAAAAGGGGGTAGAGAACGCGCACAATCGCCGCCCGGCGGTTCGACCTTGATCACCTCTGCGCCGAGGTCGGCGAAAGCCTTGCCGAACTGCGCCGTCACGGCCCCCGGCAGTTCCACGACCCGGTATCTGCCGAGAGGCCGGCTCGCTGCGTCAGTCATGGGCGCTGTCTATGCCGCATTTTGAGTTCTATTTGGACACGCGTGGAAAGCGGGGTGACCGGCGCTCCAGGAACGAGGCGATCCCTTCCTGAAAGTCCGGA
The DNA here is from genome assembly GCA_036741355.1 of Chloroflexota bacterium. Taxonomy (GTDB): domain Bacteria; phylum Chloroflexota; class Dehalococcoidia; order CAUJGQ01; family CAUJGQ01; genus JBBRGK01. Next base: position 43,553 of record DAINSK010000018.1, read on the forward strand.
GCTTTGACCGAATCATCCATCAGCCGCTCCGTCTCTACCATGGCCGGACCGAGCGGAAGCATCAAGTGCCTGTACACCTGCTGCTTCATTCGCATCAGAGACGCGGGCGCCGCCGTGGCGGCAACGGTCCGAACGTAGGCGTGCGCCTCTTCGAGCAGTCGATCGCCCGGAAACACGCGGTTGGCGATGCCGAGATCAAACGCCTCGCGGCCGTCAAGCCGCCGGCCGCTCCAGAGGATGTCGAGCGCCCTCGACGGACCGATCAGGCGCGGTAACACCCAACTGACCCCGTGCTCGGCCACCAAACCGCGCTGGGCGTACGCCGCGGTGAACATCGCCTGCTCAGCACCAAAGCGCAGGTCACAGAACATGGCCAGGGAGAATCCCATCCCCGCGCAAGGGCCATTGACCGCGGCGATGATCGGCTTCCGCACCGCGAGCATGTAGGTGAGACCGCGGGAAAAGTCAGGACCCATGCTCCGGTCGCCCGCTTCGGCGCCGGCGAACTCGGTTGCACCGTGGATCGCCGCGATCTCGCCCGCGGCCTGGATCGTCTGGAGGTCGTTCATATCGACGCCGGCACAGAAGCCGCGCCCTGCCCCGGTCAGCACGATGCCGACCACTTCGGGACGATGCTCGGCGTCGGCGAGGGCGTGCTTGAGCTCCTGCTGCAGGCGCGTAGTGATCGCGTTTAGCTTCTCCGGACGATTCAACGTGATCGTCGCAACCGGATCCTGAACCTCGTAGAGGATTTCCTGGTACATCGGCTGCCTCCAAACGACGGGACAGAACAACGTTACTCGACGGCGCCGGCCTCGCGCATCTCGGAGATCTCCGGAGGGCCAGTGCGGTCGTGACACCGCCGACCCCGCCACCGGCGATGAGGACCGCGCATGTGGTGCCACCATATGACGTCCCCTGGTTCATGCACCTCAAACCGCCGAAGTCGTCGGACTACCAGGAGCGACTGCCGTCCGGTCCCAGGGTCCCGGGGCTAAAGAGGACGTACGGCTTGGATATACGTTCCGCATCTCCAGCATATTCGTGCGAAACCAACCTTTGGACTCAGAACAGCGGCAGTATGAGCTCGGCGCCATCATTCCTCGCCGATGAGACGAGCGGCGAGACCGGGTAGGCTTCCATGTCCTCCGCCGCGTACTGCCGCAGACAGGCGAGCACCGCTCCCTGATCGGCGGAACGATCCAGCCACGTCGATTCGTCTTCCATTGTGAGGATGACCGGCATCCGGTGATGGAACGGAGCCATGAGCTCGTTTGCGGCCGTCGTGACGATCGCGCAGCTCTGAACTGGTTCGCCGGTGCTCGAGTCGGTGCTTTCGGTGTATAGACCGGCGAAGGCAAAGACGCGGCCACCTTTCAGACGGACGTGGACTGGCTGTTTCGTGCGCCGACCGGGAATCGTTTGCCATTCGTAGAATCCGTCGGCGGGGATTAGACAGCGTTTGCCGAAGACCGCGCCCCGGAACATAGGGCGTTCCAGCAGCGTTTCCGCGCGGGCGTTGATCGGCGGCGGTTGCTTGGGGGTGACTTTGAACCACGGCGGCGCGAAGCCCCAACGCATCTGCCGCAGGGCCCGGGTCCCGCTGTCCTGCACCACCACAGAGACGATCGGCTGCGAAGGCGCGATGTTGAAGCGCGCCGCGAACACCGCGTCAGCGGCGAAGTCATCAATCACGCCGATGCGAAAGCGCTCGCCCAGGATCTCGACGTTTTGGAGCACGAAGCGTCCGCACATGGCCGCAGTCTACCGGCTTCGAATCCCCGCTGCCAGAGCTATGGCAGTGTTACGACGCGCGGCATATGCTCAGACGGGCGGACCTTCGGACCACGCCGCCGCGAAAGGTGCCGGCATGTCGCAAACCGACAAGATCCTCGTGATCGCTGCGTTGATCCTCGGCGTCCTCGACGTTCTCAACATCCGCAACCCTCTTTCCCGCTTCTCCGCCGCGGGCATCGCCATCGTGCTCCTAGCCGTCGTAGAACTACACCGCGGCGGCGTGTTTAGTTACTAAACAGCAGCTACGGTTCGTGTTCGTTTCATGCGGGACCGGTGTCACCGTTTGGATGACCATGGGGCTATGTCGTGGCCGTGGAAATCGTCTACGAAACCCATTCCCTGACAACAGACAATGAGGCCGGCTTCGCTAGGGGCTGGCTGCCGGGGCGGCTGTCGGAGTCCGGTCGACGATTCGCGTCAGAGCTCGGTAGGCGCCGTCAGTCTGATAACGCGGCGGCCGTCTTTGTCTCGGACCTGGGGCGCGCCGTAGAAACCGCACAGATCGCGTTTGCCCGCAGCGGGATCCCGATCCATCAGGACGCTCGGCTGCGCGAATGCAACTACGGCGCCTTGAACGGCGCGCCCGTCGCCCTCCTCGCCGCTCAACAAGGCCGGCACATCGACCAGCCCTACCCCGACGGGCAGAGTTACCGCCAGGTCGTGGACCAGATGCGCGATTTCCTCCGTGACCTGGCCGCGACATGGGACGGACGTAACGTCGTTGTCATCAGTCACTCGGCGAACAAGTGGGCGCTGGATTGCCTGCTCCATGGAGCAGCCCTGGAGGACCTGGTGGATGCCCCGTTCAACTGGCAGGAGGGCTGGCTCTACCTGCTTCCAACCGGCTGGACCGACGAAGACTGTTCGCCCGATAGTCAGCCTGACAGGACCGGAAGGCCAACGCCGCGATAAGGGCCACCTCCTCAACATCTGCTGCTCGCCGAGGTTGCTGTCGTATTGATGCCGCTGGAGATGATTCAGACCGGCATCTGTTTGTCAACCAGGGCATGGAGTGCCTTGCCATAGGCCATGGGCACCGCCTGGTCGCTCCGGTGCAGCGACCAGGACAGCACCGCGGCGAAGTCATCACCCTTCAGCCTGTCACGCACGAACCGCAGCGCCTCGTCTTCCGTGTCGAACTCAGCAAGGAGATTCCCGCTGCGGTTCTCCCAGAGCTCGTAGTACACGGAATTCGGTGTTGTATCTGCCACAGGTCACCCCTTGTCGTCTCATGCTACCCCGCCGAACGCCGTTATGGGGACTACCCATTCGCCGCCACGGGCACGGGCTCTCCCCGTACTCGCTTGAGGAGCTCGCGCGGGTCGCCCCAGACGGTGAAGTGCTCCGGGTCCCGCCCGGTCTGTTCCCAGGTAAACGGCCCCTCGCCCTCCAGTTCCAGCGTCGCGACAAACCGATGGGGTGGCGTGAGCCCAGCGGCGCGCCAGCGCGCCCGTTCCAAGCTGGCGTACACCGATATTCCACGCCAGAGACGCTCCTGCTCGGGGGTAAGGGGTCGCCGCGGCGCTGCCCCAAGGGCATCGTACGACGTGAAATCCGCGACCGTCAGCCGCTGGCCTTGTATCGCCCGATAGAAGGTGGCTATTGGCTGACTCCGGCGGAAGAGCGCCGTCTCAGTGTAGGGTGCGCAGGGTCGGCCGCACGAGCGCTCAGGTCATTAACAGGACGCACTGAAATGAACAAGGGCTCAGCCGGTGGGGCGCTGTGTTAGACACACCCGGCGGTCGCGCAGCGCCGCAGCGGCTTCGACGACCGCTGCGCGCGAGCAGCGGTTCACCTGTCCACCGATCTTAGCTACGAGCAGCCCGATTTCCGCTGCTTAGCAATTCGGTCAGGAAGCGAGCGACCTCCGCCGCGAAGGCCGCGGGGTTGTCTCCTTGCACGCTGTGCCCGGCGCCGGGAACCACGACGAGCTGACAGTTCGGCATGCGGCGGACCATTTGTTGCGCCGCGTCTTCGGAAAGGATCTTGCTCTTCTCACCGCGCATCAGCAGGGTCGGCGTGGGGATGGCTTCGACGTCAGCCCATAGCTCGTGCGCCCGCTGCTCCCGAAGCGCCCGCATCTCGTCCTTGCTCGGCTGCTGGGTCTGGACCCGCGGGCGATGGTCCTGCTTCCAGGTCCAGCCGTCCGGTACGGGCTTGAGGCTGTGCATCAAGCTGTAGCGCAAGTGGGCCGAGTCTCGCTGAGGGTTGAAGCGAATGGCGCGCTCGAGGAAATCGTCGAAACTGCGCAGCGTCTCCGTGTCGCGGCGAAACTGCTCGAGCTCCAGGACGCCTTCTTGCAGCACGACTGGCCCGACGTCCACGATGATTAGCGCTTCCAGCTTCTGCGGATTGCGGGCCGCATGGCGGATCGCGTTCATGCCGCCCATCGACATGCCGCATAGCGCCACGCGCTCATACCCCAGAAAGTCGATGAAGGCCCGCGTATCCGCCAGCATGAGTTCGGCGTTGTCTACGCCGATCTGATCCTCCGGTGTCCAACCGGTGTCACCGTGCCCGCGCTGGTCCAGCGCGATGAGGTGGTAGCGGTCGCGGATCAGCAACGCCGCCATGTCCCAGGTGTGGGCGGTGAGGCCGCCACCATGGAGCAATACCAGCGGCGGCAACTGGGGGTTGCCCCAATCGAGATAGTGAAAGTTGATCCCGTCGAGCTCGACTCGGTGGTCCGACGGTTGAACGATTGCCGGCGGCTTGATCCCGATTGCCGCGGCGCAGGCCGCCATCTCCGGCATGTAGTCTTGCACCTGTTCTGACACGTGATACCCCTACGGCTTCGTCATACTAGCGCCGCCCGCACCCCGTAGCATAGTGCCGAACTGGCAGGAAGAACACTAGACCGAGAAGGCTGTGTCGCCGCCCACATGAATTAACCTTTGAAGTTGGTTATTGGTTACAAAAACGGCGGTGCAACGAATTGGTGTTCTCATCCGTCCTTTGAATGAGTACGATCTAAAGGCAACTTTGGAGCCTTACCGGAATGAGACTGCTTACTTCGACCGCCGCGCCAACGAGAAGAACCACCGTTCATCTTGGCGCGGCGCTCCTGATCGTGACCGCTGTCGCTTGCCTGCGCCTTGCACCGAGCCGGCCGGCCGTGGCTGCTGGAACGCTTCACACGCTAAACCTCATCGACAATGGCACTACGCTTTCCATCCCCGTTGGAGACAGCGTCGAGCTTCGATTGCCAGCGACGTTCAACTGGTCGGTGACTGTGTCTAACATGGCGGTTCTGCGGCGCCCGCCAGTCGCGCTGGTGCAGGGTGTCCAGGGGCTTTGGGACGCCGTGGCGTCCGGGCAAGTGCGGATCGATGCGACCGGGACTCCCAACTGTACGCCAGGCGTGCCTTGCCCCCAACTTGCAGCGATCTTCTCGGCAACGGTGGTCGTGTCCGGCGCCGCGGCCGATCCCGCGGTCTATCCGGCCGGATGGAACATCGTCGGCGGCCCCACAGGCTCTTCGTTTCCAGTGACGCTGTACGGCTGGGACTCTGAGCATCAACAGTATGCGACGCTCAGCCCGGGGACGCCGATACAGGGCGGACGGGGCTATTGGGCGTACTTCAACACGCCGGTGTCCATCTCGCTCGCTCCCGGCGTCGAGCCACCGTCCCAACCGTTGCTACCCGGCGGCCGGTGGTCGATGGTGGGCAACCCGTTTTCTGACCAGTGCGCGGGCATCAACGTCGGGCCGCCGGACCCCGGCGCTGCCTCTCACGACCCCAACATCCTGGCCGCCGATACCTACGACCCCGTGGCCGGCCGCTACACGCAGTCGAGCAGCGCCGTGCTGTTGCCGGGCCGGGGCGCCTCGCTGCTCTTGCAGGCAAGCGCCCCGCTACCGCTCGTACCGCTCGGACCTCCGGGACCAAACGGCGCCTGCATCGCGCCGCCATAAACGCGAGCGTGCATTCTCCGTTTCGTAACCTCGTTATAACAAATTCCGTCGCCAAACGGCGTGCATGCGCTCAGAACATGCTATACTTTTGAACTACTACCATCGTATAGCAGCTTATCCCTATAAAGAGGTATTGTGTGGCTTTTCGCCCCGGCTGGGTGCCATGGATCCTGATCACGCTGGTCGCGGTTGCGACGGCAATTGCCGTAGAGGGGCGAGTCCGAGCATCTGGGAACGACCCGTCGTTTAATTTTGACCCGTATCTGCACCGTCCAACGGGAGAGATGGCTGATCCGGTGAACCTCATTTTTCGCGGCGGCGATCTCCTATCCGCGGACGAAGCGATGCAGCGCGTCATGGGCTGGCCGCACGTTCATGGCGGAGACATGACGTTTAACGACCAGCAATTCACCAGGGCAACCGGAGTTCAACTGGGACTTGACCTCGGGGGCGGCTCGCGCTGGCACATGCGCATCGAAGCCGTGGACAATGTCGATGGGCAATCGTACGTTCTGGCTGGAGTGCATCGGGACGATACCATGCCGTGCGGTCACGTTGGACTCGCGTTCAACGAGGCGAGGAACATGGTCGCGGACTCGTTTTCGCGGGTCGGGTACTCGGCGTCGCTCGTGAGGCTGCAGAACACGTTGCCGGGGCACCAGTGCGACGGCAGGCTTACAAATGGCGATGGCCTGGCCGTAATGATCGACCTCGGAAGCCACCGTCTACCCGTCGCGGCGCCGCTGTTTCCAGCAGGCGGATTCTTCGCGCCTCTCTACCTGGCCCTGCGCTAACGTCAGTGTGCGAGCAAGAGCGATGGCCGGCCTGATTCGATTCGCACATCGCGGCGCTCCTTCTGGAACGGCGAGAGAGAACACGCTGGCGGCGTTTTCCGATGCGCTGCGTAACGGTGCTGAAGGGCTCGAGCGACGTATGCTTGACTGCCGACGGAGTGCCCGTGCTCGCGCATGGTAGAGGAATCATCGGCAAACAACCGGTGAGCCGGTTAACCAGGGCTCAACTTCCGGATTATATGCCGGCACTGGCAGACCTCTGGGAGCAGTGCGGCAACGAATTTGAACTTGCTCTGGACATGACCGATCCGCGCGCTGCCGCGGCCGTCGTCGATCTGGCGCGAAAACGCGGCGCATTTGACCGGCTGTGGCTGACTTACTGGGGGCTGCCGCAGATGGTCCAGTGGCGGCGTTGCTGGCCAGATGTCAAACTCGTATACGCGACGATGTTCGGTTTGCCGAACGCGCTCTTACGGCGAACTTCGCTTCGCGTGGCGGGCGCGGGGGTTGACGCGGTCAACCTGTATCACCGTTTGATCGTTCGCGGCAGCGCGGAGACGGCACACGACGCCGGTCTGAAGCTCTTCGCCTGGGGTCTGCGCCGTTCCAAAGACATTCCGCGGGTAGTAGCGCTGGGCGCTGATGCGGTGTTCGTGGACGACGTCGGATCATAGGCCGGGCAGCGGCCGGGTTGTTCGCGGTCGAGCGCGCCGGCGTGCCGTTTCTGCCGAATCGGCTAGTATGGGCACACTACGGTGTCTCGCCCCGCGCGCGGCGAGGGAGCGAGGATCGCCCGCGTTCACGCAGTTGCGCCAGGGGGACCGAAATGAAGGTCGGTTTCATCGGCTTGGGCACGATGGGCCAGCACATGGCGGCGAATCTCATCGCGGCCGGCCACGAAGTCGTCGTACATGACGCGCGCAGAGAGGCGGCTGCTCCTCACCTGGCGACGGGCGCGGTGTGGGCAGATACACCGTCCGAACTCGCCGCCGGCGTGCATATGGTGTTCACATCGCTACCCGGCCCAGCCGAAGTGGAGTCAGTTGCGACAGGCGAGGCCGGCCTAATTCATGGGCTGCAGCGTGGCAGTGTCTACTTCGACCTCAGCACCAATTCGCCCAACGTCGTCCGAAGGCTCCATTCAGTTTTCGCTGATCGCGGCGTCCACATGCTTGATGCGCCGGTGAGCGGCGGACCGCGCGGCGCCCGCACCCGCAAGCTGGCGCTGTGGGTCGGCGGCGACGAAGCGATATTCGATGAATACCGGCACGTGCTTGACGCGATCGGCGACCAACCATATTACGTAGGTCCGATCGGCGCCGGTTCAGTGGCCAAACTGGTACATAACTGCGCCGGCTATACCATCCAGACAGCGCTCGCAGAGGTGTTCACGATGGGCGTGAAGGCCGGGGTTGAGCCGCTCGCCCTGTTCAAGGCGGTGCGCAACGGCGTATCCGGACGGCGCCGCACATTTGATGGGCTTGTGGATCAATTCCTGCCAGGAGAGTTCGATACGCCCGCATTTGCCTTGCGGCTTGCCCACAAGGACATGACTCTGGCAACCGCGCTTGGCCGCGAGAACAACGTGCCGATGCGGCTTGCCGGCCTGGCCCTCGACGAGCTGACCGAGGCGCTGAACCGCGGCTGGGGCCAGCGCGACTCGCGGTCGGCGATGGTTCTCCAGGAAGAGCGCGCCGGTGTCCAAATCCAGGTACCGAAAGCCGAGATCGACGCGGTGATTGAGGGAGGGGTATGAGGGCCGCCACATGAACCTCGCATCATCGTTTCGCTACGCAGGCTCCCCGGCGCGCGTGTATGCCGGGGACGGCGTTTTGAGCCAGCTTGGAGCGGAAGCGGGGCGCGCGGGGGCGCGCCGCGTGTTCGTACTCTGCGGGCAGAGCGTGGCTCACAAGACTGACCTGCTGGAGCGCACACGACAGGCTCTGGGCGAACTGTTTGCCGGCGTCTTTGACGCGGTTGAGGCCGAGTCGCCGGTTCCATCGGTTGAAGCAGCGGCCGGGGCGGCGCGATCCGCGGGGGCCGATCTGATCCTGGCGGTCGGAGGCGGTAGCGCCGTGGTAACGGCACGCGCAACATTGATTCTGCTCGCTGAGGGCGGAGACGTCCGCGAGCTCTGCACGCAGTATCCCCCTGGACGGTCGCCGGTCAGCCCCAGGCTTATGAAGCCCAAGCTGCCGAACATGGTCGTGCTCACCACGCCGACTACGGCCACGACCCGGTCCGGCGCGGCGATCTTGGACCCCGTGCGGCGTCACCGCCTTGAGTTGTTTGACCCCAAGACCCGCCCTGTGGCCGTGTTTTTGGACGGAGCGGCGCTCCGGACGGCGCCACAAGGGCTCTTCCTCAGCACTTCGACCACGACGTTTTGCAGCGTCGTTGGCGCCCTGCAGTCGCCGGGACTTAACGCGTTCGGTTACGCCGACTTACGGCAGGCGTTCGAAGTTTTACGGCAGTACATGTCATTGGTCGGCGCGGGCAGCGATGATGCGGACGCGCGAATCCAGTTGAGCGTGGCCGCGCTGCTGGCAAATCGTGCGTCTGACGCGGGCAGCGGTGGCGGAGGAGGCATCAGTTCGGGCATCGCGCACCAGTTGCAAACCCGGTATGACCACGTCGACCAGGGAGCAGCATCGGCGGTACTGGCTCCGGCCGGGATGCGCTTTAACCGCGAGGTGCTGGAGGCCGGCCAGGCTCGGGTGGCTGAGGCGTTCGGACTGGTGCGTCCCGGCATGACCACCGCGGCGGCAGCCGGGCTGGCGCCGGCAGCCGTGGCCGGCTTTCTGACGTCACTCGGTGTCCCGGCTCGACTCCGCGACCTCGGAGTACCGGAATCCGACCTGCCCGCGATCGCCGAAGACGCAATGGAGGACTTTTTCCTGCGCAACAACCCGCGGCGCGTGCGAGACGCGTCCGAAGTCCTCGAGGTCCTGCGGCAGGCGTGGTGAGCGAACTCGACGGCCAATCCGGGGAATCCCGAGACCAACGCATCCTCGGCGATATCAGGGTGCTCGAACTGAGCGAGGGCATTCCGGGGGCGGTTTGCGGCAAGCTGCTGGCCGGTCTCGGGGCGGATGTCATAAAAGTCGAGCCCCCCGGCGGTGAGCGAGGGCGGATGCTCGGCCCATTTGCCGGTGACCACCCGCATCCAGAGAAGAGCGGGACCTTTCTCTACCTGAACATGGCTAAGCGCGGAGTGACGCTCGACCTCACGGTCGACGAGGGACGTGACCTCTTTCGACGGCTGGCAGAACGCGCCGACGTCGTCGTCGAGAGCTTCCGACCTGGTACTCTGGCCGGCTGGAGACTCGACTATGCTGCGATGTCCGAACTCAATCCACGCCTGATCGTCGCGTCGATTACGCCGTTCGGGCAGGACGGCCCGTACCGAGATTACCTGATCGACGAGATCGTGGCGGAGGCGCTCGGCGGCCTCATGTACTTTATTGGACTGCCCGAGCGCGAACCCCTCAAGATCGGCGGTAACCCCGCGCTGCACAACGCCGGCATTGCCGCCTTTAGCGCGATCATGGCGGCAATCTGGCAGCGAGACGGGACCGGCGAGGGCCAG
>DAINSK010000018.1:53748-67733 GCA_036741355.1 Chloroflexota bacterium
CTTTAGCGCGATCATGGCGGCAATCTGGCAGCGAGACGGGACCGGCGAGGGCCAGTACATCGACGTCTCGATCATGGAAGCGACGGCCATGAGCCAAATTCACGCCAGCATCGAGGCGACGTGGCAGGGAACCAACCTGCAGCGCCGGGCGAGCGTTCTCCTTCCGGCGAGCGACGGTTGGGCGTCCGTTGGCATGGAGATGGGCGTTTCCGCAGATACGTGGCCGCGCTTCTGCGCGTTGATCGGCCGTCCCGACTTGACCGACGACCAGCGGTTCGCAACGTCGGCCGTGCGGCGAGAAAACCGTGAGGCGCTACAGGAACTGGTGAGCGAATGGGTGAGCAACAGGCCGAAAGAGCGGGTCTACCACGAGCTGCAACGGTTGCGCTCGATCGCCGGCTATGTTGCGACGGCTGCGGATCTGCACCGATCCGAACAGCTTCGTCAGCGCGGGTTTTTCCAGGAGATTGACCATCCGGCCGTAGGAACGGCGAGCTATCCCGGTGCGCCTTTCAAAGTCGGCGACGCTGCGTGGGTGCAGGGACGCGCGCCGCTGCTCGGCGAGCACAACGAGGAGGTTTTTCGCGAAGAGCTGGGACTGGATCCCGGAGAGCTGCGACGGCTGCGCGAGCGGGGAGTTATATGAGGGCAGTGGGCAGTCGGCAGTCGTGGGGACGGGCCCTCACCCGCGGAGTAGACTTTAGATGACTCGATACGCCCTTGAAGGCATTCGCATCCTCGACCTGACACAGGTGGCGATTGGGCCGTATGCCACTCTGCTGCTCGCGGGGCTGGGCGCGGAGGTAATCAAGGTCGAGTCCCACTTGCGGCCCGATACCAGTCGCGGTCCGGTGAATCCTGCGGGCGAGCAGCAGATGAAACAGTACCCGGGTGGCGAACCCGGCGCGCGGCCGTGGAACCGCGCAGCATTCTTCAATCAGCGGAACCGCGGCAAGCTCGGAATCACGCTCGACTTTTCGCATCCGGAAGGAAAAGAGCTGTTCAAGCGGCTCGTGGCGCGTTGCGATGCGCTGGCAGAGAACTACCGGGCTTCGGTGATGGAGCGACAAGGGCTCGGCTGGGACGAGGTGCATCAGGTCAATCCACGACTCGTCTATCTGAAGCTGAGTGGTCAGGGCAACAGCGGCCCGGAACGTGACTACGGTTCACTCGGCTCAACGTTGGAGCAGACAGCGGGACTGGTTTCGATCACGGGTTACGGTGACGGCCCGCCGCTGATGACCAACGGCACCTATCCCGACCCGGTGGCCGGTATCCTGGCGGTCGGGGCACTGATCGCGGGGCTGCGGCGGGCGCGCCAGAGCGGAGTGGGACAGTTCATCGACTTTTCGCAGCGCGAAGCGACGATCGGCCTGCAATCTGAAGCGATGATGGACTATGCGCTCAACGGGCGTGTGCAAGAGCCGATCGGAAACCGCCATCCCGAGTTCGCCCCGCAGGGTGTCTATCCCTGCCGCGGCGACGACGAGTGGATCGCGATCTCGATCGAAGACGATGAACAATGGATGGCGCTCTGCGGGGTGATGGGCGAACCGGAATGGACGCTCGCGCCGGACTATGCCACCATGGCCGGCCGCCGGGAACGGCACGCAGATATCGACGCGAAGCTGTTGGAATGGACGGCCGGCTTCGAAAAGTACGAGCTCATGCACACGTTGCAGCGGAGCGGCGTGCCCGCGGGTGCGGTGCTCAAGGGTACCGACATGCTGACAGATCCCCAGCTCGAGGCCCGCGGCTGGTGGGAAGAAGTCGTCCCGACCGAGATCGGCAGACCGTTCAAATTTGTCACGCCACCCTGGCGCATGTCGGCGAGCCCATTTCGACCCGCTACACCGGCGCCGTGCCTTGGCGAGCACAACGACCGCGTGTATCTCGACGTCCTCGGTTTGACTCCAGACGAATACGACCGGCTTCAGCAAGCGGGTGTCGTCAGCACGGAGCCGCTCTGGGTGCGGGCGTAGTTCAAAATTGACAGCGGGTGGTATGTTCGTTCGTGGCTGGTTCGGTGCAGCGGTAGGGATTATCGCTGGAAGGCAGTGAGAGATGGATTTCGAGGTTACTTATAGCGAAGAGCAGCAACGTTTCCGCGAGGAGGTACGGGCGTGGTTCGAAGCGAATGTGCCGCAAGACATCAACCGAAAGCCTGCGGACAGAGAGGACTCCTATAGTCTCTACCAGGCCCGCCGCGAGCTTGGCCGCCGTCTCGGTGAAAAGCGCTGGCTATTTCCCACCGCTCCGCGTGAATACGGCGGCGGCGGCATGGACGTCGACCACGCGATCATCCTCGAAGAGGAGGCCGACCGCTTCGACCTCTCGCTGCCGCCGTTCTATAACACCGGCGGCACGCTCGGGGCTCCGAGCATCCTCGTCTGGGGCAGCGACGAGCAGAAGCGGAGGTTCCTGCCGCCGATCTACCACGGCGACGTCCGTACCTGGCAGTTGCTCTCGGAGCCTAGCGCCGGTTCGGACCTCGCCGGCGTGAAGACCACGGCCGTACGCGACGGCGACGAGTACCTTATCAACGGCCAAAAGATCTTTGTCGGCAGCGCTCACGGGACGGAACAGATGTGGACCCTCACCTGCACGGATCCGGGCGGCCAGCGCCACAAGAACCTGAGCTGGTTCATGATCGACGCTAGTTTGCCGGGAATCACCGTCCAGCCGATGGACCTGCTCGGCGAGGGTGGCGAGGGCGGTTCAGACATGGGTCATAAGAACATCGTCTTCTTCGACGACGTTCGTGTCCCCGCGTTCAGCCTCGTCGGCGGCGAGAATAACGGCTGGGAAGTGGCCAGTACCCACCTCGAGCTCGAACACGGCGGCGGCGGGCGCATCGGCCGCAACCGACTGTGGGAGCGGCTGCTCACTTATTGCCAAGAGACGAAGCGCAACGGCAGACCGCTGACCGAAGACCCCGATGTCCGCGACCTGATGGCCGACATCTATATCAAGGGAGAAGTCACGCGGTTGTTTGGGCTACGCAACTTCTGGCTAACCCACGCCAGGCAACCGAAATCGTATGAAGGGCCGCAGCTTTCGCTGCACCGCAAGATGGCCGGTCTGTGGATGACCGGCGCGATCCTGGAGGCGATCGGCCCGGCCGCGCTAACCGACGACCTGACATGGGGCTCGCCCGATGGATTCCTGGAGAGCCAGCAGCGCAACGGCATTGTGGCTGTACACCCGGGCGGCACCGCTGACATCCAGCGGGTCAGCATGGCGCGGCGTATTGGACTCGGCCGTTCCATCCGCGAGGCCGCCGGAACGGTTCGCTAGAAGCGCACGGCCCGGACCATACATTGAAGTTCGGTATTAAACCGGGGGATTTCATGGACCTGTCGCTCAACGAAAGCCAGCAAATGCTTCAGCGGGTGGTGCGCGACTTCATGGAGCGCGAAGCGCCCAAAGAAGCGATCGTCGCGTTGCAGGACTCCGATACCGGCTTTCGACCGGAGGTGTGGGAGACGGCCGCCTCGCTCGGTTGGCTGGGGATGCTGATTCCGCCCGAATACGGCGGTAGCGGCGGTTCACTCACCGACGCGGCGATCATGTACGAGGAGCTGGGTCGGGGTCCTCTGTCCGGGCCGTTTTTCAGTTCCGGAGTCCTCGGCGCCCTGACCATTCTTGAGGCGGGCACTGAAGAACAGCGGCGGAGCATTCTCCCCGGCGTCGCCACCGGCCGCGACATCCTGACGCTCGCGGTTACAGAGCCCGACTACTCCTGGGGACCGCAGGGAGTGAATCTGAGGCCCGAACGGCGCGGTGATCGCTACGTACTGAATGGAACCAAGCTCTTCGTTAGCGATGCCGTGTCGGCGACCCACCTCATTGTCGCAGTTCGTACCGGTGAGGATGCCGGCGCCATCAGCCTCCTGATCGTGGATAAAACGACGCCCGGGATCGCTGCACGCATCCTGCCGGGGTTTCTTAGCTGGCAGGGCGAGGTCAGCTTCACGGACGTGGAAGTACCGTCGTCGAATCTGCTCGGCACGGAAAACACCGGCTGGATCGCGATCGAGCGTATGCTCGTGCAGGCGTTGCCGGTGCTGAGTGCTTATGAAGTCGGCGGATCGCAGGCCGTGTTCGACATGTCGGTGGCCTACAGCAACACGCGCTTTCAGTTCGGCGTCCCGATCGGCCGCTTTCAGCGCGTGCAGGATCACATCATTCGCCTCGTCAACCACCTCGATTCCGCCCGCTGGACGACGTACCAGGCGCTGTGGAAGCTTGACACCGGCCAGCCGGCGCGCGGCGACGTGCACATGGCGAAAGCGGTCGCCAGCGAGGCGTACTTTGAGGCGTGCAACGCGGCGCACGAAGTTCATGCCGGCGTTGGCTCTGACCGCGCCTATGGTCTGACCGCGCACACGCAGATGTCGCGAACCCTCTTCCACTTCCTGGGCGACCCAAAGTGGCACAAACGGCGCATGGCCGACGCGCTGGCGTGGTGAGGCAGGCTTCGGGAGTGGGCAGTGGGCAGTCGTGGAGCTAACCAAGGGGCGCGGTGCGGTTAGGCTCTGCCGAGGATTTGGGCGACGGGAAGGCTGAGGTCCGGGAACGCGGAAGGCGTAATCGAGCCGTTGCGGGTCACTATCGAAGTAAGTTCATATCGATTGTCCCGCGGCTGCCGGTTGACCAGCACGCGGTTTCTCACCAGGTCGACGATCCATACCTCGGCGATTCCGGCGCGGGCATAGAGCGGCAGCTTGGTGCCGCGATCGTAGCGCAGCGTCGTATCCGAAACCTCGATCACCAACAGCACATCTTCCGGACCCGGCACGGTAGGCAGATCGTATACCCCCAACCGAAAGAGTACGAGATCGGGCTGGGGCATTGAAAACGGGGGCAACAGCACGGCGTTCTGGATACTGACGATCGCCCGTCCGGCCACGTGCAGTACAAACCATTCGGTGATTCGGTTGACACAATGCATGTGCCGGATACCCATAGCGGCCATCTGGATAAGCTCTCCCTCGATTAGCTCGACGCGATCGTCTTCGCCAAGGATGCCCGCCTCAGCCATGCGATAGAACTCGTCGGCTGTGAGCCGCCGGCGCGCCGGAAGCGACGGTGACTCGCCACCGTGCGAAGGACCAGAAATCGTGATGCTTGCCATGGTGTGCTCCCGCGAGACCGCTTAGCGCCAGTATCCGCGATTCTCGGTTCCCTGTAAAAGAACGGACGGGTTGCCGCGGACGATCGTCGCGCCGGCTCGGTTACCAGAGGGACGGAGCCCATCTAGTAAGATAGCGGCGGAAGAACTCGCCGGAGGCGTGGGGTGCGATATCATCGCGGACTGATCAGAGCCGCACTGGTGCTTGGTATCGCCGTGGTTGCCGTCGCGGCGACCTGGCACGGCACAATCAGAACGCTCCCGGCGCAGGCGGGACCGGCGCAGGCCTCGCCCGTGAACCTGGGCTGCCGGCCCCCTGCGACAGTGCCCGCGGGCATTGTGGGAACATCCATCGCCATATACGCGGCGGGCTGGAACCTGGTGGCCGGAAACGACATGGACTTTGACGGCGTGAGCGGGCTGCTCTATACCTACAATCCCGCCACCGGGGACTACGTCACTGTCCAATCCGGCGCCAATCTGGCGCCTGGTAAAGCAGCGTGGGCTTACTTCCCCTGCCCAACGGGTAGGAACTTCTGCGTGTGCGCACCGCTGATTACCAGTATCACGATTCCCGCAGGCCAGTACGCCATGATCGGCAACCCTGGATTTGGGACAATAAACCTGACCGGCGTCGCCGATGCCGTCATCTACACCTACGACCCGGTGTCCGCCGCGTATCAGCAGACCACCAAGCTCGGGCCGGGTCAGGGAGCCTGGGCGTACTCTGCGGCCGGTGGCACGCTCCAGTTCCGCTAATCGGATGCAACGTCCAACTCAGCGTTAGACCGTGCCACCGCCTGAAACGTCCCCGTCCATGAATCCGCGCAATGCCTGGTAGAAGAGTTCCGGATACTCCATGGGGCCGAAGTGTGTCGCGCCCGGCATGATGGTCGATTCGCAGCGGGGAAACATGCGGCGTAGCCCAGCCGCTGGATCCTCTCCCTCACGTACGCGGCCGCCGTTGGCGCCGAACATTGCAACGACGGGGACCTCCGGTCCGCTCAATTCGGACCACGGCTCGGGGTCGGCCAGCGCCGCATACAGCAGCGCCTCGACCCTGGGCGGGCAACGAAGCTCGATCGTTCCGTCCTCACGATCGACGGTGCCAAAGTCGACATAAGCCCGAAGGTAGCGCTCATCCCAATTTCGGAAGGCATCGCGCGTGAGCCAGTGGCCGAGTAGACCGTCGCGGCTGGGGAACACCGACCGTCGTGCCAGAGCGCGTTCGGCCATCTGGGAAATCCGCCGGCCGCTGGGGGCGTGGTGCGGCGCCGAAGGCAGCGGCATCGTCGGTTCATACACAAAAACGCCGCGGACGCGTTCCGGCACGGCCGCCGCCGTCAGCAACGATACGCCGCCGCCGCGCGAGTGTCCGGCCAAGATCAGGTCGCGGAGATCGAGCGACTCGATCAGCCCGATGATATCGTCTCGCATTTGCTGCCAGCCGTAGCCGGCTTCGGGCTTGTCGGAGGATCCATGGCCGCGCAGGTCTGCCGCCACGACGGTATATCCATCGGCGGCGAGACGCTCGGCAAGCGGCGACCAAATGCCGGCGCAATGGCTGCTGCCGTGCAGCAACAAGAGAGAGGGTGAGCCTTCGCCCCAGCGCAGGTAATGGATCGCGACGGCGCCGATCCGAACCGAATCTCCGTGCGCGATCACTGGGGCGTCACCCCGATGGAGGCATTGCGGTGCGGTAATGCGCGAATTGTCATGGTGTACTTCAGCGTTGCCGCCAGTGATGACGGGTGTCAAGCGCAAGCCCGCGAAGACGAACGAAGGTTGAACGTTGCGGAAGGTCAGCGCTACAGCTGGGTCAGGTCGATAAAGCGGCCATACTCCCGGAAGTTCCGGTCGAAGTGGAAGGCGTGGGTGATACTCAGGCGTTTCATAACTGCGAAGCTGGTCGCAGCCGCGGCATCGACCACGGGTGATTGACAGGAACCGTATACTTCTCCAAACGATCACCGGATGCCCTGACTGGAGCAGCAGCATGACCTCACTCGACACGGCCTACTACTGTGCGGACGGTACCCCATTCCCGGTAGCCTGGGCGCGGCCCGAGGACGAGACGCGGACTTGGCTGCGCGATGCCTCCCACTGGCCTCAGCCCGTATGTCCGCTCGAGGCTGCCCTCCATTCCCTTGGCCACCGCGCCGGTCTCCGCGCCTTTGCCGAGGCCGCGATCCCCGTGCAGCCCGTCTGGCGGCAGGTCTATGTGCTGAACGGTTATCTGTACTTCGACTACGCGCCGGCTCCGCCAGAGGAGCAGCACCGGACCGAAGAAGCCATTAACCGCTTTGCCGACCGCTCTGGCGGCGTGCTGGGGGCGTGGGAGGGCTTTGCCCTGCCCCGCGTGCAGACCGCCTGCAGGCTGCTGGATGACGCCGATGACGCCACGCCGGTCGCCGCCCTCGCCGACGCGTGGTATTACGCTTGGATGCTCACGATGGCCGCCCTTCGACCAGCAGGAATGCTTCAGGAACGGTTGCGCGTGCTCTGCATCCACGCCTTCGGAGAGGACGGCGCCTTGCTGGCGTCGGAGCTGGTCTCCGGTTCGGCAAACGCAACGCTGGCGGCCAACGCGGCGCTCTGGGAAGCGGCGCAGAGCGCCGCGGCGATCCCGGCCGTGCGCACCCTCCTGCTCGATGCACGTGCAAAGCCGGATCTCGGGGCCCTCCGGACGGTTCCGGGGAGCGCCTCGTTCGTCGCGGCCATCGAGGGACTGCTTGCGCGCTACGGCCGCCGCGCCGAGTCTTGGAACCTGCTCGCACACACGTGGAGCGAAGACCCTGCGCCGTTGATCGGGCTCCTGCGACAACTCTTGACGTCGTCAGCGCCGCCACCGGCGGAAGCACTAGCCGCCGCGGTCGGGCGCCGCGCCGCACTCTCTGTGGAGGTCGAGGCGCGACTGCCGGCCACGCCCGGCCTCCGCGCGCGCTTCCGCGACCTGGTCGCTGAGGCGCCGGACTTTGTGCCGGTGAAAGAAGGGCGTGCCGAATGGCAGCTTGTGGCGTGGGGCAGCCTGCGCGGTGCCCTCCTGCGCCGCGGCCGCAGCTTGGCTGCAGCGGGGAGCATCAGAGACGCAGAGGACGTCTTCTTCCTGTTGCCCGAGGAGATCGACCGCCCCGCGGGCGACCTAGCCGCACGCGCGGCTGACCGTCGCCAGGCGTGGCAGCAGTGGGCACAGCGGACCCCGCCAGCCACGATCGGCCGTCCGCCGCAGCCCGCGGATGACGCGGCCGCGCCGCCCGCGACGGCGCCTGAGCCCCGCGTCATCCGCGGGCTCGCGGCCAGCCGGGGACTGGCCACCGGGCGAGCGCGGGTCGTGACGAGCCTGGCGGGTGCGGACCGGCTAGAGCCGGGGGATGTCCTCGTCTGCGTGATGACGGCGCCCCCGTGGACACCGCTCTTCGGCATCGCCGCGGCCGTGGTGACGGACACTGGTGCACCCCTGTCCCATGCGGCGATCGTCGCCCGGGAGTACGGGATCCCCTGCGTCGTCGGGGCGCGCGGGGCGACGGCAGCGATTCCCGATGGTGCGCTCGTCACGGTGGATGGCGGAGCTGGGATAGTGCGCTGGGAGGACGCGACGGCGGCGTTGTGACCGGCGACCATACCCCAGAGAGGGCACCCAAGCTCATCGAGACGCTGCAGCAGCGCCAGCTCATCAAGGCTGGGGAGGGCGGCGCGAGCGTGACACGGCCCAATGCCGGTATCCTGTGGCCAGCACTGGAGCAGCCGGTGAGACTCGGTTTACGCGACCTCGGACTCGTGCTGATCACAATCGCCATCGTTTTGCTAATCGTGCAACTCGTCCTCGATAAGAGCGCCCGATCGGGATGGGCAGGGTGGTTGGGTCTGGGCCTCCTGACGCTGACGCTGGTCCTGCTCGTTCTCCAACGACGAACCCGCGGGCGACTCTGATGTTATAGGGGCTCCTTCCAGCGATCGCCGAAGACCACGTCTTCGAGCGGCCGGCGTTGCGCGATGCCCCAGCGGCCGCGTGGGTAGCCGAGCGGAATCAACGCCACCGTTTCCACGCCCTCCGGGATGCCGAGCAGTTCCCGGACTATGTCTTCCCGCTGGCGGTGGACGGTCGTCAAAGTGCTGCCGATCCCAAATGCCCGCGCGGCCAGCATCAGGTTCTGGACCGCCGGATAGATCGACGAGCCGGTGACGACGTTCGTCGGCCGTCCTCCCGTGCGGATGCAGGCGATAACGATCGCGGGAGCGTCCTGCAGGTGCTCGCCCAGGTACAGGCCGGAGCGCGCCATTGACTTCACGCGTGCATTTGCTGGGTCGTCGGAGTGCAGGGCGTCGTAGTACGCACCGCCGGGCTGAAAGAGGGCGTCGATCGCGGGCTTGTAGACCTTCGCAAGTTCGGCCCTCAAGTGCGGATCTTGCACGACGACGAATGACCAGCCCTGCTGGTTGCTGCCGCTGGGCGCGCGGATAGCGGCATCCATGATGGCACGCAAAACGTCTATCGGGATCGGATCCCGCTTCAGCCGTCGCATGGCGCGCGTGGTGTAGATCGCCTCCAGCACGTCCATGCCGGCCATCGGTATGGACGGCTGCTCTTCCTGGCTCGTCATACCTGCCTCCGCGCCTGGAGTATAGGGTACTCTACCGCCGGCCACGGTCCGGGTACGTCGGCAACGCCCCCTACGCCATCGCGGCGCGAGGGAACGGCCCAGCGAACGCCGTCGTGCCTGCAATCAAAACGGGTGCAGCAGCGGCGGCTCACGCCGTCCTCGCGGACGGGATGGTTACGCCGTTTTACCGCTTTGACATGGTTATCGTTGGACGATCTGCGTCAGTACGCCCCCCGCGGCGGAGGGATGCACGAAGATCTGTCCCTTGACCGGATTACCCGGCCCCGGATCGCCAACGAGCCGCACGCCCTTGTCCCGTAGCTCCCGGACCGTCTTCTCGACGTCGTCCACCCGTAATGCGATCAGATAGACGCCGTCGCCCGATGCGGCGACCCGGCGACCGACGGGGCCGGTCTCATTCGTGGGCGAAACCAGCTCGAGGTAACTTTCGTCGAAGCGGAAGTAGGCGTTCTTGAAGCCCGCGCCCTGCGGCTCGCCCCGGTCGCTTGCCGGCACTCCATAGGTCTTTTCGAACTGCGCGATGCTGGCATCGAGGTCTTTCACCGCGATGACCACGTGGTCGACTCCTTTGAACATCGAACGCTCCTTCGTGCGTAATGTGACCGAGCTTACTTATTGAAGCGCGCCTCGCGCTTTTCGCGGAACGCCGTTACCGCTTCGATATGGTCCGCCAGCCGGCGGGCAATCTCATCCCTGACCTGTTCGCGTTCCATTACGGCGTCAAGATCCGGCTCGGAGGGGTTCTTTGCAAGCAGTTCCTTGATCATCATTACCGCCTGCGTCGGGTTATTGGCGATCTCGTCCGCCTTGGCAAGCGCCTCGTCGAACAATTGTTCGGCGGGCACAACGTTGGTTACCAACCCGATCCGCAGCGCCTCATCCGCTTCGACGAAGCGCCCGGTGAGGCACATGTCCGCGGCGTTACCGAGACCGACGATCTGCGCCAGCAGGCGGGTTGAGCCCAACTCCGGCATGAGCCCCATCTTGATGAAGCGAATGCTAAGCCGGGCGTCGTCGGCGGCGATGCGCACGTCACAGGGTAGAATCAGCGTGAGGCCAATGCCGGCCGCGTAGCCGTTTATTGCGGCGATCGTTGGCTTGGAACGGCGGATCAAGTGGGTAATCGAGTTGCCCGAACGGCGAACGACAACGGTCCCGGCGGTCTGCTTCACGCGCTCGGCGAAGCCGCCGATGTCGGCGCCCGCGCAGAATGCCCGGCCCTCTCCGGTCAGCACGATCGCGCCTACGCCTGGGTCGTCGTTCCAGGCGCTTAGCTGGCCGGTGATCTCCTCGCCCATCTGGCCCGTCCAGGCATTGAGCTTCGATGGTCGGTTGAGCCGGATGATGCCGACCCGCCCTCGCCTCTCGGTCAGGATCTGTTCGTACGCCATGGTTTCACCTTTCGTGGCGGCTTACGCGCCACCGGTTCAACCGCCACGGTTCGGCATCACTGGCTGGAATCCCATCGTCCCGCGGATGAGGTTCACCTCGCCCCGGTGGCCGTTCAGGTGAGTGACCAGGTGCAGGTTGATTGACTCACCGAGTGTTTCCGTGCGCTCTCCGAGCTTCACTTCCTTGGCGAGTAGGCTTCATCTTGTTCTATCCGGTCCAGAAAGGCATTGGTCAGGTCCGCAACTTTGGCGGCGTATTGCGCGAACGCGGCGCGGTCGTTGATGCGGATCGACTTCGCTTCGGCCGTGGGTTGCCCTGTACCGAAGCCTTTCTCCGGTAAACCGGTGCGCTGCGCCCAGCCACTGGTCTCCCATTCGGAGCGTTGCTGCTGAAAAATCTGTTGAATGAACAGGTCTTCGATCCGTGCCGCGTGCCATTGCACCCATGCGATCGAGTGGCTCTCTCCATCGGGACTGTGGTGCAACTGCTCGTCGCTCAGGTCGTCGCCGGCCGTGCGGAACGCCTCCTGCACGAACCTTACGCTCTGCTTCATATACTGTGCCGTGCTCATCACGTGCCTCCGCGGCGCCATCAGGTTGCTTTAGGACCGGTCAGCATTATGGCAGGTGCGAACCGAAAGAGTAAGCCCTGAACTCGTACTCGTAGCGGGGGCGATTCCATTGAATGCAGGTCTCCCGTCGCGATAGAGTCCGGATAGCGGTTGGCTTCCGCTACGAGATCGGGGCCTTGAGGAGAGAACCGATGCCGGCACTGGACGGGATGCGCGTGCTGGACATGACCCAGTACGAAGCAGGCACGTCGTGCACTCAGCTTCTGGGCTGGCTGGGAGCCGACGTGGTGAAGGTCGAGCCGCCTGGCCAAGGTGATCCAGGGAGAGGCGTCGCCCGCGGCACACAGGCGTCGCAGTACTTTCTCAATTACAACAGCAATAAGCGCAGCCTCGCGATCAACCTGGCAAAGCGAGAGGGCCGCGACCTCCTCTTGCAGTTGGTACCTAAGTACGACGCCTTCGTCGAAAACTACGGCCCCGGCGTGATCGAAAAGCTTGGACTCGGCTACGAGGTGATGCGCGAACTGAACCCGGGAATCATTTACGGCCGTATCAAAGGTTTCGGTCTCACGGGGCCGTACAGTAGCTATAAGTCATACGACTGGGTCGCCCAGGCGTCGGCCGGCACGTTCTCCGTTACCGGCGAGCGCGGGGGACCGCCGATGCGGCCCGGTCCGACGATCGGCGATACCGGCACCGGTATCCTGATGGCCCTGGCAATCACGGCGGCGTATGTACAAAAGCTCCGTACCGGCGAGGGCCAGTTTATCGAGATCTCGATGCAGGAAGCGGTGACGATGTTCATGCGCACCCTCGGGCTGCAGAGCTGGGGAAGCGCGCCGGCCGGGCGAAACGGCAGCCGCAGCGGGCCGCCGACGGACATTTACCCGTGCGCCCCCGGCGGTGCGAACGACTATCTCTTTATCATGGTCGTCACGACGCGCATGTGGGACACGCTCTGCGCGGCAATCGACCGGCCGGAGCTCGTGCACGACCCCCGTTTCGAGACCGGACCGGCTCGCCTCGAACACGGCGACGAGTTGCACGCCGAAATAGCAAAGTGGACGCTGAAGCGGACGAAACAGGAGGCGATGCGTGAACTCGGCGAGGCGGGCGTGCCGTGCAGCGCCGTCCTCGACACGCTTGACCTGTTCACCGATCCGCACCTGTGCGAACGCGATTTCATTCAGACGGTTGAGCATCCGACGGTCGGAACCGTGAAGTTGATGCGCTCGCCGCTGCGCATGTCGGGCTCAGAAGTAGCGATGACCGCGGCGCCGCTGCTAGGCCAGCACACCGACGACGTGCTCTCGGCAGACCTCGGGCTAAGCGGATCGGCGTTAGACCAGTTGCGAGGCAGCGGGGTCATCGAGTAGGGCTGTACGAGTTCCGTCAGTCGTCAACTCGCTATGTGCTGTAAACGGAGGCACGCAGGAGTGGCGCTCACGGAGCGAGGACCTGGAATCCGTACTGCGTGAAGTTCCGGTCGAATGTGAAAGCCACGGCGAGGCCGAGACGCTCCATTACCGCGAAACAGACGATTTAGGAGCAGCGCGTGGCACTCCGCTACGATGAAGTTGGTGGTATGCAGGTGTGGAGATTCGGCGACTAAACGGATCTGGATGGTAAGAGCAGCGGTGTGATGCGTGTCATGTGGATTCACCAGCGCGTAGTACGCGGAGGTGTCAATGAGCACTCCGCGAGCCTCAATAGCACGAGCAATGCTCACTCGTGCGTATCGGCATAAGCATCGGCCAGGTATTTGTACTTGTTCTCGGAAATGTCAGTTGCAAGATCTCGGTCGCCCGCGATGCCAATAATGCTCCAGATCGGATCGTCTGCCGATGTGGGCTTGCCTTGATGGGGGAGGAGTTTTCCGGTCCGATGCTTCGGTTCAATAGGTGTCGTGAAATGTTCGATGGCTTCTCTTTGCACGCGTACTGCGCGACCAACGCGGACGGCGGGTAACCGGCCGTCCGCGATATAGCGGCGGATCGTGATTGGATTGACACGGAGCAATTGCGCAGTTTCGCGGACTGTAAGCAGTTCCATGCTCACCAGTGAACATCAGTAATCAGCAGTTGTCAAGAGAAGTCCCGCGGCCAACGGAAAGTCTTCGGTTGCGATCGGCTGATGCGGTCGCCAGCGCACTCTATGATGACCTCGACGGGGTCTTCCTGGCGGATCAGGCCGCCGGACAGGACGCGAGCATAGGCGCGGCCCCGTCCCGGGTGCAGCCCTTCGTCGATGTGGGAGAAGTCTCCGT
>DAINSK010000019.1:0-58826 GCA_036741355.1 Chloroflexota bacterium
AGGCGGGCGGACCGTCGGCGCCGGTGTCGTCACCAAGATTGTCGAGTAGGTTATGCCGAGACAAAAAATTCGCATCAGACTCAAGGCCTTCGATCACCGGATCCTCGACCAGTCTGCCGAGCAGATAGTAGAGGCCGCGGAGCGAACCGGGGCGGCAGTCGCCGGACCAGTGCCGTTGCCAACGCGTATCCAGAAGTTTACGGTCATCCGCTCTCCGTTCATCGATAAAGATTCACGCGAGCAGTTCGAGATGCGGACGCACAAGCGGTTAATCGACATCCTCGAGCCCACGGGCAAGACAGTCGATACGCTCATGCGCCTGCAGCTCCCTGCCGGCGTAGATATTGAGATAAAGCTGTAGCAATGGCAATCGAAGGACTGTTAGGCAAGAAGCTCGGAATGGTGCAGCGCTTCAACGAAAGCGGCGAAGTGCAAGGAGCCACGGTGCTCGAAGCCGGCCCGTGCCTGGTTACCCAGGTGAAGACGGCCGATTCAGACGGTTATGACGCCGTGCAACTCGGTTTCGGCGCGATCAAGGACGATAAGGTCAACCAGCCGATGCGCGGCCACTTCAAGGCCAGCGGAGGGCAGTTCAAGTACCTACGTGAGTTCCAGGTCGACGATATCGAAGCCTGGAAGGTTGGACAGCGCGTCGCCGTCGATATGTTCCAGCCAGGTGACAGAGTCGATGTAACCGCCGTGTCAAAAGGACGAGGCTTCGCCGGCGGCGTGAAGCGCCATGGCTTCCACGGAGGACCAAAGACGCACGGCCAGTCGGACCGGCATCGCGCTCCCGGTTCGATAGGCTCGACGACGACGCCCGGCCGCGTGCTCAAAGGTCTGCGAATGGCCGGACACATGGGCGACCGCCAGGTGACTGTCAGGAACATGGTGGTGCTCGAGTCAAACCCGGCGCGTGGCATCCTGCTGCTGGCTGGGGCAGTGCCGGGTGGGACAAATGGCCTGGTGCGGATCCGGCGCGTGAAGTCGGATCGGGGTTAGATTCCCATAGCGCAGCGCGACCGTCGGAGACTTTACCATAGCGCAGCGCGACCGTCGGAGACTTTACCATGGCGCAGCGCGACCGTCGGAGACTTTAAATGCAAGTGAACGTTCGTAACGGCGCTGGCGAGCAGGTGTCGACCATCGAGGTGGACGATGCCGTTTTCGGTCTCCAGCCCAACCTTGCGGTGATGCACCAGGCCGTGCTGGCTCACCTCGCCAACCAGCGAGCGGGAGACGCGAGTACAAAGGGTCGAGGGGAAGTCGCGGGTAGTACGGTCAAGATTCGCAAGCAGAAAGGTACCGGCCGCGCCCGCCAGGGCAGCATCCGCGCTCCCCATCATCGCCACGGCGGCATCGTGTTCGGCCCAAAGCCGCGCGACTTCAGCCACGCGTTCCCGAAGCGCATGCGGCGACTAGCGATCCGATCGGCGCTGTCATCCAAGGCGGCCGACGGCGAGTTGATTGTGCTCGACGAGTTGACGGTTGACGGGCCCAAGACGAAGTCGATCATGGGTCCGGTCCGTGCGGTCGGCGCCGCCCGCAGTGCCCTGCTGGTTACCGCGACGTCCAACCGCGACGTCCACCTGAGCACCCGCAACCTCAAAGATGCCACGTACCTGCCGGCGGACCGGATCAATACGTATGACGTGTTGAAACACAAGTATCTGGTGCTCACAGTCGATGCAGTACGGCGGATCGAAGCGTTGTGGGGTGGTCAGCGGGTGAATAGGCGGCGGCCGCTCTCCGCCCAAACTCCGACGAGAGGTGCCTGATGCCAAAGGCCATTCATCCGTACGCGGTTTTGGTTCGTCCGCTGATCACCGAAAAGGGGACGATGCTCGGGGCGCTCGATAAGTACCCGTTCGAGGTCCAGATAGGCGCAAACAAGATCCAGATAAAAGAGGCGGTCGAGCTGGCGTTCGGAGTCAAGGTGCACGCTGTAAACACGCTCACGGTACACGGTAAAACTAAGCGCCGTGGCCGCCAGCGTGTGGAGAGCACCAGCCGCTCGTGGAAGAAAGCGATCGTGACGCTCAAGCCGGGCGAGAAGATCGAGCTGTTCGCGGGCGTCTAGCGCAAAGCAACGGAGAGAGACTGGTGCCAATAAAGCAATTCAAGCCCACGTCGCCGGGCCGTCGCGGCGCCTCAGGGTATACCTATGAGGAGCTGACGAAAAAGCGACCCGAAAAGTCGTTGACCGTTAGCCTGAAACGGACCGGTGGTCGCAATAACCAGGGCCGTATCACGACACGCCATCGCGGCGGCGGCGAAAAGCGGCTGCTGCGCATCATCGACTTCAAGCGCGACAAGAACGGCATTCCAGGACGGGTGGCTGCGATCGAGTACGACCCGAACCGCTCCGCCCGCATCGCCCTGATTTCGTATTCAGACGGCGATAAGCGATACATTTTGTGTCCGGTTGGACTGAAGGTTGGTGAGACGGTTCAGGCCGGGCAGGGCGCTGAGATCAAGGCCGGTAACGCCATGTCGCTGCGTTTCATTCCAACAGGGACGCTGGTTCACAACGTCGAGTTGCAGTTGGGACGGGGCGGGCAGATCGTCCGCAGTGCTGGAACTGCGGCGCAGTTGATGGCCAAAGAAGGCACCTACAGCCTGCTCAGGCTGCCGTCGGGTGAGATGCGCCGCGTGCTGTCGGAATGCATCGCGACGATCGGCACCGTTGGCAATCCCGAGCACAACATCCTGAAACTCGGCAAGGCCGGGCGCTCGCGGCACGTCGGACGCCGGCCGACGGTGCGCGGTTCGGCGATGAACCCACGCGACCATCCTCATGGTGGTGGCGAGGGCAAGGCGCCGATCGGTATGCCCGGGCCCAAGACGCCTTGGGGAAAGCCGGCGCTCGGCTATCGTACTCGGAATAACAAGGCAACGGATAAGTACATCGTTCGGCGTCGGACGCGCTAACGAGCGCATCCCGAACAGGGTTGGCACGTTGCAATCCCTGCTCGTGACCAGGAGGTAGACCCTTGTCCAGGTCAACGAAAAAAGGACCGTTCGTTCACGAAAGCCTGTTGAAGAAAGTCGACGCGGTGACGCGGTCCGGCCAGAAAACAGTGATCAAGACGTGGT
Organism: Chloroflexota bacterium; assembly: GCA_036741355.1. Lineage (GTDB taxonomy): Bacteria > Chloroflexota > Dehalococcoidia > CAUJGQ01 > CAUJGQ01 > JBBRGK01. Next base: position 3,097 of record DAINSK010000019.1, read on the forward strand.
CGCGGGCTTCTACGGTGATGCCGCAGATGGTCGGGCTCACGATGGCGATTCACAACGGCCAGAAGCACGTGCCGATCTACATCACTGAAAATATGGTCGGACATAAGCTCGGTGAGTTTGCGCCGACGCGGCACTTCCGCGGCCACACGAGCAAGTCCGAGAAGACGACCCGCGTCGCCGGCAAACGGTAGGACATACACGATGCGAGTACAGGCTACAGCAAGGAACATCCGGGTTTCGCCGCGCAAGGTGCGACTGCTGCTGAACGCCCTACCGGGCAAAAGCATTGACGATGCGAGCACAACGCTTCGCTATTCGGGCAAACCGATGGCAAAGATGGTGGACAAAGTTCTGCAGTCGGCTGCGGCGAACGCGGAAAACAACTACAACATGGACCGCGATTCGTTGCGGGTGGTGGAGGCGTATGCCGGGGTAGGGCCGACGTTGAAGCGATTCAAGCCTCGCTCGCGCGGCCGTGTCAGCCCGATTCTCAAGCGCTCCGCCCATATCACCGTGATAGTTGACGAACTGTAAGAGGAGACACGCGCATGGGTCACAAAATCCACCCAACGGGATTTCGCATCGGCATCATTTACGGCTGGCAAAGCAGATGGTATGCGGACCGAACCTACACGAACCTGTTACACGAAGACCTGGCGGTTCGCAGCAGCATCATGACGACTCTAGCCGACGCCAGCGTATCCCGGGTGGATATCGACCGCAGCGCCAACCAGATGAGCGTGACCATCCATACGGCGAAGCCGGGCATCGTCATCGGGCGGCAAGGCGCCAAAGTTGAGGAGTTACGCTCGTCGCTCGATAAGCTGACGGGCCGGCGGGTGCGGGTCAACATCCAGGAGATCCGTATTCCGGAGCTTGATTCGTACCTGGTGGCGCGCAGTGTCGCCGATCAGTTGCAGCGGCGTATCGCGTTTCGCCGGGCGATGAAGCAGGCGGTACAGCGCACAATGCAGCGCGGCGCCAAGGGCGTCAAGATCATCGTTGCCGGCCGGCTTGGCGGCGCCGAGATGTCCCGGCGTGAGAGCGAAGGCGATGGTCGCGTGCCTCGCCACACCCTGCGCGCCGACATCGATTATGGTTTTGCCGAGGCGGCGACGACCTTCGGTCGTATAGGCGTGAAGGTTTGGATTTACAAGGGCGACATCCTGCCTGAGCCAAAACAGGTGAAGCCGGCGCACGAGACTGCTGAAGAGGCGGAGACGGCGACCGCGGCTCCGCCCGTGGTAACCGTCGAAGAACCCCTCGCGGCTCAGCCGCTAGAAGCTTCGGCTGCCCCACCGGTTGCCACGCCGGCCGCCGCACCTGTCGCCGTCGAAAAAGTTGACGCTGAGGCGGCTCCGACAGCGCTCGCCGCTCCCGACCCGATGGCGGAAATGGCGCGGCTGCAGGCCGAAATGCAACGAATGCAGGAAGAGATGTTGCGCATGCAGGCGGCGGCCAAAGCGGCCCGGCCACGACCCAAAATCAGCGCGGGCGAAGAAACGGAAAAGAAAAAGCCGGGCTCGAACCCGTAGCAAAGGTTTACCAGGCACCCGCCGGGCATTGCCCGCCGGGGAGAGGTTGAGCGATGTTACAGCCAAAACGTGTGAAGTGGCGTAAGCAGCACCGGGGCCATCGCCGTGGTCCCGCAAATACGGGCGCTGAAGTTTCATTTGGCGAGTTCGGTTTGCAGGCGCTGCAAAGCGCGTGGATCGACTCCCGCCAGATTGAGGCTGCCCGCCGTGCGATTACCCACCATATGAAGCGCGGTGGCAAGGTGTGGATCCGTATATTCCCGGACAAGCCGGTAACAGCCAAGCCCGCCGAAACCCGTATGGGCTCGGGCAAGGGTGCCCCGGACCACTGGGTGGCAGTGGTTCGACCTGGTCGGATGTTGTTTGAAGTAGCGGGTGTCGCGCCGGAACTGGCAAGAGAGGCACTTGATCTGGCGGCCTACAAGCTGCCGATCCAGACACGTTTCGTCGAGCGCGAGCGTGACGCCGTATAAGGTACGGAACCCGGCGAACGCACGAAATGGAGGCCCGTGGCCAGGCCGCGGAAGGAAACGATGCCAAACAAGTTAGCGGATGAACTCCGCACCCAGAGCGACGAAGGCATGAGCCGGAAGGTTAATGAGACGCAGCGCGATCTCTTCAATCTCCGGTTCCGCCTAGCGACGCGGCAACTCGAGAACAGTCACGCGCTGCGTCTGGCTAGAAAAAAGCTGGCGCGGCTCAAGACGCTGCAAACGGAGCGACGAATAGCCGCTTCGCTGCGGCAGGCGGGCGCGCAGCCCGACAATCGGCAGTCGTGAGCGTGCTGCAAGGAGACAAACCATGACGATAGATGCGGGTGCGACGGCAGAGGCCGCGCCGCGGCGGGAGCCGCAGAAGAAGATCCTTCAGGGGACCGTGGTGAGCGTAAAGATGCAGAAGACGGTCGTGGTGGCCGTGGAATCTTTCAAACGCCATCCCCTGTACAAAAAAACCCTGCGCCGCACGAAGCGATACAAGGCGCACGATGAGAACAACGACTGCGTGCTTGGCGATGCAGTCCGCATCATCGAAACGCGGCCACTCTCGAAAGAGAAACGATGGCGGGTCGCGGAGATCCTGACGCGCGGCAACGTCGCCGAGATCCAGCCACAGGCGATCGGTGCGGAGATCGAGGGCCGCGAGGCCGAGTAACCACCGGCCGCCCGAGACCCCGGGGGCGGGCGCAGGAGGCGTATTCGTGATTCAGAAGTTCACGCGATTGAAGGTTGCCGATAATTCCGGCGCCAAAGAGATCATGTGCATCCTCGTGCCGGGTGGTACGCGGCGGCGTTATGCGCGTGTCGGCGATATCATCGTTGCCTCCGTGAAGCAGGCGGCGCCCAACGCGGCTGTGAAGAAGGGCGACGTAGTAAAAGCAGTTGTCGTCCGCACGGCCAAGCCGTTTGGACGGCGCGACGGCTCGTACATCCGATTCGACGAGAACGCTGCTGTGATCTTGACCGATAAGCAGAATCCACGGGGTACGCGGATTTTCGGCCCGGTGGCCCGCGAGCTGCGCGAACGCAACTTTATGAAGATCGTGTCGCTCGCTCCGGAGGTCGTCTAGATCCATATGAACAAACTAAAAAAGAACGACAACGTACAGGTCATCTCCGGCAAGGATCGGGGAAAGCAGGGCCAGGTGCGCGAGGTGATGCCCAAGGACGGGCGCGCCGTCGTCACCGGGATCAATATGATCAAGCGGCATCAAAAGTCCCGTTCTCAAACCGAACCGGCCGGCATCATCGAGCGCGAGGCGGCGATTCAGATCGCCAACCTGATGGTTGTCTGCACGAACTGCGGCCAGCCGGCAAGGATCGGCATTCACTTTCGGCCAGACGGCAGGAAGAGTCGTTACTGCAAAAAGTGCAACGAGGACTTTGACTAATGGCTGCACGGTTGCGGACCCGCTTTAAGACCGACATCTTGCCCGAGCTCATGAAAGAGTTCGGCTACAAAAATACGATGCAGACCCCAGAGCTCAAGAAGATCGTGGTGAATATCGGCATGGGCGAGGCGCTTCAAAACGCCCGCGCCCTCGACGCGGCGACCGCCGACGTGGCGGCAATCACCGGCCAGAAGCCCGTGGTGACGAAGGCCCGCAAGTCGATTGCAAATTTCAAGGTACGCGCTGGGAATCCGATCGGCGTCATGGTTACGTTGCGGGGCGAGCGGATGTACGAGTTCCTGGACCGCTTCGTCAATGTGGCGCTGCCGCGTATCCGCGACTTCAACGGTGCGCCGAGGAACAATTTCGATGGGCGTGGCAATTACAGCATTGGGCTCCGCGAGCAGTTGATCTTTCCGGAGATTGAATACGATCGAATCGACCGCATCCGCGGCATGGAGATCACGATGGTGACGTCGGCGCGAACCGACGAAGAAGGACGGCGGCTGCTTCAGTTGCTGGGGATGCCGTTCAGTAAGAGTTAAGCGTTAGGAGACCGACCTTGGCCAAGGTGAGCCAAATTGTTAGATCTACCCGAAAGCCGAAATTTTCGACGCGGCAGAAGAACCGTTGCAAGCTCTGCGGCCGGCCGCGTGGCTACATTCGCAAGTTTGCGATGTGTCGCATCTGTTTCCGCGGGCTCGCGCACGTGGGACAGATTCCGGGCGTGACGAAGTCGAGCTGGTAGCGCTGTTGCGCCTGCTCCACCGACAGATGGTTGCCGGTACGGAATGGCGCACGTGCAGAGCGAGTCCAGGTGTTGGAGACCCCTGCACGGTTTCGGTTGACGGAGGAGAACCGTTCCATGAATATGACCGATCCCATTGCCGATATGCTGACGCGCATTCGCAACGCCGTGGCCTCACGCCACGACACGGTGACGATGCCGGCGTCCAAAGTGAAAGCGGAGATCGCTCGCGTCCTTAAAGACGAGCATTTCATCCGCGACTTCGAATTGGTGGAAGAGTCAGACCGACGAGGACACGGCCCGCACAAGGTCCTGAGGGTACACCTGAGCTACAGTGGCAAGCGCGAAGCCATACTGAGCGGTCTTCAGCGCGTCAGCAAGCCGGGGTTGCGGGTGTACGTCCAGAAGAAAGAGATCCCGCGTGTATACGGTGGGCTTGGAATCGCGATTTTGTCCACGCCGCAGGGAATCATGACCGGTCACCAGGCATGGCGCCAGCAGATCGGCGGCGAGGTTCTCTGCTACGTCTGGTGACTGGTTTGGCGCAAGCCGCAGCCAGCCGGGTGATCGAGGAGCACAAAAGCATGTCACGCATCGGACGACAACCCGTACCAGTGGGGCAGGGCGTTAATGTGATGATCGACGGTAAGGTCGTCACCGTGAAGGGGCCTAAAGGCCAGCTGCGGCGCGAGTTTAGTCCAGAGGTCACCATCGAGCAGCGAGACGGCACTTTGGTTGTCGCTCGTCAAGACGACGAGCCGCGCCACCGAGCGCTGCACGGATTGAGCCGCAGCCTGTTGGCGAACATGGTGGAGGGCGTCTCCAACGGCTTCACGCGGGTACTTGAAGTGCAAGGGGTCGGCTACCGTATCGCCGCAAGCGCGAACGGCATTACTATGTCGCTCGGCTTTTCCCACGGCGTCGAAGTTTCCGCTCCCCCCGGAATAACCTTTGCTGTGGAAGGAACAAACCGGGTCCGCATCGAGGGAATCGACAAAGAACTGGTGGGCCAGGTGGCGGCGAACATTCGCGCCATCCGCAAACCGGAGCCTTACAAGGGCAAAGGCATTCGCTACCAGGGCGAGAATGTGCGCCGCAAGGCTGGAAAGGCAGGCAAGGGCGCCAAGGGCGCCAAGTAATTACGTTGATAGGCGGGCGCTAGGGCTCGCATGAGGACTTGAAGCATGGTATCCAAGGTCAAAACGAGTCGAGCCCAACGACTCCGGCGACACCGCCGGGTTCGCAAGCGCGTGGCGGGTACGGAACAGCGGCCGCGGCTGGCGGTATTCCGCAGCCTGGCGCACATCTACGCGCAGGTGATCGACGATACTAGTGGCTGCACACTTGTGGCGGCGTCCGATCGCGATGCGGACGTCGCGCCGGAGGCGAAAGGAAAGCCGAAGACGCAACGAGCCGAACTGGTCGGCGTCGCGATCGCTCGTAAGGCAACGGCGGCAGGCCTGAAGCTGGTTGTCTTCGATCGCGGCGGTTTCCTGTATCACGGACGGATAAAGGCTCTGGCAGAAGCGGCTCGCAAATCCGGGTTGAGCTTCTAGAGGATGATGCGACGATGACGACTGGCGAGCGGATCGATCCGCGCGATCTGGAACTGACCGAGAAGGTCGTGTACATCAACCGGGTGTCCAAGGTGGTCAAAGGCGGCCGGCGCTTCAGTTTTAGCGCCCTGGTTGTCGTGGGGGATGGCCACGGCCACGTCGGCGCCGGCATGGGTAAAGCGAACGAAGTGCCCGAGGCGATCCGAAAAGGCGCAAGCATCGCCCGTAAAGGACTGATTCGCATTCCGATGAACGCCAATACAATCACCCACCCGGTGCTGGCCCGATTCGGGGCCGCAAAGATCATGATGAAGCCGGCCTCGGCCGGAACGGGAGTGATCGCGGGCGGTGGCGTTCGCGCCGTAATGGAGGTCGCGGGAGTCAAAGACATACTGGCGAAGTCGCTTGGAAGCTCGAACGCGATTAACGTCGTGCGCGCCACCATTCAGGGCCTTATGGAGCTGAAAAACGTGGCCGACGAACGCCGCCGGCGAGTGGAAGCCGCGGAGGCTCCGATCGAAGACGTTATCCGGCGCGGACGTCCGCCCGTAGTGCGTGTGCCCAGAGACCGGGATCGAGATGGCGGACCGCGGCGCGGCCCTCGCGACGACCGGCCGCGTCCTCCGTTTGAACAACGATTCGAGCCGCGAAGCGAGCAGGGTCAGCCGGGTGTCCAAGCACCAATGGCACCGGCCGTACCAGCGCCGGAGCCCGGGGAGCGACAGCTGCCTCCGGCGCCGGCCGAGATGCAGCCCGTGGCCGAGATCGCTGCACCGGAGCCGGTCAGGGAGTTAGCGCCACCGGAGACGGCGGTTATAGAGGAAGCCGGCAAGGTTGAACAGGGGCCGGTCGCGGCCGAGGCTGCGTCTGCTGCCGCTGAATCCGGGAGCGCGCCGGCTGAGACAGAGGCGGTCGCGCCCGCGCCCGCTAAACGCAAGCGCGCGGTGGCGGTATCAAAAGCAGTCGCCCCTGCCGAATCGGAAAATGCTCCAGCGCCGGCCGAAGAGAAGGCGGCCCCGAGCCGAACCCGCGCAACTCGCGCTAAAGCGCCGGCAACCGGTGGAAGCGAGCCCGAAAGCGAAGCGTCCGGAAGTTCGGGAGCAGAACCCGAGGGAACGGTCACGCAGCCGGAGGCGACTGCTGAGCCGGCCCCGGCTGCGGCCGAAGCGACGGGGGAAGAGACGGCGCCCAAGCCGCGCGCCAGGCGAACGCGAAAGATCGACGCCGTGAGCTCGGCGGAAGAGTCATCCGAGAAGCCGCCGGAAGGCTCGATCGAAAGCGAAGGCTAATCATGGCAACGCTGCGCATCACGTGGAAAAAGAGCGCCATCGGCTACGCGAAGGACCAGAAACTGACGATTCAGTCGCTGGGATTCCGCCGGCTGGGGCAGACGGTCGAGCAAGAAGACACGCGAAGTACGCGTGGTATGATCCACAAGGTCCGACACCTCGTGATTGTGGAAGAGTAGGAGTAGGCGCGCCGTGGATCTAAGCCAGATGAAGGCGACTCCCGGGGCGCGTCACAAGCGCATCCGGGTGGGTCGCGGCAACGCCAGTGGCAAAGGCACGTATTCGGGTAAGGGGCTGAAAGGTCAGAAGGCTCGAAGCGGCAGCGGTCTCCTGCCCGGGTTTGAAGGCGGACAGTTTCCGCTGATTCGGCGTATGGCCCGCAAACGCGGGTTCACCAACTTTGCACGCATAGAGTACGAATGGGTGAACCTTGACCAGCTAGCCGAGCTGCCATCCGGCACTGTGGTCAATCAGGAATCCCTGCTCGCGGCCGGCATCATCAAGAACATAAAGAGGCCGCTCAAGGTGCTCGGGGACGGAGAGATGACGGGGGCGCTGATGGTGCAGGCACATAAGTTCTCCGCATCAGCGCGGCAGAAGATCGAGGCGGCGGGCGGCACGGTCGAGGAGGTCGCGGGTGGCACAGCCTCCAACGTCATCAGGGGGGAATAGGCCGCGGCTGCTACAGGCCAGCGTCGACGCATTTCGGCAACCAGACGTGCGAGAGAAACTTCTCTTCACGTTCGCGATGCTGGTGGTGTTTCGTCTGCTGACCCACGTCCCGCTTCCGAACGTCGACCAGAATGCCTTGACCAGCGCGTTCAAAGGCAACGCGGTCCTCGGCTTCCTCAACGTCTTCAGCGGCAACGCGCTGCGAAAGCTCAGCGTCGCTGCACTCGGCGTCTACCCGTACATCACGGCATCGATCGTGATGCAGATTCTGGTGCCGGTCATTCCGCGGCTGCAGGCGCTTTCCAAAGAGGGCGAGCACGGCCGTAATCAGATCCAGCTCTATACGAACTGGATGACCGTACCCCTGGCGCTTTTGCAGGGCTACGCGCAGCTGTCGATCCTGACCAATACGAGCCCGCCAGCGCTGCGCAACTTCGGTTTCAGCGGCTCCGGTCAGATCCTGCCGACGTTCGCGACGTTGGGATCGGTCGTCGCGGGCACGCTATTCCTAGTGTGGATTGGAGAACTGATCACCGAGCGCGGCGTTGGCAACGGGATCTCGCTGATCATCTTTGCCGGCATCGTGGCGGGGATCCCGAACCTGGCGGGGAGCAGTGTCTTTTCAGCCTCAGGCGTAGCGGCCATCATGTTGCTCACCGTCATTGCGCTGGTTCTGGTGATCGCGATCGTGATTTTCAACGAGGCGACGCGACGTGTGCCGGTTCAATACTCTCGCAGCGTGTTTCGTGGCGGGAGAATGTACCGGCAATCGGGTCAAACGTACATTCCGCTGAAAGTGAACTCGGCGGGCATGATTCCGCTTCTGTTCGCGTTCTCGCTGATGATCTTGCCGAGTTTCATCGCTCAGTATTTCCAGTCCTCGTCGAGCGGTGCGATCCGAGGCATCGCCGGTTGGATGCGGACGGCGTTCAATCCCACGGGGGTGCTCTACCAGGTGTTCGTCTTCTTCCTGGTCATGGTGTTCACGTTCTTCTACACGATCATCGTGTTCCAACAGCAGAACGTCGCCGAGAACCTGCAAAAGCAAGGTGGCTTCATACCTGGCATCAGACCGGGAAGGCCGACGGCGGAGTACATCAACCGAGTGCTGTTCCGCATTACCTGGGCCGGCGCGCTTTTCCTTGGCGCCGTGTCGATCGTGCCGTTCGTCGCTACCCGCCTGACAGGTGTGCAGTCGCTGGTGATTAGCGCGACCGGCATGCTGATCGTCGTCGGAGTCGTGATCGATACGATGAAGCAGCTCGAAGCGCAACTGCTGATGCGCAACTATGAAGGATTTATACGCTAACGATGTACATCATTCTTCTGGGTGCACCGGGAGCCGGAAAAGGGACGCAGGCGGAAACGCTGACCCGCGAAACCGGGATGCCGCAGGTGGCGTCGGGCGACCTCTTCCGCGCGGTGCGCACCCAGGACACCGAGCTTGCCGTGCTGGTGCGGTCGTACTACGACAAGGGTCTGCTGGTTCCTGACGACGTGACGATCCGCATGTTCCTCGAGCGCCTAGCGCAGCTCGACTGTGCAAACGGAGCGATGTTGGACGGATTCCCGCGCACGATCGAGCAGGCAAAAGCGCTCGACGACGCGCTGGCGGCGCAAGGGAAGCGGATCGATGCGGTGTTGTACATCAAAGTATCGGACCCGGAGCTAATGAAGCGGCTCGCGGGGCGGTGGATCTGTCGAAATAACGGGCTCCACGTCTTTCACTCCGTCAGCCGGCCGCCAAAAGTACCGGGTGTGTGCGATGAATGTGGTGGAGAGCTCTACCAGCGCGTTGACGACAAGGAGGAGACGGCTCGCGACCGGCTTCGCGTCTTTTTCAAACAGACCATGCCCCTGGTCGCGTACTACCTCAATCAAGGCAAGCTGGCAGAGGTCGATGGCGAGCGGGCGCCCGACGTGGTGGGTCGCGACCTTGTCCAGGCGCTACGAAAATTGGACACGGCCGGAGCGGCGTAATTGGCAACTATCCGCAGGAACTCGAGGACAGATTATATTGGCGGTTGAGGTAAAGTCGCGTGACGAGATCAAAGTCATGCGCGAAGCAGGGCGGATCGTCGCCGAGGTGCTGGAGATGCTCGCGGCCGCGGTGCGGCCGGGGCAAAACGTCCGCCGCCTCGATCAGATCGTGCGCGAAGAATACGCACGCCGCGGCGTAACCGCGACCTTTCTAGGTTACCCACCCAAAAGCAAGCACCCATATCCGGCGAGTGTGTGCGTTTCGATCAACGACCAGATCGTGCATGGCATCCCGAACGACCGCACTCTTGAAGACGGGGATATTGTTTCAATCGACCTCGGAGTGACCCACAGAGGTTTCGTCGGCGACAGCGCAGTGACAGTGCCCTGCGGAACTGTTACGCCGGAAGCGCGACGGCTAATTGAAACGACGAAGGGCGCGATGTGGGCAGGGATTCACGAAGCCCGCGCTGGCGCGCACCTGGGCGACGTTGGCTACGCAATCCAGAGCTTCGCCGAATCGCGCGGCTACAGCGTCGTGCGACAGTACGTCGGTCACGGTGTCGGGCGCCAGATGCACGAAGAGCCGCAGGTGCCGAACTATGGCGAACCCGGCAAGGGCAGGCGTCTGCAACCGGGATGGGTCATCGCCATCGAGCCGATGGTCAACATCGGAACGCATCAGACCCGGGTGGGGAACGACTACTGGACCGTGTACACGGAAGACGGCAGTCTCTCGGCACACTTTGAGCATACGCTTGCGATTACGAAGGGTGAGCCGGAAGTGCTTACTCTGCCATAGAGGGTAATTGTGGACGCCGCGAGCGTCCACGCGGGACCTGGATGGGGAAGTGGCCCGTCCATGAAGGAGTTTATGGCCAAGAAAGACGCGATCGAAGTCGAAGGTGTCGTAAAAGAGCCACTGCCGAATGCGATGTTCAGGGTTGAACTGGCGAACGGCCACGAGGTTTTGGCCCACATTTCGGGCAAAATACGGCTTCACTTTATCAAAATCCTTCCAGGAGACAGGGTTTTGGTGGAGTTGTCACCGTATGACCTGACCCGGGGCCGTATCACGTATCGCTTCAAATAGACACTTGTGATAACTTATTGTTTTGGGGCAGGAGCAGACCCTATGAAAGTGCGTGCGTCGGTCAAGCCGCGCTGCGAGAAGTGCAAGGTCATCCGCCGGCACGGTGTGCTTCGCGTTATTTGCGAGGTTCCCAAGCACAAGCAGCGCCAGGGATGACGGCTTAAACAGTCCAGGAGAAGGTTGGGAATGGCACGTATTGCCGGAGTTGACATCCCTCGAGATAAGCCCGTCGCGATCTCACTCCGATACCTGTACGGTATCGGCCCGACGAATGCGAATCAGATCGTCGACCAGGCGCGCGTCAACGCGGCAACGCGGGTACGCGACCTGACCGACGAAGAGATAAACCGCATTCGCGAGATCATCGACAAGCAGTTCATCGTCGAGGGCGACCTGCGACGTGAAGTGCGGCAAAACATCCAGCGGCTGATCGATATCCAGTGCTACCGTGGGATACGTCACCGCCGCAACCTGCCGGTACACGGTCAGCGAACGCGAACCAACGCCCGCACCAAACGAGGTGCTCGGCGCACGGTGGCCGGAAAGCGACGGGCCGGCAAGAAGTAAATCACGGGAGCGCCACCGCCTAACGCCGTGGCGCCAGGCCTGAGGAGACCAGATGGCAGAAAGACAGGCGCGCACCGGCGCCCGGCAGGCGCAGCGCGGCAAGAAGCGCGAGCGGAAGTCGGTCCCGCGCGGGCGGGCATACGTGCAATCGACGTTTAACAACACGATCATCACGCTCACCGATCCGAACGGGAACGCGCTTTCCTGGGGTAGCTCGGGCGGATCGGGCTTCAAGGGCTCGCGCAAGAGCACGCCCTATGCCGCTCAGATCGCCGCTGAAGGCGCCGCCCGACGCGCCATGGAGCACGGCCTGCGGCAGGTGGACGTGTACGTCAAGGGACCCGGCAGCGGGCGTGAGGCAGCGATCCGGGCGTTGCAAACATCGGGATTGGCCGTACTCAGCATCCGGGACGTCACGCCAGTTCCGCACAACGGTTGCCGGCCTCCCAAGCGTCGTCGCGTCTAACGTATCTATTCAATTAGCGAACAAGGAAGTTATCAATGGCCCGATACAGGGGGCCGGACTGCCGGATCTGCCGGCGTCACGGCGAGAAGCTATATCTGAAAGGCGACCGCTGCATGGGGCCGAAGTGCGCCATCGAGCGTCGCAACTTCCCACCGGGGCCCCGCGCGACGCGGCGCCGCAAGGTCTCCGACCGCGGGTTGCAGCTGCGCGAGAAGCAAAAGGCGCGCTATGCCTATGGCGTACTCGAGAAGCAATTCCGGCTGTATTACGAACAGGCGGTGAAGCGACCGGGTGTAACCGGCGAGAATTTGGTGCGGCTGCTGGAACAGCGGCTTGACAACACGGTCCACCGGTCCGGTTGGGCCGATTCGCGCGACCAGGCGCGACAGGTCGTGCGCCATGGCCATATTTCGCTAAACGGCCGTAAGACCGATATCCCATCGGCCCAGGTCAAAGTCGGCGACGTGATCGGTTGGACGCCGAGCGGACGCACGACTGAATACTTCAAGATCAGGCAGGATATGGCTCCGTCGACTGCCGCACCGGGCTGGCTGCAGTTGGATCGTGAGGCAATGGTCGCCCGCGTGATCGGCGTACCGGCGAGGGCCGACGCGGATCGCACTTTTGACGAGAGCGTCATCGTCGAGTACTACTCGCGCTAGGCTCAATTTGAGTAGACCTGTGCTATCGCTCGCAGATTCCGGGCCGGCGTCCGGGGAGGAACATCGTTGACCCAGTTAGAGACCCCGCAAATAGAGATCACCGAAAGTCTCGACAGCTACGCACGCGTGGTAGCCGAGCCGCTTCAACCTGGCTTCGGCACCACACTTGGAAATGCGCTCAGGCGCGTGCTGCTCAGCTCGCTGCCGGGGGCGGCAGTTACCGCTGTGCGGATAGATGAAGTCGAGCACGAGTTCTCGACCATCCCGGGCATGAAAGAGGATACCACCGAGTTTTTGCTGAACATGAAGGAACTGCGCCTGCGCGGCTTCTCCGATCGGCCTGGCAAGCTGTATCTCGAGGTCCAGGGTGGAGGCCCCGTGTTTGCCTCGCAGGTGCAATCTACCGCAGACTACGAGATCGTCAACCCGGAGCTGCGGCTGGCAACGCTGGATTCCGACGAGGCGCGCTTGACGGTTGAGCTGACTGTGGAGCGCGGGCGCGGGTATGTGCCCGCTGGTGCGGTCGCCGGCATGCCGATCGGCATGATCCCCGTCGACGCCATATTTACCCCGGTGCGACGCGTCAACTACAACGTCGAGCGGACGCGCGTGGGTACGGCGTCGAACTACGATCGGCTGGTGATGGAGGTGTGGACCGACGGCACCATTAGCGGCGTCGAGGCGGTTGCACAGAGCTCTGACATCTTGATGGCGCACTTCTCGCTGTTCAACCATCTGGGCCGCCCGGTGGCCCCGGTCACGGAGCGCGGCCTTGGCTCTGCTTCGATGCTGCCGCCGGACCGCTATAACACGCCGATTGAGGAGCTCAACCTTTCGGTCCGGGCATACAACTGCTTGAAGCGCAGCGGTTTGATGACCGTAGGCCAGGTGCTCGAAAAGAACGAGGATGAGCTGCTTTCGCTTCGTAACTTCGGCCGTAAATCGTACGACGAGTTGCGAGACAAGCTGATCGAGCTTGGCTTCCTCGAGCCGTCGTCAGTCACAAGTCGTGACGGTTTCGGCGCAGACTACGGTGGCGAAGACACCGGTGACGACGAAGAGGAACTCGGCACGCTGGGTGCAGCGCTCATGGAGGCCCTGCGCGGTAAGAGCGACGGTCCGAGCAGCGGCATCGATTTCCTTCGCCGCTCAGACGACGACGGGGAGGAGTAGCGTCACCGGGCGCTGCGAATAGTAGCTATGCGGCATCAAGTAAGCGGACGCAAGTTCAATCGAAACACCGGCCATCGAACGGCTATGTATCGCAACCTCGTGTCCGATCTGCTGAAACACGAGAAGATCAAGACCACGGAGCCCAAGGCGAAAGAGATCCGCTCCATGGCGGAGAAGATCATCACGCTGGGTAAAGACGGCACCATACACGCACGGCGACAGGCGCTGAAATTTGTGTACGATCCCGCGGTGGTTGCCCACGTGTTCGCCGAGCTTGGACCGCGGTACGCGACCAGGCCCGGCGGCTATACCCGTATCATTAAAGTTGGGCCTCGTCTCGGCGATGGTGCGCCGATGGCGATTATCGAGCTGGTCTGAACACCGCCGGCCGGCGTCCCACCGTGGAACAACGAAGCTTCGCGTTGAAGCTGGAGTACGACGGAACTGCCTACGGCGGGTCTCAGTTCCAGGCCAACGCGAGGAGCATACAAAACGAGGTAGAGCGGGCGCTGGCGCCCATGACGCTGGCTGCAGAACGGACCCGAGTAGCGTTCGCGGGTCGAACCGACGCCGGAGTCCACGCCACGGGGCAGGTCGCCGTCGTGCGGGTTCCGGCTAATTGGACGCCGGACAAACTGCGGCGGGCATTGAACGCAAGGCTGCCCGAGGACATCGCGGTCCTGGCGGTGGTGGAAACGGCCGCCGGGTTCGACCCGAGGCGCTGCGCCAGGCGCCGTAGATACGAGTACCGGATACTGAACGGGCCGGTGCACTCGCCGCTCATGCGCCAGAGTGTATGGCACGTAAGGCATCCGCTGGACGACGAAAAGCTGCGGGCGGCTGGAGCCCTGCTGGTCGGAAAACATGACTTTGCGGCCTTCGGAGGGCCGGTTGACCCGCCGGGGGCGAGCACGGTCCGGGAAATGTTCGCCACCTCGGTGGCGCGAAACGGCTTCGGGCTGACGCTGTCGTTCGAGGCGAACGCCTTCCTGCCGCACCAGGTGCGGCGGATGGTTGGCGCGCTGGTCGAAACTGGAAGAGGTCGCCTGACCGTCGAGGCGTTCGAAATGCTGCTGCGGCAGGCTTGCCCCGGATCTGCTGGTCCGGCGGCGCCGGCACGCGGCCTGTGCCTGGTCGGGGTCACGTACGAGGACGTACGATTCGAGATGGGTGAAGACGGATGAAAACGTACAGTACAAGGGCGTCCGAGGTCATGCGCTCCTGGCATGTCCTCGATGCGACGGGCGTGCCGCTGGGCAGGCTCGCCACGCACGTCGCGACATTGATCCGCGGAAAGCACAAGGTCAACTACGCCCCGCATCTCGACACCGGAGACTACGTCGTCGTCGTCAACGCGGAAAGAGTTGGACTAACCGGCCGCAAGTTTGAGCAGAAAAAATACTATCGCCATTCGCAGTACCCGGGCGGTCTTAAAGTCCGAACCGTGCGCGAGCAGATGGGGCGAAACGCGACCAGGGTCATCGAGCACGCCGTATTTGGAATGTTGCCGCACAACAGTCTCGGACGATCAATTCACGGCCATTTAAAAGTGTACGCGGGACCGGATCACCCGCACGCGGCGCAGGTAACGGGACCAGCACAACCGGCCCTTTCTCAACCGCCCAAGGAAGGGAGCCGCAGGAAACACAGGCCTGTCGTGGCCCGCGCCGTCGCCCCGGATGCGGCACCAGTTCAGGATACCGTTGGCCCCGTTACGATTGCGGGAGCGGCGGAGGCCGGCATCGCAGCGGGGTCGCAGCCGGCTGCCGTGCCGGCCGAGCAGGAACAGACCGCAACGAACATGGAGCAGGCCGTGCCCACGACCGCACTGCCTTCCGAGGCTGATGAGACAACTGAGGAGCCTAAAGCGTGACGATGCAACAGCATTACTTCCACGGCACCGGTAGGCGTAAGACGTCGGTCGCTCGCTGCCGGCTCTATCCGGGCACCGGGACGATCATCGTCAACGGCAAGGCCCTGGAAGAGGTATTCACCCGTCCATCGCACCAGGCCGTCGTGCAGCAGCCGCTTCGCGTCACCGGGCAGGCCGGACGCTTTAATGTGCAGATTAAAGTCGACGGCGGTGGAATCAGCGGCTGGGCCGGCGCCATTTCGCACGGTATCTCGCGGGCGCTGATCGTTGCCGACGAAAACTTAAAGCCCACCCTCCGCAAGCAGGGGCTACTCACGCGCGACGCCCGCATGAAAGAGCGGAAGAAATATGGACTCAAGCGTGCTCGAAAGGCGCCCCAGTACACCAAGCGCTGACCGATCCGAAATTCGTTACCGGGGCGGCTGCTAGGCCATTCCTCTGTTTACGTTGCACGGCGCTCGAACGCGGTTTTTATCGACTCCAGTACTGTTTCTCGCTGCTTTTGAAAGCCGCTCGATACCATTAGTCGGTCCAAAAGCTTGCCGAGCAAGCCTCCCGGAAGCCGTAACTCCGCTCGGTAGGTGACCAACGTACCGCTTGGCACCGGCCTCAGGTCCCACTGCTCTTGCATTGTCGCGCCATTGGCAAGCGTGTATCCAAGGCCGAGGAACGAGTCCCGCTCGAGTGCGGTAACGATGCCGTCGAATCCGCTGCCTGAGCTGGCCATCGTTCCCCTGCCGCTGAACGTCGACCCTGCCTGCAGCCCACCCGAAGGTGGAGAGATTTCGGTGATGGTCGGGTCGATCGAAGGTCTGCGTCCGAGGTCGCAAAGCGCCTCAAATACGCCCGGCGGAGGCAGGGCGATCACGGTCTGTAACTCGGCGGTCGCCAAGAATTGACGGTCCTCGTATTACGTTGCGATCGGGCGGGTATAGCGCGGCCGTTGTGGTCGTTCGAAACTGAGTAGTGTGGCGACGATGCCGGCCAAAAAGACGCCATCGAACACCCCGGCCCCGCCTATACTTAAGACGCCGTCTCCCAGTTGACTCAGCGCACCCAGGTTTGTGATGTCGGCGCCGATCAGCGCTCCCAGCGTTCCGGCGATGTAGGCGAGCGGCGCCGCGCCGCGCCCAAACGTCAGCAAGAGTCCCAGCAGCGCCGCCGATGCTGGAGCAATCCAAATGGGCATCTCAACGCCCCGACCGGGCACGATCGTCGCGGCCAGGTGGGAGACGACGGCGACGATCGCTGTTGCGAGCACCGTCCGCAAGAAGGGTGCTCGTGGCAGCAACCATAGGCACACGAGCAGCGGAATCACCGCGCCGCCCACGTTGATTGCAACCACCTGGTCGGTAATTCGGGGTGGAACGTAGAAAATCACGTGCGGAAGCGGGATGCGGCGTCCCGGTTCAACCACACGCACGCTCTGCCACAGAGGGATGTTCACGGTGCTGCCCAGGTACGACGCGACGAAAATCAGGATTGTCGTCCACGGCGGGATCCCCATCCTGTTGAATGACAGCGCGATAAGGTCGAAGAAGACGATAGCGAGCAGCGCTACGACCAGAAGCGGCAAGACCGGAGAGGGCAACATGGGCACAGTATACGGGCTCGCGCCGCACGGCGACTCTGTCCCTCAACCTAGAGCTCAATGCGCGGGACCTGAAAGGACTACCGATGCGTGGTCACTACATCGACGCCGGACTGACTCTTCGGGATGATCTGCCAAAACCGGCGCACGAAACAGGTTCTCGCGAAGCGCTGATACAGGTCCTGGTCGCGGGCATATGCAACACGGACCCCGGAGACGTCGCCAGCCGGACGTAGCCCCAACAGCCCTCGCAGCGGACCTCATAAATGAGGCCAAGTTCGACGAGGCTGAGCCCAAAATCCGGGTCGCCGACGATGCGGAGCTGTCCATACACCTGATCAGTGCTTGGCATAGTGCCTGCCTCCGGCATGCAGCTCACGCCAGGTCTCGTACCATCATCCGTCGGCATAGCGCCGCCGTCCGGCATCACCGCAGGCTGGTCCGCTGTAGCCACAGTCGAGCAGGCAATCATCACAGGTTCCGGCGACTCTCAGGCGCGCCATGTCCGCGATCTCAATAACGTGCGCTCGCGTGGCGACGACGCCTTGCCGCTGGAGTTCTCCAAGCACGCGAATCACCGTCTCGACGGTCACCCCCGACGCGTCGGCGATGTTCTGCCGCGTAACTTGAAACGAGATGCGGATACCATTTCCGATCGGCACGCCGTACCGCTGTGCGAACTGCAGCAAGCAGCAAATAATGCGGCCACGCGCATCTTTCAAACCCGCCACTGCCGTGGCCAGATCCAGCCGACGAACATCTGCACAGAGTTGGTCGATTATGTTTTGGTTGGCTAGGGGGCAGCGGCGTACAAGGGTGAGCAGCGCAGACCTCCGCAAGAGGACGAGCACGGCATCATCGAGCGTTGTGGCGGTTGCCGTGAAGGCACGGCCGTCGAGCGCTGCACCGAGCTCCAGCGCAGAAAATGGTGTGCAGAAGCTGACCACCTGCTTGCGACCATTGGCCGAAGAATGATATAGGCAGACTCGCCCAGCAACCAGGATCCAGAGCCCCTGGCAGGGTCCGCCCTCGATGAACACGTCGGTGCGGGCCGCGAAACTTCTCGGCTTGACCGCGCCGACCACCGCTGCCAGATCACACCGATCGAGATCGTGGAAAATAGCGCAGCGCTCGAGCGCCGTTATGAGACCGGGCCGCATGGTCGAGCGCGATTTCCCGTCGGGCGCCTCTCGCACAGAGCGGCTGTCGGCCTTCAACCAAGGAAACGAGCATTGTGGACCGATCGCGCTGCGTGATGTCTCTGGCTGTGGACAGCTCCATGTTAGGCCCGAGGCCGGCGCCGTGACCAGTGTCCCCGCCGCGGTCTGCATGCGGACCATCGTCTCATCCATTTCACGAAGGCTACGATGCGATTCCGATGGGAATACGGTCTCCATTGCGCCTGCCGAGACCCGCGCCCCAACGATCTATCCCCGACATACGCATTCTTATCACGGTTGAGACGGATTTGGGTTCACGTAAACGGAGACAGGACGTGTCCGGCAATGCCCCACAGATGCAGATAAGGGCAACGCCTGCGTCAGGCAACGTAACGGCCCGGCACACGGGTTCTCCGGCGGCGCCGATTACGGCAAGATGCTGGGGTTCATGGCGACGCCGTTGTGGATGAAGAAGCTTCGCACGGCGTTGGCCGCATCCCGGCTGCCCGTGTCCGCCTCGAATCTCTCGATCCGATCGATGTATTCTCTCCGGGCTCGCGTGCGCAGGACGAACGGCCCGCCCTCGATCGACCGTCGCAGGCACTCGTCGACCATGTCGTCCGGGTTCTTGCCGGCGATCTCGCAGAACTGCGCGAGAATCTCCATGATCTCCTCGCCATCACCGTGAGAGCCCCAAAGCGAGGCGCGGCTCGCCAGCCAGCGCCTGGTCGATTCGTAGGTCTGAATGCTGCCGACAGTTACTGTCATGTCAGACTCCTTCCACCCTTAGCCGAGCCTGTCCTTGAGCATGCGTGACAGCGCCCGAACCTCCTGCCCACGCCAAGGTGGCGGCTGCTCGCGCTGCACGAGCCCCTGCTCGCGCAGGCGCTCCGTGACCTCCGGGTCGCGTTGGAAGGGATGCTCCGGCGTCTGTTCGAAGCAAACCTGCTCGAATGGCAGCCGGGGTTCCATGCCTCCCGCTTCCCAGGACTCGGCCGGGTAGCCGATGAACATCGCTGTCACAGGCTCCCAGGTGGGAGGCGCCCTCAGGACGGTGGCCGCTCCAGCCTCGTCGAAAGGCGCGAGGGTCGCTGCCAGTCCCTCGTCATAGGCGGCCAGGAGTCCAGCCGCCATGGCAAGGCCGGCATCCGCGTTCCCACCTCGCTGAGGGCCGCTCTCGAGACCCGGCATCAGCACCTCTGGCAGGATCACCTCGTCTACATAGCGAGTACTCCAGCCGTGCGGCGGGCCGAGCGCGCCGACATCCACCAGCGCACCAGAGGCAACCGTAGGCCACTTCCGTTCTTCGATTGCCCGGCGTCGCGCGTCCGTATCGTAGTACCAGAAGATGTAGACGGGTGCGACGTCGAACAGCGCGGCCGAAAGCGGCGTCTTCAGAAGATCACGCTCGTCCTGGCTCAGACTGTCTCGGTAGGCGACGATCGCCTTCGAGAAGGCGACGTTGACGGCGCGCGAAGAAAGCCGTCCTGCCTCAAGTACGATCTGGACCTTCTGCCGTTCCACGGGGCGGTAAGGCAGGAAGTACTGGAAGATTCGACGACGTCCCGCTGCTTCCTTGAAGTCCATGTCCTCGCTCCTAGTCCGGAAGTCCGTACTTTTTCGCCAGGCCTCGCAACTCCTCGAACCGCCACCCGAACGGCGCAGGGGCCTGAATCATCAGCGCGTCCTCCAGCTTCTTCACGACCGCCGGCTCTCGATAAAACGGATGGCCGTACCGCAACTCGAAGAAGTCCTCCTCGAACGGCTCGCGCGGACGCTGACCGCCCGCCTCGATAGACTCTCCTGGGTATCCCAGAAACATCGGGCTGCCAACCGGCGCCCACGTGTCAGGGATGGTCATGATCCGGGCGTGAGAGAAAGCCGAAAGCTGGACGCCAAGGCCCTGGTCGACGGCGGCGAGCAGGCCGTATGCCTGTGCCGCGCCGGCTGCATGCCGAGCCGCAGCGAGGACCTGGCGCGCGACTGTAGGCCCGTCTGCACCGCGCTGAAACTGGACGGGCACCCGGCCGCCGGATTCGAGCACGGAGCGTAGGTGTGGTACGACGGTTTCGTCGACGAACCCTTCAGTCCAGCCGTGGCTGGAATTCAGGATCCCTCGCCGTATCAGCTCCCGGAAGTTACGCCCGTCCGCGACCTTCTCCAGCTCTGCGACGTCCGCAAAAAAGAAGATGTAGGCATAGGCCATGTCAAGCTGAGCCGTCGTCGTCGGAGTTTTCGCCGCCTGCAGCTGCTCTGCCGAGAGCTTGTCACGGTAGACGACGACCGTCCGAACGAAGTCCGTCTCCAGAAGTCTCGGCGCTCGGTAGATAGCTTCGACGATCCTTTGGATCTTCTCATGCTCCACCGGCCGCCAGGGCTCGAAGAAGCGGATCGACCGCCTCGTGCCGATGACGCTTTTGAGCTCCATTAGCCACCTCCTTCACTCTCTACGCACTGCCGCGCGCACGTATTTCTCGCCGTCCCTGACGATCCAGCCACCTGCGGCGTCCGTCGTCTGGCCTCGAACATCGAGCTGAGTGCGGATAATTCGCAGCTCCTCCTCCGTCGGTGGCTCCAGGACCTTGACTTCATCCGCGAGCAGCGGCTTCCACTCGCACTCTTCCAGGATCTCTTCGACGGTCACCCACGGCATCCGGCCGGTGAGCCGCAGCCGCCGGTCCTTGTAGTCGTACAGCGCCCAAGGAGTAACAACCCTGTAGGGGCCGGTGCCGCGCGGCAGGCCCGCTCGCTCCCGGGCGCCTTCGGTGCCATCCAGAAAGCCTGGAGACGAGATGAAGTCGACTTCCTTGATGAACTTGCGCTTCTCCTGGTCGGTGGTCAGGATCGTCCGCCAGCAGCAGGCGGCGATGGTGTCGGCGCCGCCGGGGCCGCCGAAACGACGCGGATTCTCGCCGTAGGTTCCAAGGATCGTGGAGTTGATGTTGCCGTGCTGGTCGATCTGTAGGGAGTTGAGGATGCCGTAGTCGCAAAAGCCAAGGTGGGCATACAGTCCAGCAGTGTTCATGGTCCCCCACTGCAGGGCCCGATAGCCGGAACGAGAGCTCATCATGGCGCCGATAGGGTCGAACGGCGGCATTGGTTCGGGAGCGACCACACCATCCTCAGTCATATACTGGGCGTCGGGTGCGTAAAGCTGCTTGGCAAGCAGGACAGAGTAGAGGGGCGTACCCCCGCCCGCCACCCAGTAGATTCGGCCCGGTTCGATGAGCTTGGCGAGGTTGCAGATCTCGACCTCGCGGTCCGCGAAGGCGTCGGCCATCGTCATGACCTGTAGCCTTCCCTGATAACCTCGTGTCGCCTCAGCTCGATGAGCTTTTTCGTCCCCACGAGCTTATCGATCATGTCCCTGTCGGTCTCGAAGTCGTACACCCACTTCTGCAGGTACTGTTCGGCGGAGGCGCCTCGCGTTGCTCCGAACACTTCAGCGACACCTTCTGGGTCAGGCCCATAAACGCCAGGACAGTTACCGGGGTAGCAACCGAAGGGCGCCTCCACGACGGCGTCGACTGCGAAGTAAGGGATGGAGGTAAGACCGGGATTCCGGCGGATCTCCTCCGTATCAATGATCTCCTCTGCCGAGATCACTACCTTCTTGGAAGCAAGGGCCGACTCGACATGGGCGACTCCCGCCCCGAAAACGCGAGCATTTCCGTACACGTCGGATTGATGGACGTGAATAAGGGCGACATCGGGATTCAAAGCCGGCACGATGACGGTGGGTTGGCCTGTGTAAGGGTCGCGGATCAGTTTTGCGCCGGAATGCTCGAAGCCAGTAGTCCCGCCAAATGACCGGAGTGGCAGAAAGGGAACGCCCATGGCGCCGCCCTGGAGCCGCAGCGTCAGCACGACGTTGCTGTATTCGTCGATTGTGAGCCGGCCTTCGTCAAGGGCGCGCTGCACCAGTCGAGACGTTGAGAAGAAGCCGCAATCGGCGCGGCTTGCGCATCCACCTGCGACCAACAAGGCAAGGTCGACGTATGTGAACTTGCCGCTGACCCAGAGGTCGCATTTACGCTGGCGAATAACCTCACGAAGAAGTGAGTTGGGACCACGGTTCAGGTACTCGCAGTCGTAGACCAGGTAGTCGCCGTTTGCGACGAAGCGGGCGACAGCTTCTTTCTCGCTCATGATCTTCGGCGTCAGGCCGCGGGCTTTGTGCTCGCGGACGTACTCGCGAAAGCCGTCCGGATCCACTGGGTGGTACCTACCGTCACCCTCCGCAAGGATCTCAATGCTGCGGCTCGCGGTCGTTAACATGCGGCCTCCTTGAACCTCCACCTTCTAGCGCTTGAACAGCAATATGTTGATGCCGCCGATGCCGGCGTTGTGGATCAACCCGACTTTGGCGTCACCGCTTTTGACCTGTCGCGGCCCCGCTTCGCCGGTCAGTTGCCGGAAGATCTCCGTCACCATGGCGGCGCCCGTGGCGCCGATCGGATGACCCCGCGAGAGCAGGCCGCCGTCGGTATTGACCGGGATGTCCCCGTCGATCTCTGTCCGGCCCTCCCAAACTGCGCGGGCGCCCTCGCCACGGTCCACGAGGCCCAGGCCCTCGATCGTGAAGACCTCTCCCGGGCTGAAGGCGTCGTGTACCTGCGTGACGTCGACGTCTTCCGGCCCGATCCCAGCCCGCTCGTACGCCTGCCGCGCGAGCCGGGTGACTTCGCCGGCGTTCAGTTCCGAGCCGCCTTCATCGTCGCTGTGCGCCTGATATCGTCCCGAGCCAGTTGCCCAGCCGGCGACAGTCATCGTGCGGCGGGCATCGTACCTCGCCGCTTTGTCGGCGGCACAGATGACAACCGCGGCGGCGCCGTCGGTGGTTGGGGAACATTGCAGCAACGTGATCGGGTCCGCGATGAGGCGGGAAGCCATGACCTCGTCCAGCGTGACCGCCGTCTGATACTGCGCGTATGGGTTGAGGGCGCCGTTGCGGTGTGACTTGACCGACACCTGTGCGAACATCTCGGGTGTGGCGCCGAAGTCCGCCATATAGCGCTGCGCCTGCAGGGCGTAGCTCGCCGGCATCACGGCCAGACCCATCACGGTTTGGAAGCTGGCGTGTTCCGAGATCTGGAGCATGCCGCGTTGCATCTTTTCGAAGCCCACCACGAGCGCCGTGTCGTACACGCCGTTGGCCACCGAAAGGTACGCTTCGCGGAACGCGCTCGTGGAGCTGGCGCAAGCCATCTCAATGTTGATCACCGGGATGCCCGTCTGTCCGAGCTCGGAGACGACGCTCAGGCCGGCGCCCATGCCGGCTAGCACGCGGCCGACGTAGGCGACCTCGATATCCCGGAACGGCATGCCGGCGTCGTCGAGCGCGTTCTTGATTGCCTCACGGCCCAGGTCCTGCAGGCTCTTTTCGGGAAACCGGCCGAACCGATGCAGCCCGGCCCCAAGGACGACGACTTCTCGCATCGCAGTGCTCTCCTTCTGTGCTGAACGGTACTGAAGCGCTACGCCGGCCGCGAGCCGGTCGACGGTCGCGCTACGAACGAGACAACCGTGTTGCCCGCCTCGTCGTCCTTGATCCGGTGGGCAACGATCTCTACCCGGTCGCCGATACGGACCGCCTCCGGATCGCAGTCCACCATCACCGTTTGCACCGTCGGTCGGCCATCGAGCGCGACGCGGACGATCGCGTAGGGTGGCACCATCGCGGAGCCGTTGAGCTGCTGCCGAACGATGGTGTAGGTCTCCACGCTGCCTTGAGTGGCGAGTTTCACTTCACGCATCTCGGCGCTGCTGCAGTTTGCACAGAAGGCGCGTTGTGGAAAGAACATCTCCCGGCAGGCCGCGCACCGCGAGCCGAGTAGCTTCACCGGTTGGTCGAGATGATCGGGCATGGAGAACATCCCCGGGCGCAGCGGTACCAGGCGGCCGGTTGTTCCC
This sequence comes from Chloroflexota bacterium, assembly GCA_036741355.1. Classification (GTDB taxonomy): domain Bacteria; phylum Chloroflexota; class Dehalococcoidia; order CAUJGQ01; family CAUJGQ01; genus JBBRGK01. Next base: position 27,263 of record DAINSK010000019.1, read on the forward strand.
ATCGGGCGCGTATCAGTAGTCATTGCGCTCCTCAGCTCAGCGGCCTATGCCGCTCTACGGTACTTGCCACCCTCGATCACGATCCAGGCGCCGGTGCCTGCCGTCTGACCGCGAACGTCGAGCTCGGTACGGTAGACGGTCAACTCTTCGTCCGAGGGCGGCTCTAGGACCTTGATCGTCTCCGCCACGTGCGGTCGGCATTCGCACTCGGCCATTACCTCGTCCACCGTGACCCACGGAGCGATGGCAATCAGCCGCAGCCTGCGGTCGTTGCTGTAATCGTACATCGAGGCAGACGTGACGACCCGCCAGGGGCCGGTGCCTACAGGCAACCCGGCCCGCTCGCGCGCGCCTGGCAAGCCGTCGAGGAAGCCCGGCGAGGAGATGAAGTCAACCCGCTCCACGAAGTTCCGGCGTTGCTGGTCGGTCATCAGGATCGTGCGCCAGCACATTGCGGCGATTGAGTCGGCCCCTCCTGGCCCGCCGAAGCGGCGGCCGCCGGTCGGGTATTCGCCTCGGAAGGTGGAGTTGATGTTGCCGTGCTTGTCCACCTGCAGGGTGCCCAGGATTCCGTAGTCGACGAAGCCGAGCGCCGCATAGTCCTGCACGGTGTTCATCGTGCCCCACTGCAAGGCGCGGTAGCCCGAACGGGCGCTGACCATGGTCTGGATCGGCTCGAATGGCAGCAGCGGCTCGGGTGCGACCACTCCGTCCTCGGTGAGGTAGGCGGCATGAGGAGCATAACCCATGCGCTGGGCTAGCAGGACCGCGTACAGGGGGCTACCGCCGCCCGCAACCCAGTACACACGGCCGTCCTGGATCAAGCGGGCTGCAAAACAGACCTCTGCCTCTCGTTCGCTGAAGCTCATCGCGCTCGTCATGCGTGGTATCCTTCCTGAATCCGCACCCGATCCCGCAGGTCCAGGAGCTTTTTCAGCCCCACGCGGCGCTCGAGCATCGCCTCGTGGTTGCTCACGCTAAAGACCCATTTCTCGAGGTACTCGGACACACGATCCTGGCGCAGGGCGCCGAACACTTCTGCCGTGTGCTCGGCGTCCGACGAGTACACACCCTGACAGCTACCCGGGTACGCGCCGTAGGGCGCCAGCACGACCGCGTCGACGACGAACCAGGGGATCGAGGTCAGACCGGGATTGCGCCGGATCTCCTCCGTATCGATTATGCGCTCGGTAGAGAGGATGACCTTCTTCGATGCGAGCGCGGTCTCGATGTGCGCGATGCCCGTGCCGAAGACGCGGGCGTTGCCATACACGTCTGCTTCATGCACGTGGATCAGCGCCACATCCGGATTGAGCGCTGGGAGCAGGACGGCGGGCCCGCCGGTGTACGGGTCGGTGATCGTCGTAGCGGCCGAGTACCGGTAGCCGTCGGTGCCTCCGAAGGAGCGGGTCTGGATGAACGACACGCCCTGGCTGCCCGCGCGCAGCCGCAGCGTCAGCGCGGCGTTGCTGTACTCGTAGAACTTGAGTCCGCCTGCTTCCGCAGCGCGGCTGAACATCGGCCCCTGTGAGCCGAAGTATCCGACGTCGGCCCGAGCGACGCAACCGGCCTCGACCAGCAGCGCCAGGTCGACGTAGGTGAACTTCGCACACACCCACAGGTCTCGGCGCCGCTGCCGGATCAGCTCACGAATCAGCGATGCCGGTCCGCGCTGAAGGTAATTGCAGTCATAGACGAGGTAATCGCCGTCCTCGACGAACGCGGCTACGGCCTCCCGCTCGTCCACCAACTTCGAGACCAGGGCGCGTTGCTTGTGCTCGCGCACGTACTGCCTGAATCCGTCGGGATCCGGACGCAGGAACTCTATTGAATTGTCTATGAACCCTGGAGGCTCGCTCTCCCGAACGATGCTCATGATGCTAATGCCCGGTTTGCGTTGATCGCCACGCCGTTGGCCTGCAAGAAGAGCAGCAATTGCTCGACGACCGCATCGACTGGGCCCTCGAGCCTGCGGGCCGCACGACTCTGGTCCGGCCCACCGGCCAGGATGAACCGCAGTCGCTCACGCGCCGTTAACTCGGAAGGCGGTGCTACGAGCCGCGTGGAAAGCGGTCGCGGTGCCTGGAGCGCCTCCAGCGTGAGTGGCCTTGCACGCGCGGCGCCCCCGAGCTCGGCCGGGGTGAAGGTCGCGATCGGTGTCCGGTCCGCGCGCCGGCGTGCCAGCAGCGTCGGGTAGCGTGGCTCGCAGATCCCGTCTTCCACGGCCAGCACCGCGGGCAGTCGAACGCGCAGCAGCTCGCGGCCGCCGCCGTCCAACCGGCGTTGAACCTCCAGCACATCTGACCCGCACACGGACACCACGCCGGTAATCAGCGTGGCGCCCAGATGCGCCGCCAGTGCCGCGGGAACTGCGCCGCTGCCCCAGTCAGGCGAACACACGCCGCAGAGGACTACGTCCGGCGTCGAGGCTCTGCTCATGGCAGCCGCCAGGTACTGCGCAATGCGAATACCGCCTGAGAGACCGGCATCGTCGAGCGCGACCCGCACCGCCTCGTCGGCTCCGAGGGCGAGCCCGGCACGCAGGCCAGCCTCCGCGGCCTCGACACCTGCCGTGTAGAGCGCCACCGAACCGCCGGCGGCTTCCTTGAGACGCACGGCTGTTTCACAGGCGGCCATATCGACGGGACTCGCCATGAACGCAAGTCCAGGCCCCTCGATCTTGATCCCGTCGGGACCGGCCCTAAACGGATAGGCGGGATCCGGGACCCACTTGATGCAGACCGCAAGCTTCATCGACCTCACCGCTCCTCGACGGATGCAGGCGCAGCGGTCACACGCAACCGCTCTAGCAGGCGCGGAACCACTTCTTCCAGATCCGCCACCACGGCCAGATCAGCTACGTTAAAGATGGGCGCACGCGGATCGCGGTTGATGGCGACCACCCTGCCCGCCGAGCGAATACCAGCGACGTGCTGTGGTGCTCCAGAGATACCAAACGCCAGGTACAGTCTGGGTGCCACGCTCTTACCAGTCTGTCCAACCTGTCGCTCGTATGGAACCCAACCGCGGTCGACCGCGACGCGGCTCGCAGCGATCGTGCCACCGAGCTTGCCCGCAAGCTCGGTGAGCAGCGCGAAACCTTCGGGGCCACCGACACCTGCACCTCCGGCCACGAGCACGTCGGACTCGGTGACGGCCAGCCCCTCAGGCGACGGTCCGATCACAGCAATCCGCTCGACCTGGTCGTGCACTGACGTCGCGGACATATCAAGCCGCGTTATTTCGGCTGCCGCGTCCTCGCCGGCCTTCGGAGCGGAGAATGCGCCTGCGGCAACCGTCACGACGATTGGCCCGAGGCTATTCCACCGGAGCTGCGCAAGCGCCTGACCACCCAGACAGGGCCGAGCAAAGCTGACCTCACCGTTCTGAACTCTTATCCGCGTGCAACCGCTGACAAGCTCGCACCCTAGCCAGGCCGCGATGCGGGCGGCGGCTTCCTGTCCGCCCTGGGCGGCGGGAAAGATCACCACGGCTGGTGACATCGCCTGCACGGCCGCTCGCGTCAAACCGAGCCATACCTCGCGCAGGTCCGTGCCCTGGCCAACCGGCGAGCTCGAGAACACGCGCCGCACGCCGACGGCCGCCAACTCCCCGATGGCCGCAGCGCCGTCCGCAGCTACGACCGCCGCGAGCTCCCAAGCGAGCCCGTTTGCCAGGGAGCGTGCTGCGCCGAGCATCTCCAGGCTGCTGCTCGTCAGCGCACCGATGACGTCATACTCGGCAACCGCCAGTACCCCTTGCCCGGTTTCCATCTCTCGCCTCACGCAGGCGCAGGTACGGTGATGTTCCGCATCACGCGTATTCCGTCCAGGATGGCACCCGCCATGTCTCTCGGTGCGACACAATCGCCGGCGCTGTGCACGTTGGGGCGTCGCGACGTCAGTTGCGCGTAGAGCGAGTCGTCAGCCACTCCGCCAAGGGAGACGACGACCGAATCGGCGGGGAGGCTGCCCACCAGCTGGCTGTAAACGTTGCGCACCTCGGCCTCACCCGGCCGGACACCGGTCACCTCAGTGGTCGGCACGAACCGCACGCCCTTGTGTGGCAGCCGCCGGTAGAGTTGCTCCGAGTTGTAGAAGTCTTGTGTCATGCTGGGCTCAAAGGCAGCGCAGACGACCGTCACCTGGTGGCCGGCATCCGCCAGCACTTCGGCCAGCGGCAGCGCCTCGAAGCCGTGATCGGTTTCGGCCATGGCGATCACCACGCGCGAACCAAGTCTGGCCGGATCTAGCAGGGCGGAGCGGACGTCGATCACCCGGCCGTCGCTGGCGCCGTTGCGAGACCCAGCCCACCAGGCCGGCATCGCCGGAACGGAGCCTGTCGCCACCACCACCACGTCGGGGTCGAACTCATCAACCGCCTCGGGGGTTGCCGTCATCCCCAGCTTGAGCTCGATGCCCCAGGCAGCGAGTTGTCGTAGGTAGAAATCGATGGCACTCGCGAACGAGGTGCGTTGAGGCGCTGCTGCTGCGAGCAAGATCTGGCCGCCTGCACCAGCGGCGCGCTCCCAGATCGTGACAGCGAAGCCGCGCATGCGGGCCAGCCGCGCCGCTTCGAGCCCGGCGAGCCCCGCACCTATCACCAGCAGCCGGCAGCCGGTGCCGTCGCTCAGACGAGCGAGTGCCGCCTCCTCGTCGGGTATCGGGTTGAACAGGCAGTACGGCGTGCCCATGCCCATGGCACTGCCCATATCGCCGGTGCACGTCTGGTTGCAGGCGATACAGTCGCGGATTTCAGTCGTCCGTCCCGTACGCGCTTTGACCGGCAGTTGCGCATCTGCCAGGATCGCCCGGCTCATCGCCACGAGATCGATCTCCCCGTCGCGCACCAGTGCTGCTGCGGCGGCCGGATCGGTCAACCGGCCGTTGTAGATAACCGCCACGCCGGCAGCACGCCGCACGGCCCGAGTGGTTTCGGCCTCGGTCCCCTGGACCGAGGAGGCGTCAGGCAGCAGGGCGGGCAGCACGTTGACGAAGTCCAGGGGCACCGATTGCGCCAGGCGTGCGGCGATCGCGGGCAGGTCCTCGGCAACGATGCCGGGCTCGACGTAGGGATCCGGGCTCAAGCGTATGCCGAGCGCGAGACTACCGCCGATGGCTTGCCGTACGCCACGTAGTACCTCGACCACGAAGCGGCAACGGTTTTCCAGATTGCCCCCATACTCGTCGGCACGGCGGTTGACTTTCGGAGAGAGGTACTCTGCCAGCAGGAAGCCCCCGGAGGCATCGACCTCGACCCCGTCGAACGTCGCATCGCGCAGGCGCCGCGCCGCGCCGGCGAAGGCCTCGACGAGTTCGCTGATGTCGCGTCGGGTCATCGCGTAGGGGATGCCGCCACCGCCGTTCGGCACCGGCGCGCCGGCCGGAGCACGTACTGCCGACGGCGCCCACAGCGGCAGGCTCCGGTATCCCGGTGTGCCGAGGAACCCTCCGTGCCACAGCCTGCCGACGATCCGTGCTCCGTGGTCGTGGACGGCGTCCGTCACCCTGCGATACAGGGGTACGATGTCGTCGGAGACGTTCTCCACGGTGCGGGGGTTTAGCGTGCTCGCCGGATGGACGCTCTGCGGCTCGCTAACGATGAGCCCCACGCCGCCCCTCGCCAGCCGCTCCCAGTACGCGGCCAGCTCAGCTGTCGGACGGTTGGCGTCGCCGTCCACGCCGGCGTAGGCTGCCCCCGGCGCCGTGTGGACGATGCGGTTGCGCACCGAGACGGGGCCGATGCGAAGCTCCGAGAACAGTTGCTGGTCCATTTGCGTCCTCACCCGCCTAGCGCCCCGGCCTCATAGAGCGCGCCCGACACGGTTGCCATCGCGCGTCGCGTAGAGGATGCGCCGCGGCGCCACGGCGTCGCCGACCAGGTGGAGTTCCTTCACGCGGCCCTCGAGCTCGTCATAAAGCGCGCCGTTGGCGCGGCCGCCGCACGCAACGACGATTTCATCGGCTTCGACCGTCCACTCCTCGCCGCTGTAGACGTGGTAGAGCGTGACGGCAGAACCACTGACCGACCGTACCCAGGTCAGCGGTGTGAGGGTCACGCCCTTGCCGAGCAGGATCGGATACAGTACGACGATCGTGTTGTGTTCGATCTCGTGGCCGAGGAAGCGGTGCATGGAAACCACCTCCACCTTTTTCCCGGCATTGGCGAGATAGTCTGCGGTGCTCAGCGCCTGCTGGTGGTGCTCATCGGCGAGGAGGAGCACGCGCTGCCCGAGGGCATCGGCATTGTCGTATACCTCACGCACCTCGTGCACCGAGGCGGTCCGGAGGCCGGGGATGTCGTCGGGGAAGCTCGGCAGGGAGCCCGTGGCAATGACCACCGCATCGGGGCTCTCGCCCAGGATGGTCTCAACGGTGGCTTCGGTGCTGAGACGGACTTCCACCTTGAGGCGCTGCATCTCGTGGCTGAGGTAGCGCACCGACTCGGCCAGGTCGATGCGCAGGGGCGCCTTCGCCGCGACGCTGACCAGGCCGCCGAGTGTGTCGCTCTTCTCATAGAGTGTGACGCTGTGGCCGCGCTCGGCCGCCACGCGTGCGGTCTCGAGGCCGGCCACACCGCCTCCCACGACGACGACGCGCTTCCTGGTTGAAGCCGGCACGAGCACGGCCTCGCGTTCGAAGCCGATCGATGCGTTGACGGTGCAGCCGATGCCGATCGGCAGACCCATCGAACCCCGGCCCCAGCAGGCTTCGTTGCAGGCCGTGCACTTGCGGATCTCATCCACCCGCCCCTCGCGCGCCTTATTGGCGAACTCGGGGTCGGCGATGATCGCGCGATTCATCGCCACCATGTCCGCATAGCCGCTGGCGATGATGTCCTCCGCCTGCTGGGGGTCGTTGATGCGCCCTACGGCAAAAACCGGGATATTCACCACCTCTTTGATCCCGGCGGCCACGTGCACGAATGACCCCAGCGGGAAGTACATGGGCGCGATGATCGTTTCCATCGTGTAGTAGTTGCCAACGCTGATATCGAGGTAGTCCAGCTTGCCCGATGCCGCGATCGGCGCCAGCATGCGCTGCGACTCCTCAATCGTCAGCCCCCCCTGGACGAACTCGTCAGCGCTGAAGCGCATGCCCACGGTGTAGTCGCTGCCGACGGCTGACCTAACTGCATCGACGACTTCGTCGACGAAACGAGCACGATTCTCGAGGCTGCCGCCGTACTCGTCGTCACGATGGTTGGAGAACCCGGAGGCGAAGGCCGTGATCAAGTAGCCGTGGGCGCCGTGGATCTCGATCCCGTCGCAGCCGGCTTCCTGCACGCGCTTGGCGGCGAAGGCGTAGGACTCGATCATCTCCTCGATCTCTGGCTTCTCCATCGCATGTGCGATGCGCCAGTCCCTGGGTGTAGCCATGGCGGAGGGCGCCCAGACCGGGCGCCCTCCCAGCCCGCCGGCCTGGGCGCCGCCGTGCCAGAGCTGAACGACGAAGTGCGATCCGTGCTTGCGCACTGCTTCGCCGGCTTTGGCGTACACCTCGACGAAACGAGGGTGCTGAAAGGGCACGATAGTCGTGCCGGTCGTCGAATGCACCGGGGTGACTCCGCTTGCGACCATGCCCGTACCGCCCGCCGCTTTCGCTTCCCAGTAGGCGATCAGACGGTCCGTCGGCAGGAAATGCCGGTCCACGAAACCGGGAGCATGCGGAGGGCTGTAGATGCGGTTACGAACGGTCAACTTGCCGATCTGGATCGGCGAGAACAGGTGCGGGAAGCGCTCTGGAGCCATCGGCGACCCTCCGAAACACAGCGCCCCTGTGCCGCGCTGAGGCGCTGGGGCGGCGCTTGCGTGTGGCGCCTCTGGCCTGCGGCCACAGTTGGCAGAGCCTGTTGAACCTGTTCGGAGTGTGGCCCGCCCTCGGTGAAGCTGGTTATGATCTGGATCATGTTTAGGCCGCGTTGCAGGTTCGGCCGTACGCAGGCTACCGCCCCTTGCCACGGAGCCGCGGATCGAGCACGTCGCACAGCCCATCCCCAAACTCAACGACCGACGGAGCGGTGGGGAGTTACGGGGCAATGCAGCGCGCCTCGGGTGCTATACTCGCCGTATCAGGCACGTATGTTTATTTCACACATAGGGAGCCAGCGCGATGCCCAGGAAGTCCGGCAAGAGGCCGGCGCAAACGGCATCGGAGCCGGCACCGGACGTACAACCGGGCGCGCCTGTTGCGGGTTTCGGATTCCCAACACCGCCACGCGATCTGGTCACGGCCTACCTGTTGCTGCTGCTGCGGAACTGGAACATGCACGGCTATCAGTTGATGCGGCAGTTGATGATGTTTGGCTACCGGCCCACCGATCCCGGCAGCATCTACCGCCAACTGCGCCAGCTAGAGAAGCAGGGATTCATTCTATCCTCGTGGGAAACCGGAGAAGCAGGGCCGGCGCGGCGGACGTACACACTGACCGACGCGGGACAGGCGTTTCTCGGAACCTGTGCGGCGGCGATAGAGAACTATCAAAAGACGCTGAAGTTCTGGAGCGACATGTATTCGGGTGTGATCAATCCCCGTCAAACGGAAAAGTAACGGTCGGCCGTGTTCCGTGATGCTCGCACGGTTGTGCCCCATCTGCCTGCGCCTCCGGCCCACCCGCCGGGGTTCTGGCAACGCGACTCTTCATATCCTCGACCGTTGACGCCATTCGCTACCGAGTGGCTCGTCCCCGCTCACAACCGGTCGAGCAAGGCGGCACTTGCCGTAATGAGCGCGATGATAGACCGCGTCGAGCTACGCGAGATCGAAGGCTACATCTACCGACGTACGGTCCTCTTTGGACCGCTGCAGGCGCCCTCGGCCCTGGCTCGGCCAATCGCCAGGTTCGTGCTTCGAATTCGGCCTTCCACCCGTAAACGGCTGGCCGGAGCGTTGCGGGTAATGCGGGACCGCGCCTACATGGAGTCGCTGGATCGCTGGGATAGCCATTTCAAATCGCGCTTGACCGGGGAAATCGACCGCCTCGGGGATATTCCCCTGGGACCGGTTGACGACAGGTCGCTGGACGCACATGCAGACGCTGTACTGCGACTGTCGCTCGAAGGAAGCCGCCTCCGTGAACAGGTCCGCGCCGCCGCGTGGATAACCGTCGGGCGGTTCATCTCCAACTGCGGGACGTCACTGTCTTACGACGCGGAGAGGTGCATGGCGCTGATCAACACCGCGGGAGAAGAACCAAACCAGATAATGCAGACAGCGAGGCAGGCGCTGCCGAAAACCGCCCGAACAGGATTTGACGAGCAGCTTGCAACCGCCGGGCGGGCGGCTACCGCGCGTTCCGACAGCTATCTCCTCGCCATTGAGCGGCCCTTGACACTGGGCCGTGCGGTGCTCATGGAGATAGGACGCCGCATGTGCGAGCGCGACCAGCTCAACACGACGGAAGACGCAGAGTTCCTTTCGATCGACGAAGCGCGTGCCGCACTACGAGACGGCGCCCGCCGGCAAGAAACCGTTGGGGCTCGCAGGTCGGCGTGGAGGCAAGAGAGTGGCCGGCAGCCGACTGAGACTTTCGGAGAGCGGCCAGGTGGCCCGCCCTCCCAGCTCTATCCCCGAGACGTTCGTGAGATGACGGCGGCGCTCCTGTTGGGGATTCGAGTCCTGGAAAGCGAACCATCGAGGTCTGGCGGAGAATAACGTCGCCGGGCTGGTCAGGAGCTAAGCTCGCCGGTCGTGTCCACTATTCGTGGCCGCTTCTCCATGTGGTTGAGATGCTCTTCCAACACGTCGTGAGGCACGAGCTTGACGAAGAGCCAGAGCCCGAGCGCTGCTACGATCAGGTTGTCAAATCGTCGAACGATGGGTAGCCACTTCGGCAGAATGTTGAACGGTGAGATCACGTAGGCGATTACGAGGATCAACGGCAGCTTGGCGATCTGTGAGACCCCCGGGTCGCGGCGCAGCCGCCAGGCAAGACGGACCTTGCGGCGCAACGGTAGCCTGCGGAGGCGCACGAGATGGTCATCGCGGTCGTCTCTTAACGTCATGACCAAATTCCTTTTCGAGGGTCTAAATGTTCGACGCAGGTATGACACATCATCCGAATGTACTGGGAATGAGGCCGTTACAGCCGGATGAGTCCGATGTATCGACCTTCCATGAGCCGCCGTCTTTGACGAACGGCATCGGCACAGGCGGCGTGTCTGGAATTGACGCCACGCCGGTAGCAAAGACGACATTGGCGGTCGCTTTGTTACCGCTCACCGACACGCCGCTGACGCTTTTGACCGAGAGCTTTGCGCCCGCCGCCTGCATTTGTTGACGAAGCGTGCCGACCGTGTCTTTGGCGTCTTTGTCGCTACAGGTTCGGCGCGCCGAGGCAGGCACGTCGTCGTCAAGGATCGCCTTTGCGTCGCCATTGTTGATGTGATTCACGACGCTGTCCACGCGACTGCGAATCTGTGTGGCGTCGCTATTTCCAGACTTGCCATTGGCATTGTTGTTGGTGCCGCCGCCGCAAGCGGCGATAAATACCAGCAGCACGGCCACGCCGGCCGCGCCCAAAAACTTCGTCACACGCTTGTGCTCCTGATGCTGCTGTCCCAATTGTAACAACAGCACGGTCCAATGCAGGAACAAGAGCGCGAGGGGGTTGGTCCTGATATCCAGGTCGCGGAGTTTAACTCTTCGCCCTGACCAGTCCGCCGGCAGAATCTGTCTCTTCGACCTCGCCGATGAAGTCGAGCACGGCCTGATTGAACTCCCGCGGTTTTTCGAAGTACGCGGAATGGCCGGCTGCTGGAATCACGCGAAATCGCGCACCGGTCGCCAGCGCTGCGGCGCGCTCGACGATCTGGGGCGGCGTGATCGCGTCGTGCTCGCCGACAAGGAACAGCACCGGAACGCCGCTTTGGGCGAGGGCGTTCGAAAACGTTCCGCGATATCCGGGCTGCAGGGCCAGGAAATCCGCCGGTCGCTTGGGATTCAGCCGGTTAATCTCGCGGTACAGGAATGCGAGTTGGGGATTACATTCGACGAAGCCGGGCGAGAGCGAACGCGCCATCAACGTGCGGCTCTCCTCCGGCAGCGAGTGCGTGTGCTTGCGCTGCATCGCCCGCACGTCGTCGTCGACCGAACCGCCGGTGCTGCCGGCGAAGACGACGCCGCGCAGCCGCTCCGGCGCCCGCCGGATCAGGCCGGCGGCGGTGCGCCCTCCCATTGACTGCGCGATCACGAAGAAGCGGCGTATCTTCAGTCGGTCGACGAGCGCAATCACGTCCGCCGCGAACTGGACACGGCCGCCACCGGCGACATCGCGTGACAGACCGAATGCTCGGTGGTCAAACGTCACGCAGCGGAAACGCTCCTGGAACGCAGGCACCTGTTGCCACCAACTGAGGTGATTGCCGCCGGCGCCATGGGCGAAGACGAGTGCCGGCCCGGTACCGTGGCTTTCGTAATACAGTTCAATGTCGTTCACGTTGGCAAAAGGCATGATCACATCCCGGCGGCGACATCCGCGCACTGCATTATAGAAACCCGGCCGGGACGATCCGCTATGATCCTGGCCTGGTTCGCTCGCCACTGCTTGCGCGCCGAGAAAGCCCCGTCGCCGCCCGACCGCCGACTGTCAGCGTTTGCACACGCACCGCGTTGACGCCTTCACAGTAGCGCTCGACGAGCCGGAGGTATACTAGGATGCGATCAAACCTTTCAGCGACCATCCGCTGGTCGGTTCGCGCCGGGTGAGGCGCAGCTATGACGGACGAAGCCTGCTACTTTTCGCAGCGTGACGCAGACCGAATGCTAGCCAAACTGCAGGCGTTCGTAGACCAGCTGCCGGTCGGAGAGGCGGTGATTATGGCGAGCATTCCCGAGCGCGCCCCGGAGCCCCGCCAGGTCGAGGGTTACGTGACGTCAGCAACGGGAGCCTGGTTTTCCTCCTCGGCGGCCCGATCCCAGTGAGGCGCCCGTGACAACGCGCACCGGCGTTGGCTCGGGGGCGTCGCGGACCGGGCGGCTCCTGATCGCCGCGCGGCCGGCGGGCGCACAGGCGCAGACCGCCCCTGCCCGAGATCCGTAGCTGGCGATGGTGTGGCCGCTACGCTAGAACGCGGGGATAGCGACGGAGGGTCCAGAAAGGAGCCGGTCTGATGGGTTTCACAACGACGGTCGGAACCCGCGCTCAACAGCTTGTGGCGTCGTTGCTAGGGGTGGCCGGCGCCGTGCTCGTATTAATGACTCCGCTTGGTGCCGCGCCACCGGCCCACGCCGGGCCGCTGGCCGCATGCTCCGCTCCGATCTCAGATGCGCAACTGCAGTCGCTCCAGTTGGCGGCCGAGAACAGGCTCTGGATCGTACGCCAGCTAGCGGAATCCCTGCCGGGCGCGGTGGTGAGCTATGAGATTCAGCGCGTGCTCCAGGGTCTCGATTACGACTTTCTCGCCGACCAGGTGATCTCATTGGATTACCAGATCCTCGCTGACCTTGCCGTTGTCAAAGACTAAGTCACGCCGGGCGAGTACGCCAGCAGTCTCGGCGCGGTCATGGCCCAGGCGCTCACGGCAGAAGAGGACGTGTACACGTTCGCGGCCGCGCTGGGAACGCCCGCTGCAGTGGCGTTACACTTCGCCATGATCGACCTCCAAGCAGCCTGGACAGATCTGCAGGGCGCGGTCATCCTGCAGGCCCAGCAGCTCACCGCGGGACCTGCGGCTTGCAACACATCCCTTGACGCCTGTGTGCTTGTGGCGCCGGCCGACGCGGAGGCCGTATTAGGGGCGCTCGATCCCAGTGGCCCGTCGAGTGCGATGGCCGTGCCGGAACCGCCAGCCGGTTTCCTGGAGAGCTCCACGTGCGAATACCGCCGCCGCAGCATCGGCATCCTCCAAGTTTTTGTCGGTCGCTTCAACGACAGCGAAACGGCCGACGCCGGGATGCAGCAGCTGATACAAGCACTCAATTCCAGCCAACCGGTGACCCCGGTGGCCCAGGCGGCCGTCTCCGGTCTCGGTGATGAAGCGATTAGTGCGAGCGCGACGCTGCCCGCGCCGATCGGCGGCGGCGAGTTCGCGGCGCTGTTCGTTCGTAAGGGCTCGGTGGTTTTTTTCCTCGTTGCAGCTGTCAACGCGGACGGGGCACCGGCGGGCCTGGTTGCCAGAGTGCAGAACCTCGGTGAGAAGGTCGTTGGCAAGCTGAATTGAGGGCCGACATGGAACCGATAACTATCGCTCGGGGACGCTACTTGCTCGGAGTCATGATCTGCGCAGGCGTGTTTGCCTCAGCCTGTGGTGGCGCCGGCAACACCTCTGTTAGTAAACCGGCGCCGACTCAGTCGCCGTTGACGGTGGTAGCGGCGGCGGCGGTCAACACGCCGTCTTCAGCCGCCGGAGCACGAGCTAGTGCAGCAACCTCGAACCAGGTTCAGGGCGCCGATACATGTGCGCTGGTGACGAAGGCCGACGCCGAAGCGGCGGTGGGGGAGCCCGTTGGTGCGCCCACGTTGATACGCAATACCTCCTCGGACTCGTTGTGCACGTACAAGTCTGCCGGCGGCACCGCATACCTGAACGTGCATATCTGGCACTGGCCTGATGTCGCCACCGCTGCTAACACGTTTCACCAGTATCAGAGCACCGGTCAGCCGCTCGCCGGTCTGGGCGACCAGGCGGTTGCTACTTCCGGGTACATCCTGGTGCAGAAAGGGGCCGTTCTGCTCGAAATAGCTCTGCTGGGGCAGAGCAAGCAGGCGGATCCCGCTGGGGCCATCAAGACGCTTGCTGCGAAGCTGCTTGCGCAACTTTGACCCTGACGACGGTGTGCGCTCAGGCGGCGCTCGTCCGTTTCCGTATCAGGCGCCATGATGGCAGCCGCACACCGGACCCGCGATCTCCGAAGAAACCCTGTAAAAATCTTCCTGGGTTAGCGGCCTGCGCGGACGCTGTGCTTCGAATAACGGTAATCATGTGAAGTCGCCCACACTGGCGGTCGTGGCGAGGCCGTGGAAGACTTCGTGGAGGCTGCTCCGTGTCGATCGGCCGAACCGCGCCGCCGCCGTCCCATGTGCTGCGGCCGCCCACTGTCCTCCCGGTAACGCTGGCCGTCTACCATGGATGCCAGCCGTGCGAGGAGGGAACCGCGTGCCCAGCGACGGTGCTGGCAGCTATGCTCCAGGTCGCTCCCACGATCGTGCCGTCATGATCGCCGAGCGTATCGTGGGCCACGCTGCCTGCGCCTTCAGTGAGCAGGTATTCGGCCACCAGCCCGTTAGGGGGAACGGTGTCCGTCGCATACAGTTCAGCGATCTCGTCACCAGCGAGGGCGCGATTCCAGATGCGTACCTCCGCCAGCCCGCCCTGGAAGTAGCTCCCGAAGTCCCGCGTGCCCATACGTAGCGGCGCTGTGCCGTGCTGTGGAGCAATGCTCAGGTCCCGGTATTGCTGGCAGCTGCCATCGCCGCTCCCGCGGTACTGGTCGCACTTCCGGAACACGCCATTTTTGTAGATAGCCGTTCGCTCGGTATCTGCCACCCCGACCACGTGAATCCACTCTCCCGGCGTTATCGGGTCCTGGAAGTAGCTGCCGATGCCGAGACCGCCCTGGGAGTTGAACAGATAGAAGCTGATGCGATTCGCGCGGTGCTCCGTATTGTTGGCGCTGTACATGCGGAACACCCACTCCTGCTGTCCGCGCTCGCCCTTACCGAGCCAGTAGACGTAGCCGGACCCTTCACTGGCGGAGAAGCTCAGCACATCGGGCCGCATCCAGGCCGAGATCGTCAGGCCAGCAGTGGCGCTGACGCTGAAGTCGCTGCTGTCCGGCACCTCGATGTAGCTGCTGCCATCGAACTGGAGCGACGGCTGCGCGGACGGTGGCGCTGCTGCACCGACAGTGGTGAACACAGTGAGAAGAAGACCCGCGAGTCCTACTGCCAGGCGCTGCATGGCACCCTCCAATGGCTTCACCATCTTTGTAAGCTTCGACGCGGGCGCTCGAATGCGCAAACGAGGTCTGGTTGCCAGCGGACGGTGCCAGTTTACGGTGTGGTGGCCAATTACTTTCCGTGAGAGGACGTGATCACGAGTAACCGAGTCCCGCCTATGCCTCATCCGCGCTCGTTGCCCGCGCATGGCCGCTGCGCCGGCGACAGGCGTTGACGGGCGACGGACCACTCTCGCTAGGAGCCTGTCCGAGTAACAGGGATCGACAAACGGTAGCAAGCTTGGGATCATGCGGGTATGAACAAGACATACCGGCCGTATCAGCGAGACCAACCGATGCTGCTGCCGTTGTCGCTTCGGGACTACTTACCCGACGGTGACCTCGCCTACTTCGTGCCGGAGGTCGTTGCCGACCTGGACCTGTCTGCCATCTTCGCGCCGTATGAGCGTGAAATGCGGGGCTACCCACCCTACCACCCGCAGATGCTGGTCAGCCTACTGCTGTATGCCTATGCCCGCGGCGTCTACAGCTCCCGCCGCATCGCCTTCGCCTGCAGCCACGATGTGGGCTTCATGGTCGTTACCGCTCGCCAGACGCCCGACTTCCGCGCCATTGCCGCCTTCCGCACGCGGCACCTCGACGCGCTTGCCGCGCTGTTCAACCAGGTGCTGCAGCTGGCCGCAGAGGCCGGGCTGGTGAAGCTGGGGCATGTCGCCCTGGACGGGACCAAGGTGAAGGCGAACGCGTCGCGGCACAAAGCCATGAGTTACGGGCGCATGGAGGAGCGGGCCAGTGCCTTGGAAGCGGAGGTGGCCGGCTGGCTTGCGCAGGCGGAGGCAACGGACGCGGCCGAGGATGCGGCGTTGGGGGACTGGCAAGGGGATGAACTGCCGGCGCACCTGGCGACGAAGGAGATGTGGGCCGTCGCGATCCGCAAGGCGAAGCAGGTGCTGGAAGAACGGGCGCGCCAGAAAGCGACGGCGGCTGGCACGGAGCCTGAGCAGGCGGAGGTGCCAGCGAAGACGCAGTACAACTTCACCGACCCGGAGTCGCGGATCATGAAGACGCCGGACGGGTTCCAGCACTGGCTGGAGAGCGCAGGGCGGCATCGGGCCGACGACGGCGGTCGCCATCTTTGATCCGGCAACGGCGACGCTCACTGCCGTAGCGCCGATGCACACCGCGCGGGCAGGCAACACGGCGACGCTGCTGCAGGATGGCACGGTGTTGGTCACCGGCGGCGGGCGGACGTCGCCACCGGCTGGACGGAATGCCAGGCGCTGCTGTACCGCTCGAAACACGCCGTGGTCCACGCACTCAACCGTGCACGACAGTCGCTCCCGTTTCCCGTGCTGGGGCGGGACACCGACAACGGCAGCGAGTTCCTGAACGCGGGGCTGTTCGCGCACCGCATACAGGAGACGATCGCCTTCACGCGGGGGTGGACGGCGAACAAAGTGGCGTATACTCTACCCTCACAGTGAGTGACGACCTCATCCATCAGCGATGCGAGCCATCGCCGCAATTGAGAGGACTGACTCATGGCCGAGGGCACGACCAACGCAGTGGTTTTGCGGGACGAGGAAGGCAACCTCTACCTGCTCGACCGCAAGTTGATTGAGAGCGCACGTATCCCGAGCGAGGCGCAGGCGGAAGTCGAGGGGTACATGCTGACGCAGAGCAGCCCGTTCACTATCGTGGGCTTGACAACGCTGCCGACGTGGGTCGTGTTCGACCCGAACGGCGAGCCGCTGTGGTCGCAGATCCGGCTCAACCTGACCGCGTTCATGCGGAGCAATCCGGCGCTACCGACGACCACGTCTCCGCGCCGGTGACCGTACAGGTCCTCCCCGCTGCCCTGGTTCAGGTGAAGGTGCTGCCGTACACGATCGTATATATGCCGCCGGGCAACGCCAGCAAGGCGACCTTCTTCACCAGCAGCACCTTTGCCACCACGATGACCGCCGGCAACGGCACGCAAATCGACAACAGCACGAAGCGCAGCACGTCCGGCTCCGAGGAGACGAACGTCTCCGCCGACTTGGCTGGCTCCGGCTTCGCGTAGTGCCTCCGAACAGCCAGTGCCTCGTGGCGGTTCAGGGCGTTCGAATAGACGTGCGCGAACTTGACTGCGCTTACTAAGGACAGATTTTCCACGATTACCGCGATGCCCTGGACTCCGCCGATACACAGCGTCGCGGGCCCGCGCTCCGCCGTATTTTCGCACAGCATTTCAAATCTACAAACCGACATAACGCGTGCGGCTTGCGCCAGCGACCAACCGTTGGCATTCGCTGGCCACTTCGATGGCGTATATAGATACACCGAATACCGCTTGCGCCTCGGTATAAGGGCTCCTTTAGAATCTTCTGGACGGCTACGGCCTGGCGCTCAGCCAGGCGGCCGAGGAGAGTCATGACAACCATCATGAGCAAGGAACTGTACCCCGTCGGCGAGGCGCCGCCGCTTGGCCACGTGCCGACGAGGATGCACGCGCAGCTTATCCGGCAAGCCTACTTTGGACCGCCTCGCAACGCGTTCCGTGGCGATGTAGTAGACACGCCGCCAATCGGTCCCGACGACGCGCTCGTATACGTCATGGCAGCAGGGGTTAATTACAACAACGTGTGGGCCGCGCTCGGCATACCGCTCGACGTCATCGCCGCGCGGCAGAAGGCGGGCGAAGTCGAAGACTTCCATATCGGCGGCTCGGACGCTTCAGGCATCGTCTACGCGGTCGGCGAAAATGTCACCAACGTTCGTGTCGGCGATGAGGTCGTGATCCACTGCGGTCAGTGGGACGTGCATGCGCCCGAGGTCCTGCGCGGCGACGACCCAATGTTCAGCCCTTCTTTCAAGATCTGGGGCTACGAAACGAACTACGGCTCATTTGCCCAATTTACAAAGGTGCAGGCCCACCAGTGTATGCCCAAGGCGCCGCATCTGACCTGGGAAGAGGCTGCGGCGCCGACGCTGGTTGGAGCGACGGCGTATCGAATGCTTTTTGGCTGGCCGCCGCACAATGTCAGGGATGGCGACGTGGTTCTCGTCTGGGGTGGCGCAGGTGGTTTGGGGTCGATGGCGATCCAGCTCGTAGCGCTCAACGGCGGGCGGCCGGTCGCCGTCGTGTCAAACCAGGCAAAATTCGAATTCTGCGGGCGGCTGGGCGCAGCGGGCTGCATTGATCGGACGCAATTCTCACACTGGGGAAGGCTGCCCGATTGGACCGATACAGACGAAATGGGCGCGTTCACGGTGGGGGCGCGGGCGTTCGGCAAAGCGATCTGGGATATCATCGGCGAGCGCCGCAGCCCCCGGCTCGTCTTCGAGCACCCGGGACAGGCGACGATCCCAACATCGGTGTTCGTGTGCGATTCGGGCGGCATGGTGGTCGTTTGCGCCGGGACGACCGGGTACAACGCGGACGTCGACCTGCGCTATCTATGGATGAGGCAAAAGCGGCTGCAGGGGTCCCACTTCGCCAACGACGAACAGGCGTATGCGTTCAACGACCTCGTGATCCAGAAGCTAATCGATCCCTGTCTATCTCGCGTTTTCCCGTTTGACGCCACGGGCGAGTGCCATCAGCTTATGCACGAGAATCGCCACCCGGATGGCAACATGGCCATTCTCGTCGGAGCACCTCGCGCGGGGATGACGACGGTCGAATAACGTCGACCTATAACGCGGTCGGCGGCGTGTAGTCGCCGAAGACGCTGCGGAGGGCACCGCAGATCTCGCCGAGCGTCGCATAACACCGGACGGCGTGCATGATGGGCGGCATCAAGTTGCCGGGTCCTCCGGCGACGGTGATGAGTTCACCCAGGGCAGCCTGGACATCCGAATCATTGCGTTCGGCCCGCGCACAGCGCAGCCGCTCCTGTTGCGCCGCGGCCAGCCGCGGGTCGACGCGAAATATCAGTTTCGGATCCTCGCCCTCGGTTTGGTACCGGTTCACACCAACCAGCACCTGTTTGCCGGTCTCGACGTCCTGCTGATAGGCGTACGACGCGTTCTGGATCGCCTGCTGCATCCAGCCGCTCTCGATCACCCGGACTGCGCCGCCGGCTTTCTCTACTTCGTCCATCAGTGCGTACGCCTGCCGTTCCAGGTCATTGGTTAAAGACTCGACATAATAAGACCCGGCCATTGGGTCGATGGTGTCTATGGCGCCGGTCTCGTGGGCGATGATCTGCTGGGTGCGGAGCGCAATGCGGTGGGCGTCTTCGGTCGGAAGGGCCAGCGCTTCGTCGAAACAGGACAAAGCCAGCGACTGCACGCCGCCCAACACCGCAGCAAGGGCCTGTATTGAAGCGCGCACGATGTTGTTTTCGGGCTGCTGTGCCACGAGCGTCGAGCCGCCGGTCTGCGTGTGCGTTCGCAGCATCATCGATCGTGGGTCGGTGGCGCCGTAGCGGTCCCGCATCAAGTGCGCCCACATGCGGCGCAGCGCCCGGTATTTTGCGATCTCCTCGAAGAAGTTGTTGTGGGTGTTGAAAATCCATGAGATCCGCGGCGCGACTTCGTCGACAGTTGCGCCCTCCCCGATCGAGGCATCCAGGTAGGCGAGCGCATTCGCGAAGGTAAAGGCGATCTCCTGCACGGCAGTCGACCCGGACTCGCGGATGTGATAGCCGGAGATGCTAATGCTGTTGAATTTTGGTACTTCCCGTGCACAATAGGTGATCAGGTCGGCTGCCAGGCGCAGCGACGGGCGAGGCGGGAAGATATAGGTTCCGCGTGCGACGTACTCTTTGAGGACATCATTCTGAACAGTTCCCTGCAGGTCGGCCACCGGCACGTGTTGCTTTTCTCCGACCGCGATGTACATGGCTACCAACACGGCGGCCGGGGCGTTGATCGTCATCGACGTGCTGACTTTATCGAGGGGGATGCCGTGAAACAGGGTTTCCATGTCGCGCAACGAGTCGATGGCGACGCCTACCTGACCGACCTCTCCCTGCGCCATCGGCGAGTCCGAGTCATAGCCCAGTTGCGTCGGCAGGTCGAAAGCGACCGAGAGACCCGTCTGACCTTCTGAAAGCAAATAACGGAATCGTTCGTTTGATTCCTCGGCTGTGCCGTAGCCCGCGTACTGGCGCATCGTCCAAAGCCGGCCGCGGTACATCGTCGGCTGAATGCCCCGGGTGTACGGAAAGCTGCCCGGGAATCCAAGGTCCCGCTCATAGTCAAGCCCCTCGACATCCAACGGACTGTACAGCCGCTTGACGGGCGCAGAGCTTGTGGCAAATGCCTGCTCACGCTCTGGAGCACGTTGCAGGCTCCGTTTCTGGGGGCCCTCCTCCCAGGCGGTTTGTGCGCTGCGAAGCCGATCGAGGCGGTCGCGGTCGTACATGCAGTTTTGACTCCTCGTGGTGTTTTCTAATGTACAGCCACCGGCCAGGCGGCGGAAATCGAACGGGTTATCAAAAAAGATCGTCGGGGAGCCTCGCAATGGGTGTGCAGCACCCAGTTACGCACTGTACACTGGTCGTGAAGCAGTTCACGATAGCGCCATGTTCTTGACGATCGGGTATTTGGATCGTACGATCCAACGTCATACCCCTGTGCGCCAGCGCCGTTTCCGCGTTTTGCTTGAGAGGATTGTCCATATTGGTGCTTTCGACCGGCTAGCCGGGTCGAGACGAACGATTTTTATCTCCGAGAGATGACTGCCGATGACCGATTACTCCGCTTTCGCGCTGCCACCCGGATTCGAGCCGAATGCCCACGGGACGTTATACGACCCGTCGCACGAGCACGATGCGTGTGGTGTCGGGTTCGTTGCCGACACATCGGGCGTACGCAGTCATCGAATCCTGGCGACCGCGATTGAGTGCGTCACGAATCTGACGCACCGGGGAGCGGTCAGCGCGGACCTGCGGACCGGAGACGGCGCGGGGCTGACGACGCAGATCCCACACCGATTCTTTAAAAGCGTTCTCGAGCGCAAGGGCATTCGCCTTGCCGCGGACGAGGACTTGGCGGTCGGTATGGTGTTCCTACCGCACTTTGACAAGCCCGCACGCGAACGGGCACGCACCATCACGGATGAGGCGCTGCAGCGGCAAGGGTTGTGCCGGCTGCTGTGGAGGACGGTTCCTGTCGACGCTTCAGTGCTCGGTGACCTGGGGGCGCGCACGCGACCATGGATCGAGCAAGTACTGGTTGGCCGCCCGACTGGATTGTCGCCGCTCGATTACACACGCCGGCTCTACCTTGCGCGCAAGGAGATGGAGCGGCACGCGTCGGAGGAGCAGATTGAAGGCTTTTATCTGCCTTCGCTCTCCAACCGCACGCTGGTCTATAAGGGACTCCTGGTAGCGCACCAACTGCCCACGTTCTATCGCGACTTGCGCGACCCGCAGTTCGAAACCGCACTTGCCGTTTTCCACCAGCGCTACAGCACCAACACCTTTCCGAACTGGTACCTATCACAACCATTCCGCATGCTGGCCCACAACGGCGAGATCAATACGCTGAACGGCAACGTGAATTGGGCGAGAGCCCGCGAGTCCGGCCTGGAATCCGAGGTCTGGGGCGACCGCGTCAAGGAGCTGGTGCCGCTGGTGCAATCGGGCGGCAGTGACTCGTCGAGCCTCGACAACGTGCTCGAGGCGATCATAATGTCCGGCCGGGATATCCGCCACGCCTTCATGATGCTCATCCCAGAGGCGTGGGAGAACATGCCCAACATGCCGAAAGAAAGGCGTGCGTTTTACGAGTACCACGCCTGCCTCAGCGAGCCATGGGATGGGCCGGCGAGCATGGCTTTTACCGACGGCGTATTCGTCGGTGCAACCTTGGACCGCAACGGCCTGCGCCCGGCGCGTTACCAGCTCACATCGGACGGAACGATCGTCATGGGCTCCGAGGCCGGCATGGTCGCGCTCGACCCGGCGACTATTGTCGAGAAGGGCAGGCTGGGACCTGGTCAGATGATTGGCGTGGACACCGATAAGGGCGAGCTGCTTTACAACGATGACATAAAGAACTTGGTTTCGGGCAGAAAAACGTACCAAACCTGGGTGAAGCGGCAGTTGCTGCACCTCGACTCGTGGCTGGCCAACCGTACCTCCGAGGTGTTGCCGGCAAATGCGTTGGATGTCGCGCGGCAGCAGATCGTGTTTGGCTATACGGCCGAAGAGCTGGAATTCATTTTGAAGCCGATGGCCGCCGAGGGGAAGGAGCCGATCGGCTCGATGGGAGACGACACGGCTCTGGCGATTTTCGCTTCGCGGCCACGGCTTACCTACGCCTATTTCAAGCAGAAGTTTGCCCAGGTCACCAACCCGCCGATCGACCCGATCCGCGAAGAGCTGGTGATGTCACTTGACAGCTACCTGGGCAGGCGGCGTAGCTTCCTCGAAGAAACCGAGCAGCACGCCCGGCTGGTACACCTTGCCAGCCCGTTAATGATCGACGCAGAGATCGAGGCGCTGCGCAAGATCGCCGAGCCAGCCCTGCACGCGATCACGATTCCGACGCTATTTGACGTCGGAACAGGCCCGGAAGGCATGCATCGGGCACTGCAAACACTGTGTCAGCAGGCGTCGATGGCGGTCGACGACGGCGCAACGATCCTGGTGCTCAGCGATCGCGGTGTCTCGGTTTCGCTGGCGCCAATTCCAATGCTGCTCGCGATCGGAGCCGTGCACCATCAGCTGATCCGCGAAGGTAAGCGGATGCTTGCGAGCATAATCGCCGAAACCGGCGAAGCGCGGGACGTTCACCAGATTGCGCTGTTGATCGGTTTCGGCGCCAGCGCCGTCAACCCGTACCTCGCGTTTGCGACGTTGCGTTCGCTCGTGGACGAAGGCAACGCGTCGGCCAAAGATGCGCTCAAGGCGGTATCGCAGTCGAAGGCCACCGAGAACTATGAAAAAGCGGTTGACGCCGCGCTGCTGAAGATTATCTCCAAGATGGGGATTTCGACGATCAGCGGCTATCAGGCTGCGCAGATCTTCGAGGCGATAGGCCTCGATCAGGAAACGCTCGACCTCTGTTTCAGCGGCATGACTTCGCGCATCGGCGGCATCGGTATCTGCCACCTAGCGCAAGAAACCATCGACCGTCATGCCGCGGCATTCGGCAACGGCAGGGCGCCCGCGCTCGACGCGGGCGCGTACTACCGCTACCGCCGCGACGGCGAATACCACGCATTCAACCCGGAAGTATGGCGCAATCTGCACAAGGCCGTGGAGTCCGGCGACTACGCGGACTACCGCCAATACGCGGACATCGTGCAGTCGCGCAACCCGATCGCGTTGCGCGATCTGTTGGAGTTCGTCCCAACCGACCCGATCCCGTTGGAAGAGGTCGAGCCGATAGAAAAGATCGCCACGCGCTTCGTGACCGCCGCGATGTCGCTCGGAGCGCTTTCACCGGAAGCGCACGCGACGATGGCGACCGCCATGAATCGCATCGGCGCCAAGAGCAACACGGGCGAGGGCGGCGAGGATTCGTCGCGGCGGGTTGTTCAACCGAACGGGGACACTTCGAACAGCAAGATCAAGCAGGTGGCCTCAGCCCGCTTCGGCGTGACGCCGGTCTACCTGGCCTCGGCAGACGAGCTTGAGATCAAGATGGCCCAGGGCAGTAAGCCCGGCGAGGGCGGTCAGCTTCCGGCGCACAAGGTGTCGGCACAGATCGCCGCTCTACGGCACACATTGCCCGGCACACCGCTAATATCGCCGCCGCCTCACCACGACATCTACAGTATCGAGGACCTGGCGCAGCTGATCTACGACCTTAAAATGGTGAACCCGCGGGCGCGGGTAGCCGTGAAGCTGGTTGCAGAGGAAGGCGTGGGCACGATCGCCGCAGGCGTGGCGAAGGGTTACGCCGACGTGGTCCACATCTCAGGACACGACGGCGGCACGGGGGCGTCCCCGCTCTCTTCGATCAAGAGCGCCGGCGCGCCGTTCGAGCTCGGACTCTCCGAAGTCCAGCAAGTGCTCGTGATGAACGACCTGCGCGGCAGGGTGAAGATCCGTGCGGACGGCGGCATGAAAACCGCCCGCGACGTCGTCATTGCGGCGATGTTGGGCGCTGAGGAGTTCGGCTTCGGGACCGCGGCAGTCGTCGCCGTGGGTTGCAAGATGGCGCGACAGTGCCATCTAAACACGTGCCCAACCGGCGTCGCGACGCAGCGCGAGGATCTGCGCGAGAAGTTCACGGGCACTCCGGAAAAGGTCGTCAACTTCTTCATGCACGTCTCCGAGGAAGTTCGCGAGATCCTCGCGCGGCTCGGGTTCCGGTCGCTCGACGAGGTCATCGGGCGGGTTGACCTGTTGCAGCAAGTCCGCGGCGGCGAGGATCCACGCGTCCACAGGGTGGACCTCAGCCGCATTCTGAAGCAGCCCGATCCGACCGGCCAGCGGCCGCATCGTCGGATGCAAGAACGCAACCAGCGCGCTGGGGATCAGCCGTTGGATGACAAGATACTGACCGACCTTGGCGACACGATCGAGACGAAGAAGCCGATCCGATTGTCATACGACGTGACGAATCAGAACCGAACGATCGGGGCGCGAGTCGCGGGCGAAATCGCCTACCGTTGTGGTGATGAGGGATTGCCGGCGAACACGATCGAGCTGCAGTTCACGGGCAGCGCCGGCCAGAGCTTTGGCGCCTTCACCTTCCGGGGGATGCAACTGGTGCTCACCGGCGAGGCGAACGACTACGTGGCCAAGGGAATGGGTGGCGGCGAGGTCGTTATTCGTCCTCCTACCGGCGCAGGTTATACCAGCCACGAGAATACGATTGTGGGGAACACGGTCCTGTACGGCGCCACCAGCGGCAAGCTCTTCGTAGCGGGTCGAGCGGGCGAACGATTTGCCGTACGCAACAGCGGCGCTCTCGCGGTCGTCGAGGGGGTGGGCGACCACGGCTGCGAATATATGACCGAGGGCGTGGTCGTGATTCTTGGGGAGACCGGTCGCAATTTCGGCGCCGGCATGTCCAACGGCGTCGCGTACGTGCTCGATGAATCGCGCGACTTCCCCAAGAAGATCAACCCGGAGCTTGTCGGTCTGGCCCAGGTGACCGCGGCAGCCGACATCGAAATCATGGAGACGCTGATTCGCCGTCACTTCGAGTTGACGGGCAGCAAGCGGGCACAGCAGATCCTGGAAAACTTCGACGGGTATCTGCCGCTCTTCTGGAAAGCCGCGCCACACTTCGCGCTGACAGAGGACGGCCCCATGACGATCGTCAACCGCCACCTGCGGAGCTTGAAGGACGGTTCGCACTAACGGGCCCGCGTCCTGCCACCAAACCATAAGGACGGCCCTCCTTTACGGGGGGCCGTCCTTTTCCACCTGCCGATCAGCCAACCGGGCTACGAAGCACCGTCCTTGTTTCGACCGCGCTTCGGGGCCTTCTGCACGACGTCGGAGAATCCGGCTAGCTCGGCCACGGCGCCGTGGCCATTGCCGGTGGCTTCCGCTGCACCGTCTGCAACCCCCTTGCGCTTCCGCGACGACGCCTCGTAGTCATCCTCTTCGGCCTCGATGCCGGCGATCGCCGCCACTGTATCAGTTGGTCGCATCTTCATGATCGTGACGCCCTGCGTGCTGCGCCCGATGATGGAAATTGCATCCACCGTCGTGCGCAGGACAATCCCGTCCACAGAGATGATCATCAGCTCGCGGGTGCCGTTGACGGCCCGAACGGCCGCCACGCGTCCGGTCTTGTCCGTTAGTTTCAAGTTGGAGACGCCCGATCCACCGCGGTGGTGCCTCGGGTACTGCGCGAAATCGGTACGCTTGCCAAAACCACGCTCGCTGATGGTGAACAGGTGCTGCCCCCTGGCCGCGATCTCCATACCAACGACGAAGTCGCCCTTGGCCAGCCTGATCCCGCGCACGCCGCCACTCTGGCGGGAGGCCATGCGCAGTTCACCGACCGGGAAGCAGATGCACTGGCCGTCGGCCGTCGCCAGCACCAGGTCGTCCGCCGAGTTCGCCATTTTCACGGAGACAAGCGCATCGCCTTGCTCCAGGTTCATCGCGATCAGGCCGTTACGGCGGACACTTTCGAAGTCCTTCAGCGGCGTTCGCTTGACTTCGCCCCGCTTGGTCGCGAGCAGCAGACAGTCTCCTTCGAACGTCGCCGTGGCGATGACCGCGGTTACGAGCTCGCCCTGCAGAATGTCGATCAGGTTGATCAGCGGCAGGCCCTTCGCCGTGCGCGAAGCGTCCGGAATTTCGTGCGCCTTGAGCTGAAAGACCTTGCCTCGATCCGTGAAGAAGAGCAGATTATCGTGCGTGTCGGCTACAAGCAGACGGTGCACTGCGTCCTCTTCACGCGTGGGCATGCCGGTCAGCCCCTTGCCGCCACGCCGCTGAGGCCGGTATGTATCGAGCGCAAGCCGCTTGATGTAGCCTCGCCTGCTGATGGTGACGACGATCTCCTCGTGAGGAATGAGGTCCTCGTCCGAGAAGTTCTGAAGCTCCTGGTCCACGATCTGGGTGAGGCGGTCGTCGCCGTGCTTCTTACGCAGCTCGAGCGTCTCTTCCTTGATCACGGCATCAACTTTGGCCGCGTCGGCAAGAAGCTCCTCGAGAAACGTGATCGTCTTTAGAAGCTCGGCGTGCTCGTTCAGAAGCTGTTGCCGCTCGAGCGCGGCGAGCCGGCTGAGCGTCATGGCCAGGATGGCAGTCGCCTGCCGTTCGGTGAAGGTGAACGGTTTCTCCTGCAGTTTGACCTTTGCAGCGGCCGCGGACTCCGACCCGCGAACCAACTTGATGATCGCGCCTATCTTGTCGAGTGCTTTCAGCAGGCCGGCGACGATATGCTCGCGTTCGCGCGCCTTGTCGAGGTCGAACTGGCTGCGACGGCGAATCACGCTGCGGCGGAAATTCAGGTACTCGTGCAGCGCCGTACGCAGGGTTACTGTTTTCGGCTGACCGTTGACGAGGCAGAGCATATGCACGTTGAACGACGACTGCATCGAGGTGTGCTTGTACAGCGCGTTCAGGATCTGTTTCGGCTGGCCGCCGGCCTTGAGCTCGATCGCGATGCGCATGCCATGCCGGTCGGACTCGTCACGCAGGTCGCTTATACCGTCGATCTTTTTATCTTTGACGAGGTCGGCCATCTTCTCGATCAGCGACGCCTTGTTGGTTTGATACGGCAGCTCGGTAACGACGATCTGGAAGCGCCCGGCGCGTGCCATCTCTTCGACGTGTGCCCGGGCCCGCATGATGACGCGACCTTGACCGGTCGCGTAGGCGTTCCGGATCCCCTCCCGACCAATGATGATGCCAGCGGTGGGGAAGTCGGGCCCTCGTACGATCTCGGTCAATTCCTCGGTCGTCGTGTCCGGTTTATCAATCAAGCGCATGATCGCGTTACAGATCTCGGTGAGGTTGTGCGGTGGGATATTGGTCGCCATGCCGACCGCAATGCCGGACGAGCCGTTCACCAGCAGGTTTGGCAGTCGCGCCGGCAACGATTCCGGTTGTTGGTGGCTGCCGTCGTAGTTCGGCACGAAATCGACGGTGTTTTTGTCGATGTCGGCGAGCATCTCGTCGGCGACCTGCGCCAGCTTCGCTTCGGTGTAGCGCATCGCAGCAGGTGGGTCGGCGTCGACACTGCCGAAGTTGCCCTGGCCGTCGATGAGCGGGTAGCGCAGCGAGAAGTCCTGTGCCATACGTACCATTGCGTCGTATACCGGCGCGTCGCCGTGCGGATGATACTTGCCCATTACTTCGCCGACTACAGCGGCGCTCTTCTTGTATGCGGCGCTGGACCGCAGCCCCATCTCGCTCATCGAGAAGAGGATGCGCCGTTGAACCGGTTTGAGGCCGTCGCGCACGTCGGGGAGCGCCCGCTGCACGATGACGCTCATCGCATAATCGAGATACGACTGGCGCATCTCGTCCTCTATGCGTACCGGGGTAATGCGATCGCCAGTCTGTTCTACAACCATTCCGTACTCAACCCTCGCTACAAGACATCCAAAATGAAAGAGAGCAGCACAGGCTCGAAGCGGCAGACATCACGCCAATTCACGGCGCATCAATCTCAAAGCCGCTTATTGGTTAGGGAGCACGACTACATCGCGGACATGCTCGCTACGCGGGCTGCGTCGACAAGCGCCGTGAACAGCGCGCGGAAGTCGTCGATGACCTCGGGACGCTCGGGGTGCCACTGCACTCCCACCACAAAACGATGCGCCGGGCTCTCGATACCCTCGACGATTCCGTCCGGGCTCATCGCAGATGGCAGCAACCCTTCGCCGAGCATGTCCGGGCGAATCGCCTGGTGGTGGCGGGAGTTCACGCGATGCGGCCCCGCGCCCAGCAGGTCCGCCAATTTGCTGCCTTCTTCGACTTGAACCGTGTGATAGCGCGAAGCGTGCGGTGGTTCGTCGAAGGCACGGTGACCATCGCCCGGGATGTGCTGCTGCAGCCGGCCGCCGAGAGCAACGTTGAGCACCTGGTGGCCGCGGCAAATCGCCAGAACGGGAATATCGCGCCGTAGAGCCGTGCGCACTAATGCAATCTCTGACTCGTCTCGCGGTAGATCCGGTGTCAATAGCGCAGCTGCCGGCTGCTCACCGTACAGAGCCGGGTCGATGTCAGTACCACCGGTCACGAGCAGCGCGTCAACGCCGTTCAGCAGGTGTTCTACATCACACTCCGGCGCCGCAATCATCGGCTCGGCGCCCGCTTCGGTGACCCGCAGAATGTAATTGTCGTAGCCTTTAGCAGCACCCTGGCTGCCTACCGAGATAGCAATTTTCGGGGTGTGCATGGCGCCTCCACACACGTAATTGTAACAGATCTCTTCTATGTAATCAGCTTGCGACGAACGAGGAGCATTGCGATGTAGCCGAAGACCACGGTTTCGATCAGCAGCAAGGTGATATGGAAGAGGTCGGCCCATTGAGGCACACCGTTAAGGAAGTGCCGGAAGGTCGCAATAATCTGGGCGGGCGGCGTTGCCCAGGCAACTACCTGTAGCCAGCCCGGCAACCGTTCAATCGGAAAAAACGTGCCTGACAGCCAGAACAGCGGGATAATCACGACGTTAAAGTAGTAGCCGAGAAAGCTGATCGCGGGCGCCATCGCCGTAAAGCACAGCGTGAGCGCCCCGAAACAGAGGCCGAGCAGGTAGGCGACGGGGAGCACCAGTACGGCCATCGGCGACTGCACGATGCCGTAAGTTGGCGTCAAGGCGAGCAAGACCGCCAGGATGTAAAAGCTGTTGATCACCGAGCGGGTAGCCGCCCACATTACTTCCCCCGCCACGATATCGTCGAGCGTCGCCGGCGTGGCGGCGACTGCGGTGTAGGTTCCCTGATTTTCCATGCGGAAATATGCGCCCCAGCCGCACTCAAACGTTGCCTGGAACATACCGAACTGCGCGAGGATGCCCGGCGCCAGGAACGCCACATAGGTGCCCGATCCCCCGAGACTTATGAAGTGACCGAGGCCGATGCCCATCGCCGTCAGAACCAGAATGGGCTCGACGAGCGGCATGATGAGCTCTGTCTTCCACAGTTTGAGGTAGACGTCGCGGTTACGCCGCCACACGTTTAACGCGTGGTGCGATAAGTCGGGCAGGTTGAAGTTGTGCGATCGGAGTGCCCGTTGCGTGGCGATCAATCGAGTAACCCCCTGCCTGTCAGCCGCAGGAAGACGTCCTCCAGGTTGGCACGGCGCACAAAGATATCGTCGGCCGCGTCTTCGAAGCGCATCGCCAGCGACCCAACCGGTACGTCACAGAACAGGTAGATCGTGTCGCCGGTGTCTTCGATCTGGAGCCCCTCAACCATTGCGGCGGCTGCCAGGATCTCGTTGGTGCGACCTGGGGCCGGTCGAAGCTCAATGACTTCGTTGCCGGCGTGCTCGCGCACCAGCGCCTCCGGCGTGCCCTGCACGAGAATGCGGCCCTGGTGCATGATTACCAGCCGATCGCAAAGGCGCGCCGCCTCGTCCATGTAGTGCGACGTCAACACCATCGTCATGCCTTGATCCTTAAGAGCGCGTAGCTGACGCCACACCAGGTGGCGAGCCTGCGGATCGAGCCCCGTTGTCGGCTCGTCGAGCACGAGCAAGGTTGGAGCGCTTATCAAGGCACGGGCGATGGTCAACCGTCGCTTGAGGCCGCCGGATAGCGCGTTGATTTTTTCGTTCCGCTTGTCGGTGAGCTGGAACAGGTCGAGAACTTCGTCGGCGCGGGCCGCTGCCACGGCGCGCGAGATGTCAAAGTAGCGCGCGTAGACAAGAAGGTTCTCACGCACGGTCAGGTCGCCATCCAGGTTGTCGTCCTGAGATACGACACCCAGGCGCGCTTTGATACGGCGATGATCGGAGCGAACATCGAGGCCGTCTACCAGTAGTTCACCGCCGCTTGGCGGCGACATACACGTGGTCATGCGCATCGTGCTGGTTTTCCCGGCGCCATTTGGACCGACGAAACCGAAGCACTCGCCGTGTAAGACGTCGAAATCGATATGGTCTACGGCGGTGAAGTCACCGTAGCATTTGTAGAGAGAGCGGGCTGTGATGAGCGCTTGCACTGAATGGTCCTGCCGGTGTTTCTGCACCGGCGGCACCGGTGCGGGTTATTCGTCTTCGAACGTGCCGTCGTCGCGTACAACGCCTTCGTGTGCTTTTTGGTACTCGAGCAGGGTCACGTCCCCCTGACCGTGGGCCTCACCGTCGGTCTCCCAGCCTTCGCCCGTTTCGACCTCTTCGAGAATTTCCTCGTCCTCGTCGTCGTAACGGATGAGCCCTTCCCGGGTGTACGGCCGAGGTGTCCCGTCTACTCCTGCGGGCGGGAACGACAGACGGCCAGAATTGGCTGCGGACTGGAGCGTCTCCTTGATGATGATGCGCGCGGTATCGCTGCCCAGTTGCGAGATTGCCGCCGCGTATTCATTGCCGCCCTTCATCAGATTAATCAGCCGCAGGGCAATTCGCGATTCAATCTGTCCGAGTGCATCGCCCGCCGCGTTCGTAGCGAGCAGGAGGTTGCCGTCGGGCCGCAAATGAACACGTTCGCCTGGAGTCATGTGCGACAGCGCGTCTTTACGGGGCCGCTGAAGCACCGTGAGTCCTGTCTTGCCTGTTTCTTCGACAAAGAGCTTCGGATCGACTTTGTCTCGCGGAGCCGCGCCGGCGTCGGATTCGATCTCAGCTTTCTTTTCCAGTGCGGCGATGTTTTTCTTAGCGATCTGGTTGGTCGGGTCCAGCTTCAGTGCCCGGCCATAGGCTTCACGCGCTTCCTTATATTTGCCGAGTGCCATGAGGGCGCGGCCAAGCCTGTTGAACGCATCGCCGTCACGCTGGCCGGTCATTTCGAGAACGGACAGGTTAACCGTAACCGCTTCTTCCCAGCGGCTTTGCATGGCAAGACGAATCGCTTGCTCAGTGCGCTGCTTGCGGAGGCGGCTGAGCTCGTCTGTCCGATAGACCATAGACCGGCACCTTAACCGTAGGCTCCGCGCATTGTATGCGCTGATATTTATGCCCGCAAGGGAGTTCCGCGGCTATTTTGACAGGATTGTGCCCGTGGTCACAATTAATGGTAGACAAGCGTTTCTCGGCGGCAGTTAGAGTCGATCGTTGAAGGGCTTGATTTCTTGACTACGGCCGCGCGGCTCGGCTAGCATTTGATTCTGGCATGGTATCCGGGCCGGGCGGCTAGCT
>DAINSK010000019.1:58926-67702 GCA_036741355.1 Chloroflexota bacterium
GCGCGGCTCGGCTAGCATTTGATTCTGGCATGGTATCCGGGCCGGGCGGCTAGCTCAGCTGGTTAGAGCGCTTCGTTCACACCGAAGAGGTCACTGGTTCGAGTCCAGTGTCGCCCACCGGACAGTGGCCGGGCAACCGGCAAGTGGCATAGGCCGAAGTGGCGGAACCGGCAGACGCGCTACATTCAGGGTGTAGTGAGCTTTACGCTCGTGGGAGTTCAAATCTCCCCTTCGGCACCAGGCCCCTTCACATTTCCTGCGCTCGTAGCTCAGTTGGATAGAGCGTCAGTTTGCGGAACTGAAGGTCGTGGGTTCGAGTCCCGCCGAGCGCACCAGTCTGGCGCAGCGATGATGAACGTTTGAAGCGGCCGAAGGGCCGCTTTTGCTTATATCCGGTATGTACCGAACGAGGAGCCAGATATGATCCCTGAAGGAACCAAGCCGAACGAGGACGAGCGCTATCTGTCGCTCGGCGCCGTGGCTGGCCGCTTCCTCGTCCGCATCGACGATGTCCACCGCTGGATCGCCCAGGGCAGACTCAAGACCGTAACCGGGCCGCGGGGAAAGACGCTTATCCCTGAGAGCGCCCTCCTCGACTTCCAACGGACCGCCTATAGACGTGAAAACTACAACGGTACCGACCATGGGCTGCACTCCTGGCCGACCGACATCCCGGAAGTGTCGAACCTGCCGATGATCCCCGTCCAGAACTTCCAGCAGGCTGAAGCCAACGCGCCGATCTGGCCGTTTCCGCACGCAAAGCCTAGAATGGCCGCAAAGGGCGATTAGCTCAGTTGGCTAGAGCATCTCGCTTACACCGAGAGGGTCAGAGGTTCGAGTCCTCTATCGCCCACCGCACCCGCACCTCTTTCATTTGCAGCGGACCACTTTTTCTAGATGGTTCCGCTGGCTGCCACCGTCAGTGGGGGATGAGCCGCCATGCCAAGCATGAGTCTTCACGAATGGCGAGAAGCAACCTACGCGAGGGCCCTCAAGCGTGGGGCCGAGCGCCAACCGGAATTTGAAACGACCGGCGCGATGTCGATCGCTCCCCTCTATACGCCCGAAAGCCTGAACGGCTGGAACTACCAGGAGCAACTGGGATATCCGGGCGAGTTCCCGTACACGCGCGGCGTC
Organism: Chloroflexota bacterium; assembly: GCA_036741355.1. Classification (GTDB taxonomy): domain Bacteria; phylum Chloroflexota; class Dehalococcoidia; order CAUJGQ01; family CAUJGQ01; genus JBBRGK01. Next base: position 60,064 of record DAINSK010000019.1, read on the forward strand.
CAGCCGACGATGTACCGTGGCCGCTTCTGGACGATGCGCCAGTACGCCGGATTCGCCGACGCCGAGGAGTCAAACCGTCGGTACCGTTACCTGCTGGAGCAGGGACAGACGGGGCTATCGGTCGCTTTCGATCTGCCGACGCAGATCGGCTACGACTCCGATGACGAGATGGCCCAGGGCGAGGTCGGCAAGGTCGGCGTCGCAATTGACAGCCTGCTCGACATGGAGATCCTGTTCAACCAGATCCCGCTGGAACAGGTCACGACCTCGATGACCATCAACGCGACCGCGCCGATCTTGCTGGCACTGTACGTGGCCGTGGCGCGGAAACAGGGTGCTGACCTCACGAAGCTCGGCGGCACGATTCAGAACGATATTTTGAAGGAGTACGTCGCCCGCGGCACCTACATCTTCCCGCCGAAGCCGTCGATGCGGCTGATTACCGACGTTTTCGCATGGTGTAAAGACAACCTGCCCGCCTGGAACACGATCTCGATCAGCGGCTATCACATGCGCGAGGCGGGCTCTACGGCGGCGCAAGAGATCGCCTTCACGCTCGCCGATGCTATCGCCTACGTTGAGGCCGCTCAGAATATCGGGCTGAAGTTCGACGAGTTCGGGCCGCGCCTCTCCTTCTTTTTCGCCTGCCATAACAACTTCCTCGAGGAAGTGGCAAAGTTCCGCGCCGCGCGCCGGCTGTGGGCAAAGATCGCGCGCGATCGTTTCGGTAGTACAGACCCGCGATCGCAGATGCTGCGCTTCCATACGCAGACCGGCGGCGCAACATTGACGGCCCAGCAGCCGGACAACAACATCGTGCGCACGACGATCCAGGCATTGGCCGCGGTGCTCGGCGGAACACAGTCTTTGCATACCAACTCGAAGGACGAAGCGCTGGCGTTGCCGAGTGAGCACGCTGTGCAGATCGCGCTGCGGACGCAGCAGGTGATCGCGTACGAGTCCGGCTCGGGCGACACGGTTGATCCGCTCGCCGGCTCGTATTTTGTAGAAAGCCTGACCGACAGCCTCGAGGCAGATGCGCTGAAGCTGATCGAGCGCATCGACTCACTGGGCGGCGCGGTCACCGGCATCGAAAACGGCTTCCAGCAGCGTGAGATCCAGGAGGCGGCCTACCGCCTGCAGATGGACATGGAGAAGGGGCGACGTGTAATCGTCGGCGTCAACCGCTTCCAGACAGAAGAGCCGCCGGTCGAAGGGCTGATGCGCGTCGATCCTCGCGTGGGCGAGCGCCAGTGCGCGAAAATCGCAAAAGTACGCCGCGAGCGCGACGAAGCGCAGGTACGGCAGGTGCTGGTGCGAATCGAGCAGGCGGCCCGCGGTACCGAAAACATGATGCCCCTGTTTGTCGAAGCCGTCGAAGCATATGCGACCATAGGAGAGATATGCGACGTGCTGCGCGGCGTCTTCGGCGAACAGCGTGACGCGCTGGTCTTCTAAGTTGGAGTGTCCATACCCACAAATGTAGTCCAGAGCGAAACGGCTGGTGGTCAGATAAGGAGGGGCGCGATGGCAACCCGCGATTCGGTTCTCCGAGAGCTTGAAACCAACAACACCAATCTGCTGCAAGAATTGCAGGGTATGCCAGAGGAAAAGCTGAAGGAGCCCTTCTTGGGCACCTGGTCGGCGCGCGAGATTCTGGTACACCTCGGCAGCTGGTACGACATGATGGGCCAGGCGATGGAACGGATGGGCCGCGGTGAACGGCCCGGACCAGAAGGAGTGGACCTATCCGACTCCGACGGGATGAACGCAAAATACGTCGATGCCGCACGGGGCAAGAGCGTTGCCGAGGTACAAAAGGGTCTGGAAACGGGGTTGGCCCGGTTTGAGGGCGGTGTAAAGGCGTTGCCGGAGGACCGTTTTGCCGAAGGTAAGACGGCGATGCGCATCCTGGAGACGATGGCCGGTCATCCGCTCGAGCATATCGAGGGTATTCGGCACTGGAAGAGCCGGGGCACTGCATGAGTTTCGGTAGCCGGCGATTGCCGGAGGAGGACAGATGCTAACGAAGATCCACCACGTCGGTGTGGTCGTGCGCAGCGCCGATGAGGCGCTGCGTTTTTACCGTGACGTGTTCGGCCTGTCCGTTGCAAAAGACGAGGTCATCGAGGACCAAGGCGTGCGTGGCGTTCTCCTGCCGGTCGGCGATACAGAGATCGAGTTGCTCGAGCCAACACGGGAAGGAACCGGAGTGGCGCGCTTCCTGGAAAAGGGCGAGGGCATGCACCACGTCTGTTTTGAAACCGACGACGTTGGCGCCGAGCTTGATGCGGCGAAGGCGAAGGGGCTGCGTTTGATCGACGAAAAGCCGCGGCAAGGTCTGGCCGGCATGATCGGCTTTCTGCACCCGGCCGCGACGAGAGGCGTGTTGGTCGAGTTCGCGACCCCGCCGCATGGGGCCCACGGTTCGCCGCCCGGTCCGCTGGTGCGCAACTTCGACCACCTCGTCGTCGCCACGAAAGACCTCGACGGGGGCGTCCAGACATGGAAAGACAATTTTGGCCTCAACGCGAACGTGCCAAGCGAAATACCCGCGCTTGGCATCAAGAATGTGGTGCTGCCGGTAGCGGGCGCCAAGGCGTTCGTCGAGCTTGTGAGCCCGCTCGGTGACGGCGGAGCGGTAGAGAAGTTCTTGACCGAGCGCGGCGAAGGGCTGTTCTTGATTTCAATTGAAGTCGGGAACCTGGATAGTACGGTGGCTGGTCTGCGCGACAAGGGGTTGCGCGTCGGCGACCCGGTAGTCATGGCGGGCGGCAACCGGCTCGCATTTCTCAGTCCGCGCAACACGAATGGAGTCTCGATTCAATTGCTCGAACGCGCCGGCACGGCGGCAGGCTAGGAACGGGAGCGGAATGACAAACGAACGGAAGATCAGGGTGCTCATTGCGAAGCCGGGTCTCGACGGTCACGACCGGGGCGCCAAGGTCGTGGCGCGGGCCCTGCGCGACGCGGGCATGGAGGTCATTTATACCGGCATCCGGCAGACGCCGCAGATGATCGCCGAGGCCGCATTGCAAGAGGACGTCGACGTGGTCGGGCTCAGCATTCTGTCAGGCGCCCACATGGAGCTGTTCCCGAAGATCGTCGAAGAGCTGCGGTCGCGCGGTGTGGATGATGTATTGCTGTTCGCTGGCGGCATCATTCCGGAAGAGGACACGCCGGCGCTGGAGAAGATTGGCTTCCAGAAGATATTCCGTCCGGGAACCTCAACCCAGGACATCATCGCGTACGTGCGAAACACGGTCGGTGTGAAGGCGTGACCGAGAGCTACACCGATCGCGTCCTCAGAGGTGAACGGCGGGCGCTTTCGCGCGTCATTACGTGGGTACAGGAGAATACTCCGCAGGGTCGCGAGGCGCTGCGCACGCTGTACCGCCATACCGGTCATGCACATACGGTCGGAGTGACGGGCTCTTCCGGGTCCGGAAAAAGTACGCTCACCGGCGCGCTGGCCCGCGAAGCGCGACGCCGCAACCGCACAGTCGGTATCGTTGCGGTCGACCCGTCAAGTCCTTTCACCAGCGGCGCCATTCTGGGTGACCGCATCCGCATGCAGGATCTAACCAGCGATCCCGGCGTTTTCCTGCGCAGCATGGCGACTCGCGGGTCGTTGGGCGGTCTGACGGCGATGGCCGCCGACGTGATGACCGTGCTCGACGCTGCCGGCAAGGATATGGTGCTAATTGAAACCGTCGGTGCCGGGCAGGACGAGGTTGAGATCGCGAGAACCGCCCAGACGACGTGCTTGGTCCTGACGCCGGGTACGGGGGACGACATCCAGACGATGAAGGCCGGCATCATGGAGATAGCCGACATTCTTGTCGTGAACAAGGCCGATCTCGCGGGCACCGACCAGGTGCTGAGTCAGCTGCGCGCCATGCTCTCTTACGCCGAGCACGGCGATTGGATCATCCCGATCGTGCGGGTCGTGGCCAATCGCGAAGAAGGGGTCGGCGAGCTGCTCGATCGTATCGACGAGCACAGGGCATATCTCGAAAGCAGCGGCAGGCTCGTCGGCCGGCAGTTAGAACGATCGCGGCATCAGATCGTCGAGTCGGTGCGCGCCGAACTGGTCCGCCGCTACCTCACCGGTGACGGCGCCGGCAAGCTCGAGCAGCTGGCGCAGTTGGTCGCTGACCGCGAGCTCGATCCGCACTCGGCTGCCGAACAGATCATCGCGAGTACGGTTGAACAGGCATGAGCGGTCGAGCACAACGGCTGCGCGTGATATACGCGCGGGGAGAAGAGCTCAAGTACGTCGCGCATCTTGACATGATGCGCTTCTGGGAACGCGCATTGCGGAGGGCTCAGATCCGCGTCGCTTACTCGGAAGGGTTTAGCCCCCACGCTCAGATCTCCCTGGGCGCGCCGCTCTCGGTCGGAATGACCGGCCGCGCGGAATTGATGGACGTGTTCCTTGCCGAACCGCTGCCGCCGGAAGAGTTTCGCGAGCGGCTTCAGTCGCAGCTCCCGACCGGCGTGCTTGTCGTCGTGGTTGAAGAATTAGCCGTCTCTGAGCCGTCGGTCCAGTCGCAATTACGCGCAACGGATTACGAGCTTCGTCTTGTGCCCGAAGCCGACCTCGATGCAGTTGCGCGCGTTGTGAGCGCATTTCTTGCTGCTGACACGTTTCCCTGGGAGCACGTCCGCGAAACACAGACAAAGCGCTACGACTTACGTCCGCTCGTGCTCGAGCTACGGCTGGAGCGGCGGAGTGTTGGTGGTGTCCTCGCTATGAGGCTGCGGGCCGAAGAGGCTGGCACGGGCCGTCCGGATCAGCTCGCAGCGGCGCTGGGATTAAGCGACCGAATTAGCCACGTCGAACGGATTGGGCTCGTCCTGGCAAACGCGGCACTGGCGAATGGCTAGCGGGCGCGCCGTCCGGATATACCTCGCTCGACACGCCGAGACGGGACAGAACCGCGATGGTGTCGTCCAGGGAAGGGCCGACAACGCGTTGAGCGAGCTGGGGCAGCGTCAGGCCGAGGCGCTTGGTTCCGCATTGGCCGGCGAGCCGCTCGTTGCCGTTTATAGCAGCCCCTTGCAGCGCGCTCAGCAAACCGCCGCGGCGATTGCACTCGTGCATGGCATCGCGGTGACGCCGGTGCCCAACCTAATCGAAATGGACATCGGTGAGATGGAAGGGCTGAGCGGCCCGGAGCTGCGAGAACGGCATGCGGAGTTCTTGAAGGTCTGGACCTCCGAACACGGCGCCACCGCGCTGATGCCCGGGGGAGAGAGCCTGCAACAGGTACAGGACCGTGCCGGTGCAGCCCTGGACCGCATTATCGCAACCACGGAAGATGGGGCTGTAGCAGTGGTGAGCCACAATTTCGTCGTGCTTAGCCTCCTTTGCCGCTTTCTTGCTCTGCCGCTGACGAACTTCCGCAGGTTGCGTTACCATGTTGCGGGCCTGAGTATCATTGAAGTTGCCGGCGACCGGGCGGAGGTTCTGCGGCTGAACGACGTTTGTCACCTGGAACGAGCAGGACTGCTCGGGACGGACCCCTGGCAGCGTCGGCGCTAGCGTACGGAAGTCATAGTTTCGCCGGTGGATGGTGAAGGTTTGCAGGCACATCTGAATCAGCTCGGGCTTTCGACAACGCGGCTGATCCTGATCGCGGCCGGTTTCATTTCTATCTACTTTGGCTTCACGATCGTCGGCAATCGCGTCCACCAGTATTCGCTTGACCGCGAAAACCAGCAGTTCGAACGCGACATTGCTACCGGGCGAGAGCAGAACAGCAAGCTGCAGGCGCTTCGAAATTGGATGAAGACCGATGCATTCGTCGAAACGACAGCGCGCCAGCAGGGAATGATCAAGCCGGGCGACCATCCGGTCGTCGTCGTGGCCTCGTCGCCGGCTCCGACAGGAGACGACGCCCGCGAGTGGTGGGAACACTACTTCGAGCCCTGATCTTATGAAACAAGGTCGTGGCTCTCCACGTTGGTTCGAGCGCGAAGTGCGACGGGCGCTTATTGCCGCCGGTCTCGATCCATATCGGTCTGGACATCTGCTCGCCGCAGTATCCGGCGGTGCCGATTCCACGGCACTGTTGCTGGCGCTCTGCGCTTTGAAGGGCGCAGCAGCGGGGCGTGGCACCGAGGTCAGCGCCTGCTACGTGGACCACGGATTACGAACCGCGGCGGAACGGCAGTCCGAGATGATGCTGCTGGAAGACCTGTGTCATCGGCTCGAAATTCGCCTGACGATCGTTGCCGTTGACGTCGCTGCCGAACGAATGGCTGGGAAGCGTTCGTGGGAAGATGCGGCGCGCCGCTGCCGCTATGCCGCGCTGAGTGAGGCGGCAACCACTCTCGGTGGTACGGCGGTAGTATCAGGGCACACCCTCGACGATCAGGTCGAGACGGTGCTGCTGCGGCTCATGCGCGGCACGGGCCCGCGAGGTCTTCGCGGCATCGACGCCGTAACAGCCCCGTGGGGCCCAGACCACTCCCTGCTCGTGCGCCCGCTTCTCACCCTGACCCATATTGATGCAATGCAGTACTGTCGCGCCCGCGGGCAGCCCTGGTGTGAGGACAGCAGCAACGGGTCTCCGGCATTTCGCCGGAACCGAGTTCGGGCCGAACTCGTGCCGCTTCTCCGGGAAATCTTTCCCGGATCGGAAGCGTCGATTGCGCGGCTCGCTCGCCAATCCGCTGAATTTTCGGGATGGATTGACGCTGAAGTGGCGGCGGTTCTAGCGGCGCTGTGGCGGCGCGACGTGACCGAGGCGTTTCTTGCGAGGCCAGAGCGCCCGTTGCCCGCGTTTCTGGCCGCGCAGGTTATCGCGGCGGTTCTGGCCGGTATCCTTGATGGCTCAGGCGCGCCGTCGGAACGCCTGGTACAGGCGATGTGCGGCCTCTGGTCGGACGGGAGCGGCCGACTGCTGGATCTCGGCAACGACTGGCGGGCGGAATCTGGCGCAGGCGGCGTTCGCTTGCGTCAGGCCAAGACTAGCGGGGACACGCGATGGCGCGAGGGGCATTGGAAGCTGGACGTGGGGTCCACCGAAATCCCCGGCTGGCGTGTGGACGTGCAACGCTGTCCAGCCGTACCAGTGGGAAACGACGCGGCCGATTTCGACAACACGATGGCGCTGGTTGCCTACGTTTCGGCGGACGACGCCGACGACCTCAGCGTACGGTTTTGGCGACCGGGCGTGCGCATGCGACCGGCCGGCATGGCGCAAGATAAGAAGCTGCAGGACATCTTCGTAGACGAGAAAGTGCCGCGTGAGCAACGGCACCGGACGCCGCTTCTGTACCACAACGGCTCATGTATCTGGGCAATCGGGGTGAAGCGATCGGCGCTCGCTGCGGGTAAACTCGGAAAAGGCAATAGTCTGCGTGTGGCATTCGAGCCCAACGGGGTTGGCAAAGAAGCTTCGTATTGATACACGATTCGCGTAGCACGGCGAATCGGACCGGCGGAAGCCGGAGTTTGCTTGACTGTCTATGTGACCCCGCCGCGAGTTGACCCGGTGTGCCGGCGTCGGTACCATGACAGCGTAACGGTCGTAGACCGCGAGGCTCTTTGCGCTCTGGAGCGCGGGCACGTGCGAGACCGAGCACCTTACCAACTGAAGAGTAGCAGGAAGGCAGCGAAGCCGTGTGT
>DAINSK010000020.1:0-62462 GCA_036741355.1 Chloroflexota bacterium
ATGCGCTGCCGCCTCCGCCCGGCGACTCAAGTCGCAGGCTTGATCAACAAAGCCCGCCTCCGCGGGCTCCCAACGGGCGACGCACCCTACCAACCGGCTGCGGCCGGTTTCGTTGCACGAGCCCGCGGTTTTAACCGCCGGGCGATGCCCCGAGACGCTCGTCCGGCCACCGTCGTGTTGCAGCTCGAACCGATGCGTCCCGTCGCCCCAACGAAACTCCAGCAGAGAGGGTGGGTCGTACGCGTTCATCTCCAGGCAATAGCTATCTCGTTAATATAGGTGTCAAGAAATAGACATAGTTGACAGAAGAATTGGTGCGGAGGCGGCTAGAGATAGGTGCAAGTGGCGACAGGCCATGCTCAATATGGCATAATTGAACCCGATGAAGTCCCTCTTCTGGGTCGGCTCCAGCCGTAGTGACCTGCGCGAGTTCCCGGAAGAGGTGCGGCACGCCGTGGGCTACGCTCTCCATGTTGCACAGCAGGGGCAGAAGCATCCCAATGCCAAGCCGCTCAAGGGTTTCAGCGGCGCTGGCGTCCTGGAGGTTGTCGAGGACTTCGACGGAGATACGTACAGCGCGGTGTACACCGTTCGATTCGCATCGGGCATCTACGTTCTGCACGCGTTCCAAAAGAAGGCCCGACGCGGAGTGTCCACACCGAAACGAGACCTCGACCTGATCCGTGCCCGGTTGCAACGGGCACAGCGTGAAGACGAGACATGGCGAAGCGGAGCTTAAGGTGAGCACAATCTCTGACATCGAGGTCGAAGCGGGGAGCGGAAACATCTTTGCCGATCTCGGCCTCGCCGAGCCGGAAGAGGCGCTGGCCAAGGCCGAACTGGCGTTTGCAATCAGCACCATCCTGGCTCGCAGGCGCTTGAGCCAGACGCGGGCAGCCGCAGTCCTCGGTATAGACCAGCCGAAGGTCTCGGCGCTGGTTCGCGGCCGGTTGAGCGGATTCTCGTTAGAACGATTGCTCCGCTTCCTTCAGGCCCTGCAGCAGGATGTAGAGATCGTCATCAAACCGGTACCCAGGCCGCGTGCTCGGGGGCGGCTCAAGGTTCTGGCCGCGCCCAGCGGTCAGGCAAGCGACGAAGACGAAAGCGCCACCGGGAGCGTGCAGGCGCGCAGCGTGGCAACCTAGACACGACGGAGCCCGTACTCGACGCGAGGTGGGCAATTATCGTGCATCGCGGGCAACGATCAAGACATCCCGATGTTTGATCACGCGGTCTACGGCATGGCCCAGTTGAGTAGGTCAGAGCGGCGTACTAGGCGATCATTTCGCCGTCGAGTGTCGGCCTCTCGCCGTTGCGGAACACGAAACGCAGCGCCGCACCATTCCTGCCAGCTGGGAGAGCGCCCGGCGACTAAAGTCGCAGGCTTGATCAACAAAGCCCGCCTCCGCGGGCTACAAACGGGTGGCGCACCGCACCAACCGGCCGCCGCCGGTTTCGTAGCATGAGCCTGCGGTTTCAACCGCCGGGCGATGCCCCGAGACGCTCGTCCGGCCACCGCGATGGCTGATGCGCCGTACCGGGCGTTCACCCGAACGCTCAACCGGCCACCGTCTTGGGTGGTGTACCATGCCGGGCGATCGAGCCGGCATCGCCATTTTGATGCACCAATCAGCGCCGGCTGTTCCGCATTAGACTGCTGTTTCAGATGATTTGTACTCATGAGTGCCGCGGCTTTCGCCAGATGCGCAGTTCGGTATCGCCGGTCTGCTCCGCGAAGTGGAAGGACGCAGACGCCGACGCGAGCAGTGAGCGCAGGTCGGCCTCGAACTGCGGCAGGCCGGTGCCGAACAGGTGCGGCGCAGTGGACGAGTTCGAAAACTGCGCGGCGACGAGGTCGTCGATCGTCCGTACCATCAGCTCGTGACCAGGGACCTGCACTATTGTCACGTCCCCAAACCCCGCGCGACCGAGAACCGCCGCCTCGCCGTCCGGAGTGCCGTACAGCAGCACCCCCTGTCCTGCCCGCCGGAGGGGTCCCAGGTAGCGGGCGACCAGCTCCTTGATCGCCTCCCGCGGAGGCGGCGGATATGGCAGGGCATCAGCATCGGAGGCGCTGTCGGTCGACGTGCTGAACTGGACGAAGGCGCCGCCGGGTTCGAGCATGCCGTAGACGGCGGCTGCAACCCGGTCGCGGTCCATCCAATGGAAAGATTGGGCGAAGGTCGCGACGCGAAAGACGCCCTGGCCCGCGGGCAGATCCTCCGCCAGCGCATGCACCCAGCGGGCGTTGACGATGCCCAGCTCTTCTGCCCGCCGCTCCGCCTCGACCAGCATGTCCGGGTCCGCGTCCAGGCCAACCACCTCCTCGAACAGGTGCGCCAGCCGGAGGGCGATAGTTCCAGGACCGCAGCCGACGTCAATCAGCCGGCCCCGCCCATCCAGCTGCAGTGCCGAGGCCAGTGCACCGGCGAGACCCGACGGGTAAGGAAGCCGGCCACGCTCGTAATAGCGTGCGCTCCCCTTGAAAAGCGTCGCATCCCACTGCCAACCTTTGGGCATGTGCGTATCTGCTCACTGAAAATCGTCGATTTGATCTCATCCAGCTTACCGCTGACCTCGACCCACGAGCTCTCGCGGGCGGTTGCCACGTACCACCTTAAACGCGGACGATGGAATGAGCCTTTCCTACGCACTGGCATTCCCTCTCGAGCCAAACTTGAATAGACGCGAAAGGCGGAACATGCCAACCGGCTACGGCCTCGGGCTATTTCCCGACCTCGAGCGGGAGTTGCGCTCCCGCAAGCGCGGCATTTTGCCTTACGAAGAGATCAAGCGCCTGGTCGAAAATGAATGCATCTCAGCGACTGAAACTATAGACGACTCACAGCTGCAGCCGGCCAGCATAGACCTGCGGCTCGGGGACGTAGCCTTCCAGGTGCGCGCCAGCATCCTGCCGGGCTTGAAATGCCGGGTCCTCGACTCGTCATCCGGCCTCGTCATCCAGGAACTGGATACCCGTGGCGGGGTCGTGCTGCAGAAGGGCGCGGTATACATCATCCCGCTGCTCGAATCCCTGAGACTGCCTGCAAACACGCTCGCAACAGCCAACCCGAAGAGCACGACCGGGCGGCTCGACGTTTTTGCCCGCCTGATCACCGACTATTCGGAGCAGTTCGACCGCGTTCCCAGGGGCTACGGCGGCCCGCTGTACCTCGAAGTGGCGCCAAAAACGTTCAACATCCTCGTACGAAGAGGAACCAGGCTCAACCAGATGCGGTTTCTGCGGGGAGTACCGGCACGGCTGGACATGAGCCGGAAAGCCGCCAGCGAGGGTGAAGACCTCGTCTACGGTGAGAACGGTGAGCCGTTGCGCGCGACGGTATTCAGCGGTCTCTGGTTCTCGGTCGACCTGAAAGGCGCAAACGAGCGACAGATCATCGGCTGGAAGGCGCTGCACGACGCCCCGGCCGTAGACCTGGACAAGGTGAATTTCTACGAGCCGGCTGACTTCTGGGAGCCGGTCTACCGTCAGCCAAACGGCCTGCTGCTCTTGCAGCCGGGAGAGTTCTACATTCTGGGCTCGAAGGAGCGGGTGCGCGTACCGCCATCGTACGCAGCGGAAATGGTGGCCTACGACCCATCGATGGGCGAATTCCGCGTTCACTACGCCGGTTTTTTTGACCCGGGATTTGGCTACGGGACTGGAGAGCTCCTGGGAACGCGGGCGATCCTGGAGGTGCGTTCGCATGAGGTCCCGTATGCCCTCCAGGATGGCCAGAAGATCGGCCGCCTCATCTATGAGAGGCTGCTCGCGCCGCCGAAAAAGCTCTACGGGGTAAACGCGGGCTCTTCGTACCAGCACCAGGACATGGGACTCAGCAAGCACTTCCGGCAGCCTGAACGGACCGGAAAATAGTTACAACGTGGCGGGGTCAGCGATGACGACATGAATGTCACCATCCTCGCAGCCGCGCTCGGCACGACCGTGCGGACACTCCGAACCGCCAGTTTCCGGCGCGGCAACTAGCAGTTGATTTCATTCGCAACCGTAGTATACTCGCACTACGATAGAATGTGATGCCCTGTATTTCAGTAAGGCCGAGGAATCGCTGGCAGGTGCGCAGAGCGAATTGGCCAACCGCGCGTACTACGCTTGCTTTCAGGCGGCCATTCAGGCGCTGGAGGACGCAGGTATCCAGTCACGGTCGGCACTGGCAGAGTGGAAACACGGAGCCCTGCAAGCAGCATTCGCCGGTGACCTCATCACCAGGCGCAAGCTCTATCCCAGCGACCTGAGAGGCGTGCTCACTCGCAACTACGAACTGCGGCAGACCGCAGACTACCAGCGACACGCCGTGACGCAAACGCAAGCCGCACGGGCAGTGGACCGCGCAGAATCGGTCGTAGCGGCAGTCCAGCAAGGAGGTGGCAAGCAATGATCAAAGAGCAGGAAGGGTTCCCTCGGGACCCGCGCATGGAGCACGCCATCTCCGAGCTGCAGGAGCAAATCCGCGGCAAATACCCGAGCACCCGCTTTGGCGTACAGCAGGGTATTGACGATCCCGAGGAGACGTGGCTTGTTGCGACGGTGGACATCGAGGACCCGGACGAGATTGTGGACCTGGTGATTGACCGGCTCTTAGAGCTGCAGATTGACGAGCAGGTTCCCCTGCACGTCCTCCCCGTGCATACGCCGGAACGGGTTGCGCAGACCCTGAGCCGCCAGCATCGTGCGCCGGTCGGCCACATCGCCGGCCGTTAAGGCCGACCGCCCCAGCAACAGCCATGACGGAAAGACGTCTGAACTTCCCCCATACAAAGCCGCGGCCCAAGAAGAAGCAGGGCTTTATCACGCTGCGGCAGTTCTACGAGGAAATCACGGAGCGACCGGATGTTCGGAAGTTGTTGAAGCGCCTCGTGCAGTAGTAACCACGTCTTCACTTCGCCTTTGACGGGTTCTGCGACGCGGAGTCAGTGAACTACCTAATTGGCCGGAGGCCACGACATGGCATTAGTAACCGCTGCAAGTGAAGCAATGCGGATTGTTAGGAAAGTCGAGGCGTGGTTTCCGAGCGGCCCACCGAAGAGGGGGTCAGCATTCCTGGCTCCGGCAGGAGGCCTGCTGATTACGTGTGCACATGTTGTGACGAACGACGCCGGTGAACGCGCCAACCGAGTCATTGTGGACGACCCTGCTGGGGCAACATACTCGACAACTGTCGCACAGGTTGATGACCCGCACGACCTCGCAACTATCGTCACGTCAGAGACGACGGCGGCGCCGACGCGTGAGACGGGACTTCCCAAGGTTGGAGAGGATGTGGTCTTCGCCGGCTTGCCTCTGGGGGTCCACCGCGTCTCCGTGTTCCCCGGCATGGTGTCGGCTGTCGGTGATAGCCTGCTCGCCCAGCCAAAGTGTGAACTCATCCAAATCGCTGGGATGGTTAACAACGGGAACAGCGGCGGGCCACTGTTGAATGCTAATGGCGCTGTTATCGGCGTCATCACTGCCAAATATGTCCCACTATTGCGAGAAATCGACAAGCTGCTTCAAGACTTGACAGCTGCCCCTACCTTTCCAAAGGGTGTCCAAATGAACATAGGTATTGACTGGGGCAGCTTCTTCGAATTCACGATTCAGACGACGAAGCAACTCGGCGAAGTGCTCAGATTGGTACAGGTGGGAACAGGGTGGGCTGTTCCAGCAAAATACTTTACCGAAGTGGGAGGAAGTTAGGTAGATGGGACGACGTCGGCTCCGGCCTTCCTTAACACCTTTTACGGAACGCGCTGCCTCCGCCTGAACCGTACGACGCGGCCAGTTACGGGGTGCATATATCTCGGCCAGGCGGCCGCGATGGAACCCAGCATCGGAGATGCAGGCTAGCGTGGCGCTGCGAAGCGGCGTCCGGAAAACGACCGTTGGGCGAGACAGCCCGTGGGCCACCGCGGTCCGGCGGCGCCACGCTCAGGACAGTGTTGTATTATCCGTCTCGTTATCAACGTCTCATCGAACTAGCTCAGCGACGAGTAGTGAGACAGGCGCTAGCCGTCATTCCACTCCCGCTACGCCGAGCTTCGCGACGATGGCGGCGAGCACCCGGTCCTGGACCTGCTGCGACAGCCGCTGTTCCTGCAGAATCTCCAGTTGTCTGGTGCTGATCTCGTGCAGCAGTTGCAGGGTCTCGTGGTCCGCCTCGGCACGCTGGTCGGCTGCCGTTGCCACCACGTTCTGCCCGACCATGATCACGCTGAGCAGCACGAGTTGCAGGAACGTCTGCGAGATCCACGACACGAGGATCACCGGATCGCCCGACCGAACGGCCGCGGGGAGCGAGATGAACGCGAGCCCCACGAACGCGTAGGCGCACCACATGCTGCCGACGGCGATCGTGACAAAAAGCGCGAGGCGCTTATTGAACCGGCCCGCGAGTCCCGCTCCGTGGACGCGCGTGCGTATCTCTGCCCGCGACACGTGCCGGTGCTGGTGCTCCTGCGCGCGGCGGAGCAGGTCGTCATGGTTGGCGGCGGCATCGGGAGGCATCACTCACGCTCCTCGCTGACCGTTCTTCGGGCCAGCAACTCGCTCGGGTTGTTTACGACCACAGCTTACGGCGTCACCTCCAGCTTCAACAGACGCGTTCGTCTCCAACGAGGGCCGCCGGGCGCCCCGCCCAAGTTCCTAGAACCGGCATTCTCACCCCGTCGCCGCATGAGGTATCTCACAACGCCGTCAACATTTTCCCCTTGTAAACGTCCCCTGCTGTACGCTTGGAACTTGCCCCTTTGATAATGCATGCAACATTTGCTAAACTATGCAACTATGGAAACCCAGATTGTTGATGGGTCCCAGAGGCCTCAGATGCAGACGCATATCGACTCGTCCTACTTCACCGTGGGCCAGGCCGCCAGGATGCTTGCCGTCAGTCCCTCGACCGTGTGGCGCTGGATTGACGCCGGCAAACTTCCGGCTTACCGCGTTGGAGGTCGGGCCATTCGCATCAAGCAAGAGGACTTAGCAGCGGTCATCAATCCGGTCAAGCACAGCCGAAAGGAGGAGACGATGCCCAAGGAAGCGGGCCTCTTCACGCCGCCGACTCCCGAGGAGTTGGCTAGGCGTCAGGTTGTCGTGGCCGAGATGCTCGCCAACCGCAAAGAGCGAGTCATCGCGCCTATGACCGCCGCCCAACTGGTGCACAAAGCACGGGCGCAGGAACAGCAGGCGTATGGCAAACCTCGTTGACCGGTTTGTCCTCGACGCCTCCATCGCCGTCAAATGGCAGCTGACCGACGAGGAGTATTGGGACCAGGCGTTCGACCTCATCACCCGTTACGCGCAGGGAACCATTGAGCTGGTAGCACCCGAGCACTTCCGCTATGAGGTACCCAATGCTGTTACCGTCGCAAGTCAAGGTCGCCGGCCACGGATTACGCCGGAGCAAGCCGCCAGGTCAGTTGATGAATTTCTCCGCCTCGCCGTGCCAACCGTCGCGGATGACGAGCTCATCCGCAGGGCAGCAGAACTCGCCCGTGTCCATGGCTGCGCTTTCTACGACGGCCTGTATGTCGCCCTGGCTCTCCGCCTTTCCATCCCGCTGATAACGGCCGACGATAAGCTCTACCGACTCTTCAGCCACCTCGGTGCCATCGTCTGGATTGAGGATTACAACGGGCCACGATGAACAACGACATGCCAGAGGACCAACAGGCACAGTTGACTGATCGGAGCTCATCGGTCGTTTGCAGCAACCTGGTCGCACTGTCGCGCTGCTCACCACCGTCGCCCGAGTATGGTTCTCCGTCGTCCAGAAAGTGCTGTATGAAGATGTCCTGCTTCACATCCTATTGAAGGAGCACGACGGACCCTGTTTGCCCTCAGGGACGCAGGCGAGTCTACTCTAAGTTATGCGGTTCACGGCTCGCGCCTTCCTCGAACTCGTCGCGGAGACAGCCTCTGCCGAACTTTCCCGCATGGACCCTGAGGTAAGGACCACAGCGTCGCTGCTTCAAGTCTACTTTGGGAACCCCTCACAGCATTACGAGGTATGGCTCCGCTCCCGAGTTGGAAGACTTGAGCTGGGCTTGCACTTCGAAGGCCCTCTCGACGAAAACCAACGGCGGATGGCCTGTTTGGCTGAAGCTATGCCCCAAATTGTCGCGGAGTTGGGACCATACGTTGACCTCGAACAATGGACGGAGAGATGGACTCGTCTCCACGAAACCCACCCTCTGCCGCTCCTACACGAAGGCGAAGCCGAGAAGCTTGGCAAACGCCTCGCGCGGTACGTCCAGGTGCTGGAGCCAATTGTCGGTCCCTTGGGACCCATGCCAACCGGAATCGCCGTGAGAGTGGCCCGCTCCACACGGCATCGAATGCCAGGTCGCTGAATTAGTACGAGACGACCAGCGTGACCAAGTGTCTCACTCTCCCGTAGCGGAGTTCCCGCGTCATAGAAGACGGGTTTTGCGGCGGAACGGCTACGGTGCGGCCGGTAAAATGGCCCGGGGTGTCTGACGCGGAACGCGTGCACTCCCCGCGCTCCGCGACTTGCCCTGTGGTCTCATCAGCGAGGAACAGATTGACCACGCCGCGGCGCCCCCTGACGAATCACTTGGTCTGCTACAGTTGCGTGGCTCAGTAGGAGGAACGTCGTGGCTGCCAATGTGCGGAAGAACCAGAAAGACCTTAACCCGCAAGAATGGCAGACGTTTATTGACGCGATTAACCAGACCCACGGTGTCAGCGCCGCACCCCTCGCCTACCGCAGCTTTGTGCAAGTCCACGAAACGGCGATGAGCGCGGCGGGAATGGCCTGGAGCGTGCATACGATGCCGGGCATGGGCGTCGGGCGCAACTTTCTGGCCTGGCACCGCCAGTATCTGGTCCAGTTTGAGAAGCGGCTGCAGGTGGTGCATCCGACGATTACGCTGCCCTACTGGGACTGGATTGTGCAGCCCACCATCCCACAACCGCTCAGCGACCCGGCCTTACTGACTAGCTGGTCGGTGACGCGCGACTGGCACCCTGAGTTCATGCCCCATGCGGCGGATTTGGCGCCGGTGCTGGCCAAGAGTAGCTTTCGGCCGTTCCAGACGGCGCTGGAGCGCCTGCACGGGTCGGTGCATATCGCTGTCGGTGGTCCGAGCTCAGACCCGCAGCAGATGGGCACAATGGCGACCGCTCACTCGCCGGCCGACCCGGTCTTCTGGCTGCATCATGCCAACATTGACCGGCTCTGGGCGCAGTGGGAGGCGGCGCATGCGAACGCGGCACCACCCAACGCCGGCGAAGTCCTCCAACCGACCCAGTGGCAAGGGGTGCCGCTCTTCGGAGTTCCGGTCTCCGCCGTCCTCTCGATTCCTGCGCTCAACTACTCGTACGCCTGATGATCCGGCGGAGCGCGACCAGCGCCGGACGAAAGGTGCCCATCGCAACGAGTGGCTGCGTAGCATTGTTGGCATTGCCACCGGGCCCGAATGACGGCATCCACGACGTGGCGGTGAACCACGACAAGTACCCGGCTGATTCCTATGCCGGCAGGACGAAAGAGGTCTAACGCTATGCCAATTGCGTCCGCCAACGGTCTGGAGATCTGTTACGAGACCTTTGGCAATCCGACCGCCCCGCCGCTGCTGCTGGTCATGGGTTTGGGCGCGCAGATGATCGCCTGGGATGAGGAGTTTTGCCGCACCCTCGCCGATCGCGGGTTCCATGTGATCCGCTTCGATAACCGCGACTGCGGCCTCTCCTCGAAGATCGAAGGTGGGCCTATCCCGAATCCCGCTGCTGCCATGGGCGGCGACACGTCGTCGGCCGCTTACCGCTTGTCCGATATGGCCCGCGATGCCGTTGGCCTGCTGGACGCGTTGGGCATCGATAAGGCACACATTATTGGGGCGTCAATGGGTGGGATGATCGTGCAGACTATCGCCATCAACCACCCGGAACGGGTGCTGTCCATGGCTTCGATCATGTCGACGACCGGCGGTCCGGACGTCGGGCGAGCGACTCCCGAGGCGATGGCGGCTCTACTCGCGCCTCGGCCCACGACCCGCGAAGAAGCCATTGAGGCGGCGATGAGGGCCGCGCCATCAATGGGCCAGTCCGGGATTCCCATTTGATGAGGCCAAGGCCCGCGCCTTTGTAGCCGCGAGCTACGATCGCAGCAACTATCCTATCGGCATGGCGCGTCAGTTGGTCGCGATCATGGCGTCGGGCGACCGGACCGAGGCGCTGAAATCGGTCAAAGTGCCGACCGTCGTCATCCACGGCGAGGTCGATGTGCTGGTCACGCCGAGCGGCGGCCATGCCACGGCCGCGGCGGTCCCCCGCGCAAAGCTGGTCACGATCCCGGGCATGGGTCATGGGCTGCCGCCGGGCGCCTGGCCGGTGGTGATCGACGCCATTGTCGAAAATACACAGCGCGCCTGACGCCGGCTTCGTCGTGCCGCTGTCAAGTTGACCGGTGCGGGCCAAAGCCCTAGCATCGGTCTCGCTGCTCACCGCGAGTCAGCGACTCCCCAACAGTGTGGAAACGGTGACGAGCGGCGCAGCGCGCTGCGAGATCATGCCATTGGAGGCGGATTGATGCCATATGACAAGCCCATTCCCGAACCCAGCCCGCACACCAAGCCCTTTTGGGACGGCGCCAAAGCCGGCAAGCTGATGCTACCGCGTTGCACGAGCTGCAACCGCGTGCACTGGTATCCGCGGCTCATTTGCCCGTACTGCCACGCCCGCGAAATCGAGTGGATCGAAGGCAGCGGCGAGGGCCGAATCCATACGTTTGCAGTGCAGCACCGCGCGACCGGCGGTTGGTCAGCCGAGACGCCGTTTGTCACGGCCTACATCGACTTGAACGAGGGCGACCGCATGGCAACCGTGTTACGCGGCGTGGACCCGACCAAGCCAGAAGCGATCAAGATCGGCGCGAAGGTGCGGGTAGAATTCGAGCCTGCCAGCGAGGATGTGCACATCCCGTTCTGGCGGGTGGTATAGGGAGGAGACGCACAATGCCAGGAGCACTGTCAAAGGCCGCGGCGATCGTCGGAGCCGCGGAAGCGAACGAAATCGGCTACCCCGAAACCCCGAAGACCTCCCTGCAGTTGCACATAGAGGCGATCAAGAACGTCAGCGACCAGACCCGCATTCCGATCTCGCGCATCGACGGCATCTTCTCGGCGAACTGGTCCTCTGAGCTCGCCGAACACCTCGGTTTACATCCAAAGTACATCGACACGACGTCCGTGGGCGGCTGCTCGTTCGAGATGCACGTTCACCACGCGCTTGCCGCGATTCACGCCGGCATCATCGACGTGGCGCTCGTCAGCCACGGCCAAGCAGGCTGGTCGGCCCGAGCGAACCGCGGCCGCGGCACTGGTGGGGGACGTGGCGGCGGCGACCCGTGGGCGCCGGGAACAGAGTTCACCATGGCCTATGGCTTTTCCGGAGCCCCCTCGAACTACGCGCACGCCATGACGCGCCACAACTACCGCTACGGCACAACGCCCGAAGATTTCGCGCACATCGCGGTGGTCACGCGGCAGTGGGCGATGCTGAACCCGCGCGCTGTGATGTTTTCCAAAGAGACGAACCCGGGTGGCGGCCCGATCACGGTGGAGGACGTGCAGAACGCTCGCCTGATCTCCTGGCCGCTCACCCTGCTCCACTGCTGCCTGGTGACGGATTACGGCGGCGCGATCCTCATCACGAACCCGGAGATCGCGCGCAGCGTCAAAACCAAACCGGTTTGGATCGCGGGCGCGGGCGAGAGCATGAGCCACTCGAACATGCTCGAGATGGAGGATTTCACCGCGACGTCGGCGGCCGCATCTTCGGCAACGGCCTACAAAATGGCCGGCATGGGCCCCGAAGACATGGAAATGGCCATGATCTACGACTCCTTCACGATAACGGACGGGATCACGGCTGAGATGCTGGGGCTCGCTCCACGCGGCGAAGGCTTCCGCTTGTGGAAAGACGGCCACGCGGCGCCAGGGGGCCGTTTGCCGATCAACACGAACGGCGGCGGGCTCTCCTTCAACCATTCCGGCATGTACGGCCAGCAGCTCATTGTGGAGGCGTACCGGCAGCTCACGGGCACGGCTGAAGACGGCGTCAACGGCCTGCCGGGCAAGCAGACGAAGGCGCGCTCGTGCGTGGTCAACGGCACCGGCGGCAGCCTCTCGACCACCGGAACACTGGTACTCGTCGCGGACTAACTTCGGGCCGGCCGCGGCTGGTCGTTTAGGAGCCTATCCGCTTGGTGGCTGGTTTACGAGTATTTCGAGTGTGTGCGATGATGGTGCCGAGGTATGGCGATGACACGAACAGTCCAGGCGCACGCCATCATATCCGCCGACCTCCCCGAGCGGCCGCAACTCAGTCAGATCGCACGCCTGCTGGATGACGCGGAGGACGCGGGCAGCGTCCTGGTTGTCCACGGCGAAGCGCGGGAGGCCCTGCCGCGGGCGGCAGCGGTCGCGCTCCGCGCGATCGTCGAGAGTCTGGCCGATGGGACGGCCATCGCGCTTGTACCGCTGGACCGGCAGTTACGAACCCAGGAGGCGGCCGACCTGCTCGGCGTCTCACGGCCCCACTTGGTGCGCCTGCTCGAGCAGGGTGAAATCTCGTTCACCTGGACGGGCAGACAGCGGCGTGTTCGGTTGCAAGGCCTGCTCGCCTACAAAGCGCTCCGTGACGGCGAGCGCCGTAAGCACCTGGATGAACTCATGCGATTGAGCGAGAAATTCGTCCTCTACGACGATTAGGGGGCTGCCATCGGGTATGCCTCCGCCCATCGCTACTCTGGACACAAACGTTCTATTCCCCTCGCAGCTTCGGGACACGTTGCTTGACCTGTCTGACGCGGGCTTGTACCTCTGCCGCTGGAGCGCAGAAACCCTCAATGAGGTAAACCGCAACCTTGCGAAGCGTTCAGGCGTTGGCCCAGACGGTGCCAGGCGCCTCATCGCGGCGCTCCGAGCGGCGTTCCCCACCGCCATTGTCTTGAACTCGTTCGATCCGGGCTCCGCCGCCGTACTCCTGGTTCACCCGAAGGATCGCCATGTTCTCGCCGCGGCAGTCGCTCCCGTTCCACCATGTTGGTGACCGACAACCTTACCGGCGACCACTACGTCATCGACATCTTCGTCGGATGGCTGTTCGCTCTGGTAGCGTTTACCCTTGTCTGGCGCCCCGGAAGGAACGTCTCACCGGCGACTGTGCTCGGCGCCGTGCAGCCCGCGGCAGCTATAGTAAACTCAGCCCGAGTTGTCGGATCCGGAATAGAATCCTGAACTGGAGAAGGAGTGCGAAGGCATGGTCGCCACCCTAAGCACGCGCGATCTCATTGCCGCGGAACCCGAAGAGGTCGGCCTGTCGTCTTCGCGGCTCGGAAACCTGACGCGGCTCGTCCAGGGATACGTCGACGACGGGAAGATACCAGGCGCGATCTCGCTCGTGGCGCGGCGGGGCAAGGTCGTCCACTTTGAGACTTACGGTCAGATGGAGGTCGAAGCCGGGAAGACGATGGCCCCGGACACGATCTTCCGCATCTACTCGATGACCAAGCCGATCGCGAGCGTCGCGCTGATGACGCTTTACGAAGAGGGCCGGTTTCAACTCGACGATCCGGCATCGAAATTCATTCCCGAGCTCAAAGGGCTAAAAGTGTTCGCCGGCGGCACCGCCGACAAGTACGAGGTGCGTGACCCCGTCCGCGAGATTATCGTGCGCGACCTTCTCATGCACACATCGGGGCTCGTCGGCGCCGGCGAGGCCACGGTGGTCGGACAGCTTTACCAGGAGGCAGAGCTCAGGGGTTCATCCTCGTCCGGCACGCTGGCCGACATGATCGCCAAGGTTGGCCGGCTGCCGTTGCACTGCGACCCCGGCTCTCAGTGGAACTACGGCATTTCGACGGACCTGGTCGGCTACCTTTGCGAGGTGATCAGCGGCACCCGTTTCGATCGGTTCGTGGAAGAGCGCATCTGTGCGCCGCTGGGTATGAAAGACACGGGCTTCCAGGTTCCGGAGAGCGAGGTGGGGCGTTTCGCGGCGAACTATCGCCGGGGCGACACGCCGGAGCCGAGCTACGTCCTCATCGACCGGCCGGACAGCAGCAGCCCCTACACGAAACGGCGAACCTACTTCTCGGGCGCAGGCGGCATGGTCTCGACGGCCGCCGATTATCTACGCTTCTGCATGATGCTGCGGAACGGCGGCGAGTTGGACGGCGCCCGCATCCTGGGGCCGCGAACGCTCCAGTTCATGACGATAAACCACCTGCCGGGCGGTCGCGACCTCGCCGGATTGGGCGGACGTCTGGGCGAGACGACGCTGGACGGTATCGGCTTCGGCCTCGGCTTCGCCGTCCTGCTCGATCCGACAGTCGCGCAGGTGCTGGGCACGCCGGGCGAGTATTACTGGGGCGGCGCTGCATCGACGGGGTTCTTCGTTTCGCCGCGCGAGGATCTGATCATGATCTTCCTCACTCAGCTCATGCCGTCGTCGAGCTATCCGATCCGGCGGGAGATCCGCGCGACGATCTATTCATCGATCATCGAGTAGGGCGCATTCCGCCCGGCGACTAAAGTCGCGGGCTTGATTTACGAAGTCCGCCTGCGCGGACTGGGGCATTTGAATCCCCGCCGGCAGGCTTGGTGGGCGGGTTCGGGCCGCTCTCCCGGCGGGTCCCGGGTCCGGCGCAGGCCGGTTTCGTGAAATGAGCCCGCGGTTTCAACCGCCGGGCAACCGAGCAGGCCACGCCAGTGGGCCTACACCTCCACCGGAGTGTCGCTCAGGAAAGCCCCCACTCGATCGCGTTTGCGAGCAGGCGCTCGAACGGTTCGGTTTCCCAGGGGCCGCGCAGAATCGGAGGCGTTTTGCCCTCCGGGTCAACGCTGGTGTCGACGAACGGCTGCGAAGAGCTTTCCGGCGTGTGACAGTGGCCGAGGGCGACGTAGGCGACTCCGCCTTTGCCAACCTCGTGCGTGAAACCTAAGACCCGCGTCTTGCCGTCTGCCTGCAGCGAGGTGTCATTCTCGTACACGAACCCGAAGCCGGGCGGCGACGGGTCCTTCGCTAGCTCGGTCGTCAGGATGACGTCCGTCCGCTCTGGGTGCTGAAGTTCGATCATGTATAGCTCATCGACGACATCGAAAGATTTGGGCAGTCCCCTGGTTAGCGGATGGCTCTCGGCCGGCACGTCCACTCTGAAGCGGCGCACGGGGGGATGATTGATGAAGAAGCCGCCCAGCATGTCGTGGTAGCTGGTTTTCACCATCGTCCGTCGCCGGCCGTCGACGCGGACTGCTCTGCCGCCGCTGCTGCCGTGCAGACCCAGCCAGCGCCCGCCCGCCTGCAGCCAATCGTTTACGAACGCCGTCTGCTGGTCGTTCGCGTAGGGGCCGGCGACGTACGTGATCAAGAGCTTGCGGTCCGGCAGCCACTTGTCGATGTCGGTGAAGTCGCCGGACACGGTTGCGGGCGCCCCCCGCTCATGCAGCATCTGCAGCAGACGCAATCGGGCGTAATCGATGTCGTGTCCGGCGAACGTTCCCGGCGGAAAGCCGCCGGCTACCACATGCGCAATTGCTCCCGATCTTGCCATGTCTAGTCCCTTTCCAAAGGCGCTGGATGCCTCATCCTATCAGGATGGATTTTCTTCCCACACTCAACCTACCACGCGTCGATCGCCGGACGCTTTTTGCCCTCGCGGGGCGGCGCCGGGCAGCACACCGTGCCGCCTGGTGACCGCTGGTCTCCTAAGCCGTTGCGTTAGGAAAGTGGTAAAGGGGTACCATGATCGTTTCCGGCTCGCACCGCTGCTCGATGACTTCCTGGATTGCATCGACTGTGTCAGGCGAGAGGTATTGCTCACCGCACTGCGGGCAAACCTGGGCCGGAACGCCGGCCACGAGAGAAATCAGCTCTCCCCCAGGCTGGGTGTAGGTGATGGGTTCGGTCCTGAGCTCGGCTCCGCAAACGGAACACGAGTCACGTTCCTTTGCCATCTTTTTCTCCTTGTCTTCAAGTCTGGCTCCCACTCGTCGAGGTCCGGCTCGTAGACGGTGATAATGTCAACGATCTGCCGCAACGAGCAAACAAGGTGAAGGGGCCTGCCTGCGTCAGTGCTGCCGAGAATTAAACAACAGGGTCCGTAGTGGTGCTCTGGATAACCCTCGATGACTTGGCCGCCTGCAACTACAGCTTCAATGTCCCGTCGCCGGACCGCCCTGGCAATTCGTTGCTGTGCAGCATGAATGGTGTATCGGTCTCTGCCCCGAGCAAAAGCTCGGGCAATATGTGCCATTTTCTCTTGATCGTCTGCATTCATGCGAAGGAAGCCGTATGCCGGCAGTCCTTAGCCGACGCAGAAGAAATTGTACTACGCGCGAACGGTGCCGCCTCGCTGCTGTGCAACCCATTAGCATTCCGGGATCGCGGCTGGGTCACCGCCGCACCTACCAGGCGTCGATGGCCGGACGCTTTTTGCCCTCGCGGGGCGGCGCCGGGCGGATCGAGCGCAGGAGGCTCGCAACCCAGCGGCGGGAGTCGGCGGGGTCGATGGCGTCGTCGATGCCGAAGTGGGTGGCGTTGTTCTGCGCCTGGGAGCGCAGGTAGGCGTCGGCCACCATCTTCTCCTAGGTGAGCCTGCGCTCTTCCGGGTCTGCAATCGCCGCAAGCTGATCGCGGAAGCCGAGCTTCACCGAGCCTTCGATTCCCATCCCGTAGAACTCGCCCGTCGGCCACGCGACAGTAAAGTACGGGACCTTGTAGGACCCGCCCGCCATGGCGATCGCGCCGAGACCATAGGCTTTGCGCAGGATGATCGTGAAGAACGGGATCGAGAGGTTTGCTCCGGTAACGAACATGCGGCTGGAATGGCGCACCAACGCCGTGTGCTCGATCTCCGGGCCAACCATGATGCCGGGCGTATCGCAAAGGTAGAGGAGCGGCAGGTCGAACGCGTCGCAGATCTGCATAAAACGCGCGGCCTTGTCGGCGCCATCGGCGTCGATCGCACCGCCGAGGTGCATCGGGTTGTTGGCAATCACGCCCATGGGACGCCCCTCGACGCGGATCAGCGACGTGACCATGCCCAGGCCGAATCCCGGCCTGAGCTCGAGCACGCTACCGGTGTCAGCGAGGGTCTCGATCACAAAGCGAACGTGGTAGACACGCAGGCGGTTCTCCGGCACGATCCGCCGCATGCGGCGCTGATCGGGAGACTCCCACGTGCTTAGCGGACCCTGAAAATAGGATAGGTAGCGCTTCGCCACGTCGACAGCTTCGGCCTCGTCGGCGACGGCGATGTCGACCACGCCGTTTTTAATCTGCACATCCATGGGCCCGATGTCCTCAGGAGCGAACACCCCGAGCCCGCCCCCCTCGATCATCGCGGGACCGCCCATGCCAAGGTTTGAGCCGGCGGTGGCTATGATCACGTCGCAACAGCCCAGCAGCGATGCGTTGCCGGCGAAGCAGCGACCCGAGGTGATGCCGACGACGGGCACCAGGCCGGAAAGTTGCGCGAAGCGGGAGAAAGTGTGGCTGCCGCCACCGCCGCCGCTGGCGTCGTCACCCGGACGTCCGCCGCCGCCCTCGGCGAACAGCACGACCGGCATGCGGCCCTGTTCGGCAACGTCGATCATGCGGTCCGTTTTGGCGTGGTTGCGGTTTCCCTGCGTCCCGGCGAGCACCATGTAGTCGTAGCAGATCAACGCTACCCGCGACGCCGGCTCCTCGAACTGGTCGCCGTTGACGGTACCGATCCCGACGATCATCCCGTCGGCCGGCGTCCTAGCGATGAGCTGCTCGAGCGACATCCGGCTGTGCCGGTTCGCCACGACCAGCGGCCCGTATTCGATGAACGTGTCCGGATCGAACAGTTGCGCGATGTTCTCGCGTGCCGTTTGGTGCCCGCCGGCGTGCCGGCGGGCAACGGTATCGGGTCGCGCTTCGTCGAGTGCGCGATGATGCCGGTCGAGCACCGCGCTCAAGTCCGGACGGATCTCGTCGAGATCGACGTCTTCATCCGCCAGTGAGTCGCCGCCCGCGACCTCGCTCGCTTCGATGAAGAGGAGCGGGTGCCCCGGGTAGAGCGTGTCGCCGGCGGCCACCGCTATCCGTCGAACGATACCGCTCACCGCGGCCTTGATCTCGTGCTCCATCTTCATCGATTCCATGATTACCACCGCCTGGCCGGCATGGACGGCGTCGCCTTCCCGCACTTCGACGCTCACGATCGTTCCTTGCAAGGGGGCTTCCACCGCAACCGTACCGTCGGGTCCGGCGGCTGTACTCGATGGCGCAGCCGGTATGGGAGAATGCGGGCGGGCGGCGACGGCCGCAGCACCGGCTCCCTTCCCGTAGGCCAGCACGGCGAGCGGGTCGTTCGGATCGACACGGGCTCCTGCCCTCTGGGGTTCGCCTGGACGACCTTCGTCGGGCGCCACTCTCGCTTCGACGTAGCGCCGCTCGTGCACCGTGCTCGCTTCGCCGATCAGCGTCGCCAGATGGTCTTCGATGAAATGGGTGGAGAGTTGTGCCGCGCGAAACGCGGGATGGTGCAGCACGCTTTGCAAGAACGGGATGTTGGTGGAGATGCCCTCGATGCGGAATTCGCTCAGGGCGCGGTAGCAGCGGGTTACCGCATCGTCGAAGCTTGGCCTGCTCGTGTTGGCGATCACCTTCGCCAGCAGCGAGTCGAAACGCGGACTGGTGCGGTAACCGGCGTAGCCAAACGTGTCGACGCGAATTCCCGGACCCGTGGGTGGATCGAACGCCGTTAGCGTGCCGCCGGAAGGCAGCACGTCTCCGGTCGCGGTCATTGTCTCCATGTTGACGCGCACCTGGATTGCGAAGCCGCGCGGCGCCGGCACGTCCTGCTGAAGCAGTCCCAGCGATTCGAGCGATGCGCCGCCGGCAAGCTCGAGCTGGACGCGAACCAGGTCGATCCCCGTCACCTGCTCGGTCACCGTGTGCTCGACCTGCAGGCGCGGGTTTGCCTCGATAAAGGCGAATGGTGAATCGTCGCTTAGATGCGTGGCGTCGACCAGGAACTCAAAGGTGCCGATGTTGTCGTAGCGTACGGTTCGCGCGAGCTGTATGGCGGCCGCGGTGATCCGCTCGCGTAACTTTGGCGGCAGCCCGGGCGCCGGTGCGATCTCGATGAGCTTCTGGTGACGCCGCTGGACGCTGCAGTCGCGCTCCCAGAGATGGCTGACTGCCCCCGAGCCATCACCTGCGATCTGCACTTCGATGTGCCGGGCAGTGCGCACGAGCTGTTCAACGTATACGTCGCCGTTGCCGAACGCCGCCCTGGCCTCAGACTGGCAACGCGCGTAGGCGTCGTCGAGCTGATGCACATCCTCGACCGCACGGACACCACGGCCACCGCCGCCCGCGATCGCTTTGATCATCATCGCGGCGCCGGCACCCAGCGAGCGGAAGAACTCGCGCGCCTGCCCGAGGCTCGTCGGACCCTTGGTGCCGGCAAGCACCGGTACACCCGCGTCTGCAGCCGTCTCACGCGCCCGCACCTTGTCCCCGAATAGCTCCAGGATTTCGAATCGCGGGCCGATGAACGTGATCCCCGCCTCCGCGCAACACCGCGCGAAGGCGGCATTCTCGCTCAGAAAACCGTAACCGGGATGAATTGCGTCACAGCCTGCGTCTTTGGCAACGGCGATGATCTGTTCGCCATCCAGGTAGGCCGCTGCTCCAGAGCCTCGAAGGGCGCGCGACTGGTCCGCCTGGCGAGTATGCAGCGCGTCTTTGTCATCCTCCGAGTAGATAGCCACGGTGCCGATGCTGAGCTCCGCGGCGGCACGAAGGATGCGGACGGCGATCTCGCCACGGTTGGCAACCAATAGACGCGAAGGGCGCATGAGTCTCTACCCTCTTTGCAATCTGTGCAGAACCGCAGCCGGTCCTTCCCGGACTGGCATTAACCTTACATACCCTGCAGTTAAAACCGCTAGGTGGGTCAGGGCACACTGATTTCGCCGGACCCGGCGGCGCGGGGCACCGGCAGCCTGCCGGGGTGGCTCGGGACGATGCGTTGCGATGAAAGCTTGGTTGGCGAGGCGGAGCGAGGACACCAGATTGTCGCTACCGACGTCGCCGTGCCAGTTTAGCAAGCACTTGGTCATTCTCAGCGATTTCGGCATCAACCCCATCTGGAAAAGCCCAGACTCCAAGACCGGTGCCCGAGATGCGCAGTACGCGGCCCAGCGTTCCACCCGCGAAGGCGATGCCTGCAGGGGTCCACAACGTTACCTATCGGTGTGTTCCGCAACCTTCGCCGCTTCGGACAGGCGCTCGCGCGCCCGTTGGAACAGAGTGCCCGTCGGTCTAGGAGTCGAGCGCAGGAATTCTGGCGTCGCGCAATGCGTTGACCAGAATTTGTCCTCCTCTTCTTCATTGGCGAAGTCAGGTATGTCCGCCTCGCTGTAGATCGGTTCCATATCCACTCGTAGCGCCTCCATCGCCCTTACCTTCGAGTGTACTCTTCCGCCTCATTCGACCGTGTTTCGGGTAGGTCCTTATGCGAGGATCTCCACCGTATCAGTATCCCGGACGATGTGGCCGGGTCCGACCTGCTGGCCGTCGAACCTGGCGGAAGGGCCCCAGATCCGGGCGCCGCGGCATTCGGCGGCAAGTTCGTTGTGGATGGCGGTCGCCACATCCAGCACCGTTGCGCCATCTTCGAGCGCCAGCGGCCGCTCGTCGGTGCGGCCGTTCGTCCGTAGGAAGACGCGGATCAGCCCCGTAAGTAGCCAGACCGCCTCTTTGAAGGCGTTGAGGCTGTCGTCGTCGATGATTGATACGCCGACCACGAGCAGGTCCGGCACCGCGAGCCGCAGCCGCTCCAGGTCCTCTTCGGTCGCTTCGTCGGTTTTGGTGGCAGCGAGCATCTCCGGCATATCGATGCCGGCGGCGGCCACCTCGCTCCGAACTACCTGCAACTGCTCGATCGGCGCCGTCACGTCGTGGCAGTACACGACCGCGTCGGCGTCACGCAGCACGCCCAGCAAAGCGCGGCCGCCGCCTCGGTCCTCATAGGCGCCCGCAATCAGGCCGGGAATCTCGACCAACTGTACGAGAACGCCGCCGATGTTGGTGAGCGCGGGTACGGGGCGTTGCGTCGTGAACGCGTAATTGCCGATCTTGATCTGAACATGCGACAGCGCATGCAGTAGCGATGACTTACCAGCGTTCGGGGCGCCGACCAGCGCAACCTGCGCCGCGCCTTCACGCCGTACCGCGATCGAGTCGCGGTGCACGACGCGCGCCCGAAGCCTCGTCTCTTCGACCTGTTGGTTCAGCCACTTGCGAATATCGGCGTACGGGCCGTTGCGATAGTCTGGCAGATCGGTAATTGCATCGCGCAGCACTCGCAGCCGCTCGGTGCCTTCCTTGCCGACCAACCGACGTTTGATCACCTGCGTCATGGTGCGATGGGGCATAGGCACGTGGACACGCTCCTGGAAACTATGAAGGTCATAGCAGGAGGGTGCGCATGCCCGATGGCCGTGCAATGGCGGAATGCCGTGCTAGCCGGTGGGAAGTGCGTCCTACCCGCTGCTTACAGGGACGCCACTGGGCGTAAGCAGCGGATTAGCCGTTCTTATTGCAGACGGTTTGGAGCCAGGCACGTTCACGTGCGAGTGCCATGGGACTGAACCTCACGAAAGTGTGGCGGACAAATCCAGCCTTGGTAGAAACGTTACCACAACCGGACGCGCGGCGGAGGAAACGGCCCCGTTGAGGGCGTGGCAGTGCCGATGACGTGAGGCCGGCCTCCCCTCCCGGCCCCTCTCCGATGCGGAGAGGGGAGCTCGTTGCAGCACCCAAGGATCGCCTTTCCCTGCAGCGGGGCAGCGTAGCGTGTCCTCTTGAGGGAAAGGTAAGGGATAGGGGTCAACGATGCATAGCGTCCAGGGCGTGCTGGGTGGCGATCGCGATCGCCTGGGAGGCGGGCAGGCCACGGTCGGCGACAGCGCGGAGGTCTGAGAGGGTGACCGGCACACGGTTGGCAGCGCCGCAAGAGCAGCGCAGGTCGAAGACAAATTCACCGGGCGGCGCCTTCGACGGGCGGGCTGTAAACGTATGCCCAGGTGGCGCTGAGGGAGCGTAACCCGGTTGTACGGGCGGTGGCGTAGTGCGCATAAGGGCCGGCACGGAACCGATTCGCGAAGCGCTCGCGGCGGCGGCGCGCCGGCGTATGGGCGGCGGCGAGCCATCGGGCGGCAGCGGACGTCCATCCGGTCCGACTGCTGGCCGCGGCGGAGAGGCCGCGCGGCCGGCAGAGAGAGACTGGTGGGGCGGATACAACGAACGATAGGCCGCGGGCCGGCCGGCTTGCTGCGGTCCGGCCGCGACCTCGACCCCCGCCCAGCCAGCTTTGCGGCTGGCCGCGAGGCCGGCGCCGGAACCGCCTTTCATCCCGGCGATAAAGATCATCGGTTTACCTTGGCCGCCTGCTGGATTACGGTTTGCGCAAGGTTGATTGGGACTGCGAAGCCTAGGCCGGAGAACGTATTGCTGCCGTCGGCGTTATCCAACAGGGTGTTGATTCCGATCACTTCACCACGTCCGTTGAGCAGCGGCCCGCCCGAGTTGCCGGGATTGATCGCTGCATCCGACTGGATCAGATGATTCATCTGCGGTCCCTGCGTGTCCTGAAACGTCCTGTCCAGTCCGCTGATGATCCCTTCGGTGAGCGACGCCTCGTAGCCGAGCGGATTGCCGATCGCCAGCACCGGCTGGCCCACGTACAGCTTGCTCGGATCGCCGAGCTTCGCCGGGTGCAGCGTCCCCGAGGGGGCGTTGACGCCGATGACGGCGAGGTCGTTGTCCGGATCCGTTGCCAGCACCGTCGCGTCGAGGCTACGCCCGTTGTTCAGGACCACCTGGATTCTTGACGCACCCTCGATGACGTGATTGTTGGTGAGGATCCGCCCGCTGTTGTCGAGCACGATGCCCGTGCCCTCGCCGTCGTCACGGCTCCGCCGGCGAATCGTCGTCGTGTTCACCGTCACGACCGACGGACGAACCTGGCTGAAGATCCCCGCTGCGTCGAGACCGTTTTTCGCCACGGTCCCGTCGCCGCCTGACCGCGTATCGCTGACGCGAACACCCGTCCCGCTGGTCGCCGAGTGGCCGCTGCCGGAGCTGCCGCCGAACGCCTGCGTCAGCCCGAACATGAGCCCCGCCCCGACGATGCCGCCGAGCAGGCTCCCTATCAGTACCGAACTCCACCACAACCCCCGCATCATCACAACCACCCTCCGTGTCTTGAACCGGTACCGAGGTCCAATATTGGCGAGCATTCGTCCCGGCCGCCTGCCGTACGGCAGAGGCGACGGGCGGCTATCCAGCTATTTTCCAGCATCGCTCCCCGATCGGACGGCGTGCAATAGCGAGCGCGGCGCCGCCCGCCGTTTGCAGCCCCGAAGCGGTCAGGGTACGCTCGATCGTGAAAGCGATTCCTGCCACTCAGGGCGGGTTCAGGTCGTACCGCTGCGGATGAGCCTCCAACCAAGCCCGGATCCTGGCCACTCCCCCTCAAATGCACCAATGCCCGCCGTCATCCTCGCGGCCGGAATCGGATCGCGCCTCGCCGGTGCAGCGCGCGGTCTGCCAAAGGCGTTGGTGCCCGTGTGCGGACGTCCCTTGTTGAGCTACACGCTCGAGGGACTGGCGCTGGCAGGCGTGCGCGAGGCGCATGTGGTTGTGGGTCACCGTGGCGCTGAGGTGCGCGCGGCGCTCGGGCCGATGAATGGATTTGGGATCGATATCTCTCCGGTGGAGAACGTGCGTTACCGGCTTCCGAACGGCAGCTCGCTGGCAGCGGCTTACGCTGCTGTCGGAAACCGACCGTTCCTGTTGCTCATGGCCGACCACCTGTTCAGCGACGCGGCAATTGACCTGATGTTGCAATCGAAGCACGGGTTCGCGATCGGCGTCGACCGGGGACCAATGCCGGTCGAGCGACTTACCGACGCGACGCGGGTTCAAATGGGGCGAAATGGACTCGTGAAGCGTTTCAGCAAGCGGCTGCGACGGTGGGATGCGATCGACGCCGGCATCTTCCGCTGCCTGCCCTCCGTGTTTGACGCGATCGACGTGCTGGGTGAAGCGACCGAGTTAAGCGCGATCATGACGGCGGTCGCCGGACGGGAGCCGTTCCATACGGTCGATCTGACCGGCTCGTTCTGGCTCGACGTGGACACGCCCGCCGACCTGGCGGCAGCCGAGAGCTTGGTAGGGAATTGGGCGGGCGGCGGCGCCGCCGGGCAGTCGGCAGTCGGCAGTAGGCAGTAGGTCGGCCTGGCAGTGGACGGCCGACGGTGGTGGAACGGGGTTCCTCGGTACGTCATGGCCAGTAAGGCTCCTTGACGGCTTCCTGTTAGAACACCCATTCTACG
This sequence comes from Chloroflexota bacterium, assembly GCA_036741355.1. Taxonomy (GTDB): domain Bacteria; phylum Chloroflexota; class Dehalococcoidia; order CAUJGQ01; family CAUJGQ01; genus JBBRGK01. The sequence goes on from DAINSK010000020.1 coordinate 24,403, forward strand.
TGGGACACCCTGCCGCGGCTTTGGGCGGCTTGGGAAACCCGGTGCGATGGGAAAATCCAATCGCCGCGGCAAGCAAGGGACATTCAGCAGCGCGCGGCTGCTCGCCCTGCCGGTCCTACTGCTGACGGCGCTGTTTGGTTTCGTCATGTCGTTTAGGCCCGTGCGGCTGACGACGTTGGCATTGTTTTCGGGGCTGGCGCTCTTCGCGATCGAGGCCATTGCCCTGGCGGGGTTGTGGGGTAAATCACATCGCACGGCGTTCCAGGCCAGCCTTGCAATTGCGTATGGCGCTTCGCTGGCCGCGTTGGTCTTTGCATGGTGGCGATACCGGGGACGCCGAAGACTCCGGGTCCGCCGCTTCGAGTCGCTGCTTGCGCTCACGCCAACCGGGTTCGAGATCGAGGTGGGGCGGCTGCTGCACGATATCGGCTATCGAAACGTCGAACATCTAGGCGGCGCGGGCGACCTGACGGCCGACCTGCGCTGCCGGGACAAATCCGGGCAGCCGGTTGTCGTGCAGTGCAAGCGCTACGCCCCCGGCCGGCGCGTCGGTTCGGCCGACCTTCAAGCGTTCATCGGCATGATGACCGTGCACCACGAGGCGCAGCGGGGGATCTTCGTCACCACGGCGGAGTTCACCGGACCGGCGACCGACCTCGCGGGCCTGCACGGCGTTCGTTTGATGGATGGGCCGCTGCTGGCCCGGTTGATCATGGAGGTGCGCGGGTCTGCAGAAGGCGAGATTACGGCTGCCGGGTACTCGGCCGATCGCGCATAGCTGGCCCCTGCGAGACTTGGCCCTCACGTCTCGTCTTCCCGAGCTTGCGGAGCCGGCATCGCCGCCGGTATCCCCCTGCCCAGATGCCATCATCCGGCATATACTCATCAACGACCTTGACGTCGGACTTCCGGTTCCCTATGAGACCCTGGTGAAGGGTCTCGCGGCGACGGCTCATGTTCCGGCAAAATCACCTTCCCGGCCGTCGGGACGGCCGGAGCTAATTCGACGGGGTGTGCTCGTGGTCGAGGAGCAGGCAAGCGGCAGGGCCGGCGCGTACGGTGGTGCCGAGACCGAGCACGATCGGCTCGTGCGGCTCAATCGCGAGCTCTCGGTGCTCAACGCCATCGCCGAGGGGCTGAACCGCTCGGTGGACCTACGGGAAGCACTGCAGCGCGCCCTCGTGCTAGTGACGGAGCTGCTGGGCCTGCGCGCTGGTTGGGTGTGGCTTGTCGACGAGGAGACCGGCGAGCCGGAGCTCGTGGCCGCCCAGGCGCTACCACCAGTCCTGCGTGACGAGCCGAACCGCATGACGAGCATGTGCCTCTGCCTGCGTACCTTCATCCGCGGAGACCTTACGGGCGCGGCCAACATCAATGTGCTGGAGTGCAGCCGGCTATGGGGTCTGGACAGGGGGACGGAGGGCCTGCTCCACCACGCCAGCATTCCGCTGTATTCGGGCCAGCGGCGGCTGGGTGTGATGAACGTCGCTGCCCCCGACTGGCGCCGGCTGGACGCCGACGAGCTGGAGCTGCTCCACACAATCGGCTACCAGATGGGTATCGCCGTCGAGCGGGCGCGACTGCACGCGCGCGCCGCCCAGACGGCGACCGTCGAGGAGCGGCTGCGGCTGGCGCGCGAGCTGCACGACTCGCTCGCCCAATCGATCACGGGGGTCGGCCTCCAACTCGAGGCGGCTGATGCGTTGTTCGACCGCTCCCCCGACGCGGCCCGGGCGAGGCTTCATGAGGCCCTGCGGCAGACGCGGGTAGCCCTCGAGGAGATGCGCACCGTGGTGCGGGACCTGCGCACGGGCACGCTCGAGAGCAAGCCGCTGCCCGAGTCTTTGCGTGAGCTCGGCGCCCGTGACACCGAGCTGTATGGTCTCGACGTCCAGGTGACCTGTGCCGGGCATGGCGGACGGCTGGCGCCCGTGCTGGAGTCGAACCTCTTTCGCATTGCCCAGGAGGCGCTGACGAACACGGCGAAGCACGCGTCGGCGCAGCACGCCTGGGTGCGGCTCGAGGTCGGGGACGAGGTCGTCACACTCACCGTCGAGGATGACGGTTGTGGATTCGATCCGGAGTTCCTGGGCGTGCGTTCCCGGGAGCGCGCCCAGCACGGATACGGCATCGGCGGTATCCAGGAGCGGACACGGCTCTTGGGCGGCCGCCAGACCTTGATAAGCGCGCCGGGCCAGGGCACCGAGATCCAGGTCGTCATCCCACTAGATAGAGAGCCCAGGTGAGCGAGCGCATCCGCATCCTCCTGGCGGATGACCACCCGACGCTGCGCGCCGGGCTGCGCGCGATCCTGGAAACGGTGGAGGATATCGAGGTCTCGGGCGAGGCGGCCAACGGCCGGGAGGCGGTGGACCGCTCCATCGCGCGGCGGCCCGACGTAGTCCTGATGGACCTGGAGATGCCGGTACTGGACGGTGTCGAGGCCACGCGAGAGCTCCATCAGCGCCTGCCCGGGACGGCCGTGATCGTGTTTACCGCCTTCGACACGGACGAGCGCATCGTCGCTGCGGTCGAGGCCGGCGCGCGGGGGTACCTCTTGAAAGGGGCCACCCGCGACGAGATCATTCGGGCGATCCGTGTCGCCCGCGACGGCGGCACGCTGCTGCAACCGGAAATCGCCGCCAAGCTGTTGCGCCTGATGAACAAACCGCGCGCATCGCACGGCCCGGACGCGCTCAGCGAGCGGGAGCGAGAGGTGCTGGTACTGGTGGTGGACGGCCTGACGAACAAGGAGATCGCCGCCCGGCTCACCATCAGCGAGCGGACGGCGAAGTTCCACGTCGCCTCGATCCTCGCCAAGCTCGGCGTCGCCAGCCGTGCCGCCGCCGTGCGGGTCGCTCTGGAGCGCCGCCTGGTGGATCGATGAATCGCGACGGCAGGCGACGGGCCATGGGCCGGTGCGATGGCGACCGAATGCGCTAGCCACCTGTCCAAACGATCAGCCCCAAACAGGCGTACCGGCCAGTGACGCGCACCGGCGTCGAGCGGACACTATCGGTAGACCGGGAGGTGGGGGTGGCAAATGGACGTTGGTGACGAGCGGTGGGTGGCGGCGGCCGAGGTAAGCGATCTGCGCGACGGGCGTCGGGTCGTGCGGGTGGAAAACCGACAGATCGCGCTGTTTGCAATTGGCGGGCGCTTCCACGCGATAGACAACCGCTGCCCGCACATGGGTTACCCGTTATCCATGGGCTCGATGCGCGGAGAGACGCTCACCTGTGACTGGCACAACTGGAAGTTCCGCCTGACAGACGGAGCCTGTCTGCATGGCAGCTTCGACGGCTCCGAGGACGTGCGTAGCTACAGCGTTCGCGTCGAGGGCGGCCGCATCCTGGTCGACCTCGCCGAGGTGCCAGTCGAACGGCAGATGGCGACGCACCTCGAGAGCCTTCGCGCCGGCCTCCATCGCTACGAGCCGGAGCGAATCGGGCGCGACGCAGCGCGGCTGATGACGCTGGGGATGCTGCCGGCTGAAGTGATGCGGCAGGGCGCGATCCACAACGCCGAGCGCGAGGAGTACGGCTGGGGGCACGCGCTTGCGGTGATCGCCGATTGTGCGAGCCTGGGTGAGTTTTACGACGGCGAGGTCGCCGTACCCACCCTACGGGCACTGCTCGCGGCGGGCGAGCCGGTGCGGCGCTTCGAGCGTCGCGCCGTGCCGGCGGCGGAAAAGATAGACCGTGAGGGCGAAACGGAGTTCCGGCGACGCATCGAAGAAGAGGATGTAGACGGTGCCGAGGCCTGGCTGCGCGGTGCACTGGATGCCGATCTCGATCGGGCAGAGATCTCGCGCTGGCTACTCAACGCTGCAAGCGACCACTTCCTTGGCTTCGGCCACCAGATGATCTACGTATTCAAGGCCGTGCAGATGGCGGAGGCCATCGGCTGGGATGCGATGCGCCCAATCCTGCCGGCGATCGTGCCCTCCATCGCCTGGGCCACGCGCTACGACAAGCTGCCCGAGATGCGCAAATACACGGAACGCCTGCGCACAATTGAGCCGGCGCTTCCCGCCCTAGTCGCAAAGCAGCGGCGGCCGCGCAGCCGCTTCGACAGCGCCCGCTTCCGCCACGACGTACTGTTCGGCAAGGGAGACGCGGCCTTCGAAGCGGTGCACGGCGCACTCGGCACGGGCGTGCACGTCGATATCGTGGCCCGCGAACTGGTGTTGGCGGCTGCGGAACGGCTCTTGCGCATGGACATCGAGTGGGAGCTGTCGCACGACGAAAAGGTATGGGACGAGGGAGGCTGGCTGGAAGTTACGCACCTGCTCACGCACGCGAACGCGACGCGCCAACTCTTCCGCCGCGGTGTGACAGGCGAGGCCTTGCGCAGCCTGTACCACAACGCCTGGTTCATCAACTGGCAGAAGCGGTTCGACCGACGGGACGGTGTGCGTGCCGACGCCGGTCCGCTGCCGGAGCCAAAGGGCGAAACGGCCGCGGAGCTCGCGGCGGAGTATCGTAGCGCCATCCAGTCACACCAGATCGACGAGGCGATGGGCATCGTACGCCGCTGGGGGCAAGCCGAATTGCCGAAGGACGAGCTCCTGCGGGCGCTGGGTCGCGAAGCCGTAGAGGCGAGCGACGGGGAATTTATCAGCGTGGCGCACGTGCTCAAGACGTCACATGCCGCGATCCAGGAGCACCGTGCCCTCGGCACACATCCGGAAGCCGACCTGCCATTGCTGGCCGCGACACGGTATGTTGCCTCTCCGCATAAGCTGACGCCGATCTATGACGTCGCGATGAATGGAGTGAAATTCGTGACCTCGGGCGCGGCACGCAGCGTTTAAACGCTGCCAGCAGATGAGATGAGCGTGCGGCCACGGTAGCCGCGGACATTGGAAGATTACGGCTGCGGGATAACTCGGTCGGTCGCGCGTAGGCGGCCCGGCGAATGCCGCCACGTCCGGCTCGCTGTTTTACCCACCCAGCGGCTCAGTATCCTCGTCGAACAGGGTCAGGTAGGGCCCGTAGCGGTACCGCCGGTTACGCCGCGCTTCGCCGTGTGCTTCCAGCAGTCCCGCATCCACAAACCGCTGAAATAGCCGTCGCGCCGACTTGTCCGGCATCGCAAGCCGGTCGCGTACCGCGGTCGGCGTGACCAGCGGTTGGCGGTAGAGCAGATCCAGCAGGTCGCGCCCGGCCGTGCCCCAGCCCCGTTGCAGCACAAGATTCAAGTGTGCCGCGCGCAGACCGGCGATTTTCCGAGCGGTCGTCGTTGCTTCTTCGGCGACTTGCAGGGCGCCATCGAGAAAAAAGCGCACCCAGCCCTCCCAGTCTCCATCTGAGCGCACCGCCAGGAGACGGTCGTAGTACTCATTGCGGTGGACCTTGAAATAGTGGCTGAGATACAGCAGCGGCAGCCTGAGCGCTTTGCGATGACAGAGCAGAAACGTGATCAGCAACCGCCCGACGCGGCCGTTGCCGTCCAGGAACGGATGGATCGTCTCAAACTGTGCGTGCGCAACGGCACAGTAGACCAGATCGGGCAGGTCGCTCTCGTGTAGGAAATTCTCGAAGTTATGCAGCGCGGGCAGCATGTCCGCCGATGACGGGGGAACGAAGCGGGCATTGGCAGGGCTCGTACCGCCGATCCAATTCTGCGAACGACGGAACTCGCCTGGCGTGAAATCTGAGCCGCGCACACCCAACATAAGCTCGCCGTGAATCTCGCGGATCAGGCGCAGAGAGAGCGGTAGCGTGCGCAGCCGCTCCAGTCCGTAGTGCATGGCGCGAACGTAGTTCACCACTTCGCGGACGTCGAACGGCTGTCCGCCCGACTCGGAGTCCAACTCGAACGCCAGCAGATCCTGGAGGGTGCTCTGTGTTCCCTCGATCTGGGAGCTGAGCACGGCTTCGCGCCGTACGTACATGGCGACGAACAGGTCCGGCTCGGGCAGTCGCTCTCCGACGCCGTCCAGCCGGCCCAGCGCGAGGGTCGCATCCGAAAGCAGGCGCAGCATGGTGCCGTCGATGCGGACGGGCGGCTCAGGAGGCAGCGGCGCCGGTACAAAGGCACGGTAGCCGGCGGGCTGCCACACGTAGCGACCGACGCGCGAGGAGATGTCGTTCACGTCGTTCCTCATTGTCACCGCTGACAACAGCGGCCCGATTTTCTTTACAGTATTGTCAAAAGTAACGTATTTTGACAACTACCGCCATCCACACGTCCATCGGTGCCAATCCGTCGGCTTGCTTGGGGTCGTCCCAGTGAGCTTTCCGGGTGCCTTCGCCCGCTGGCAATGGACCCACCTTCGTGCCTGACGCCGGGTCGTGGCTGGTATACTCGCTCGGAAACCTCGGGGCGGCCCGACGCACTTTTGAGGGCGGAACAGGGGACGATACAGTGCGGATTGGTATAGGGCTGGCGGTTTCCGGCGGTCCGAACACGCTTGCAGCGCTGGTCAAGGAAGCGCAACGCGCCGAAGAGGCCGGCTTCGCTTCGATCTGGCTTTCCAACATCTTCAGCTTCGACGCACTGACCGTGCTCGCTCTGGCAGGGAAGGAGACCCAGCGGGTCGAGCTTGGGACGTTCGTCGTGCCGACCTATCCGCGTCACCCGGCGGCGCTCGCACAGCAGGCGCTGACGGTGCAGGCGGCGACAAACGGGCGGCTGGCACTCGGCATCGGCCTCAGCCACCAGGTGGTGATCGAGAACATGTTCGGCCTGGACTACTCCAAGCCGATCCCGCATACAAAGGAGTATCTGACCGTCCTCAACGGGCTGCTGGCACAGGAGCCGGTGAGGTTTACGGGCGAGTTGTACCGCGTCGCGGCGCAGCTCACCGTGCCCGGTGCGAGCAAGCCAACCGTGCTGATAGCGGCGCTCGGCCCGGCCATGCTGCGACTCGCCGGCCGGCTGGCCGACGGCACGGCAACCTGGATGGGCGGGCTCGACTACCTGCGCGACGTCGCAGTGCCAACGATCACGGAAGCCGCGTCGAGGGCGAGAAAGCCGGCGCCGCGGATCGTGGCCGGTCTGCCGGTGTGCGTCACCGACGACGCGGCAGCGGCCCGGACAATCGCGGCCAAGACGTTCGCGGTCTACGGCCAGCTTCCTTCGTACCGCGCCACGCTTGACCGTGGCGGCGCCGCTGGCCCAGAGGATGTGGCAGTTATCGGCACGGAAGACGAGGTCGCGAAGCAGATCGAGGCGTTCGCCGCCGTGGGCGTCACGGATTTCAACGCCGCCATCTACGGCCCGCCCGGGGCAGATCCACGGCGCACATACGAACTGCTTTCCAGCCTGGCGAAGGGGAGACAGCCGGTGGGTAATCGGCATTAGGGATTCGCCCCGGGTATTCCGACTCTAAGAACCTGCTGTGAGCCAGCTACTGTGAGGCATTCTTGACCGCGCCGATTGCCCGTCCGCTCGGAGATACGCTCGACCACCGCCAGAAGTGGCTGCTGCTCGCAAGCCTGATGACGGCGATGTTCATGGGCGCCCTCGACCAGACGATTATGGCGACGGCCGCCCCGAAGATCGTCGCCAGCCTGGGCAGCTTTCGCCTGCTGTCTTGGGTATTTACGACCTACATGCTGACCTCAACGGTGGTGGTGCCGCTGGTCGGCAAGCTGTCGGATATTCACGGGCGCAAGCCCTTCCTGATGGCCGGCATGGTGGTCTTCCTCGTAGCCTCGGCGGGCTGTGGAGCCTCGCCAAGCATGGGGGCGCTCATCGCCTTCCGGGGACTCCAGGGCGTCGGCGGCGGCATTATCTTTTCGTCTGTTTTCGCGACGATCGGCGATCTTTTCCCACCGGCAGAGCGCGGCAAGTATGTGGGGTTCTTCACCGGGACGTTCAGCCTCGCCAGCATTATCGGGCCAACCGTGGGTGGGTTGCTCACCGATCACGCAGGATGGCGCTGGGTCTTCTTCATCAACATTCCGGTTGGCGCCGTGGCTCTGCCGGCGATCTGGTACAACCTCCCCATGGTCCGCAGTCAGCGGCGCCCGCGCATCGACTTCCTGGGCGCGGCGATCCTTTCCATCGCGACCACTACCGGCCTGCTCGGTCTGGCATGGTCGGGTCAGGCGAACGGCTGGATCAGCGGCGCAACCCTGGGGCTATTTGCTGTATGTGCGACGGGGACGGTCGCATTCGCGTTTCAGGAACTCCACCATTCTGAGCCGATCATTCCGTTCCATCTGTTCCGCAATCGCGAGTTCCTGCTTGGTAACCTGATCGTCCTGAGCATGGGCTTCGCGACGACGGGAGCGGTTCCCTATCTGCCGACGTTTCTGCAGGTCGCGCTCAACGCCTCGGCAACCGCTTCCGGGCTGATCACGACGCCGCAATCGCTCGGACTGCTGATTACGAGCATCGTCGGCGGCCAAATTCTCTCCCGCACCGGCAGGTACAAAGCGATCACGCTCACGGGAGTGGGCCTCATTTTCACCGCCACCGCCCTGATGCTGACGTTATCCTCCGACACGCCGACCTGGCACCTCAGCGCCTTCGTGGTGGTGCTCGGACTGGGCAGCGGCCTCGCCATGCCGACGATGGGTGTTGTGATTCAGAACGCGGTGCCGCACGCATTCCTGGGCGTCGCGACCAGTACGCGCCAGTTCTTCATGCAAATCGGCGGCGTGCTGGGGACGGCGATCTTCGGTGTGCTCCTGACCACGACCTTCCAGGCACAGTTCCGGCAAAACGTATCGCCCGCGACACGCGCGGCGGTCTCTGCTTCGACCCTCCACAGGTTTGAAGATCCTACGCTGGCCCTGGACCGGAGCACATTCGGACAGGTTCAGGCGGAGATACTGGCGCAGCCCGACGGCGGCATCAGCCTGGCGGACGCCAGGCAGGCTCAGCGAACGGCAATTGCTGCCGCAATCCGCAGCGTGTTCCTGTGCTCGGTCTGTGTTGTCTTCCTGGCGCTGATGTTTTCGCTGCTCTTGAAGGAGCGTCCGTTGCGGAGGACGCTCGGGCCCCCGGAACCTGCCGAGCCGGCAGAGGCAGTCCCGGCGATCGCGGTGCTGAGCGCACACTAAGATTGGAATACGCGAGCAGAGGGCCACAAACGAGTCAATCTAGACCCAGTTAAGTGTTTGGACGCCCGCTCACGGCACCACAGACGTCATCTGGAGGTGCTGGACCGCGACCATCTGCCGCGCCGATGGCGGCGGTAGGTCGGAAGCCGCCACGTTTTCTTCTAGCTGAGCCGGATTCGTGGCGCCCGGAATGGTCACGGAAACTCCGTCGTTTCCGAGCACCCAACCGAGCGCCGATTGGGCGAGCGAGCTGGTCCCGTTAGTCGTTGTTCGGGCGAAGCGCTCGACCAGTTCGCTGGTTGACTTCAATCGTTCACGCGACCACTCGAGGCGCGGGTCGTCCGGCGGCAAGGAATCAACGTCTACGGCGGTATTGAAAGAGCCGGCGAGCATCCCCGCCAGCAGCGGTGCCCGGACGATCACGCCGACGCCGGCCGCACGCGCCCTGGTCAACACCGGCAGCATGGTGGCGTCGAGCACGTTGAGGACGATCTGCACCGTTTCGACGCGGGGCTCGTCTACGGCTGCCAGCGCGACGTCCAGCGCAGTGGTAACTACGCCGACCTGCCTGGCAAGCCCGTCGGCTTTCATCCGCTCGAGCGTCTCCCATAACGCCGAGTTGCGCAGGTCGGCGACGGTCGGGTGGTGCAACTGGTAGAGGTCTACGTACTCGCACCGCAGCCGCTCCAAGCTCTCCCGAAGCGTCCGATCCATGTGATCGGGGGAAAAGTCCCGCTCCAATGTGCCATCGCGGTCGACCAGGCCGCCTTTGGTCGCGATCAGCGCGTGCTCACGTCGCCCTTCAAGGGCAAGGCCGATCAGCCGCTCGCTCCTGCCGGCGCCGTACACTCCGGCCGTATCGATAAAGTTGGCGCCACGCTCGATCGCCAGGCGGAGCATAGCTACAGCGGTATCGTCGTCGGGTGGAGGCGTCGCCAGCGACCAGCCGCCAAAGCCAATCTCGCCGACCATGCAGCCGGTGTGGCCGAGTTTGCGGTAGTGCATGGGGAAGCCTCCGGCTCCGCGGGCAATTAGCATTGGGCAGTAGTGATTTGACGACCAGACTGGTCCCCACGATTGCCGACTGCCGGCCGCCTCACTCCACGATGATCTCGATGCGCTCGCCTTCGTTCTTGTCGGTGATGTCGTAGAGGGTGCCGCGCCGGCCCGACCTGAGCGCATCGAGCAGGTCGTCTACCTGACGGGGCATTCCCTTGCCACGGAATCGGAAGTTGCCGGGAGCGAAGCGGAGGCCGAAGTTCACCATACCGAATGGGATCGATACGTTGGCCCTCTGCCGGCCGCTTGCGACCTCGGTTACTCGAACCCGGAACCAGTGCGGCCGTTCGCGACGGGCGGGTTCCTCCCGATCGGGTCGCTCCACATCTTCGCCGAGGGCGCGCAATAGCTCGGCCGCCTCCGCGGCGGTGATCTTTCCCTGCTCCAGCATCTCCAGCACCCGCATGCGCTCTGTGCTGAGGTCTGGTTCGTGGGGGCGGATCTCTTTGAATAGATCGCGTGAGAACTCTCTGGGCATTCGTCAACCACCTGCTATCTGCTGGACAGCGGCTCGGCTACCGCAGCTTCGGCAGCCGGCTCGGGCTTCGAACCCGGCGCAAACGATACCGGCAGCGCCTTTAACCCCCGCAGCGTGATCGTCGGCCGCCATCGTGGCGTATCCGTCAGCAGTCGCAGATTGGGCAGACGCCGCAGGATCGCGTTGATCGCTATCTGGCCTTCGACGCGCGCCAGGGGCGCTCCCAGGCAGAAATGGATACCGTAGCCGAAGGAGAAATGGCGGTTGGGATTGCGCGTGACATCCAGCCGGTCGGGATCGGCGAACTGATCCGGGTCTCGGTTTGCGGCGCCGAAGACGACGGCCACGCTTTCGCCCTTGAGTACGTGCGTACGGCCGACCTGAATATCTTCCGTGGCGACGCGGTCGGACATCTGTACGGGGCTGTCGTAGCGCAGGAGCTCTTCTACCGCGGACTCGATGAGGGAGGGATACCGGCGCAGTGTTTCGAGTTGATCGGGCTTGCGCAGCAGCGCCAACAGGCCGTTGCCGATCAGGTTGGTGGTGGTCTCGTTGCCCGCGGCGAGCAGCAGGATGCAGGTGCCGAACAGTTCATCTTCGCTCAGCCGGTCGCCTTCATCGCTCGCGGAGATCAGGGCGCTGAGCAGATCGTCACGCAATTCCCCCCGCCGCTCTTTGATGATGGCGCGAAGATAGTCGGTGAGCTCGGTCACGCTGCGGTTCGCGCGTTCGATCTGGTTGGGGCTGAGGATTGGTTCGAGGCCTTCGGCCAGATCATCGGACCAGCGTTTGAACAGGTGGCGGTCCCCAGCCGGAACGCCGAGCATCTCGGCGATCACGATTACGGGCAGCGGATACGCCAGGTCGGCGATGACGTCCATGCGGCCGCGCTCCTGCACGGCGTCGAGGAGGTCTTCCACTATCTGTTCTATGCGCGGCCGCATCGCCTCTACCGCGCGCGGCGTGAACGCCTTGCTGACGAGACTCCGCAGACGGGTATGGTCGGGTGGGTCGATGGACAGTAGCGAGCGGGACAGCCACTGCATGAACGGGCCGATCTCGTCGAAATTGATCTTCTGAGCCGCGGTACTCTTGCTGCGGTCGGCCGCAAAACGCGAGTCTTTCATGACGAAGGCGACGTCGGCGTAGCGCGTGGCGACGTAGCCGGGAAAGAGGGCGCTGCGGTGGACCGGATCTTTTGCCCGGAGCCGCGTGTAGGTTGGGTAGGGGTCCTCGCGCAGCCGTGAAGAGACCACGTTGAAGGCGATGCCGCTCTGCCAGCGCTCTTTCAGGAGTAGAACGCGGATGCCGGCGTTGCGAACGAGGTTTGCGAGCGCGGGATGCAAAGATTTACCTCACCCCCTCCCCTCTCCGATGCGGAGAGGGGCGATTCTTCGCTGCTTGATTCGGGCAGTGTAGCAACGCGGAACCCGATGGCTCCGCTACCCGCCGTCACTCTCGGGTACACGGCCGAGCGCAAGTGACTGCTTAACCGAATCTGGTAACCACTGGCCGGCTGCGCGCCCTATTGCCCGGCGCGTCAGCGTCTCACCGTAGCGAGCAGAGATGCGGCGTCGGCGGCGCTGATCTCGTGGCGTTCCACCATGCCCAGGATACGGAGCGTTTCGCTCTGCTGGACAGGCGTCGCGGCCCCGGCTTCCGAACCCATCGCGCCCGCCGGCGCCTGGTCGCCATTTGCCGCGGGCTGATGCGGCGATTCCGTACCTTCGTCACTTTCCAGCGATACCGGTTCAAGGTCCACGGGCTGGTACGAGCCGCTATCACGGTCATCCGCGCCGCGTTCATCGGTGAACACTACCGAGCGCAGCGGTGTGGGCGGCGATTCCTCATGGCGCAAGCGGATGGAGCCAAGCTCGGTGCGGGCGATCAGGGTCGCTGCAGCGTCTGCCGGGCCGTCGCCGATCCGGTTCGCAACGGACCCGAGCGACGCCTTGGTTTCGATCCGTACCGGAACGTCCGGAACGAGCGTCGCGTCGATCGTTCCTAGCTTGGTTTCGAGCGTGTGCTCGCCCGCCGCAAGCCGCAGACCCCGGCAGACCACCGCGCCGGCCTCCGCCCGCAGCCGCACCGTTCCACTAAAGTCTGTAACCGCGATCTTGCCGGCGTCAGCATGCGCTTCCAGGTCACCCATGCAGTTCTCGACCGTGACCTTGCCCGCGCTGGACGTGATGCGCATGCGCCCCTGGCAATTGACCAACCGAAGCTTGCCCGCGTCGGTGCGCAGATCCAGCTCACTTGCTTGCAACCCCTCTGCGGTCATGCTGCCGGCGTCTACTCGGCCGCGTACGCGGATTCCCTCCGGGAGGTAGAGGTACAACGCGAGCCGGGAGAGATGCCGGAAGGCATGCAATCCGCGCCCCGGTCGCACTTCAACGGCGGTTGCTCCATCCCAGGTGCCGATTTCGAGCTCGGCGTCAGCAGCGTCGCGGCCCTTGAGAACGGCCCTGGTGACGCCGCCCGGCTCAACTTGAAGCAGATGAACACGCATAGGGCCGGCCGTCAAGCGTAGCTCTGGCTGCTCGCCGAAGGTCAACTCGCGTTCAACTGTGTGACCGTCCTGGTCCTCTTCTTCGTCCGAGCCGTCATGGTCAATTCGGAAGCCAAAACCAAAGCGCTCGGCCATGCGGCCCGCCATGCGCTCGGCCCGCTCTGCCATGCGCGCGGAGCGGTGCTCCGAGCGGCTATTATCCAGCTCCAGGTGACTCAGCCTGCGGCCCAGCCGCTCCAGAAACTCCCCGACCTCTTCCACGATTCCTTCTCGGTCTGCCACGTCCCTTTTCTCCTTCATCTGAAGTCTACCCGTACGCCTAACGGGGGGTACTGGTCCGACGGTCATCGGGGGCTAGCCCCCGTTCACACCAGCAGAGCTGGTCTAGTTCATGCCCCTGGAGCAGTGCTCCCTGGGTGCTTGCTCCTGCTTTTGACTGCCTAACGCCATTCCCCGCCCATTGTTGTCGGGCTGCGGTGCCGAGTCGCGACGATCATCGGGAGTTCGCTCCACAATACACCCCCGAACTCTGGCTGCTTCTTGCCCCCAGAATTGGGGAAAAGAGGGCTGGGGAGATAGGGGGCCGCGTCTCCCACGACTGCCGACTGCCTACTGCCTCTACCTACAGTTCCCGCAATTGCTGCGCGGCAATGGCGGCCGTTAGTTCACCCGATGCCAGTTGGTCAAGGATCTGCTGCCGCCGCACCATCCTATCCGCTGAACGCTCGTCCAGAACCTCCGACTGGACGTCATAGCCCATGGCCGCGATGAGCTCGTTGAGACGAGAGACGACAGTCGGGTAGGAGATGCCCAGCTCATCCTCGACATCTTTGATCTTGCCCCGACACTTGAGGAAAGTTTCGGCGAAGCCGAGCTGTTCGCGGCTGAGCCGTAGCCAGCGACCGAGGGCGAATACTCCTTCGAGAGCCGTCCCACAACCATCGCAGTGCAGGCGCGTAACGCGTAGCTCGTCGCCGCATACCGGGCATTGCGTCGGGATTGGATGCATGCCTCGCCCTCCCTGCCCACCACTATCTTCAACCTGCACATTAAGATTGTCAAGCCATTGCTGAAGAAAATTAAGGCGTTTTGAATTTTGTATCGAGGCAGTCCGCGCGACGGGTAATGGAGCCTTCGGCGGCGCCCGGAGAAACTCTCCCCTGCCGGCTACCGGCCGCCTCGCACTCCGCTATGCTGTGAACGTAGCGCGAGGGTTCGCGCGGCGAGAAGCGAGACGAGGAGCACTTGGGCGGCAGCATCACGGTTGTTCGCATCGCCGGGATACCGGTCCGCATTCACGTGAGCTGGATTTTCGTGCTCGCGCTGTTGGTTTGGTCGCTGGGCGCCAGCGTCTTTCCGGATGCCTATCCCCACTGGATCCAAACGGCGTACTGGGTCACCGCGGTGGTGGCTACGCTGCTGTTTTTCCTCTCGGTGCTGGCGCACGAGCTCAGCCATTCCGTCGTGGCGCTGGCCCGGGGCGTTCCTGTCGCAAGCATCACGCTGTTCATCTTTGGCGGCGTCTCGCAGATCGAGGAAGACGCACGCACCCCGGGCGCCGAGTTCTGGATCACGATCGTCGGACCGCTATCGAGCCTGGGGATCGGCGCGGTGTGTTTGGCGCTGTCGACGGCGGTCGGCTCGGGCAGCCCCCAGGTGAAAGCAACGCTGGAGTACCTGGGGTCCGTCAACCTCATCCTGGGCGTGTTCAACATGATTCCCGGCTTTCCGCTGGATGGCGGCCGTGTGCTGCGCTCAGCGGTCTGGGGCGCAACCCACAGCATGTATCGCGCCACGGTGGTAGCTGCCAGTGTGAGCCGCTTCGTGGCGTTCCTGATGATCTTCGGCGGCGTTATCGCGACCTTCACGGGCGTCGGATGGCAGGGTCTGTGGATCGCCTTTATCGGCTGGTTCCTGGACAACGCTGCTTCCAGCAGCCTGCAACAAACGTCAATCCACGCCGTTCTCGGCAATGCCCGGGTGCGCGACGCGATGCGGACCGACGTGGCTACCGTCGTTCCCGCCCTGCCTGTCTCGTCGCTCGTGGACGACTACATCAAGACCGGTCATCAGCGCGGCTTCCCCGTGTACGGCGGTGGCAAGTTGTGGGGCATCGTCACGCTCGCCGACGTGGCGCACGTTTCCCGGGATCGCTGGACGGAAACCCGCGTGGAAGAGATCATGACACCCCGGGAGCGGTTGCGAACAACCGACGCCGATACGCGCCTTGAAAGCGTATTCGAACCGTTGCAGCACGCGGGCGTGAAGCAACTCATCGTAGTAGAAAAGGATACCGATGGGGTTGCCGGCCTGCTCAGTCGCGCGGACCTGCTCGACTTCCTGAAGGTGCGGCAGCTAGTCACGCGTCCGCCGTAGCCGTCTCCGGGCCGATTCAAGAGTGGAGTAGGATTGAGGCGTGAAAGCGATACGGACGCCGACAGTCGCGCTCTTCGGTATTCTTGGGCTGCTGATCGCAGGCGGCGGGCTGCGGCCACGGATCGCCGCCGCCAAGGGGCCCACGCAGGATATCTGGCTAGCCGGCGGCGACCTGCCTCATGCCGTGAAAATTCCACGACAGGAACTCGAGAATCCCGGCGCCCGGTACGGAGAATCATTTGAAGGGCACGTATATACGGCCGGCGAACAACTGGGCCCCGGGTACGACATCCTGGTCGGGACCGATCTAGCCCAGTCGCTCGGTAACGTGCTAACCGAGCGACTAGCTGGCGAATGCTGTGAAACGTATTATCCGAACGGCAGCGGTCCAGGCGTCGTGGAGTATTGGCGCCCACTCACGCAGCAGTACAGCACCAGAGCCGAGGACCGCGAAGCGACCAATTGGGAACAAGCTTCCGGTGGCCTCTATGACCTCATCCAGCGTTACGTCGCGATTGCGAAGGCGGGATTGATCGGCGAGCGGCCGACGCTTGGGGAAGCGGTATCGGCATCCATCCGTCTCCTGGGAGCGCGGGCATTCATTGACGGAAGACCACTGGCTCCTCAGGACGGCGAGCGGCTGGCGATTTCGCTGGGCTCGCTGCAGCCATGGGAGTTCGACCTCCATGGTAAGAACTTCGGCGTCCTCAGGACGGTACAGATCGGCTTCGGCCCTCATTCCGGCGGCCTGCTGTACGTGTACGCGCCGCCCGGTTTGCTCGACTCCCCCGGGTTCCTGCTGCCGCAGGTCGGACCGGAACTGTACGTCGACCCTGCACCCGCAGGCACTGACCACCCGTCGATGGCAGCGGCATATCAAACGACGTCCGATCTCGACGCGCTGCTGGCAACCCACGACGTTACGTCTACTGACGTCGCCGGGCAGTCGGGACGTACGAATGGTGCTCAAATCGTCGGGTCGCATGATCGTAGCCAGACTCTCGCGGTGGCCCTTGCCGCGGCTGCCGGCATCGCGGCGTCCGGTGCATCGCTACTGGCGTTGCGGCGGGTCGCCCGGAGGTTAAAACCGCGGGCTTAGCCCCAAAAACCGGCGAATAGGTGCAACTCCCCGCGGAAACAGAAGGGCCGGCGCAGTGCGCCGGCCCTCGATTGCTATTCAGTTGTAGTACCGCCCCGGAAACCGCCTACCAGCGCTCGCCGCCACCGCGCCGGCCGCCGCCGCCGCCGCCGTACGAGCTTGCGCCCGACTGGCTGCGGAAGCAATCCGAGCAGTACACCGGCTTGTCGCCCCGCGGCTGGAACGGCACACGCGCCTCTTTGCCGCAGGTTGCGCATGTCGCCGAGAACATCTCTCGGGCGCCGCCGTAGCCGCCTCCACCACCGCCGCTGTATCCATCGCGCTGGGTGCGACGATTGGCACGGCAGTTCGGGCAGCGTCGCGGCTCATTGGTGAACCCCTTTTGGGCGTGGAACTCCTGTTCCCCGGCCGTGAAGGTGAACGGCGACCCGCAATCAACGCACGTTAGGGACCTGTCTTCGAAAGACACTCGATGACCTCCGTCGTTCTCTGGTAACAGTCCGGTCATCGAGCGTGCGGCGAAGGGCTGGCTGCCCCCTCGCAGAGGCCTATGGCAGGAACGTTTACCGGGCCGCAGTATAACACAACTGACAAAAGAAACATATGAATGGCGCGAGTGGAAAATATGTTGTCAGCGACCGTGGCGACGAAAGCCGCATACCGGACAGGCGACGCAGGCCTCGCCGTTCACCAGCGGCCCGTCGCACTCGGGACAGCGGTTGCCGGTACGCGCCATGAGCGGGCGCAATGAGGGCGCCACGGCTCGAATCGTGTGCGGCAGGCTGCTATCGAGCCGGCGCGTCGCAGCGCCCGGCGACGGCGGGGCAAGCAGCGAGAACTGAAAGCCGTCGAAGCGATTGCGCCGCGAGAGTGGCGCGACCGCCGTGCCTGGTCGTGGATATCGGATCGAGCCGTAACCCATCATCGCCGCTAACTCCTGTGTCCGGATAACGCCCAATACGAACGGACGTTCTGAGTTTATAAGAACGGTTGTTCTGCTGTCAATAACCCCGGCCGCTTGGCAATGCTCGGCCGTCTGCAGGAGTGATGCATAATAACGAACAGCGACGGTACATTTCGGAGCAAAGGGGACGGCGCGATGACTACCACAACCAAACAGGACCTAGAGACAGCCGCACCCTGGGAGGGACGAGCCGAGATGTTCGCGCTCAGCCCCGAAGTCAAGGCCGTCGCGGAGGAGACGATCGCCACGCGACGCCACTTGCATACGCACGCCGAGCCGTCCTGGCAAGAGGGCTGGACGGCAAACGCGGTCGAGGAGCGGCTGCGGAGCTACGGCTACAAGGACGTGCAGACCTACGCCGAGACGGGACGGGCAGCGTTTCTCAAAGGCGGCAAGCCGGGCCCGACCGTTCTCTACAGAGCCGACATCGACGGGCTGCCGCTGCACGAGGAGACCGGCCTGGCTTTTGCGTCGACCGCCGACGCCGGAATGCACGCCTGCGGCCACGACGGTCACATGGCGATCGCGCTCTCGCTGGCCCGGGTGCTGGAGCGGCGGCGCGAAGACCTGGCGGGCAACATCTACTTCGTCTTTCAGCCGGCCGAAGAGGTTGTCGGGGGCGCGCGGGCGATGATCCAGGATGGCTGCCTGGACAACGTCAATCCGGTGATGTCGCTCGGGCTGCACCTGCTCAGCGAGCAGCATCCGGCCACGGTCAACGTCGTCGACGGCGTCCAGATGGCCGCGGCGGCGATAATCCAGATCACGATCACGGGCAAGGGCGGTCACGGCGGCATGCCCCACCGCGCGATCGACGCGGTGCTGGTGGGAGCCCACGTGGTAACCGCGCTCCAGTCGATCGTCGCGCGTAACGTGGACCCACTCGCGCCGGCCGTCGTATCGATCGGCAAGCTCGAGTCAGGCGTCAAGAACAACATCGTCGCCGAAACAGCCGTGCTTGACGGCACGGTGAGGACGATGGATCTCCGATTAATGGAGGAGATCCTGGGACGGATCGAGCACCTGGTCGCCGGCGTGACATCGGCGTTCGGCGCCAGCTACACCATGATATCGGAGATCGCCGCGCCGCCGGTGCGCAACGACCCACGCGTGGCGGCGTTGGTACGGGATCAGGCGGCCGGCCTGCTGGGGCAATCGCGATTGCTGGCCGCCCCGATCACGGCCTCGGACGACATGGCGCTCTTCCTGGACGAGATCCCCGGCTGTTACTACCTGTTTGGCGCCCAGCATACGGACCCGAGCCGGGTCTATCCGCACCACCACAATAAGTTCGACATCGACGACCGCGTGCTGCCCGTAGCGGTCGAGCTGGGCTACCGGGTTATCGGCGAAGTGCTGCGCCGCGGCGGTGTGGAGTAGGAGCAGTCAAATCGGGGTGGTATCGAAGCCGAAGGTACTCGTGGAGCGTGCAATGCGAATCGGCACCATTGCCCGAATATATCGCTACCCGGTGAAGTCGATGGCCGGAGAGGAACTGATCCAAACCGCGGTCGGGTTCCAGGGGGTACCGGGGGATCGCCGGTACGCCTTCGTGCAGGCAGAGACGCGGAGCCCGTTTCCCTGGCTGACGGCGCGCGAAGTTGCTGAAATGCTCTGTTACCGTCCCGGATTCGAGGACCAATACACGGGGACGGGAAGCGAGCCCTCTCCATTAGTAACAACCCCGGACGGCCGCCGCTTGCGTGTCGACGATGGCGCGCTGAAGGCCGACCTGGAACAGAAGCTGGGCAAGCCGCTGTTCCTGATGCGCGACTACCGCGGCAACTATGACGTCGCGGCGATTTCGATCATCAGCCTGGCAGCCGTTGCGGAGATCGGCAAGAGCGCGGGCCGCGTGCTGGACCCGCGCCGGTTCCGAGCAAACTTCTACCTCGAACCGGAACCAGGAAGTCCCGTACCCGAGGCGGAATGGGTGGGAAAGGTGCTGGCCATAGGGCCCGATCTGCGGCTGGCGGTGACCGAGCAGGACGAACGCTGCGTGATGATAAACCTCGATCCGGACAGTGCCGCTGGCGACCCCGTGGTGCTGAAGACGGTCGCAACCGAGTACGGCAACCGCGCAGGCGTCTATGCCGTGGTGCTACGTCCCGGGATCGTCAACACCGGCGATGGCGTCGAGGTCGTTGGCCAAGTGTAAGGAGGCCTCAATCGAGATCCCAGGTCATTTCTGTCGGGCCGAAACGGACACGGTCACCCGGCCGCACACCGGCGCGACGCAGAGCTGCGACGACGCCGAAGCGCGTCAGCCGCCGGTAGAACTCCGCGCGGGCCTCGTCCTGGGACAGGTTCAGCATCTCGGCCAACGCCGCCAGGCGACGGCCGTCGACCTCATAGCTCCCTGTCTTGAGCTTGCGGATTTCAAAACGGCGTTGCGGTTGGGGACGCAGCACGGGCAGGTCGGCCTCGCGATCGGCCTCAGGCTCGATTGACGTGCCGGCTTGAGCTGTCACGGGCGGCATTTCTGTCCAGGAGGAACCGCGCTCCCGATCGAGCGAATCCAGCAGGCGCGCAACCTTTGTAACGAGAGTACCTACGTTCTCGCGAGTCGCCACGGAGATCGGCAAGGCCTGTATACCGCGTTCCCGCAACGCGGCTTCCAGCGCAGGCCTGTTGCCGGCGGCTTCGGCGAGATCGGTTTTGTTTAGCACCACGATCTGTGGGCGTCGCGCCAGGTCGACGTTGAACAGCTCCAACTCGCGGTTGACCATATCCATCTCGTGTACGGCGTCGGCGTGCGAAGCATCCAGCATGTGAATGAGCACGCGCGTGCGCTCTACGTGCCGTAAAAAGTCGAGCCCCAGCCCAGCGCCTTCATTGGCGCCTTCGATCAGGCCGGGGAGATCAACCATCACGAAGCTCTCCCAGCCGACGTCGACGACGCCGAGCACTGGTTCGAGCGTTGTGAACGGGTATTCGGCAACCCGCGACTCCGCAGCAGAAACAGCGCAGATCAGCGACGACTTGCCGACGCTTGGGACGCCGAGTATGCCCGCATCGGCGATCAGCTTCAGTTCCAACTCGAGCTCGGCGTGTAGACCGTGCTGCCCGCGTTCGGCGATGCGGGGAGCCTGGTTGGTGCTGGTCGTAAACCGGGCGTTACCCTTGCCGCCGAGGCCGCCGTAAGCGGCCACAACGCGGTCCCCGGAGTGGTCGAGGTCGGCGACTGTCTCGAGCCCGCCGTCCGGAGCGCGCCGGTGGACAACCGTACCGACCGGAACTTTGATGACGAGGTCTTCGCCGCTGCGGCCGTGCATCTTCTTGGCGGCGCCGTTGCCGCCGCAATCGGCACGGTACGTTCGTCGAAAGCGAAGGTGTTGCAGCGTGCTGTAGTCGTCGGTCGCCTCGAGGATGACGCTGCCACCCTGGCCGCCGTCGCCACCGTCGGGCCCGCCCTGCGGCGTGAACTTCTCGTGACGGAAGCTCACTACGCCCGACCCACCATCTCCGGCCTTGACGATGATCTCTGACCGATCGATCACGGTGTTACTCCGACTGCTTCCAGGTCAGCCTACGGTTTTATGACCCTTGAAGCGATTGATCAAGAGAGTGATCGCAGTAGAGCAGTGGATACCGTGGATAACCCTCGGAAGCCTTCACGTCAGGCGGGGGACAACCACCAGGGAACCGTGTGGAGCGGGGCCGGAACCGTGGGGAGACCGGCGCTGCGGCCGGGCGGTATACCGGAGTCAATGCAGTAAAGGGGACGAGTTATCCCCGTTCCGGACGGGTTATCCACACTTTTGGGCAGGTTATCCACAGAAGCGGGCGCGAGTGGGGATTAGGTATCCCCCGCCACTCTGACTACCGCACGGCCCCGAATGCCGCCTTTCAAGATAGTGGCCAGAGTGCCTGGGAGCTCCGACAGTGTGATGTCATAAGCGATACTCTCGGACAGCCCACGCGGCTTTAAGTCGGTGGCAAGCCGTTGCCAGAGGTGTTCCCGCACCGGCATGGGGCAGTTGACCGACTCGATACCGAGCAGGTTCACGCCCCGGAGGATGAACGGCAAGACGGTGGTGTGCAGGTCGCTGCCGCCGGTGAGGCCTGAACTGGCGACTGAGCCGCCGTACTTCGTGGTGCGAAGCATATACGCGAGCGTCGCTCCACCGACGGGATCGACGCCCGCTGCCCAGCGTTCACGATCGATCGGGCGGTTGCTCGGCGCGGAGACCTCTTCACGGCTCAGGACCTCATTCGCGCCGATGCTCCGCAGGTAAGCGTGTTCGCCAGCCTTCCCGGTGCTGGCCGACACCTCATGGCCGAGCGCGGCCAGCATCCCAACGGCCGTGCTGCCGACGCCGCCTGTGGCGCCGCTAACGAGCACCGGGCCATTTCCGCGGCGTACACCGTTCTCTTCGAGCCGCTGGATCGACAGCGCGGCGGTAAAGCCCGCGGTGCCAAGCGCCATTGCCTCGTGGAGCGTCAGCCCTACCGGTAGCTTGACGAGCCAGCCGGCGGGCAAGCGCGCGTACTCAGCGAAGCCGCCGGAGTGGGCAACGCCGAGGTCATAGCCGGTGGCAAGCACCTTGTCTCCGGGACGGAAGCGCGTGTCGCCGGACTCCGTTACCGTTCCAGCCAGATCCACGCCCGGAACCATCGGGTAGGAACGTACGACACGGCCGTCCGGGATACACGCGAGGCCGTCTTTGTAGTTGACGGCGGAGTACGCAACCCGCACGGTGACGTCGCCGGCGGGCAGGTCCTCCATCGAAAGCTGTTTCACACCCGCGCTGAACGAGTCGTCGAACTTGTTGACGACGAACGCCTGAAAGCTGCCTGCCATCGCTGCCTCCGTAGAGCCGCGGGGTGTGCCCCGGGCAGTTGCGAGTGTAACGGGGCTGCCGATTGTCAGCAATCCGGCGGGCGCGCAAACGCCCCGGGGGTGCAGCTGGGGCGTTTGTGAAGCAGGGGAACGGGACGGCTGAGACAGCAGAGCGGCGCCCGGGTTCGGCCGAGCCCGGGCGCCGCCGGAGCATGGGGTTAGCAGGTGCTCGGCGCCACGAGATCCACACGTTGGGCGCCGCTGAACTCGGGAACGGTACCGGTGACATATGAGGTGCAGGCAGCAACCGAGAACCACAGAGTGGCGTCCGCCGTGTCGCAATCGGCGTTACTGCTATCGAGGTCGATGATGTAAAGGCCGCGGTTGGCGTCGTAGATCGCCGAACCACAAACGCTGCCATTCACGTGCGCGACGATCATCGTGCCGTCGTCGGCGCCATGGTCGTCGACCTGGACGAAGCCGAACATCCGGCCTGCCGGCGGCATCACCTGCGCACGGGCCGGGAGGGTGCCACGTCCAGCGAGCGCAGGCAATAGCAGCGCCGCGAGCGCGAGTCCAGCCGCCATGAGCCATCGCCGGCGGGCCGTGGCGTTGACCAGTCGGGACAAAGTCATTGATCAGTCCTGTCGCTAATGCTCGGCGGTCATCAGCTTTCTGCGTTCGCGTCCGTCGCGCCGTGTACGGACTGTCACTGATCCCAGTCTTGTCCCGCGTTCTTAGGTTCTCATTAGAAGGGATGAGTCCCGTGTCTATCGAACGTACTCCAGCATTTGCAGCGAGATTCCCGAGAGCTCGTCGGCGGGGATGGTGGAGACGCGTGTGCCCGGGAGGGCGCCGGGTCCGGGATCCGGGGTGGTGAAGCCCGCGGCGCGGGCCTGGTCGACGGCCGACTGCAGGCCGGACACCTCGAAAGCGGCCATGCTCGCCATGCCCGGCGTACGCGAGGCGATCGGGCTGTCCGGAGTCGCAGGGCCGAGCAGCTCGAAAACCGCGTCCCCGATCCTCATCTGGTGAATGATCATCGCCGGCGTTCGGACCTCGCCGGCCACGGGCACACCGAGGACTTCGACCCAAAAGCGTGTCGCCCGCTCGAGGTCAGGCGCCACCGCGACAAGGTGGTCCAGCCGTTTAAGCGGAAACTTGTGCGACAGCAGCCCGGAGGAGGAACGGCGTTCGTGGCGGGCGGCATACGACGGGAAGTACTGGATCAGCCTTAGGTCGGTGAGCGCCTGCTCCGGTCCACATACCTCGGCGACCTGGCAGATCTTCTGTCCGTCGCCGCCGATGACATCTCTGATCGCCGGATTGAGGCCACGACTTTGAAGCTCACGCACGGCGGACTGGATATCTGACACGCGCAGGCACATGGCCATCACCCCCCGGCCCTGCTCGATCGCGTCCACCAGGGTTGTACCGCCTGCGCGTCGCGCTTCATCGGCATTGGTGACGGCAAGCAACTCGACGTAAAAGCCGCGGTCGCCTTCGCCGACGAAAAAACCGCTATTACGGGTGCCGCGACCCTGGTGTGTCGTGCCCGGAAAGAGCGTTAGCCCCAGGCGACGAAACGGATCGGCCGCCCGTTCGATGTCCGCGACGGGCAAGATGACGTGGTCGATGGCGTCGTACAGCATGGCGGTTCTACCTCCGGCTACCAGTCTGACGACACCGTGGTGCAGGAGGAAGAGGCGCTTCTGGCCTTATAGATATGCTTCCGGTAGATATTCGGTCACTTCAGTGACCGAATCGCAGGGGATGTGGGCCAATTTCGCGTGTTCCCAGATATGCTGCGGATTTTCGGCCCGGTAGTAGCAGGTCATCAACCCGGCGTCGTCGTCGTAATACGACCGGACCCAGTCAAGCCCGAGGAAGTCGTGCAGGCAGGCGACCGCCCGGAAGGCCGCAGCGTCGATCTCCTCCCGCCCAACTCCCTGCAGCTTGCGTTCAATGCGGTAGATGCCCATCGATGTACTCCGCGCTTCGCACGCTGCTCAGCCTATGCCGGTCCGCATAATACCACTGCTGCGCGGTTTTGTGTGCTAGTTTCCGGCAGCGTCGGGACCATCGACAGGCTGCAGCAGGTGGGAGACATCGGCGAAACGGACGCGAAGGGCGCGCAGCCCGGCTACCCGCCGCGCGGGCAGCGTGCCGGCGCGGATCCAGGCGCGTACCGTCTGGACATGGACGCGCAGATACTCGGCTACCTCTTCGGGCGTCATCCAGCGCTCCGCGGGCTCGGCTGCCGCGCCGCCCGTCTCCCTCAAATAGGTCTCGATCTGCTCGGGGGTGACGCCGAGCTCGCCAAACACCCGCCCCGGCAGTCCCTCTTTGCAGCGCATGAACGCCAGCAGGTACGTCAGTTCGTCGATCCGCTTGCGGCCGCCGCGGCGCATCTCCTGCATTAGTACGCGCGAAAAGCGCACATTGTCTTCCGCCAATGCGACCGAGTTGCCCGGTGGGGACGTGCGCTCGACGATGTCTTCGATGAGCCGAACGTCGATGGTGATTGGCCCGAGTGTGAAATAGCCGAACCGTGCCACCTGGCGGAGGTAGCACAGAAAGTGGATATCGACGGTTGCCGACGAGCCAAGTTGCTGGGCGGTGGCCCGCACGTCGCGGTGGATCCGCTCGACGAAGCCGGCATCCGCGCCGGGTAGCGCGCTTTCACTCGCCATATCGTTACTATAGCCTCGCTTTGGGAACAACGCAATTGTACGAAGGATTATAGGTTACCGGCTTGACAGCATCCTGTAGGCGATGTATAAGTGCGGATAAGGTTGTATGACGTTGTTCATATGGCGCTTCCGAACGCACCACAGGAGGAGAGAGCATGACCACCGTAACTCCAGGACGGCCGGTGCTGTCCGAAGACCTGCTCGACCGCTGCGCAGCCCGCACGGCGACCTATGACCGAGAGAACCGCTTCTTCGGTGAGGATTTCGAAGAGCTGCGTCAGGCAGGGTACCTTCTGATAGCGGTTCCGCAGGAATTGGGTGGTCTCGGCATGACCCTGGCCGAGGTCTGCCGTGAACAGCGAAAGCTGGCGTACCGCTCACCGGCGACGGCGCTCGCGACCAATATGCACATCTACTGGACCGGCGTAGCCGCCACCCTGTACGGGACTGGAGACATGTCCTGTAAGTGGATGCTGGAGGAGGCGGCGGCGGGCGAAGTGTTTGCCGCCGGCCACGGCGAATCCGGTAACGATCTGCCGGTGTTCCTCTCCTCGTCCAAGGCGGAGCGCGCGGACGGCGGCTACCGCATTTATGGCCACAAGATCTTTGGCAGCTTGACGCCCGTCTGGACGCGGCTGGGCCTCCATGCGATGGATAGCTCCGACCCGGCGAACCCCAAGATCGTGCACGCGTTCATGCCGCGCGATACCCCGGGATACACGATCAAGGAGACATGGGATACGCTCGGCATGCGCGCCACCCGCAGCGACGACACGATCCTCGACGGCGCCTTCGTTCCCGACCGCTACATCCCACGGGTGGTGACTGCCGGGTTGGCTGGCGCGGACCTGTTCGTACTGAGCATCTTCGTCTGGGCCGAGGCGACGTTCGCCAACATCTACTATGGTATCGCCCAGCGGGCGCGCGACGTGGCAGTCGCGGGTCTGAAGAAGAAGACGTCGATCGCGCTGGGTGGAAAGGCGATGGCCTACCACCCGATGCTGCAATACCAGGTCGCCGAAATGTCGCTGGAACTCGATGCCATGGAGGCGCACATCGACCGTATCGCCGACGACTGGGTCAACGGCGTGGATCACGGCGGCGCATGGCCGAGCAAGCTGGTGTCGGCCAAGTACCATGCGGTGGAGGGCGCCAAGAAAGTCGTGGACCTGGCGATGGACGTCTCCGGCGGTACGGGGATGTTCAAGAGCAACGAACTGGAGCGGCTGTACCGCGACGTACGCTGCGGCGGCTTCCATCCGGCGAATGCCAGCCTCGTACACGAGTTCGTTGGCAAGACGACATTGGGCATCCTTGGCGAGGAGCCGCGCTGGTGACGTAGGCAGCCGGCGGTCGATAGTCGATACAAGAGGGCGAGGCTGGGAACTCCAACCTCGCCCTCTTTGCATTGCCCGGGGATTGGGCTGACAATGCGCCTGACGGGACACACTTCGCCGCGCGTTGGTTGCGTGCAAGCTTGATGGAGGTGTCACCACATGGCGGACCCACTTTCCGGCAAACGGATCGTCCTGGGAATCAGCGGATCGATCGCGGCGTACAAAGCCGCCGATCTCGCCTCCAAGCTTCGCCAGGCAGGCGCTCTCGTCGATACGGTGATGACGAAGGGCGCCACCGAGTTCATCACGCCGCTGGCGCTGCGGGCGGTGACGGGTCGCGCAGTGATCACCGATATGTACGACCTCCACTCCGACCTCGCGGTCGAGCACGTCGAGCTCGCGCACGCCGCGGACGCCGTCGTGGTCGCCCCGGCTACTGCCGCGACGATCGCGCGGCTCGCCAGCGGGCTGGCTGAAGACATGCTCTCGTTGACCGCGCTTGCGACCACCGCTCCCGTGATCGTTGCGCCCGCGATGGAGGCGAACATGTTCGCCCACGCGGCGACACAGGCGAACCTCGCCTTACTGCGCGAACGCGGCGTAACGATCGTCGGCCCGGCCGAAGGACATCTGGCAAGCGGCCGTCCGGGGCGCGGGCGGCTCGAGCGGCCGGAGCGGATCGTCGAAGCGATCAAACTTGTGTTGGGTCGAACCGGCGACCTCGCCGGGAAGAAGATCGTCGTCTCGGCCGGCGGCACGCAGGAGCCGATCGACCCCGTTCGCTACGTAACCAATCGCTCCTCCGGCAAGCAGGGCTACGCCATCGCCGAGGCGGCGCGCGACCGTGGCGCGGCGGTGACGCTGATTTCCACCCCCGTGGCGCTCGAGCCGCCCTACGGTGTGGAGCTGGTGCGCGTGGTGCGCGCGGTCGAGATGCGCGACGCGGTGATTGACGCCTGCAGCGGCGCGGACGCGCTGATCATGGCCGCCGCTGTGGCCGACTTCCAGCCGGCCACGATCGCCGATCGGAAGATCAAGAAGCGGCCCGGCCAGACGACGCTGACGCTCGAACTGGAGCGGACCCCGGACATCCTTGCAGACGTCGCCGCCCGGGCAGACCAGTTTCCGGGGCTGGTGCGGGTGGGCTTTGCCGCCGAGAGCAACGACCTGCTGGAGAATGCTGCCATCAAGCTGCGCAGCAAGGACCTAGCCTTGATCGCCGCGAACGACATCACCGCCACCGACGCCGGCTTCGCGACCGAGACGAACCGGGTGGTGCTGATCGACGACGAAGGGATCGAGCATCTTCCGCTGGTCAGCAAGTACGACGTCGCCAACCGCCTGCTCGACCGGGTTGCGGACCTGCTGCATAGGCGCGGCCAGGCCGATACACGGCGGAAGGAAATGACGCGGGCGCGCGACGGGTAGGCCGGCCGTGCCGCTATTGCTGTTCTCCGCCTGAAACCTAAGCCCGTACGCTGCCGAACGGGTTATGCGGCAACTCGGCCACAAGTTTACGCTTGTCGCGCCGAACTGTCCGACATCTGATATTTTACTGGCCGGCATTGTAGTGATAGATGCGCGCTGACGACTTCCTCCAGTTCCTATCGCAGGCGTTGTACGTCCTGATCTTCATGGTGGTCGGGACGAAAGCCTTGCGCCGTCCATCGCGCACGAACGTGGACATTTCGCTGTTGTTCGGTGCCGCCGCTGGTCTAACCGCCATTGAATGGGTCACCAATGCAGCGGCAGTCAAGCCGGGCCACATGTTGGCTGCAATTACTGCAAGCCTAGCGATGGCGTTGCCGTACCTGTTGTTGCGGCTGGTTGATGACTTCACCGAAGTACGGCTCGGGATCGTCCGTGCGGCAGAAGCCGGCCTGGTGCTCGCCGTCGTTAGCGTGTTCATAGCGCCTAACCCGCTGCCGGAATGGCTGACGATGCTGCTGGTCCTCTACTTTGCAGTGCTCGCTATTTACTGCTCGGTCCAGTTCGTACGCCAGGCACGGCAATCGATCGGCGTAACTCGTCGACGAATGCAGGCGGTCGCGGGGGGCTCCGCTTTTCTCGGGGTGGCGATCATCGTGGCCGGCCTGCAGTCGGCACTGCACGGCCTGAACGAGGTTTGGTCAGTGCTCGCGCCGGTCTTCCCGCTTGCTTCGGCACTGTGCTACTTCCTCGGATTCGCCCCGCCCCCATGGTTGCGACGCGCCTGGCAGGAGCCGGAGCTGCGCGCTTTCCTCAGTCGGGCGGCGAACCTGCCTCGCCTGCCGGACACCGAGTCAATCGTTCGTGAACTGGAACGGGGAGCCCGCAACGCCGTCGGGGCGCCAACCGCCGCCATCGGTTTATGGGATGAAAGCGCAGAGGTGTTGCGCTTCTCGGTCAACGGCGAAACGATCAGTCACGCTCCGGGCACGATGCTCGGCAGCCGCGCCTTCGTCAACCAGCAGCCGCTATTTACGCCGAACTCAGTTCACGACGACCCGACCAACGCGGAGTTCTATCGCGCCTACGATAGCGTCGCGATATTGGCGGCGCCCATCACCGCGGACAGGACCCGGCTCGGGGTGCTAATCGTGTACGCGCCCCGGGCGCCAATTTTCGCCGAGGACGATCTGGCGTTGGTGAAGCTGTTGGCCGATCAAGCGGCGGTAATCCTCGAGAGCCGGGCACTAACCGATGAAGCGACAGGGGTGCGGGCGCGCGAGGAAGCGGCCCGACTGAAGGACGATTTTCTTTCCGCGGCGGCACACGACCTCAAGACACCGCTCACCACCCTGATCGCCCAGGCCCAGCTATTGCAGCGGCGCGCGGTGCAGCGGCCGGAAGCCCCGGTGGATGTAGCCGGTTTGGAGCGCATCGAGCGCGAAGCGAACCGGCTGCGGACGCTGGTGCTGGAACTCCTGGGCGCGGACCGCGTGGAGCAAGGCAAATTGGTCACGTCTCTGGAGCTGGTAGACCTGGCAGAGCTGGCGCGAGAAGTCTGCGGGCGGCAAATGCCCGAGCGCCATCGTTGCACCGTTGAGGCCGCTGAGCCGGTGGTTGGCAAATACGATCGCAACCGTCTGCTGCAACTGTTGGAGAACCTGGTCGAGAACGCGATCAAGTACAGCCCGGCAGGCGGGGACGTGCTGATCACCGTGGATACTCGAAATGACGAAGCGCTGCTAACCGTGAGCGACACCGGCATCGGTATCCCTCCCCCCGATCTCCCGCGCGTCTTCGATCGGTTTCATCGAGGCGCTAACGTGGATGATCGCCGCTTTGCGGGTATGGGCCTGGGGTTATTCATCTGTCGCGGTATCGTGGAACAACATGGGGGCCGGATCTGGGTGACGAGCACTCCGGGCCGGGGAAGCACCTTCCATGTCACGTTGCCCGTTATGACAGCCGTCGTTGCGGCGTAAGCAAGGCGGCGATATGGTATGCCCACGGACATATCGATCGCCATGCGTCGGAGTGCAGACGTGAACAAAGCATCTTCCATCCTGGTTGTAGACGACGACCCATCGATCCGTTCGATCGTCGTTGAGATCCTCGAGATGGAAGGGTATCCGGTCGAGTCGGCAGCGAACGGCGCCGAGGCCCTGAAGATCGTCGAGCACAAGCGGCCCTCGCTGGTGTTGTTGGACATGCGGATGCCGGTGCTTGATGGATGGGGCTTCGCTCAGGCGCTCGATCAGCGGGCGATTAAACTGCGCATCCTGGTCATGACCGCCGCACAGGATGCGCGCCGCTGGGCCGAAGAGATCGGCGCCGAAGGCTACCTC
This sequence comes from Chloroflexota bacterium, assembly GCA_036741355.1. GTDB lineage: Bacteria > Chloroflexota > Dehalococcoidia > CAUJGQ01 > CAUJGQ01 > JBBRGK01. The sequence continues at coordinate 54,494 of DAINSK010000020.1, forward strand.
TCCAAGCCATTCGACGTGCCCGACCTGATTGACGTCGTGGAACGGGCAGTTCGGGCGTGACCACCTCTCCCCCGGCCCCTCTCCGATGCGGAGAGGGGAACTTAGGCACGGATTGACGCCGAGTACGCGGCTGAGAGGCAATGCGAAGCATGGCACGCAAAGCGTGCCCGAGTCACAGCCAAAGCAGCGAATAGCCCGCCATCGTTTGAGTAGCAACCAACGTTCGTCCCTTTCCCTGCATCGGGGAAAGGGACCGGGGGCATGGGGTCGTCCCCTACAGGATCGTGCCGTCCAGTCCATCGAGCTGGGTGCCGCGCAGGAATTCCCATAGACGACGTAAAACGGCGCGACTTCTCATACCGCCATCTCCACGCGCGGGAGATATCCGAGCTCTTCCAACTTCGCCAGGATCGCCGCCACGCTCTCGTTTACCGTCTGCTGGGACGAATCGACGACGACGTCCGGCGCGAGTGGCTCCTCATAGGGATCGGAGACGCCGGTGAAGTTCTGAATCTCACCGCGCAGCGCCTTTTCGTACAGCCCCTTCACGTCGCGGCGTACCAGCTCCGCCAGCGGACAGCGAACAAAGACTTCGATGAAGTTCGGGCCCCGCTCGCGGAGCTCATCGCGCACTATGCGGTACGGCGAGATCGCGGCGCTGATCACGGCCACGCCGTTGCGAGCGAGCAGACGGGATACGTAGCCGATGCGGCGGATGTGCGTGTCACGATCCTCGCGCGAGAAGCCGAGTCCTTTGCTCAGATTCGTCCGCACCTCGTCGCCGTCGAGTACCTCGACGGGCAGGCCGCGCTGACGGAGTGCCGGCGCAAGGTGGCGGGCGAGTGTGGATTTACCGGCTCCGGAGAGCCCGGTCAACCAGAGAATGAATCCTTGTGCCATCGCGCCTTGTCAGTTCCCCCTCAAAGTTTGTATGCCGCATGCCGCGCAGGCAACGGTTTTAAGCGACGATCATGCCGGCCGCGACCGTCTCGTTGGTTGCCTCACTAATGAGGATGAAGCTCCCGGTTGTTCGGCTCCTCAGATATGGGTCGTAGAAGAGGGCGGAGCTGGTCTTTAGCGATACCCGGCCGATGTCGTTCAGGCCGAGCGAAGTAACTTCGTCCTGCTCGGCGAGCGTGTCCATATCCACGCGGTAGCGCAGCTCTCGCACGATCGCTCGGGCGCTGCGGGTGGTGTGCTTGATTGCATATCGATCGCCCTCTTGCATCGGCGTGCGGGACATCCAACACACCATCGCGTCGACCTCTTTTTCCGCCCGTGGTTGGTCGGCGGCCGAGCAGATCATGTCACCACGTGAGATATCGATGTCGTCCTCGAGCGTCAATGCGATGCTGAGCGGTGGCCCAGCTTCCGCGAGGGGACCGTCGAACGTCTCGATAGATCGGACGTATGTCTCTATGCCGGACGGCAAGGCTACCACAGGGTCCCCTGGGCGCAGTACGCCGGCGGCGATCTGGCCGGCGTACCTGCGGTGGTGTTCGAACGCGCCGATCGCCGGCCGATTCACCAGTTGCACCGGGAAGCGAGCGCCAACGGGTGCGGCGCTCTCGGCGACTTCGATCTCCTCCAGGAGCGGCAGGAGCGCCGGTCCTTCATACCAGGGCATGTGCTCGCTGCGTTCGACCACATTGTCGCCGCGGAGAGCTGAAATCGGGACGAAGGTGAGATCCCCTACGTCGAGCCGGGACGCATAGTCCACGACTTCCCGTCGAAGCTGCTCGTAAACCGGCTCGGCGAAACCGACCAGGTCCATTTTGTTGATACAGATAATCAGATGTGGTACGCGGACCAGCGCAGCGACGTACAGGTGGCGGCGCGATTGCTCGGTGATGCCGCGGGCGGCGTCCACCAAGACGATGGCGACGTCGGCTGTCGATGTACCCGTCACCATGTTGCGCGTGTACTGCGTGTGCCCGGGTGTGTCGGCCACAATGAACTTTCGCCTCGACGTGGCGAAGTAACGGTAGGCGACATCGATGGTGATTCCCTGTTCGCGCTCGGCGCGAAGGCCATCGGTGAGCAACGCAAGGTTGACATATTCCCCGGCGCCCGCGCGGCTGGCTCGCTCGACTTCCGCGAGCTGGTCCTGAAAGATCGCTTTGCTTTCGTACAACAGCCGGCCGATCAGCGTGCTTTTTCCGTCGTCGACCGAGCCGGCGGTGGAGAACCGCAGGAGATCCGTGCCGTCGTATATTGGGGGGCTCGTGACTTGCACCTAGAAATACCCTTCGCGCTTACGGTCTTCCATTGCGGCGTCTGATGTCCGGTCGTCGGCCCTGGTTGCCCCCCGTTCCGAGAGATGGGACGCGGCGACCTCGCCGATGATTTGCTCCGCGCGGCACGCCGAAGAGAGGACCGCACCGGTGCAGGACATGTCGCCGACGGTCCGGTAACGCACCTCGGCCTCAAATGGGAATTCGGCAGGCAAGAGCTGGAGATGCTCGCCCGCAGCGAGCAGCATGCCTTCGCGCTCCACGACGAGCCGCCGATGGGCGTAGTAGACGCTCGGCAGTTCGAGCCGTTCCAGCGCGATATACTGCCAGATGTCCAATTCGGTCCAGTTGGAAAGCGGAAACGTGCGGACATGCTCGCCACGCCGGATGCGGCCGTTGTACAGCGTCCATAATTCCGGTCGCTGCGCCTTCGGCTCCCATTGTCCGAACTCGTCTCGGAACGAGAACATGCGCTCTTTGGCGCGGGCCTTCTCCTCATCGCGACGGGCGCCGCCGAATGCGACGTCAAAGCGGAACTCGGCGAGGGCGTCGAGCAGCGTGGTCGTCTGGAGGCGGTTCCGCGATGCCGTCGGCCCCGTCTCTTCGACGACCCGCCCTCGATCGATGCTGTCCTGCACGTAACGAATGACGAGGTCCTCGCCCAGCTCGGCCGCCCGTCGGTCCCGAAAGTCGATGACCTCCGGAAAGTTAAAGCCGGTGTCGATGTGCATAAGCGGGAACGGGAACTTCGCGGGACGGAAGGCCTTCTCCGCGAGGCGCAAGAGCACCGCGGAGTCCTTACCGCCGGAGAAGAGCAGCACCGGCCGTTGAAACTCGGCAACCGCCTCACGCAGGACAAAGATGGATTCCGCTTCCAACACGGCAAGGTGGCTAGGACGAACCGGCTTGCCGGCTGGAGCAGCGGCGGCAATGTCATAGGTAGCGGTCATTCGAGGTCCTCGTGTTTCAGTGTCAGGACGTATGCAGCCCGCACTCAACTTTGTCGGTTCCGCTCCAGCGACCCGAGCGCGGATCTCCGCCCGCGGCCACCGGTTGCGTGCAGTTGGTGCAGCCGATGCTCGGGTATCCTTGGTCGTGCAGCGGGTTGTACGGGAGCTTGTTGGCGACGATGTAGGACCAAACGTCACGCTCGCTCCACTCGGCCAGCGGGTTGAGCTTGTATAGACCGAACTTTGCGTCCCACTGCACGAGCGGAGTTTCTGACCGAGTTCCCGCCTGGTCCCGGCGCAGGCCGGTAAGGTACGCGTCGTAGTTGGCCAGTGCCGCGCGCATCGGCTCGACTTTGCGCAGCTCGCAGCAGCGGTCCGGGTCACGCAACCAGAGAGCAGGTCCGCAGAGCAGCTCCTGCGTCTTTGGCGAGAGGGAGGAGCGAAAGCCGAGCACGTTGATGCCGTAGCGCCCCTCGACAGCGCGCACGGTTTCATACGTCTCGGGGAAGAGATAGTCGGTGTCCACGTAGACGACGGCCACTGACCGGTCTATCTGCAGCGCGAGGTCGAGCAACACCATGCCGCTTGCGCCGCCGAACGAACACGAGAGCGCCAGGCGTCCGCCATAGGTTTCGGCCGCCCAGGCGATGAGCTGTTGGGGCGACCCGCCGGCAAAGCGCTCGTTGAGGGACTGAAGAAGCTCGGTGTCCATTGTTCTCCAAACAGATAGAGGCCCTTCCCCACTACGGGGATGGGCCTCCGGTTTACCGGTCAGCCGCGATATTCGAGCTAGCGGACCAGCCGCCGTTTCTCCGTACGGTCTATCTGCACGACGCGTCCATCCTGGACTATCAGCGTTACGGTGCCATGCCGCACGCCGCGAATGGCAGAAAGCACCTCGTTCAGGACGAGTAGCTCCTCGGGGCCGGGACGGACACCGGGCGTGGCGGTGGACAGGTCGATGCGTTCCGCGGTCATAAGTGTAGTTTCTTGATTCACTAAGTCTACTTTCTCGGAAGTTTACAGGTGCACTTCGGTGTTGTCAACCTGCTGGGTTTGAACCGCCGCCGCGTATGAGGGACGGCGGTAATAATTCGGTCATAGCATCCGATACTTACTGCAGGCGGGACATCCCGGTAACCGGGTGGTAGCATGACGTATCCGTAGCGTGCGTTCTCCCGCTTGGAGCCGTGCGGGCTGCCGGTATGGCGAACGCGAGGTAAGCCGGTGCCCGACGACCAGAACCACGTGGGACTATCCCCCGGCGCGGTCCCGAAATCGGGCTGGCTGCCGGCGCTGCACGAACTGGCGATCGCGGTAGCGGCCGGTGGAAGTGTCCCCGACCTGCTCCAGAAGGTGGCCGAAAGCTCGACCGTGCTCAGCGGCGCCGAGAGCGGATCGCTCTTTCTCTGGGATATGTGGAATGCAGAGCTGCAACTGGCAGCTTTCCACAAGGTTGCTCTGCCGGACGGACGGTTTCAGCACGATCCCGGCGAGGATTTTGCCCGGATTATCTGGGAGCGAGGCGAACCGCTGATCGTCAATGGTTTTAAGCACCGGCCGGCGGCCGGGGACGAGGCGCTTAATAGCGAGGTGCGATCGGTGATTGGCGTTCCCTTGCGTGTCGGTGGTTACCGCGCCGGCGTTTTACTGGCGCTGCGCCATTCAGAGGGCCGGCCGTTCGGAGTTGAGGACGAGCTAGCGTTTTCGCTGCTAGCGTTGCAAGCGGCGCACATCGTCGAACGCAGCCGTGCAAACGAGGCGCTACAGGCGAGTGAATCGCATCTGCGATCGTTGATGCAGTACACTTCTGACGTCATATCGGTGCTGGACGTGGAGGGAACCGTCCGGTACGTCAGCCCTTCGATCCTCCGGGTAATGGGATACCCGCCGCAGGCGATTACCGGTGCGACGGCGTTTGGCGCCATTCATCCGGATTACGTAGAGAGCGTGCGCGGGCTGTTCGCTGAGGTCGTCGCGGCATCGGGGGCGGTGCGGGCGATTGAATTCCAACGCCAACGGCGCGATGGGTCATGGATGCACGTCGAGGGGACCTTTCATAACTTGCTCGACGACCCGGACGTGCGCGGCATCGTCATGAACACGCGTGACATCACGGAGCGCAAGCAGGTTGCCGAGGCGCTCCGGCACCAGGCGCTGCACGATGCGCTGACCGGGTTACCAAACCGTTCGTTGCTGGTCGAGCGGCTGGACCAGGCGATCGATGCGGCCGAGCGCGAAGAGCGACCGCTGGCATTTCTGAAGCTCGACCTGGACCGCTTCAAACAGGTCAATGACAGTTTCGGCCATCAAACCGGCGATCAACTGCTGCAGCAGGCGATCCCCCGGCTGCGGGCGAACCTGCGGGGCGCCGATACGGTGGCCCGGCTCGGCGGTGTGGAGTTCGCGGTATTGTTGCCCGATTCTGGTCCCGAGGGCGCGGCGGTTACGGCGCGTGAACTGTTGCTGGCGCTGGAACAGCCGTTTGCCGTGGGAGACCACAACATTTCATTAGGAGCCAACATCGGCATCGCGGTGTATCCCGATCACGGCGCGGACGCCGGCACGTTGATTCGCAATGCGGATGCCGCGGTATCTGAGGCTGCCCGTACCGGCAGTCGCTACGCCATCTATACGCCGGAAGCGGAAGCACCTGCACAAGCCGTCGCCGGCGGGTACTAAACGCGGGGCCGCTCCTGACGCTCACGTCCCACACGCCGTCGCGAAAGCCTTAGACTGCCCAAAGAGGGGTGATGACGCCCCGATTACGGAGGCCAATGATGATTGCGTCCGTGTTTCGCGTGCCGGCCGGCAGCCCGGCCGCCGATTCGGTCAGGGTGGAGCATGTTGCAAAGGCGCCGGGACTGGTTCACCTCTATCTATTGAGCCCTACCGATCCGGACGGCGATCGGCTGTCGGTGCTGTTTTGGGAAAAGGAAGAGCAGCTCGACGCCTACATCGAATCCGACCTCGGCCAGCAGGTGCTTACGAGCAATCCCAACGCCACACGCCAGGTTTATAGCGTCCAGAAAGTTCGCTGATACGAGATTGAACCAGCGCCGAAGGCGCTGTGTACCGTGCCCTGAGAAGGATAGTTGGCTGCTGATCTTCAACATCAACACCTGCCTCAGCGTGCTTTCCCGCGGGACGACCCTGCTGGCCGGCGATATCATCGCGACCGGCACGCCGGAAGGCGTCCGCTTCGCGCGCAAGCCCCCGGAATTTCTCAAGCCGCGCGACGTCGTCGAATCAGAAATCGACGGCATCGGTACGCTGCGCAACACCATGGAGGACGTGTCGGGACAGAAGTAGGACCAAAACCGGTCGTTCAGGTTTTTGTTAGAAACACTAATCAGGGCGGCCGTTAGGCCGATAGCTATAGCAACGGGTATGTCCGCGGGCAGCTGCATCTACCGCCACTGCGGCTATAACGGGGGAAACGTTCTGAGATGACAGGGCTGATTTCGATTGCTGCCGGCACCCTTCATCTTCCTGCCGCCGCCGTGACCTTCCGGCCGGAACCGATCGATATAGCCGCGGCCGGCGCGCTGATTCTCGTCAGCGCGACGCTGGTCGTGACCGGGCTGTGGCGGGGCGCCGGGGCGGGCAGGCGGCGACGCGGCCAGGAACGAGCGGCGCTGCGGGCGCTAGACGAAGAGCTGGACGCACTGCTGGCGGACGTGCGGCAGGCCATGAACCAGCGCGACAAGATCGATCTGACAAGCGCCGAGTCCTGCGGGCCGCCAAATACGGCGCCGGTATCCAGACTGCTGGACGAGAGGATGCCGGCGGAAAATACTCCGGTTGAGCGGAGCTTCGACCGCTACCGCGGCGCACTGCCGCGGCGGGCGCCGTTGCTCGACCTCCTGGCAGAGTTCAGGAGGGCAGACCGTGCATTTCGGGTGGCGGCAATGCGGCTCGACCGGCGCTTGGCCGACGTGATCGGCGGCCATAACGCCGTGCGACTGAGAACCTGGCACTGGCGCTGGGCTAGTACACGACACCGGTACCTGCTGGCTCGTCCTGGCCAGAATCACCACGTGCCCATGTGGACGACGTCCTCGCGAGGGCGCCTGCCGCGTTTGAGCGACGGAGATGGCGTGTCCGGCAGCGGATAGCCGATGGCGATGGCGCCGATTGGATGGTATGCAGGCGGAACGCCAAAGGCAGCGCGGAGATCTTCGATCCGGCGTACGCCGAAAAACAGCGCACCGAGGCCGGCGTCGACGGCTGTCAACAGCATTAGCAGCGACGCAAAACCGGTGTCGATGTCCCAGTAGGGGGCCGGCCAGCGCGATTCGTCGCGATCGGACCATCTCTTATCGGTTTCGGCGTAGCGGTCGAGGTACGACCCCTTGTTGGAAAGCGGCACGACGATCAGCGGCGCGCGGCGGATGCCGGGCCAGTTACCGAGCGCGGATCCGGTCTCGGGCTCGCAGGCGTCCCAGAAGCGGCGCGTCTGTTCCGGGCCCTGCAGCACGAGAAACGCCCAGCCCTGGCTGAAGCCCGCCGACGGAGCGCGACGTGCATTGTCGAGAATACGGTCTAGCGCGTCCAGTGGAACCGGCCGTTCCTCGAAGTTACGTACCATGCGCCGGCGGCGCACCACGTCCTGAAATTCCATACAAGCTCCCAATAGCGCAAGTGGTTCAAGTTTCGCACGAAAGCTGCAATGGTCTAAACTTGCGATGCACATGCAGATGAACACCACCGACAAAAGCAGGGCGACGCGCAGGCTGCTTGAAGAGAGCGAACAGCGATATCGGTCGTTGTTCGAATTTAACC
>DAINSK010000020.1:62562-67591 GCA_036741355.1 Chloroflexota bacterium
CGCAGGCTGCTTGAAGAGAGCGAACAGCGATATCGGTCGTTGTTCGAATTTAACCCGGACGGAGTGTTTCTGCTCAGCCGCGAGGCGCGATTTACCAGTTTGAACCCGGCTGCTGAGCTGATTTCGGGCTACTCGCTCGACGAGCTGGTCAGCATAAATCCCAACCGGCTGATCGTCGCCGAACACCTCGAACGAACGCTGGCGAACTTTCAGGGGGCGCTGGCGGGTGTTCCGAGCAGCGATGAGATCGCGATCGTTCACAAAGACGGTCGCCGCGTAGAACTCGGACTCACCTGGGTGCCGATGCGCGTAGAAGGCGAGATAACCGGCGTTTTTGGCATCGCCAAAGACATTACCCGTCGCCGCTCCGCCGAGGACGAACGTGCGGAGATTCTTGCGCGTGAGCAGGAAGCGCGCTCACGGGCGGTCGCGGCCGAACAGCGAGCGGAGTTCCTGGCCACTGCGAGCGAGTTGATGGTCGCTTCGCTCGACTACGAGACGACGCTGACGAGCGTGGCAAACCTCGTGGTACCCCAGCTCGCAGACTGGTGCGAGATTGACGTGCTCCGCGACGACGGCAGCCTGCGACGGTTGGTGGGGACCGCCGATACGAGGCTGCAGGGGCGCATCGATGAACTGCAGCGCCGCTACGCGGGCCGCGAACCGGGCGAGAGGATGACGTCCAGGTTGATGGACGTGATCCGTAGCGGCAAACCGGAATTCGTTCCGGATATCGCCGAAGACTGGGTGGCACGCCAGGGCATCACCCCGGAACTGCTGACGGTGTTGCGCTCGCTCGATCTGACGTCGTACATGCGCGTGCCGCTGATTGCGCGGGATCACGCTCTTGGCGCAATTACTTTCGCCTTTGCCGGATCGGGGCGCCGATATAGCGAGGCAGACCTGGCGCTCGGGAGCGAGCTCGGCCGCCGTGCAGCGCTGGCGGTCGATAACGCCCGCCTTTTTCGGGAAGCGCAGCGCGCCATCGAGCTGCGCGACGAGTTCCTCGCGGCGGCGTCCCACGATCTCCGCACGCCAGTGACCACGATCAAGGCACATGCGCAGTTGCTTCAACGAACGATCCTCCGTGGCAATACGGGTAAACGCCGCTCAAAGGAGGGCGCCCCAGACCGATTGGAGCCAACCAGGTTGTTGTCCGGCTTGCAAAGCATCGACGAAGCGGGCTCGCGGATTGCGGCGCAGATCGAGGAGCTGATGGACCTCTCGCGGCTGCAGTCAGGACGCCCTCTGGAGCTGCACCGCACGTCGACAGACCTGGTCGCGCTGGCGCGACGCTGCGCCGAGACGCACCAACAGTTCAGCCAGCAGCCCCGGATCCGGGTCGAAGCAGAGCAGCCCGAGCTCATCGGCTCCTGGGACAGCGTTCGACTGGAACGGGTGCTGAGCAATATGCTTTCAAACGCCATCAAGTACAGCCCGAACGGCGGTGACGTGGCGGTTCGAATCGCGTGTGACGCGGCACCCGGTGGTCTCGAAACCTTGTTGACAGTTCACGATCAAGGTATCGGCATTCCCAAAGCGGACCTGCCTCACATCTTTGAGCAGTTTTATCGAGCGCGAAACGTCACCGGTCGCCCCGGATCGGGAATCGGCCTTGCCGGCGTGCGCTCCATCGTCGAGCAACACGGCGGCGCCATCACGGTAGAGAGTCTCGAAGGCCAGGGAACGACATTTACTGTACGCCTGCCCTTGTCCGGCCCCGACGGGGAATAGGTAGCGGCATGATCCATCAGGCGTAGCCCGCACGAGCAACGGTCACCCCTTCAAGCTATCGTCATGCCCTCGATTCGGTCCTAACCTGAGTGCAGACGTGTTGCACGTGACCGGCTTCGAGCCGGCCGGCTGCGGCACGTTAGTAAGACGAGCATGGACCTCTGGTAGATTATCCTGATCGTTTTGCAACTAACGCAGTGAGGCACCGTCGATCATGAACCGCGCAATGACGATCGACCAGAGAGCGGAATCGACCTGCCGGGCGGGCGACGGTCCAGCCGGGGCGGTCTGGCGCCACGATGACGCACGGGCTTTACTGGCGGCGTTGCCAAGTGCCGCGGTGGACCCGGGCCGTCACATCAGTCCCAACGAGGCCTATCTGCGCGCAATGCGTATTGGCTTTCGCAACTTGTGCGTCCCGCGCCGCTTTCGCACACGAACGCGCGTTCCCGGCGCGGTTCTCGCCGGCGGCTCCCCCCGCCGGAGCGCCTGAGCCGCGCATCCCTGTTTGACCTAACCGGCTGAGTGTTTGAGAGTGCGGCGCATGAATGCATATGCGCCGGCAACCCCTCTCGCCGCCCCCACCGGTTCCGTGCCTGCCCAGCTTGCCACGCTGGACCGGCAACGGATGAAGGATTATCAGTCCAATCTGGATTTCTACGCGGGCAGGCAGTGGCCGGTGCAGCGCCGCAACATTCGCGCCCGGCGGCTGACTTTCAACTACGCCCGCACCGTCGTCGACAAGACCGCCTCGTTTCTGCTGAACGGTGTCTCGTTTGCCATCGACCCCGAAGGGCCGGACGACGTGGATCGGGCGGCAAGGCGGGAGGCCGCGCTACGCGCGATCATCGAGGCAAACGACCTGGAGGCGCTTGACTACGACTCGGAGATCGACTGCGCCGTACTGGGGGACGGCTGCTTCAAAGTGGTGTGGGACACCGACGAGCACCGCGTGCGGGTGACGGCCCCCGACGTGACGGGGGTTTTCGTCTGGCTGTATCCCGACGACCACACACGGTTCTGGCGGCTGGCGCACCGCTACACGATCGACCCGGCAGCGGTTCGCCAGCAGGAGCAGTATTACCCGCAGATCCTGCAGTCATCGCAGCGAAATCCGGCGATCACGGAGGTGTGGACGGCCGAAACGTGGGAGACCTGGCACGATGGCGCCCTGGTGGATTCCCGACCCAACCCTTACGCATTCATTCCGTACGTGGTCTACCCGAACGTGCGCCGGCCGAAGCAGTTCTTCGGCGAATCCGACATCGCTGCCGTGCGGGAGCCGTGCGTCGAGCTCAACCGGGCGCTGACGCAGCTCTCGGCGATCCTGGAGGTATCGGGCAACCCGATCACGATCCTCGAGGGTGTGACCGACAGCAAGGACATCGCGGTCGAGCCCGGGGCCGTGTGGGAGATGCCGCCCGGCACGAAGGCGTATCTGCTGTCGCTGGTGGAACACGGCGGGATACGTATTCACCTCGACTACATTGAAGACCTGTACCGCATCCTTCACGACCTGGGCGAGTCGCCGCGATCGGCGTTCGGCGGCCAGGCGGGAACGGCGGGAGCCCGGTCGGGCGCGGCGCTTGCGATCGAACTGGACCCGATGATCAAACGCGTGCAGCGTAAGCGGCTGATCCGCGCCAACGTCTACCGGCAGCGCAACGCGATGGCGCTGCGGCTGCACGAGCAGTTCACGGGCGAGTCGATGCAGCCGTACCGATCGCGCGTGATCTGGGGGCCGCTGTTGCCAAACGACCGTGCCCGCGACGTGCTGGACGAGATCGCGCTGGTGAACGCGGGCATCCACTCGCGCGCCCGCGCCGCGACCAACCTCGGCGACCTCGATCACGAGACCGACTTCCGCACCTGGCTTGCGGAGAACGGCACGATCGCCGCGGCCGGCGGCATCCCCGCGGAGCCGTCGCAGACGGAGCGGATCGAGGTGACGTAGGGGGGCAGTCGGCTGCAGTGGCGGGGACCTCACCCCCTTCCCCTCTCCGAAACGGAGAGGGGCGATCGTTGGGGGGCGGGTTCGAGCACGGTGCAGCGTCGGGCTGGGCGCATGGCAATGCGCCCCTACAGCACGTTCTGCAGCAACTAGCGATGTATTCAAGTTCCCCTCCCTGCATCGGGGACCAGTACCCCCCGTTAGGCGTAGGGGTAGGGGCTGGGGGAGAGGTCGGCCAGTCGGTGCGCTGGTATACTGGCGGTTAGCCGGTGGATTCGCCGGGCGGTGGAGAGCGGCATGGTGATCAGTGCGATGACCTACGAGCAGGTGGCGTTGGAGGACCCCGATGGCTTCTGGGAACTTGACTGCATAGCGAGACGGTGTACCGCGAAGGCATGGTCGAACCGGTAGCGCTGCCCGGCGTGCGCATCGAGCTCGCGGCGCTGTTCGAGTGATGGCGCTCTAGCCCCCTAACTCCCCAGCCCTCTTTCCCCTCGCCAGGACACGCTTCGCTGCCCCAATGCTGGGGGCAAGAGGGAGCGTATTCGGACGAATGGCGCCGAGTTCGAACCTGGCGCGGCGCGGGACGCTTGCCACGGTCCCGCTATGCGCAGACATCTCGCGTTGCTCGCCGTCTTCACGCTGCTCCTGCTGGCCCTCGCCGCCCTGCCGGCGCGGGTGAGCCGGGCGGCGACGGTATCGGTGCCCGGCTCGCCGTTTACCACGGCGGGGGAGCACAGCTTCACTGTGCCGGTCGGGGTGACCAGCCTGCATATCGTCGCCATCGGCGGCGCCGGCGGGACCGGAGGCGCCAGCGGTGGCACCAGCGGCGCGGGCGGCAGCGGTGCACAGGTGACGGCGGACATCGCGGTCACGCCGGGGGCCACGCTCTTCGTCGAGGTGGCCGGCGCCGCGGCCGCTGGTAGCAGCGGCGGTGCGGGAGGGTCGGGCGGAACGCTGGGTGGCGGCACGGGCGGCAGCAGCAGCGGTGGTGGCGGTGGCGGTGGCGGCGGCGGTGCGTCGGACGTGCGCACCTGCTCGGTGACCAGCGGCACCTGCCTGGCGACCGGCAACCCGGCGACGGACCCGCGCATCGTCGTCGCTGCCGGTGGCGGTGGCGGTGGCAGCACGGCGGCGCCCGGCGGCACGGGCGGTGGCGGCGGCACCGGCGGCACCAGCACTGGCGGCACCGGGGCTTAGGGTAGTGGCGGTGCAGGTGCTCCTGGCGTTGGCGGCGGCGGTGGCACACTCGCCGGCGGCGGCAGCGGCGGCTTCGGCCCCTGCGGCGGTGGCGGCGCAGGCTCAGCTGGAAGCGGGGGTGCCGGTGGCGGCGGTCCCTTCCCT
>DAINSK010000021.1:0-66954 GCA_036741355.1 Chloroflexota bacterium
ATCCCAGACGGCGCGCATCCTGTCGATCCCTGTTACTCGGACAGGCTCCTAGCAGTCTACGCCACGAACCAACGCCTGGAGATGCGAGCCCGGGCGTTTCTGCATACGCCGTTGCTATCGCAACCTGTCGGCAAACGACAAGCGACGATTGCCGCCTCACGGGGTGTCATTTGAAGTCTTGACGGGTTCAGGCGAGTACCGGATGGACCGCACCCCGTGCGGCGCGAAGTTGATGTGCGGCGGCGTCGCCTGGTCGTAGACATCGAAGCTCAGATGCAGCAGGCCGGGTGGTGAGCCCGCCGCGGAAGGGTCGAACACGCACTGGTAGACGTCATCGCGCGTTGGCAACACCACACGACAGGCGACCAGCCACGGGCCGGGCCGGCCCTCCCAGGAGACCGTGAACTGGACAAAGGCGATCGCCGGGTCCGTTGTGTTGGTCCGGTAGGCTCGGGCGGCAGAATGGATTGGCCCGGCTATCACATCCCCGTCAGTGGGGGTTATCCAGAGACCGCCGGGGAGTGGGGAATGCGCCGCCGCTGGCTGGTGTCGTCTTTGCCAGGGCCGAAGGCCCACCAACGTAAATACCACGACTATGGCAACGAGCATGGATATCAGCATCCGTAGAAGGCTCCGCCGCGTTGCGGTAACGCATCGGTGAGGCGGTTCGCTGCTCCGCGGCTGCGCGGTCAGAGGCACCATCACCGGACGCTGTTCCGCGTCTGGACTCGGCTGCGTGCGCGTCGCCAGCAGAAATAGCCTCTGACGCTCCCCGTCATCCAGCCGTAGCGTTGTCGCCAGCTGCTGAACCGTACGTTCCAATGGCCGTTCTTTGACAAGACCATTCAGTCGGCGCGTGAGTGCCGAGCGGTCGAGATGAAGGTCGGCCGCGACCTCGTCGTGCTTGAGACCACGCTCGGCCATTCGCCCACGAACGAACGTCCAGAAGGCTGTTCGTTCCCTGTCGGTCCATTCGCTCACGTTGTACTCGACCTCCAATCTCGGGACCACTGTCGCATGGGCAAGCAGCACAAGGAGTGCGTACGGAGCCCAATTGTCGCACCGCGTGTGCGGCGTGTGTGCGGTATGGTCAGCAAGGCGTTCGACCGCTCGGGGACATGGGCCCGTCTCTGCATGGTGTCACTGTGCGCTGTTAACCAGGGACGAGAACGACAGATTTGTGGGAGAGTACGACGGTGCCACATGGCGCGGCTATAGTAGGTCCAGCGCGTCTGCGCTGGTCGCTACTATTTGGACGACGAGCGGCTTATCTCGCTCAAGGAGGCAGCGGCTCAGTTCAAAATCAGCGACGCCCACCTCAGGCTGTTGGCACGCAAGCGCCGTCTGCACGCGGTCAAGATGGGGCGGGACTGGTTCACGACACCGAAGGCCGTTGCCGCATATCTGGCGAACCCTGACTTGCGGAGTAAGGATCCGCACAAGTATAAACGCAGTTGCTAGTATCTCCGCCAGCGGATATAGTAATCACACTCCGGCTATCCAACGCGGGATAGGTACAAAGGCCAATGCGCCGATGCCACGGCAAGACGTGAGCGGGAGCACATGGGAGTGGTGGACCGTAGCGAGTGGCTGGAGAGCTCGACCAGGGGCCTGTACTGACGCCAACCCGGCGCTTTCAGGCTCCGGCGAGGCATGCCGAGAGAACCAAACGAGGCGGCGGTGGTAGCGGGGAAGACGTAGTCAGCACGAAGAAAGAGAGGTATCCCGCCATGCACTCTCGCAGATTCTGGCTCCTGTCGCTGGTTGCACTGCTGGGTCTACTTGGGCTCCTTACTCCGCGAACTACGGCTGGTCAGGTTCCGTTTGGACAAGTCGGCTGTTTCCCTCAGACGGCAACTGTGGGACAGACCGTGTTTTGTGCTGCAAATATCGGCTTCCATCCACAAGGGAGTACGGTCGTTGAGCAGATCGAATTTGGCGACGGCACGGTCGGCGGCGCAGCGCCGCTGACACACGCGTATAGCTCCCCAGGCACATACACCGTTCGCTATGCGCTCACCATCTGTGAGCCGAGTTCACCGTGTCAGACGTATAGAAGCACGACGACCGTTACGGTCACCGGGACCACTGCTGCTACAGCTTCTATCACCGTAGACCGTGGTAACGGCGCTACGTATTTCATTGGTGACCCCATCACTATTTGCTTTGCAGTAAATGTGCCGGGAATCACTGACACTGCCATTGTTTCTGTCGTCGACAGGGGTCCCGGCTCCACGAGCCAGGTCGTCACAGCTATACCTATTGTGCTAAACCAACAGGCGTGTGTTACCGGCACCGTGGGGCCGCCGGTAGGCACGGATACGGTGTCGCTTATTGTTATCTCCATCGGATCTCAGCAAGTGCCGACGTCCGCCCAACTCGCGGCCACAACTACGTACGTCATTGCGCAGCGGCAGGGTCAACAGCCGCCGAGCGGTGGAAATCAGCCGACGCCGAATCAGCCTTCAAATCCGTCGGGGCCTAGCCAGCCGACATCTGGACTGTGTCCAGACGGTAGAACGCCCGTCACGCTCGGTGGAACGTGCCCGTCAACCAACACTCCAGCACCGACTCCAGTTACAACGAGGACTCCCCAACCAACACCACAACCCCAGAACACCCAGTCAGCCACCTGTCTACCGAGTATGGCGGGCGTCCGAGCGTGCGCTGCACCAACCAAGGATAGCGACGGCCGCGTCGTTATATTCGTGCCGGGCATCGTATTACCAGTTAGTGTTTGCGGCGCATCGCAGACCTGCGAAGCCATCAGTAACGCGAGTGACTTTACCAAACTAGTGAGTAAGGTACCTGGACTCTCGCCTGTGAATGAAATTCCGTTCAGTTACGCGGGTGCCGGAACCAGCAGCTACACTGTTGCACAGAACCATCAGGATATCGCCACATCGGCCCGGGCTCTGACAGCACTCGTGCGGCAGGCGGAAACTATTCCGGAAGTCCGAACCATCGATATCGTTAGTCACAGCCTAGGTGGCGTGATTACTGCCTATGCCATGGAGCAAGGACTAAAGAACGACAGCCTCGTGAAATATGCTATCGCAGTTGATAGTCCTCTGCGTGGAGTAGCACTATCAGCCATTCCTGCGGGATTAGGTGCCCTATTTCACCGAGCAGGACTCACCAATGCCGACCTTGTTTATCGAGATTTATCTTCCGGCTCGGACGTCATCAAGGCTATCAGCAGTGAGACGGACGACGGCAAGTTCTATGTAATGACGAACTGGGACGACGACTTCGTCCCCGTCAGCATCAGTTATCTGGGGCCGTATTTACAACCAAATGTTCGCTTCTGGACCGCCAAGCTGGGCGACCAGCTTGATAATTTGGGCCACGGAGGCGCGTTTAAGTCGGACGAGGCGTATGCCGTTGTCGCCTCCATCATCAAGTCGGGAACAGTTCCCGCACCTCAGACGCGCCTTCTTGCACTCCTAAGCTGTCTGAACGTTGGTGAATGCCTGCATCGGGTGTTCTTCGGATTGTTCAGTCCCGCCAATATTCTGGTGACGGCCCCTGATGGTCGCCGTGCGGGGTACGACCCCGCCACTGGTGCGGTCGTCAATGAAATTCCCGGCGCAGTCTACACGGGCCAAGGCTCGGAGCCACAATTCGTGCTGCTTCCCGATAGTGTTCTAGGGCAGTTCCAGGTCACCGTTACCGGTACAGGCATGGGAACGTACACCTTGTTGGAGCAGCACGAGATTGGTGGAACCGTTCAAAGCACGGAGGTTGTGGGCGCGACCGCTCCCGGACTGCGGACCATCTACGGGGTACAGGTGGACTCGGAATCAGTTCCCCAGTTTGGTACCTCCGACCAGACACAAACTTCCCAAGGCGTAGTACAGGGTATCTCCACGGTTGGCGCTGGTGCGGCCGTCAGTCTGACGGTGAGTGTTGACGGCTGCGGCAACACCACGGCAGACGGAGTCAGCTACTTCCAAGAGGGCGAGACAGTCATCATCATCGCGTCGCCCTGCGACGACAGCTACGTCTTTGCTGGATGGTCAGGGGATGTCTGTGATGGCCAGGATGCGAATCCGTGTGTAGCCGTGATGCCTGGAACAGATGCGCGTGTCCTAGTAAGCTTTCGAACACAATAGGCCTGACAGGAGCCTGTCCCGCAACGACAATTAGAAATCAACCTCGCGACAATTAGACTGAACTTCCAGACGGACCGGGGCAAAACAGGCACGAAAGTGGACTGATGCGCTGTCGCGTCTGTCTACAATCCGCGGATGGGGACCCCGAGCGGGTCGAAGGCGCGCTGGATGGGGTCTTTAACAGCCTGAAGGAGCTAATAAACCGCGTTGGACAGGCGGGCAGGAGTGGCGCTACCGCGCAACAAGGTGTTGCCGCCCCGGCCGAGCCCTGCCCTCGTCCGCCAACCTTGGTTGAGACGGCGGCGGTCCGAGAATTGGTGTAGGGCGGAGCAGGAGCACGCGCCCGATGCTTTCACCAACTCCCACAGATCGCCGTCCTTTCCTTCAAGGCCGTCGTCCGATGGCGACAGTACCCGAACGCCCGGATCCCGAAGTCCGCGAGCGCCCACGCGCCGGAGCTTCACGGTCGACTACAAGCTGCGCGTCACCAGCCAGCACCCGTACTGCGTGCAATCCGCGACTGAGCCGGGTATCGTTCCTCGCTGGCCCGTAACCGTCGGCTGCCTATACTGGCCGGGATGCGGTTTTATTTGGATGAAAATCTTTCGCAGACGGTTGCCATCATCGCTCGGCCGCTCGGGTTAGACGTAACCAGCGCTCAGGAACTCAACCGCCGGGGCTTCGATGATCTGGAGCAGTTACGATACACGACTATGCTCGGCCGATGCCTGGTGACGGTCGATTGTCGCGACTTTCAAGAGATCACCTTCACGCTTCTTAAGCGGGGCGAGGCGCATATCGGAGTGCTCTGCGTTCCAACGACCTGGAACCAGAGACAATATCGCCTGATTGCCGAGGCTCTACTTCAGTATGACCGCGATCACCCCGAAGGTGCGGCCCCAAATCTTGTCGACTATCTGCGTCGGGCAGGCGCCTGATTCAGAATACGAGACCGCGCTGTCGACGCCGAGCCCCCCACTTTTCGTCCAAGCGCTGTACGGACTCGGGATACGGCGGGAAGTAGGGGCCGGGTCCAGAGGAGAGAAACGCCTCTTCAAGCTCGCGGGCCTCGGTCAGCCACTCGTCGATCTCTTCCGGATACGCCGTGTAATAAGCGATGGCTGCTGAGAGCTGTTCCGGGGTAAGCCAATGGTACGTCTCCTGGGTCTGACCCCAGTCCCGGTCGACGTTCAGGTATTGCTGAATCACCTCGAAGACCTCGATGCCAGTCCCCGCGATGCGAGCGCGACGGCCCGCCGCTCCATCCGCAAAGACAATGCCGGGGATGCGCCGCATCCGGTCCGCTTCGATCAACGATTGTGCTGTTGTCATTGCCTGTCACCTTCGGGCCTGCCACTCCGCGACGGCTTACGTCCAAACTACCATGGATTCAATTTACCTTATTGCTGATGGTGGCGCGGTTCGCGCGTGCGCTAGGATGAAGGCATGGTGGCTGTAGAGGATCATTACCGCCTCGTCGCCGGGTACCGCACGCACTTCATCGCTGCCGGCGAGGGCCGCCCGGTGCTGTTGGTTCACGGCGTCGGGGGGTCGATGCTTACCTACCAGCACAACATCGAGGAACTGGCAGCCGTCGCCCGCGTCTATGCACTGGACCTGCCGGGGCACGGCCTTTCCGAGCTGCCCGACGCCGATTACAGCGCCGAAAATGGCGGCTCGTATCTCTGCAGCTTCATCGAAGAGGTCTGTGGCGAGCCGGCGGCACTCGTTGGCATTTCAGCCGGCGGCTTGATGTGCGCCCACGCGGCGGTGGAGCGCCCCGACCTGGTGACGCGGTTGATGCTGGTTAGCAGCGCCGGTTTTGGGCGGGACATCGGTTGGACGTTGCGCCTGCTCACATTGCCGCTCGTCGATCGGTTTGTCGAGGAGTTCACGCTCAAACAGGTCCGCGGGGCGCTCGAGCACCAGGTATACGACCCCACCCAAATCACGCCCGAGTTCGTACAGGCCGTGTATCAGCACTGGAGCCGGCCGGGTAACCGGCGGACATTTCTGATTGCGTTGCGGCGCAATATTTCTGTGTTCGGCTTGCGCCGGCTGCGCCACCATCTGCGACGCACCAAGGTGCTCGCCGTGCCGGTGATGATCGTCTGGGGGCGTAACGACCGCCTGATTCCGGTGAAGCACGCCTATCGGGCCGTCAAGTGGATAGCAGGGGCCCAACTAAGGATACTCGAGCGGTGCGGACATATGGCTCCGTACGAACATCCTAAAGAGTTCAACAAGATCGTTCGCGAGTTCCTGACCTGAGTTCACCGCGCCCGCTCGCGTCGAAAGGCTAACCGTGGATGGTCAACCACATCACCTCTGTGCCAGCGTGCTGGAGCACATCGGCGACACACCGCTGGTTGAGCTAAAGCACTTTGAACTGAAGCCCGGCGTCCGTATCTTTGCCAAGCTTGAAGGCCAGAACCCAACCGGGAGCGTCAAGGACCGCATCGTTCGTCGCATGTTGCTCGTCGCGCGCCGGCAAAACCAGATCGCCCCCGGTTCGACCATCGTCGAAGCGACGACGGGTAATACCGGCATCGCCCTGGCCATGATCGGCCGCCTGCTCGGCTACAGGGTCAAGGTGGTCGTGCCCGAGAATGTGTTCCCCGAGATCGGTAACCTGCTGCGCGTCTATGGCGCCGAGATTATCTGGGTTCCGACCGAACAGGGAATTCAACGGGCGATGGATCTGGCGCGCGAGCTGGCCAGGAGTGAGGGATGGTTCATCCTCGACCAGTTTGCGAACGAAGAGAACTCGCGCGCCCATTATGAGGGTACCGGTGCGGAGATCCTCGCCGACCTTCCCCGGGTCGACATCTTCGTTGCGGGACTCGGCACCGGCGGTACGCTCATGGGCACGGGTAAGCGCTTGAAGGAAGCGAGCCATTCGACGAAGGTCGTGGCCGTCGAGCCCCACCCGGGCAACCAGGTGCAGGGACTCAAGAGCCTGAAAGATGGTTACATTCCGCCCATCCTCGATCTGCACATGCTTGACGGCAAAGTGCTGGTGCGCAGCCGCCGCGCCTTTCAGTACGCACGTGAGCTCATGTGCCGTGAGGGAATCTTCGCCGGGCCTTCTTCGGGCGCCGTGCTGAACGCAGCGCTCAAGTTCGCCCACCGCATCGACCACGGCAACATCGTCTGCTTGTTCGCCGACGCCGGTTGGAAGTACCTGGGCACCGGGATTTGGGAAGAACCCCCCGCAACGGACGTTCATCACGAAGACGACGAAATGGACGATGTGATCTGGTGGTAGGAACCCTGTTTACTTGCTAGGTTTACAGGCGCCGGATATGGTGGCGTGGATGACTACGCAAGCCACTCAACTCACCTACGACGATCTCACACGATCGCCTGAAGACGTGATCGCCGGCTTGCGCGAATCGCTGCTTTCGGGGACACCCTGGTTCAAGGCGCTGCTGGTCGCGATCCAGCGATGGCGGGTCCCGCATGAAATCGTCGAGGAACGCCATTACTTCTACCTCATCGGCGGCGAGGCGTTTGACTGGCTGTTGCTGGCGGAACGCTTGCTCGATGCGGTCGCGGACCTCGTCCCGGTCGGCGAGCGTGAGGCACTGGTTTTCAGCGGAACGGCTCCAGATGCGATAGACGCCGATGCGCTGAAACTGGCGCTGGGTCCGGCCAAGTATCGAGCCCACCTCAACTTTGTTTACGGCGTCACGGTCGAGGAAGCGCTGCAACTCGCCGTGGAAGAGGACGTACACAAAGAACAGCGCTGTCGCGCGTGGGCTTTCGACGCCCGCACCGACGAACCGGTGTTTCACCGCATCTACCTGAAGGGCCGCGAAGAGCTGCTGGCGACGTTTCGAGATCAGCGTGACCTGCCCCACGGCAGCGAGATCGGCTTCAGTGAGCTCAAGGAGTTCACATACTGGCTGTTCAAATACCGGCTGCGCCAGTGCGATCGCGCCAAGGTCGCCAGTGACACGCGCCGCGGGCTCGCGCAGCTTGCGCGGTTGGACTCGTTGCGGCTGCGAAACGCCATCATTCCAAGGGACGACATGCCCGCGGAGATGATCGAGGTCGGCCGCTAGCTACAGCCCCATCGCTCAGACGGCGGCTGATACAGTGATACGGCAGCGGGCCGCTGGCGCTGCCCACCGCACTCTCCAGCGCGAAGGCTCAGCGTGGCGGCTTCCTCCCCGGGGTCTGGCGAAGCGGATTCGGCCGCCGGCCGCTCTTCCGGTGGCCGGGGCCGGGCGATCGCGATCGCCTCGCTGCTAGTGGCGGCTACTTACTTCGGCAGCCGGGTTCTCGGCGCCCTCCGTACGACCGCAATAGGCGGCGCCTTCGGTACACCACCCGAGCTCGATGCCTACTACGTTGGCAACCGCATTCCCGACCTGATCTTCCAACTCATCGCCGGTGCAACCCTCGCGTCGGCTTTCATTCCAACGTTCGTGCACGTTCGCACTCGAAACGGTGACCGGGCGGCATGGCGACTCGCCAGTTCGGTTCTGAACCTGGTGGCGCTGACTACGATCGCGCTCGCGGTGATTACCTTCGTGTTGGCGCCGCGGTTGGTGCCGCTCACTGCGCCGGGGCTAGGAGAGAAGGCGGGCCGCGGTCCCGAGATCACGGCGCTAGCGGTACACCTCACCCGCCTGATGCTGCTCGCGTCCATCATCTTCTCCGTGAGCGGCATGATCTCGGGGATTCTGAACGCGCGTCACCGCTTTCTGCTCAGCGGGCTGGCGCCGATGCTGTACAACCTGGGGATCATCGGCGGAGCCCTGGCGTATCAGATCGTCTTTCCGCATCGCAGCCTGGAGTTTGGCGTAACGCTGCTCGCCATCGCGACGGTCGCAGGCGCCGCGGCGCACCTGCTCGTGCAGCTTCCCGGTCTAGCGATGGTGGGCATGCGTTACTATCGCGCCGCCGATGTACGCGATCCGGCGGTACGGGAAGTCGGGCTGCTGATGCTGCCGCGGGTGCTCGGCCTCGCGGCGCTGCAGGCCAACTTTCTCGTCACGACCTACTTCGCGTCCCAGATGGGTGCCGGCACGATAACCAGCCTGACTTTTGCCTGGTCGCTGGTCGTGTTGCCGCTGGCGCTGGTCGGCCAGGCGATATCGACCGCGGTTTTTCCGCACCTGGCCGAGCACGCGGCCGCCGACGACCGCGCTGAGGTGGGACGCACGCTGGCGCAGACGGTGCGGGTGATCATTTTCCTCACGATCCCTGCCACCGCCGGACTGGTGATTCTCCGGATCCCCATCGTATCGCTCGTCTTGCAACACGGTCAGTTCGACGCTGAGGCGACGCGCGTCACGGCCGGCGCCTTGCTCTTTTACAGCCTCGGGCTCGCGGCGCAGGCCCTGATCGAGATCTTCAGCCGCGGCTTCTATGCGATCCGCGACACCCGGACACCGGTCGCGTTCGCCGTGCTCAGCATGGTGCTCAACCTCGTTTTCAGCCTGCTGCTCCGCGGTCCCATGGGCTACAAGGGGCTCGCGCTCGCGTTGTCCCTGTCGGTGACGGTCGAGGCCGCGCTGCTCTTCTTGTTCCTGCGTCCGCGCATGGGGGGCCTGGAGGGGGCAAAGCTTCTGTGGACGGCGCTGCGATCGGCGGCGGCTGCGTGGATCATGGTGGTTGTGGTCGCCGCCGTCATGCTATGGATGCGTCACTACGCGCCGCTGGTCGACCGGCGCGGGGTGCGCTATCTGGCCGAAGTAGCGGTGGGCATTCCGTTGGGCGCGATCGCATTCTTCGGGGTGGCCTGGCTAACGCGGTCGGAGGAGATGCAATACCTTGTTGCGCGGTTAAGGTATAATCGAAGGTAGACGGCGGTGGCACTTGCCGCCGCCGTTTTATGGTACCGGGATCGCGGCTCGGAGTCGCGTCGGGCACGGTTGGAGGAAGTCTTGAGTGGAGCCGATAGGACGCTGGCGTGTCGTGATTGTGGACGCGAGTTCATCTTCACGTCGGGTGAGCAGGATTTTTACGCCAGCAAGGGTTTAACGAACGATCCGGTGCGCTGTTCGTCATGCCGGTCGTCACGCAAGTCGACGATGACGAACGGCAACTTCGAAGCAGAGGATAGCGGCGGGTACGTCCGCTACGGCACGTTCGCCAGTTTCGGCGGCCGGACGCCGCGCCAGATGCATCCGGCGTCCTGCGCCGAATGCGGCATGATGACCGAAGTGCCGTTCGTCCCGAGGGGCGATCGCCCGGTCTACTGCAGCGCCTGCTATAACAAGATCCGCGCCCCGCGGGTCTAATACTAGCCCTTCAGTCCGAAGAGCGCCGCCGCGTTGCCCCCGAGGATTTGAGCCTGTTCGAGCTCGGATAGCGGCGCGGCCATCATGGCGCGCATCTGGCGTCGGGGGCCCAGGAGCGGGAAGTCGCTTCCGAAAAGGATCCGTCCGGCTCCGACCAGGTCGATCACGCGCCGGTATACGCTCTGCTCGTAGAGTAGCGACGTGGCCGCGGTGTCGAACCAGGTGTTCGAGAGTGCTTTGCGAACTTCGGGCATCAGTGCATAGAACGGCAGCCCGCCGCCCCAATGTGCGATGATCATCTGCACGCGCGGGTGCGCGGCGATAAAACGGCAGAGTGCCCCGAGGTCGCCCCCGCTCTTCCCCGGATAGCTATGGCCCACCGGCTCGCTGGCGTGAAACAGCAGCATCATGCCAAATTCTTCGGCGCAATGTGCCAGCGTTTCGCCTGCTGCGCCTGCCAGGTCCAGGCCCAGCGATTCCGGCCGCAGCTCGCCGATGCCGCGAACGCCGGCCTTGGCGCAGCGCTCCAGTTCGAGCCGCACCGTGGCCGGATCGGCTGCCGGGTTGACGGTGCAGAAGGGAATGATGCGGCGATCCCAGCGTGCGGCGTCGATCAGTGCGTCGTTGTGCCACTGGCAAAGCTCCGGTTCGGCCCACGCGAATCCGAGCGCGATCGCGAAATCGGTGGCGTTGCGGTCGAGTGCCGCGCTCAGTTCGGTGGCTACCGCCAGCTTGGCCTTCGGGTCGCCGTACAGCTCGCGGAACGTGGCATCGCGCCCGGATAGCTCGTCTCTGAGCCCGCCGATGCCGGCTGGAAAGATGTGCGTGTGGGCATCGACGAACACCGTCGTATCATAACATCGGCGCCGGCATCCTCCGTTGCCGGACCCGGCTCCGGTCTGGTAAGATCGGCCACGATAAGAAGAGATAGTAAACGGCCCGACTGCGGGGGCGGGCACCGAAAGAAAGGCGCATGCTCACCAAGGAGAAAAGAGACTCGGTCGTGGAGTCCTACAGGACCCACGAGAAGGACACCGGCTCGTCGGAAGTACAAATCGCATTGCTCACTGAGCGCATCCTCCAGCTCACCGACCATATGCGGACCCACAAACAAGATTTCCACTCGCGGCGGGGCCTGCTCAAGCTCGTGGGCCAGCGGCGACGGCAGCTCGCGTACCTCAACCAGACCGACGTCGAGCGCTACCGCGGCGTCATCGCTCGCCTGGGCCTCCGAAAGTAATCACGGGGGCCATTTTCGTTCCACACGTCACGATGTTCATACCGATCGCACAATCCCAGACCGCCCGACAAGCCCCAGGCATCGGCGTGCGGCTTCGCGCCTGCCGCAGGTCGAATGATCCCTCGTACCAGCCCTTAGCGGCCGAAAGGCCCCGCTCCTGCATGACGCAGTCGAGCAATGGAGAACAAGCAACCAATGCCAGAATACGTAGAAACTGAAATCAACGGACGGCCCCTCTGGATAGAGACAGGCACCCTCGCTGCGCAGGCCGGAGGCGCCGTCACCGTACGCTACGGCGACACGGTCGTGCTTGTGACGGCTACGGCAAGCCCGGGACCGCGGCCGCTCGACTTTTTCCCGCTGACCGTAGATTACGAAGAGCGGCTGTACGCGGCAGGCAAGATTCCCGGCAGCTTTTTCCGCCGTGAAGGCAGGCCGGGAACGGAAGCGATCTTGGCCGCCCGGCTCACGGACCGCCCCATCCGACCGCTCTTTCCCATGGGATTCCGCAACGACGTTCAGATCATCATCACGGTGCTGTCGGCGGATCAGGAAAACGATCCGGACGTGCTGGGCACAATCGGCGCCTCGTGCGCGCTCATGATCTCTCCGATCCCCTTCGAGGGACCGGTGAGCAGCGTGCGCGTGGGGCGCGTCGGCGGCAAGTTCGTCGCGATGCCGACCTTTACCGAACTGCAGTCCAGCGACCTTGACCTGATCGTGGCGGGGACACGCGAAGCGATCATGATGGTCGAATGCGGCTCACAAGAGTTGCCCGAAGACGTGATGCTCGAAGCGATCCGCTTTGGCGACCAGGTCAACAAGCAGATCATCGCCATCCAGGATGAGCTGATCGCGAAGACTGCCAAGCCCAAGATGGCGATTACGCCCAAGACGGTCGACCCTGAGGTCGATCAGTCGGTGCGGGCTTTCCTTCAAGGCAAGATGGAAGCCGTCGTCGATACCCGTGTAAAGAAGAACGCGCTGGATGCTGAGGAGCAGGTGCGCGCTGAGCTGCAGGAGCGGTTCGGCGAGACGTTCCAGATGGAACAGGTCCTGGCGGTCTTCGAAAGCGTACACGAGGCCGAAGTGCGCAATTCGATCGTGAACGAGGGACGCCGCCCCGATGGTCGGGGTATGAAAGACATCCGGCCGATCAGTGTCGCCGTTGGCGTCCTGCCGCGCACGCACGGCACCGGTCTGTTCCAACGCGGCGAGACGCAGGTCTTGACGATCGCCACGCTGGGCGGCGTCGGCGAGGCGCAGAAAATTGACAGTCTCTCACGGGAAGTGACCAAGCGATACATGCACCACTACAACTTCCCGCCCTTTTCAGTGGGTGAAGTGCGGCGCGTGGGCTCGCCAGGCCGCCGCGAAATTGGGCATGGCGCCCTGGCAGAAAGAGCGCTCGAGCCGGTTCTCCCGCCCGTCGAAGAGTTCCCGTATACGCTGAGGCTCGTGTCGGAGACCCTCTCTTCCAACGGCAGCAGCTCGATGGCGAGCGTGTGCGGTAGCACGCTGGCGCTTATGGATGCGGGCGTTCCGATTAGGAAGCCCGTTGCCGGTGTCGCCATGGGACTCGTGATGTCCGACAGTAAGTACCAGGTGCTCACGGACATCGCTGGGGTCGAAGATCACCTTGGAGACATGGACTTCAAAGTCGCGGGCACGAAGGACGGCATCACCGCCCTGCAAATGGACATCAAGGTTAAAGGTATTACAACGGAGATCATGGGAGAGGCGCTGGCGCAGGCCAAAGAAGGCCGGCTTTTCATTCTCGAAAAGATGCTGGAAGTATTGCCCGCGCCGCGGCAGGAGATGTCCCCATACGCGCCGCGCGTGTACACGATCCATATCAACCCGGAGAAGATCGGCGCGGTCATCGGACCCGGTGGCAAGACGATCCGCAGCATCATCGAAGCAACCAAAGCCACGATCGACATCCAGGACGACGGCAGTGTTTTCATTGGATCGGCCAACGAGGAGGGCGCCCGCAAGGCGATCCAGATGGTCGAAGGGCTCACCAAGGAAGTCGAAATCGGCCAGGTTTACACCGGCAAAGTCGTGCGCATCATGCCGTTTGGCGCCTTTGTCGAGATCCTGCCGAATAAAGATGGGATGGTACACATCTCCGAGCTCACCGACCATCGCATCGACCGGGTTGAGGATGAAGTGAAGCTTGGCGACGAGGTTTCGGTAGTCGTAACCGAGATCGACCACATGGGTCGCATAAATCTCTCTCGCCGTGCGTTGATGGAGGGCGGCAGCCGCGAAAACGGCGCTTCGCCTGATGGCAACGGCGATGGTGGCTTCGGCGCCCAGCGTGGTGGATCGCTCATGGCTGGCCGCGGCGGTGGCCGGCCGGGCGGAGGCGGAAGACCCGGCGGCGGCCGGCCGATGGGTCGTGGCCCGGGCGGGCCGGGAGGGCCCGGCGGTCCAAGGCGCGGCGGTCCAGGCGGACCTCGCCCGTAACCAGTAAAGAGGCTGTAGCTGATGGGGCCGGGGAATCTCCCCGGCCCCATTTTGAAGATCGATGCATATCGGCGTCTGTCACATTACTCTGCGTTTGCCCGAAAACCACTCGCTGAAAGGCAAGCGGCAGGTGGTGAAGTCGATCGTTGCCCGGTTGCAGAACCAGTTCAACGTTTCCGCTGCCGAGGTTGACGACAATGACGTCTGGCAAATCGCCGGCATCGGCGTCTGCTGCATCTCCAACGACTCCCGTCACGCTGACCAGATGCTGGCGTCGGTCATCGAGTGGATCGAGCGCAACCGTCCCGACGTGGAGCTCGTGGACTACGAGACTGAGATCATCACTGTGTGAGGGCAGTCGGGACGGCCCCCTTTCTCCCCGGCCCTCTTTCCCCCAATTCTGGGGGCAAGAGGGAGCTAACACGGGGGTTAGCAATTGAGTTTGGACGTACAGGACACACGGGATGCCCGACGCCGGCCGAGCCGTGCACCCAGGGATCGCCCCTTCCCCCCAGTATTGGGGGCAAGGGGATGGGGGTTAGGGGGCCCGCAAGTACTCTACTAACCTTGTGCTTTCGCGCTCGCGGAATGCGACGCCAATCCGCTGGCGCTCGAGCGCCTGGTCCAGCCGCTTCCCCGCGTCAGGGACTTTGTGATCGGCGAAAAACGCTTGGGTCTCTTTCGCCTGCTCGGGTCTGGTGAGGGCAGTTATGCCTTCGACCATCGGCATAATCGTATTGTCCGGAAACTTTTGCAGCAGTTCGTCCCAATGTTGCGTCACGAAGCGCCAGGTAAGCTCGCCGCCGGCCCGATTGTAGAAGGTCTGGCTGATGAGGGAAGGCGCATCCTGGGTGCGGACCTCCCCAGCGAACGCGCGGTCCAGTGACTCTTGTAATAGTGCCGGGTCGCGGAATCCGGGCAGTGAGAAGAGGAAGCGACGCTCTTCCTGCGGCGTGGCGGCGTTCTTGAAACGCTGCCAGAAGTCGGCGTATTCTTCCGGACCGCCGGTATATGCCACGCCGCCGATGCAGGCGGCAACCACATTGGCGTCTACCGAAGTCGGGTCCTCTTTGTAGCGCGCGAAGTGATCGCGCGCCTTCTGCTGGACCTCGGGGTCGTTGCCCTGGGTGGCGAGTGCGCCGACGATCTGCCCGCGTAGCTGCTTCGTGAGGTCGCTTTCGCTCTCCTTCGGATCCCAGCCGATCTTCTTATACATCCGCTGCAACCGGTCGCGCACCAGCGCTTGCAGCGATGGCAGGTTCGCGTCGTCGATGATGCGGCGCGCCTGGCTAAAACCCCCGAGGATGATCGCCCAAACGTTCACGTCGTCCTCATCACGAAACAGCGCCGTGAGGTCGAGAAATTCGCTGAGCGGCGTATAGCCTGCCAGGACGTTCGCCCAACTGTCACTTACCAGGTTGAATCGCTCGATTGGCGAGAGGCTGCTGCGAAGATCGGCGGTCAGCTTCGAGAGTAAGTTTGGCGAATAGCGAACCCGGAAAACGCCGTTCCCACCGGCGTTCACGGTGATCGAGCGGAAACCGGACGGAATTTCAACGCGCTGCTCGCGATCGCCGAGGAGAACCTTCTCCGTGCCGGATTCACCATCGCGTTCGATTCGAATCGCTACCGGCACCTGCCAGAGTTGGTCGGAAGCCTCGCCTTCGCGGTGATACAGGAAACGTTGCTGCGCCAGCGTTAGCGCGCCGTCGCGATAATCGGCGCTCACGAGCGGGTAACCGGGCTGAAAGATCCACGAATCGGCGAGCTTCCGAACCGGCTCGTTGGATGCTTCTTCGAGCGCGTCCCACAGGTCGCTGGTTTCGGCGTTTCCGAACGAATGCTTCACCAGGTAGAGGTTGATCCCCCTGCGGAAGGTCTCCGAGCCAAGGTACTGCTCCAGCATGCGCAGCACCGCGGCGCCCTTTTCGTACGTCAGCACGTCGTACATGCCGGCGGCGTCTTCCGGCTTGACCACGGTGTACTCGATTGAGCGCGTGCTGTTGAGGCCGTCGACGAGCATCGCTCCCGCTCGCGAGAGCCCGAACGCCGTCCAAACTTCCCACTCGGGCTTGAAATCGTCCTCTGCAAGCATGGCCATAAAGGTTGCGAACGCCTCTTTCAACCAGAGGCCGTTCCACCAGCGCATCGTTACCAGGTCACCGAACCACATGTGCGCGATTTCGTGCGCCTCGACCTCCACGACCCGCTCCAACTCGCCGTGGGTGGAGGTCTCTGGATTCAGCAGCAAGAGGTTCTCGCGAAATGTGGAGGCCCCGAGGTTTTCCATCGCGCCCGCTGCGAAGTCGGGAATGGCGATCAGGTCCAACTTGTCACCTGGGTAGTTGATACCGTAATAGCCGTTGAAAAACGAAACGGCGTGGCTGCCCGCCGCCAGCGCATAGCCGGCCAGTTGCTGTTTGCCGGGTGTCGCCCAAACGCGCACGGGCGTCCCGGCCACGTCGACGGGCTCGGTACCCTCAAACTCGCCGATGATGAAGGCGACCAGGTAGGTCGACAGCAGCATTGTGTCGCTGAACCTGACCGTCCGCTTTCCCGTTGCCTGATCCGTGGTTTCGCTCTGTACCGAGCCGTTTGATATCGCGGTCATGCCCGGATCGACCAATAAGGTGATCGAGAAAACGGCTTTGAACGCGGGCTCGTCCCAGCAAGGAAAGGCGCGCCGCGCATCGGTCGACTCGAACTGCGTGGTGGCAATCGCCTTTTCCTCGCCGTTCGCGTCGCAGTAGGTGCTGCGGTAGAAACCGCGCAGCTTGTCGTTCAGCGTTCCGGTGAACGTGAGGTGCAGGGTCCAGTCTCCTGGCGGAATCTCCTGCGCGAAGGCCAGCGTCGCGCGTTCGGTTTCTTCGTCGAGCGTCACAGACGCGGTAATCGGTCTGCCGTTGGCGCGCGAGACCGCGGCCGTGTGGATATCCAACTCGATCGCGTTCAACACGATCTGCCGCACCGGCTGCCGTACTTCGACCGCTACGCTTTGCTCGGCGGTGAAGCTACGGTTGGGAATGTCGGGAATGAGCCTGAGTTCGTATCGCCTGGGGATGACATCGTGGGGCAGTCGAAATGAAGCCGCGTCCACTCCGCTTGTGGCGGTCATAGCCAACCTTTCGTGAGGGGATCATGCGGATTGCGCCGCACGCTTGTGGTTGCCAGCCAGCGTATCACAGGGTTTTTGGCTGGCCGGCGAAGCTCGGCTAGCCTGCCTCGAGAGTGGCTACCAGGCTCTCCATCTCCGGCCGTCTTCCGGTCATCACGACCAGGTCGTGCAGTTCACCGTGCTGGTCTCGGGCAAACGCCTGGTAGCGGCCTTCCTCGCGGAAGCCCAGCCGACCGAACAGCCCGAGGGCGCTGTTCTGCTCAGACATCATTTCGGCAACTAACCGCTCGATGCCGCATTCCAGGGCGATGGCGCACATCTCCGCCAACAGTAACCGCGACAATCCACGCCCCCGCTGCTGTGGATCGACGATGACGCGAATGATGCCGACGTGGCGCGTCCACGGCACATCGTTGCGGTGGAGGCTGCACTCGCCCAGCACCTGGCCTTCCGCCACTGCCAGCACGGTGATCGTCTCTCCGGCGGCGATCTCCAGCATCCACTTGTCGATCTCGGCTCCGCTGGTGACGTCGCGGCGTAAGAACAGCAGGTCTTGCGGACGCTCCTCGGCCATCTCCTGGAAGAAGGTATGAAGGTTGGCCGCGTCAGCGGGCGTCATCAATCGCACGGTGATCGGCTCGCCGTTGACCTCTTCGGTTCGAGGCAGCCGGCCGGCGGTGACCGTTGGAAACGCAGCATGCAGCATCATAGCCCCCATGGGTCGGAACGCGCCAGCACGCCCAAGTAACCAGTTAGTCGCGTGTCGTGCCGTCATGACTCGCCGATAGTAGAGCGGAGCGGAACCGCCTGCCATGTCAAAGTCGCGGCAAAAGGGAGGCAGACCTCAATCGGTTTGTAGGGCCGCGCGCTCACATCCGTTCTCGGCATGGCAAAGTATAGTGGGCGCCGATGGTAACCGCGTCCTCAGATCGGATTCAGTCCAGTAACCGGCCACGCGCTACACTGAAAAGAGGGTCTTGAGACGGATGAATCGGGAGCGTACGGCATGACACAGGAGCGCGGTGGTGGCGGCGGGCGGGTGAACGCGCCTGAGCTGGCCGGCGCGGGTGGTTGGATAAACGCCGCCGAGCCGTTGAGCATCGCTAAGCTGCGCGGCAAAGTAGTGCTGCTTGATTTCTGGACGTTCTGCTGCATCAACTGCCTGCACATCATCGAGGAGTTGCGCCCGCTCGAGGCGTCATTTCCCCGCGACCTTGTCGTTATCGGCGTGCATTCGCCCAAGTTCCCGGAAGAGCACGATCACGAGGCCGTCGTGCGCGCGGTCGCCCGCCATCGCATCACCCACCCCGTACTGGACGACCCGGACATGATCACGTGGCAACGCTACGCGATTCGTTCCTGGCCGACTCTTGTGCTGATCGATACCACGGGCGCCGTTCGTGGTGTCGTATCCGGCGAAGGTCATGGTCTGGCGCTGATGCAGGCCGTTTCCGCCTTGATAGAGGAAGGGCGCGAGGACGGCACCCTTGGCAACGACACGCCGATCCGCCTCGCGGGCACTGCAACGCGTCGCGGCTCGCCAGAGGGTGCGGGCACGCTCGCCTTTCCCGGCAAAGTTGCCTCGGACGGCGGGCGGCGGTTGGCGATCGCCGATACCGGCCACGACCGCGTGCTTGTCGTGACCCTCGGCGGGGAGATCGAGCGTGAGATTGACGGGCTGCACGATCCGCAAGGCCTCTTCTTCGATGGCGACCGGCTCGTGATCGCCAACTGTCTTGCCGACCAGGTGCTCGCCGTAGATCTGCGGAGCGGCGAACGCAACGTGCTGGCGTCCGGAATCAGCTCTCCCTGGGACGTGGCTCCCTGGCAGGGTGGTATCGCCGTTGCCGAGGCCGGCCGGCACCGCTTATGGATCATCGACCAGAGCGGCGCGCGCGTGCTGGCGGGCACATCCGGAGAAAACATCGTCGATGGCCCTGCGCTCGAAGCCCTGCTCGCCCAGCCCAGCGGACTCACGGTGACGCCCGACGGGGCGCTGGTGTTCGCCGACTTTGAGGTCAGCGCTCTGCGTCGGTTGAGAGATGGAGTCGTGACGACGCTCGTCGGCCAGGGACTGTTCGAATGGGGCTCGGCTGATGGAGACCGCGAAAAGGCTCGCTTGCAGCATCCGCTCGGTGTAGCCGCCGCGGCCGACGGTACGATCTATGTAGCCGATACGTTCAACTCGCTGGTGCGTGCCTGGCGCAACGGTCGGCTGTCGACCATCCCGGTGCACGGTCTCGATGAACCCGGCGGCCTGTGCGTGCTCCCTGATGGCCGTCTGGCCGTTGCCGATACGAACCATCACCGCATCGTATTCGTGGACGCGGCGAGCGGCGATCTGCAGCCGTTCGCGCTACCCGCGGCGGGCGCCGAAAGCGACGTTTCGCGCGAGTTGGCGCCGGCAGGGGATGTCTGCGTATGCATATCGCTCGATATCGGCGACGACGAGCTCGACCCGAGCGACGGTCCACCTGTACGTGTGAGCGTCAGCGCCGACCCGCCGCGTCTGCTCGCCGCTGGCGCGCGGAGCTGGGCACTAAACGCACTCCCGGCCGAAATCGTGGTTGCGACCGGCGCGGACGGCGCCGGCACCCTCACGTTCGACGTCCGTGCCGCGAGCTGCAAAGGCGACGAGTGCCGCCTGCACACCCGCCGTGTGGATGTGCCCGTGCATCTCGATGCGGGGGGCAGCACCAGGCTAGAGCTGTGAGTGAGCTGTCTGAGGTCTGGCTGATAACCGGTATCCCCCGGCGCTGGGAAGACAACCATCACTGGCCCGCTGGCCCGGCGGTTTAAGCGGGGCGTTCATATTGAGGCTGACCGGCTTCAGGAGTGGATCGTCTCGGGCGGTGTGTTACCTGGCGACGCGCCTGAATCTAACAGGCGTGAACCACGGCATTGCAATCGAGCAGTCGTGCTATGAGGGAGGGTGCGATACAGCTTACAACCGAACGGCTGCAACTGCGCGAGCTCGAAGAGGGCGATTGGCCGGCCGTCCTTGCGTACCAGGAAGATCCGCTCTACTTGCGCTACTACGAATGGACGGAGAGGACCCCGGCGGTGGTGCAGGAGTTCGTCCGAAGGCAGATCGCGCTGCAACACCCTCGGCCTCGCATCAAGTATCAGGTCGGAGTTGTCTTGAGGTCCAGCGGTCAATTGATCGGCAACTGCGGCGTTCGGATGGCGTCCGCCGGCGCGCACGAAGCCGAGATCGGCTACGAGCTTTCGCCGAAGCAGTGGGGCAAGGGATACGCGACGGAAGCCGCAACCGCCATTGTGGACTTCGGCTTTACGGAGCTGCATCTGCACCGCGTCTGGGCCCGGTGCGTGGCCGACAACCTCGGATCGGCGCGGGTGCTGGAAAAGATCGGTATGCGGCCGGAGGGGAGGCTCCGAGACAAAGTGCATTACAAAGACAGATGGTGGGATCGATTGCTGTTTGGCATGCTCGAGGACGAGTGGCGGGCACAGCGACAGATGCGGGCCGCCGGGAAACATGGTTGACCAGTCAGTGACCGCCACGGGGTGTCGTGGACGAAGGTCGCGAAGCGGGCAGGAGATTGGAACAAGGCACCATTCGGATTACTTACTTCGCCCAGTCGAAAAACACGAATCACAAAATCTGGTACACTCTTAGTAATTCGGGGCAACTCGACAGCTCGTCAGACCGCCCGGAAATGACACGGGTGGAGAGTCGGCGCTGGTGCAGGTCGGCTGAAATGGCTTCCTAATTTGGGACGTGTCATCCAGGCAATTCCCTCGGACCGCTCGTCGGAGCCAGGCAACCATTTTTGCCAGGCTGTACTAGCGGCAATTGCGCGAGAGGCCGC
Organism: Chloroflexota bacterium; assembly: GCA_036741355.1. Lineage (GTDB taxonomy): Bacteria > Chloroflexota > Dehalococcoidia > CAUJGQ01 > CAUJGQ01 > JBBRGK01. Next base: position 21,030 of record DAINSK010000021.1, read on the forward strand.
GCATGGTCGGCTCTCCGCACTTAGCGAATACGCCTGCACTTACCTGCCGGCCCGTCTCACCCGCTCCGGTTGGGAGCGCCAGCCGAGAGACATGCGTCGCTCTCCTGAAATAGTGAGAGGACAGCACGTCTGATTGGCTTACATACGGCCAGCTCAACCAATGTTACGGTTATGGCGCGCCGCGGTGTGTAGACGAGCGCGGCCAAATGAACAGGAGGCCCCATGAGTACGGCAGCACAACCCACGTTGACGAATGAGGACCTGCAGTCCGTGGCAGTCGCCAAACTCGCGCAGAGGAATGCTGATTACCAGCGATGGCACTGGTGCGGTGGCGCCCGTCGAGGGGCAATCGTGGCCGTTGCGCTTGTCGCTCTGCTGCTCGGCGGCCTTGGCGTCGGCGTGAGTGAAGTCCGAGCGCAGTTACCCTACCAGTTCCCGACCAGAGACTTGGTCGTAGCCGGCGGCACACTGACGCTTGCCGTCACTACCAGTAATGTCCACATCACCGGTACCTCTGGGCTGGCGCCCTGTACCACGACGGCGATATTTCCGGTAGCCACCGTGACCTACACCTGCCCCAGTCAACTGAGTGCCGGCTCGATCATCGGCGAAACCTTCGACGTCCTCAACGGGCCGATCACGGAGACGGTCACGTACAACGCGAACGGGCCGCAGTCCCTCTTTCCGCCGTCGGGCCCGCCCACCGTCGAACCACTCGTAACATGCTTTAATCTGAATTCGCCGTTCACCTGCAGTGGAACAACTTCCGTCCAGACGATTCCCGGGGGGACGTTGACGATCACGATAACGCCGGGTTTCGGCGGCGTGACCGTCCAGATTAACCCTGGACCAAATCAGATCGGCACATGCGTGCCGCTTGCGGGCGTCGTTTCGGCCCCAGGCCCCACCGCAACGCTGACCTATACCTGCGCGGCAGGGACAGGGCAGTTCGTCCCTGTAGGGGTCGTCTCGGGAATCAACGTGCTACAGATTCCTGCCACAGTCGCACTAGCACCTACCATGGTGATCACCGACAACGCCAACGCTCCAATTGGTGGATTGCCGGGATCCCCTTTCATACCGTCGCCAGGATTGCCGCAGACCCTCACGATCGGGACCGTCGCGGCACCGACCCTCGCTACTATCAGCCCGTCGAGCGGACCGGCGGGAACCAGCGTCACTCTCACCGGCACCAATCTCAGCGGCGCAACCGCCATCAACTTCGGCACGACACCCGGGACGAGCGTCAACTGTTCCACTGGGACGAGCTGTACGGTAACCGCGCCCACGCTGGCGCCGAACACGGCGGCTAACGTGACCGTGGTGACCCCAGGCGGCACCAGTAATGCCTTGAGCTTCACTTTTGGGGCGACAACACCGATCGTGCCGGCGAACGTGGCCTTCGTGAACCCCCCGACAAGCGGCAGCGTCGGCCAGTCGGTGACGTTCACCCCCGCCACCGCGACGACCACGGCTTCGTGCGGCAGCATCACGAGCTACAAGATCGACTTCGGCGATGGCTCGCCGGTGCAGACGAGCGCGACTCCCAGCGCGACGACCCACACGTACACCAGCCCCGGCACGTTCACAGTGACGCTCACCGTGACCGACTGCGCCGGCGGTGTCGCCTCCACCAGCACCACCATCGCCATCTCAGGGCCCGCGGGGCCGGCCATCGCCGTTGCGGCCGGCTGGAACCTGGTCTCCGGACCGTCCGGCTCGGTCTTCAGCCAGTGTAACGGCCCGCTGTACACCTTCCAGGCCGGCAACACCGCCTACCAGGTGGTGCCGAATACGAGCGGCATCGTCAACGGCCAGGGCTACTGGTGCTTCCTCAACGCGCCGACCACCCTCTCGCTGAACGGTCAGGGCACGACCAGCGCCTCGATTTCGGCACCCCCGAGCCAGTGGGTGATGGTCGGGAACCCGAGCGCGACGCAGACGCTGACCGTGCGTGGCGCGGACAGCGTCGTCACCTGGAATCCGGGAACCGGCGCCTACGTGCAGGCCAGCGTGATCGTCCCCGGCCAGGGGGCCTGGGCGATCAGCCTGAACGGCGGCACGATCACCGTCAGCCCATAGCAGGGCAAGCAGTCGCTGGACACGAAGGCCGGGGCAGAGCGCCCCGGCCTTCGTCGCTATCCGAGGTTCAGCTCCGCTTGGCGGACGACTTCACCTTCAACGTGCCGGGCAAGAGCGCGGTATCGGGCTCATTCAAGGGTCGAGAGCAGTTATTGGGCCTCGTAGTCCGGCGCACATGATTTGCAACCCGTGCTTCCTCGGCAAGGTCCATGAGCGAGGAGAGGTTGGCGTGGTCCAGGCAGATGTAAGAAATCGATTCCAGCGTCCGGAACGGCCGAGCCAAGCGACTGGCGACTGAACTGCGGGTTGTGGCGCGAGCGCGGTATGGTGCGGACGTTCGCCAGGGTCTCCACTCCGTGGGCTCGCAATACAGCGAGGAAATCGTCCATAGATCGCGTGGAATGTCCGATCGTGAAGAGCAGCGGTCGCGCGTTTGTCATCTACGAATTCCGGTTCCGGTTGCCGCAAATGCGATTGGGCTGTCCGTGATCGGTATCCTCTATACTTGTCGCGGAGTCACGTGCGTCAGGCAATATCTGCAATGATGTCCAGTTCCTTGGAGACCCGTATGGCAGTCAGTGCGACGACCTATGAGCAGGTGGCATTAGAGGATGACGATGGACATTGGGAGCTTGAATGTGGTCGCCTGCGTCAGAAGCCTGCCATGACGTTCGACCATAATCGTCTCATGCGGAAAGTGGCTTCAGAGCTGATCCTGCAACTGGATCGCCGGGCCTTCGAAGTCGCGATGGACTCAAGCCGTACGCGTATCGAGCCTGGCTCGTTCTACATTCCTGACGTTGCTGTCATTCCTGCGGCGCTGATCGAGCGCGGGCGCCAGACCGGTCGCAGACTGGAAGTCTGTGAGGAGCCCCTGCCCCTGGTCATCGAAATCTGGTCGCCGTCGACGGGCGAATACGACGTAGAGGTAAAGCTAAAAGAGTACCAACGACGCGGCGATGCGGAAATCTGGCGCCTGCATCCATATGAGGGCACGCTAACGGCTTGGCGGCGTCAATTAGATGGCAGCTACATCGAATCTGTTCATCGCGACGGGATAATTGAGCCAATAGCGCTGCCCGGTGTCCGCATCAATTTAGATATCCTGTTTGATTGAGTCGGAGTGAACGCGATGCCGGTAGATCAAGCCTTGCTGAAGTCGATGCGCTGGCGGTCGATCGGTCCGCACCGGGGCGGGCGGGTCGTGGCTGTGGCGGGCGATCCTTCTGACCCAATGACGTTTTACTTTGGCGCCTGCGGCGGTGGTGTGTGGAAGACCGCCGACGGCGGCACCTATTGGCAGAACGTTTCCGACGGTTACTTCAAGACGGCTCCCGTCGGGGCGATCGACGTCTCGCAGTCAGATCCCAACGTCGTCTATGTTGGTACCGGAGAGGCCTGCATCCGCGGCAACGTCATTCACGGCGACGGCGTCTACCGCTCGACGGACGCCGGACGAACGTGGACGCACCTCGGATTGGAAGACACGCGCCACATCGGCCGCGTGCGCATACACCCGCGAAACCCGGACATTGTCTTCGTCGCGGCGCTCGGGCACGCGTTTGGCTCGAACAAACAGCGGGGCGTTTTCCGTACCCAGGACGGCGGCAAGAATTGGGAACAGGTGTTGTTCCGCAGCGAGAACGCGGGCGCCGTCGACCTCTCGATCGACCCCCGTAATCCGCGAGTGATCTACGCGAGCTTCTGGGAGGTACGCCGAACTCCGTGGAGCCTGAGTAGCGGCGGTCCGGGTAGCAGCCTGTACAAGTCATCAGATGGCGGCGACACCTGGGTTGAGCTCACCAACAACGAAGGGATGCCGAAAGGCCTCAAAGGTCGCATCGGAGTCGCCGTCTCGCCCGCTGTGAGCGGCCGCGTGTGGGCGCTGGTTGAGGCGGAAAAGGGCGGCCTCTTCCGCTCCGACGACGGCGGCGAGACCTGGGAGAACATCTCCGAGGACCGGGATCTTCGACAGCGCCCCTGGTACTACATGCACGTCTTTGCCGACCCGCGAGACGGCGAGACCTGCTACATTCTCAACCTCAAGATGTGGAAGTCCACGGATGGCGGCCGGAATTTCGCGCAGATCACTACACCGCACGGCGACAACCACGACCTGTGGATCGACCCGCAGAACGCGCAGCGCATGATCGAAGGCAACGACGGCGGCGCCTGTGTGTCGTTTAATGGCGGCGGCACCTGGTCTACGATCTACAACCAGCCGACCGCCCAGTTCTACCATCTCGATACCGACACCCGCTTCCCCTACCGTGTTTACGGTACCCAGCAGGACAACAGCGCCATCTGCGTTCCAACCCGGTCGATGGCCGGCGGGATCCCGTACGCCGAATGCTATGCCGTTGGCAGCTCGGAGAGCGGTCACATCCAGGTGCGGCCCGACAACCCCAACATCGTCTATTCCGGCGCCGTCGGCAGTGCTCCGGGCGGGGGCGGCGCGATGCTGCGCTACGACCATGAGACCGGTCAGACGCGAATCATCACCGTGTGGCCCGAAGCATACGGAGGGTGGGGTCCGAAGGACCTAAAGTACCGCTTCCAGTGGACCTTCCCGATCCTGATCTCGCCACACAACTCGAACGTGCTCTATGCCTGCGGCAACCGCGTTTTTCGCTCCACGGATGAAGGAACGAGCTGGGACCCGATCAGTCCCGACCTGACGCGCAACGACGAGTCGAAACTTGGTCCGTCCGGCGGCCCGATTACGCGTGACACGACCGGAGCGGAGCATTACTGCACGATCTTTGCCTTCACCGAATCGCGGCACGAACGCGGCGTCTTCTGGGCGGGCTCGGATGACGGCCTCGTCCACCTCTCGCGCGACGGCGGCATAACCTGGAACGACGTTACACCGGCGGAACTGCCCGAATGGGCGACGGTCAACTCGATTGACGTCTCGCCGCATGATGCAGCAACGGCCTACCTCGCCGCTACCCGCTATAAGCTCGACGACTTAGGCCCTCAGTTGTTCAAGACGAACGACTACGGCAAGACATGGAAATCTATCGCCGCTGGTCTCCCCAAGAATGACATCACCAGGGTGCTGCGCGAGGACCCAGAGCGACGTGGCCTGCTGTACGCGGGCACGGAGTCGGGCGTCCACCTCTCATTCGACGACGGCGCCTCGTGGCAGCCGCTGCAGAATAACCTCCCCGTGGCGCCTGTACACGACCTCCAGATAAAGAACTCAGACCTGGTGGTCGCGACCCACGGCCGCTCGTTCTGGGTGCTGGACGACCTCTCGCCGCTGCGCCAGGCAGCGGACGAGATTGCACGGAAACAGGTACACCTCTTCAAGCCGCGTGTAACGGTGCGCGCAAGGCCGCTGCCGGGCGCCGGACGGCCCGGAGGTCCGGGGAAGAACTATTCGATGGGTCTTGGAGCATCACTCACATTTTTCGAAGAAAAGCAGCCCGATGGGACGATCGAGCGGACCTTTCTCGACGCAGGCGAAAATCCACCGGCGGGAGTGGTGGTCAGTTACTTCCTCAAAGAGAAGCCCGCGGGCGAGGTCAAGCTGACTATCCTGGACGCACAGGGGAACGAGATTAAGACATTTAGCAGCAAGCAAGAAGAGGTGGAGGTCTCTGACGCGGCCGAGCCTGCCGGAGAAGAAGGCGAAGAAGGCGTCGAGTCCAGTCGGGCGATGGCGGAAGCGGTCGAAGAGATTCGGGTCTCGAAGGAAGCCGGCAGCAATCGTTTCGTCTGGAACATGCGCTACCCCGACGCGACAAAGGTGCCCGACGACAAGACGACCGAAACCAGCCTTGCGGGGCCGGTGGCGCCTCCCGGCAGATATCAGGTGCGACTGGCCGTGGACGGTAAGACGATCACAGAGCCGTTTGAGATCGTCAAGGATCCACGCATCGCGGCAACGCAGGAAGACTTCGACGCCCAGTTCGAACTGCTGATCCAGGTCCGCGACAAGTTGGCCGAGACGCACGTCGCGATCAATCAGGTCCGAGACGCGGTCGCACAGGTGGACGGCTGGCTAAAGCGCGCCGGCGACGAGGCGAAGGGAGAGAAAGTGCGCGATGCGGCTCGGGGCCTCAAGCGGAGTCTGGAGGCGATCGAGGAAGAATTGATCCAGAAGCGCGCGGTCGGCCAGCTCGACTCGATCCATTTTCCCAGCCGGCTAAATTCCAAATTGGCGGCGCTCACCAGCGTCGTCGCCAGCGCCGATGCGGTGCCGCCGCAGCAGGCATATGAGGTGTTCAAGGAGCTATCGGGGCGGATCGACGAACAGCTTCGGCGATTGAGGCGAGTGAACGAAACCGAAGTGCCGGCCCTCAATCAGGCTGTGCGTGAGGCCGAGCTCCCGGCGGTGAGGCTAACCATGGGCAGTGGGCAGTAGGCAGTTGGCAGTCGTGGGGGCAGGCCTCACCCCCGCGACGGCAAGACGATGACCGCGGAGCCCGGGGCGGTGGGCTTGCCGTCCTGGTTCATCACATCCACTTCGAGATAGACGAGGTGCTCACCGTTCTCGACCTTCTTGTCGGTAATCGTGCCGGTGCAGGTGAGGACATCGTTTTTCTGGTTGATGGCGCGGTACTGGCAGCCTAGCTGGCGGATCTCCGCCTCGTCGCCGGCCCAGTCGCGCAGCATGTTGAGCAGGTACGTGAAACGCAGGTTGCCCATGCCAAAAGCGCCCTGCTCGTTTTTGGCCGCCCGCCCGGCCTCGTCGTCCATATGGAAGTACACGAACTCGTCATTAACCGCGGCGTAGCGGTTCCAGTTCATGAAGTCGGTCTTGCGGCCCCATGGCGTAATCTGCTGCCCAACCTCGACGTCTTCAAAATAGACGTTTACCGTCATGATCTGCTCCTCGAAAGCGACGTTGCCGTGTAGGTTAGTAACGGATGCCGACCGAACGACGAGTCTTGACGATCTCGCCTCTCTGGTTGGTCCAGCGGTTGTCGTTGTAAACGTAGAGCGTCAGTCCAAGCCGGCCGGTGTTCTCTTCCCAGTCCACAAGGGCGCTTTGCGAGGTGATCACATTGCCCGGCCACATCGGCACGCCGTAGGTGTCTGTCTGGCCGCCGTTCATTCCACGCGTGCCGGGTCCGCCGCCGCGCGGCGTGGCGCGTGCCGCCGGGATCGGATCGCGGTCGACCGGCCAGGCGAACGGGTTGAAATCCTGGGGTGCGATAATGCCGCGCCAGCGAGTGGTGGCTGCATACTCTGCGTCCCAGAAGATCCGCGGCGGCTTTTCCGGCCAGTACACCGCGATCGCCCACTTTCGGATGTCGGAGAGCGAGATCGGCGGCGACACGCGTGGCGGACTCCATACCCCCTTGCGGTCCAGCATCTCCTGGGTAACGAGCGTTTCGGGTTGCGCAGTCATCGATACTCTCTCCTCCGAGTGACCGCAGTTGCAGTGAGCAATTTACCACACGCGCCATCCCGTTGGGCGTGTTATAAAATGTATATACACCACCTCTACTCGCTGACCCCGGGAGGGCCACAGGCAACTAATCATTCGAACCTGCACTTTAACGTCATCGGTGTGGACGAATGGGGCGGCGAGGCGAGCATCAGGATCTCCGGCCACCACACTTGCGACGAAGGCTGTACCTGGAGCGACCGTATCCTGCTCGTTTCCGTCCCGTCAAAGAGCCAGGATGGGGAAGGGCTGCCCCCGGCCCAGGCGATGGTTCTGCCACCCGGCCCGGCTGAGGTTTCGCAAACGATAAAGCTACCGGTCGCGGGCGATCCCATACGGTACCCGTTTGACCGATTTCGCTTGACATTGGGCGTGATATTGCAACGGGTATATCCGGACGGCAGAGTACAGGCTTTGACGCCGGAGCAGGTAGTGGAAGACGGCAGACATCTGTTCCTCTCAATGCATATGCAGGCGCCGCGTATTACGATCTCCACGCTAAAAATGATCGACCCGGCGAGTATCTTTTCGGACGGTCCTCAGTACATCTATATCGCGGCAACGGACATAACGTTCAGCCGCCCCCTTTATCTGCAGCTGCTGACCGTCTCGCTGGTATTGCTCATCACTGCTGCGGCGGCGTACGCGGTGTTCATGCGGCTCAATCAACTCGTCATAAATTCGGGAGCCCTGGTCCTCGGCGTTTGGGGAATCCGCTCGATCTTGCTCGGCAGCAACGTGCCCGGACTCACGTCGGTCGACCTGGCGCTCTCGGTCGTCATTCTCTTCCTGCTGGCGGCGATCACCGCCAGGGCGCTGATGTACTTGCAGCACCGCAGTGGGATCCGAGTGGCGCTCCCACGAAACGGCAATCGACCGACGCCGACGCGGCTGGCCTTGAACCGACGGGAACGGTCGCCTCGCAATCCGTCCCGACTGATGGCGGCCAGGCGGTCAGCCCCGAACGGCGCTAGCGCCGTCGTTCGGGGCGGATCCTTAGGGTAGATGAAGCAAGCTCTTCGTCAGTCAGTCCAACGCTCGAACCTATCGAGCGATGTGTCGGCATTTTGTAGTGGCAACCGTTGAGCTGTGACGCTTTACATCCATGGTCAGGGTACGCTGGACGACCGCCGGATGGAGACACAATAGGGACAGACCGTGCGCTAGCATACGCACGGTAAAGCACGGGAGATGCGATCGATGGGGATCCGAACGGGAGCTGAATACCTGGCCGGATTGAAGGACGGCCGTACGATCTGGCTGGAAGGCGAGCGCGTCAAAGACGTCACGGTGCATTCGCGACTCTCCCGGACCGCGAGTACCATCGCCGCGCTCTACGATCTGCAGCACGATCCGGCGCTGCACGACTTGATGACGTTCAAGTCGCCTTCCACCGGCGATCCCGTCGCCCTCTCGTACCTGATTCCTCAAACGAGCGACGATCTGATCCGCCGCCGCAAGGCCTTCGAGATCGTCGCCGAGTTTTCGAACGGGATGCTTGGCCGGTCGCCCGACTACGTGAACGTCCAGGTCAGCGCGTCAGCCGCCTGTCATGCCGTGTACGGAGCCCACGACAAGCGGTTTGGCGACAACCTGCGCGCATACCACGAGTACGTTCGCGAGCGCGATTTAGCGCTCACGCATACCTTCGGGCACCCGCAGGTGAACCGCGGCGCAGCGGTCAGCGCCCAACCAGACCCCTACATCCCAGCCGGCGTCGTGGAGGCGAATTCCGCGGGCATCGTCGTGCGCGGCGCAAAGCAGTTGGGGACGCTGGCGCCGTTTGCCGACGAGCTCTACGTGCCGCCCTACCGGCCGCTCGGACCGACCGAGCAAATGTACGCGCTCGGATTCGCCATACCGATGAGCACACCGGGCCTGTCGTTCATTTGCCGCGAGAGTTTCGACCGCGGCCGCAGCCTCTACGACCGGCCACTCTCCGGACTGTATGAAGAGATGGACGCCCTCGCCGTCTTCGATGACGTGCTGGTGCCCTGGGAGCGCGTGTTCACCTTCAACGACGTCGAGACCCACAACCGCTGCGTAACTCACGCACCGATGTGGCCGCAGTACATGCAGCAGGTGGCGGTCAAGAATATCGCCAAGCTGGAGTTCATCCTGGGCATCACGAGGAAGGTCGTCGACGCGATCAATATCGGCATGCACGCCCACGTCCAGGAGAAGGTTGCCGAGATCGCCGATACGCTGGAGATGGTGCGGGCCCTGTTGCGTGCCGCCGAGGCGGACGCTGGTCCGGGTTACGGCGAGGGGATCTGGCCGGCGGATCAGCCGTGGATCGTGATGCGTCACTGGTTTCCGGACGCTTACACGCGCGTGATCTGGATCGTGGAGCAACTGTGCGCATCGGGGCTGATGTTGACGCCGACTGAGGCGGACGTACATGGTCCGATACGTGATACGATTGCGAAGTTCTACCAGGGAGCGCAGGCGCCGGCAGAAGAGCGGATCCGCCTCTTTCGGCTCGCCTGGGATCTGACCGGCACCCAGTTTGGTTCGCGGCAGGCGCTCTACGAACGCTTTTTCAACGGCGACGTCGTTCGCCTGCGCCAGGGTCGCTTCCAAAGCTACGACTATACGCGCGCTATCGGCGCGGTCGACCGCTTCTTCGAACGGCTGGACGCGATGGAACAGAGGGGAGTGGCGCCGTTATCGGATAGACTATTGTAAACGGAGGAGGGCATTGGCATGGGAGCACAGGGAGAGTCACTCGCGACGAAGCTACAACTAGCGACAGACCAGCTAATTGCGGCCGTGGATAGCTGCTCGGACGCGCACTGGAAAGCGAAAACGTCGGCCGAGGGCTGGTCCGTTGGCGTGGCCGCGCACCACGCGGCCGGCGGTATAGCGCCGACGTCCGGGATGGTTCAAGCGGTGGCAAACGGGATGCCGTTGCCGCCGATCACGATGGACATCGTCGACGGCGGCAACGCCGAGCACGCGAAGCAGTTCGCGAACTGCACAAAGGCGGAAACGCTCGATCTGGCGCGCAAAAATAGCGCAGGTGCGACGTCGATGCTGCGCAGCCTCAGTGACGAGCAACTTGGAAAAACGGCTACGGTCGCCTTTATGAACAACGCCACGGTCAGCGCCGCACAACTGGCCGAAATGCTGGTAGTTGGCCACGTCCAGGGCCACCTGCAAAGCATCAAGGCGACAGCGTAGCGATTCTGAAAGCGCGGGCGATCAGCCACGGCCGCGGCTGATCGCCGACTGTCGCAGGTACTGATCGGCAAGCACAAGCGCGGCCATCGCCTCGACTATCGGCACGGCGCGCGGCAAGACGCACGGGTCGTGGCGGCCGCGACCCTGGATCGTCGTGTCCTCGTGGTCACGGCTGACGGTGTGCTGCGACCGCATGATCGTCGCCGTTGGCTTGAAGGCGACGCGGAAGTAGATCGTCTCGCCGTTGCTGATGCCGCCCTGCACACCGCCGCTGTAGTTGGAGCGGGTGCGGACGCGATCGCCCTCCATGTAAAACTCGTCGTTATGCTCCATGCCCGTGAGGTCGGTGCCGGCGAACCCGGAGCCAATCTCGAAACCCTTGCTCGCCGGTAGGCTGAGCATCGCCTTGGCGAGGTCGGCTTCGAGCCGGTCGAACACCGGTTCTCCCCAGCCGGGCGGACAGCCGCGCACGGCGCACGTTACGGCTCCGCCTAATGAGTTACCTTCCTTGCGGATCGCCTCGACCGCGGCGATCATCCTTTCGGCTATCGCCGGCTCGGGACAGCGGATGGGCGTCAGATCGACCTGCTCGCGCGTTACCGTCTCGACGTCGCAGGCCACCGAGATGCTGCCGACCTTCGACACCCACGCGACAATCTCGACTCCCTGCCGGTCCTGAAGCAGCTTGCGTGCTATGGCGCCCGCGGAGACGCGTCCCGCGGTCTCGCGGGCGCTTGTGCGGCCGCCGCCGCGCCAGTCGCGTATCCCGTACTTGGCGTCGTAGGTGTAGTCGGCGTGGCTCGGCCGGTATTTCTGCTCCACTTCGCTGTAATCGCCAGAACGCATGTCCTCGTTCACAATGAGCAGGCTGATCGGCGTGCCAAGCGTTTTGCCCTCGAAGACGCCGCTCATGATCCGGACCGTGTCGGACTCTTTGCGTTGCGTGACGATTGCACTTTGGCCCGGCGCGCGGCGGTCGAGCTCTGGTTGAATGTCCGCTTCGCTCAACTCCAGCAGGGAGGGGCAACCGTCCACCACGGCTCCAATTGCCGGTCCGTGCGACTCGCCCCAGGTCGTTACGCGGAACAGCTCCCCGAACGTGTTGCCCACTGACCCTCTCCTTCTGTTACGCCGGCGTCAATGTCAGCCGGTGCACCGCAGCCGACTCAACGTCGACCTCCGTGTAGTGCGCGGAGATGCGACGGTGGGCTCGCCAGTGTTCTAGTTGGTCGTTATAGTGCTCGGTGCCGGGCATCCCCCAGACGCCGCCCGGAATAACGAACGTGGTTTTGGCTACGTCAGCAAAATCGACCACCTGGCGGTAGACGGAGAGGCTGCTGACGTCGAAGTCCTTGCGACCGCTCCAGCCGTAGCCCGAGCACTGGACCGTGTCAGAGTCGCCACCGACCGCGACAGGTGTCGGATTGATGGCGGGCGCGAGCTCCGGGAAAGTTACCGCAAGTGTGTGCTGCGCGTTGGTGCTGTGATGGTCCGCCCAACGCCATTTCGCCGGATCGCTGCCCGCCTTTCTAACCGTCGAAGCCCATGCTGTCCCGAGCGCGGCCGGCAGAACGTCGTTCCACCTCCGGTCGCCGAGGATTGAGGGGTGCTGGTCTTCGTCGAGCGCCCGGATTACGTTTGCGAGCCACTGTGTGATCATGCGGCCGAGCGACGGCACCTCCTCCGAAGTCATCCACGCCCAGGCACGTTTGCCAACCACCGGTTCGTAGAGCCCCCGCGTGATTTCGCGACGGAAGTACGCGTAGAGCAGCGCCTGTGCGCTGTCGGGCAGCAGGTTTCCGTCCCAGCCGGCGAGGAGTGCACGTGCCCGCTCGGCGGCGCCCTGATACGGCCCCGAGCGGTTCAGGAGGCGTCCCCACGTGAGGGCGGGGCGAGAGGTCGTGTCGCCCTGGATTGCGGCGATCTCTTCGGGTCGGTGTTTTGGTGTAGCGGCGAGCAACTCATGAATTCGCTCAGCGCGCGACGGAACGGCGAATTTGTGTGAGATATACGGCTCTTCGCCGGGCACGACTTTCTGGTTCGCCGTGGCGACGATGCCCTCGTCGGGATTGATCGTCCGTGGTAATTGTTCGAACGGTACGCGGCCGGTCCATTCGTTCTTGCCGGTCCAGCCGGCGGCGGGGAACTCGCGGTGCGCTTCCGAAGAGCGGATCGGCAGGTAGCCGCGCGTCAGATAGCCGATGTTTCCCGACGTATCCGCCGCGACCAGGTTGTTGACCGGGTCGACCCAATCACGCTGCGACTCGAATAGCTCTTCAACGCTGCCCGCCGCCAGCATCGGCCGCAGCGACTCGAAGGCCTTTGTTGGAGCATCGGTCGCGGTATAGCGCAACGCGATCGCGACGCCTTTGCGCGGATCGCCGTGGACCACCGGACCGTGACGTGTGCGCCACGTTTCGATCGTCACCGGGTCCCGGCCGCGCACCTGGATGGTTTCGTTCATGTGTTCGGCTGAGGCCCAGCCGTCCGGCGTGCGATAACGCGTGGGGTTCTTCGGGTCGAACTGCTCGACGTACAGGTCCTGGTAGTCGGCGCTGGTGTGCGTTATGTTCCAGGCGACTCTGCCGTTGTGGCCAAAGTGCGGGAAGCCCGGCAGTCCGGGGAACGTGGCGCCGATGGCGTCGAATTCTGGACAAGCAACGTGCACCTGCCAATAGACGCTGGGCACGTCGAGGGCGCGGTGCGAGTCATTGCACAGCACGGGCATCCCGGTCGTGGTTCGGGAGCCATGTACGGCCCACGAGTTCGAGCCGGCCTCGACTTCGGCGAGGAAGCCCAACTGCTGAGCCGCGGCAGCTATTTCGGCGTTAGCCAGTTTGAATAGCCGCGCAACCTTGCCGGACGGCGGCACGATGACGGCCGATCCAATCGGCGGCTGACCGTCCAGCTTCGCGTACGCCTCCGGACCGATCATGGCCAGCAGCCGCGCCTGCGCAAGCTTCTGCTGCCAGACCCCCATCAGCACGTGACGGATCTTGAATGCTGCGACCGAGTGCCAGACCTGCCATGGTTCGGGGTTCAGACCGGCCAGTGCGAATTCGACTGGAAGAGGTTGTCCGGAATTAAGAAACGCGTTCACACCTGCGGCATACGCATCAAACACCGCACGCGTCGCCGGCGACATCGCTTTCACGTCGGCCTTCGCTGCCCTCGTTAACTGCAGCTTGCGCGCGAGCGTGTCTCCGGCAACAGCGTTCTTTCCTGCCGCCTCAGCCCACCTCCCGGCAGCCCTCCGGCGGTCGTACTCCATCTGCCAGAGCCGGTCCTGAGCGGCGGCAAACCCCTGGCCGAAAAAGGCGTCGTGATCGTTCTGGGCGCGAACGTGAGCGACACCAAAAGCGTCGCGCCGGATTGAAACCGGCGCTCTCAATCCGTCTACGGTCGTTACCCCGTCCAGCACGGACACGGCGCCCGCGAAGTCGACGCGCGATTTAGTTGCCCTCACGCTGCTGCCTCCCTTCCGCCATGCCCCGATGCTAGCATCCTCACCGGTCCTTGACCGCCCTCATTTTTCGACACCGTGTGAGCGATGCTGAAAGAAAGGGCTCGGCTACGGCTCTATGCGGGTAATGGTGCTAACGCGGTCAAAGCCTTTGTCAAAGGTCATAACCACACCGTCTTCTCGTTCGGCGACGGCGGCAAGAAGGGAATCAACAAATGAAAGAATGCGGTGAACGCCGTAGAGCTTGAGCGCCCGAAGGTACAGCGACTTGGTACGAAGCTTGACCCCTGGCATTCGGATGAGCTCGGCCAGGTCATCGCAGATTTTCTGGCGGGGAAGGTTGTAGGGGTCTTGGAAGTATCGGCGGGCTCGCGGGGAGTGGTCGGGATGGTCAGCGGTCACGTGGCGAACGATGACGTTGGTGTCAAGCGCCGGCATGGGGTGGTAGGCCGCCGCGAGCTGCGTCCTGCGCAGCTTCTTCAGCGGCAATCTCAGTCATCTCGGTATCAGTACGCGGCGGGCTGAGCGGCGGGACAGAGCCATAGGCGGCAAGAAAGCCATTCTCGCGATGCGTTTTCTGGCGTGAAGTCATTCGAGCACCTGCCGGTGACTTTTGAGGAATGATGGCAACCATATTCCCATGAAGCTGCGCAGTCTGGCGTCGTCCGCTTCGTACAGCGGACTCCGCTGCTTCAAACAGTTCTGCCGGAGATACGGTCGTGCGCTGGATTTCGTGGGCCATAATTGTTTACCTTCGTAACTATTATATCATGACCGTGCAACGGCGGGCTCAGTTGTGGCTGTTAGCGATCGCGGTAAATTCCTCGCTCTTGGCTCGACACTCGCCTCAGACCGGGTACGACCGGTGCCCCGAGAACGCGACCATGGTGGAGGGCCGCGCGATTGGTGCCTCGCTTACAAAAACTGCTGCACGGCCTCCAGAAAGCCGGTCGGGTTGTCCAGCGGCACGGAATGGCCGCTGTTGGGCACTTCGATCAGGCGACAGTCAGGGATGTCGCGCACCATGCGCTCCGCGGTATCGCGTCCAAGCACGTCGCTCTCCGTTCCGCGGATCAGCAGCGTGGGGCAGTCGATCTTCGGTAACAGTGCCCACGTCTGCGTGGGATCGGGCCGTGGCTGCGGCCGGTCTGGTGCGCGAAGCGCCTTGTCGTAGCGGAACGTCCACTTGCCGTCCGGAAGTTGCATCAGGTTATTCGTCACCCGATGGCGCAGTTCAGAGTCAGGCGGCCGTGGGTTCGCGGCTCGCGCTGCCTGAAACGCCTCCGCGGGTGCGTCGAACACGTCCCGAGATTGCACGCCGCTCCGAATCCGGTCGGAACCAGCGGGCACGATCTCAGGCCCTATGTCCACGATCACCAGCTTTTCCAGGGTATTGGGATGGAGAGCCGCATAGGCGTACGCGTTGCGGCCGCCCATCGAGAGGCCGAGCAGCACGAAGCGCGGCAATCCCAGCCCACGCACGAACGCGTCCACGTCCTCGACCATCCTGTCCGGTCCGTAGTCCTGCGCCCATTCGCTTTCTCCGTGGCCGCGCTGATCCAGGGCCAGCACCCGGTATTTATCCTGCATCGACGCGGCGAAGGTGTCCCACGATCGCGCGTGGCCTGTAAAACCGTGCAACACGACAAGCGGGCGCGCCCGCTGGTTTGGCCAATCGCGATAGTGAAAACGCAGTCCGTTCAGGGTGACCGTCTTGTCCTGAACTTCAACACGGGTGGTCATAGCCGCCTCCCAGCGCTGTCTGAACTTCATAAAGAACGCGTCAATGAGACTATAGGGCTTCCGTAGTCGTGGCTAGCGTCGCGTAGGCGATTATGCCGGCTGGGGCTCGGTGCCGGTGGTCGCGGCGTGGACGGCGTCCAGCAGCTTGTCCATGTCGAACGGCTTGCTGAAGACCTGCAATGCTTCGGTGGGTCCGACCAACTGCTCGAGCGTGCCCGGATCGGTGGTCGTCAGCATGACCGGACGCCCTTTGAAAACCTCGACCTCTCGGGCGATCTGAAAGCGCTCCCAGTTGCGCGGGTACGGCGGTGAGACATCATAAATGACGACCTGCGGATTGTGCTCGTCGAGGAAGGCTAGCAAGCTCTGATCGCCGTGTTCCAGCTCTGGGATCGTCTTACCGACGGTACGGAATCCTGCGTCGCTGAGCGCCATCCGCAGCATGTCGACGATCTCTATGTTCATGTTTATGACGGCGACTACGGGCGCAGATTCGCTGACGGCCACGCGTGCTTACTCCGCTCGACGCCGGCGGGGTATGCGGAAAACGCGCCATCGCCGGCAGTCACGAGAAAGACATTGCTTCGAGCATCATAGAGCAAATTTTTTGACAAGTGGGGACTATTTCTTATCTCGGTTTGTCAGGGCGTCAACCTCGGACTTGGTCACCTTCAACATCACGCCCTCGTCGCTGAGCTTGTCCAGCCACTCGAGGGGCAGCGAGGTCTCGCGATGGAAGATGCGGCCCTGCCTCAGGGTGATGTGTGTCGGACTTCCGTCCTCCGATGACAGGCTGATGTTGCCAACTTCGCCTACCTCTGCACCGTTGACGTCGAGCACGTCGGTGCCGGCCGAGATGGCCGGACGCTGCATGTCGACCGGCGAAGTTGCTTCGCCGCCCGGGAACCCCTTTGGCGGCGTTCCGTACCCCTGCCCGGCCGCCGACCCCGACGCCATCATTGAATCGATGAGGAACTGGCCATGGTCGAAGCCTGGCGGGCCGACATAGCTCGGGTCCGGGGCGTGGTAGCGGTCGTCGACGAAGCCGTTCATCGCCTCGAATCCGGTTTCATCCAGGTCGACGAACGCGACTCCGTTCTCTACCCGGGACACATGGGAGAGCGGCACGATCCGGTCCGTTTCGAACGTGAAGCCGTGCTTCACAACGACGTCCGTGACGTGCCACTGCGCGCGTCGACGATGACTCGGTGTACCTCACCTATTTTCCCGCTTTTTCCCATGACTTCGGTGCCAATACGTACGTCCATGCTCAGATCGACTCCTTCCGCTGTCGCATCACTGCCGGAAAGGCGGAGTAAGAGCACAGGAACCCGCGACTTTTGCAGCAACTGCTGTGCAACGTTCCCCGCAAGCAGCCGTTCGATCCCCGTCCGGCCGTGTGTGCACATGATAACCAGAGTTTCGGGGCTGCGATTCACCTCTTCCAGTATCGCATTCATGGCCGGAGCGTCGATTACACGGGTCTCGACGTTGATGGCGCGGGCTCGCAACGGGCCGGCGATTCCCTCCAGATAAACGCGTGACTGGGCCTCGTAGTCCTTCGCTGTGTTCGACACTGCTTCTACCAGACTCGGGGTGATGCCGATCGACGCTTCGGGCTGGGCCTGCGCAAAGGCAAGATCGCGCATTGACCGTTCGGCGCCTTTATATGCGTGCAGCAGCGTCAGTTGCGCGCCAAACCTCTCCGCCACTGCAGCTCCGTACTCCAGAGCTTTCTCGGACCATTGACTGCCATCCAGGGGCACAATCACGCGCTGAAACGTGGTATCTCTCCCGTCATGTGCCGCAGCGTGCTTAGTATGCCGCCTTTTCCGGTTCAGAGTAACTTCTCTGGCCGAGTACCCGCCACACCGCTCACACTGAACCGCTGTGAATTCGTTCACGAATAACACGATACGCACCGAACGGGTATTTCAGCGCTGGTCCATTTGTGCGGCGTGTAGTAGTCTTAATGGTGAGTTGCGCCGCGCGTCAACCGCGAGGCGCATTTTTAATGACGCTTCTGCACCGGCACCCGACGGATCGGACGACGCAAGATAAGGACCTGTGTGACCTCGTTCTCAGAATTTCCCCTGCGGTCGCAAACGCACGCCGCACTCACCGCGATGGCGGTGACCAACCCGACCCCCATCCAAACCGCCGCGCTCCCAGCAATGCTTGCAGGCCGTGACGTGATCGGCCAAGCCCGTACAGGCTCGGGCAAAACCCTGGCCTTCGTCGTGCCGATCGTCGAAGCGACGGACGAACGACGCCGCGACGTGCAGGCGCTCGTGCTGGTGCCGACCAGGGAGCTGGCTGCTCAAGTCGCAGGTGTCGCGCGCGAGATCGCCCACGGGCGCGACGTGCGCGTGTTGCTGCTCATCGGCGGAATGTCCGCCGGACCACAAAAGCAAGCGCTGCTGCACGGCGTCCACGTCGTCGTCGGTACTCCGGGCCGCGTGCTCGACCACATCAAACAGGGCAACCTTCGTCTCGATCGGCTCAAGCTATTAATTCTCGACGAGGCCGACGAGATGCTCGATCGCGGCTTTGCCCCCGACGTCGAACGGATCATCGGCTTTACAAATGCCGCCCGCCAGACGGCGCTGTTCTCGGCGACTGTCCCCGATTGGGTGGACAGCATGGCGGCGCGTCACCTCCGCAACCCGGTAACGACAAAAGTCGATACCCAGGGTCAACCCCTAGAGAACGTAACGCATGCGGTTTACGACGTACCTTTCGGCGGCAAGCTCGCGGCGCTGCAAACGTTGCTGGATGCGCGGGGAGCCGGCGTATTGCTCGTCTTCGGGCGAACTAAGCACGGAGTCAAAAAGCTTGCGCGACAGCTCGAGGCGCTGGGCTACCCGGTGGGAGCGCTGCAGGGAAACCTGAGCCAGAACGCCCGCGACCGCGTCATGGCCGACTTCCGGAGCGGCGCGACCCCCATACTGATCGCCACCAACGTTGCAGCCCGTGGATTGGACGTCGAACACGTCGCGCAGGTAATCAATTACGAATTGCCGGAGACCGCCGATCTGCTCACGCACCGGGTCGGCCGTACCGGGCGCATGGGCCGCTCCGGTGAGGCGATCACGTTGTTGACACCGGAAGACGAGTTGCAGTGGCGAAAGCTACTGAAAGAGCTGCGCCGCCATCCGGTACGCCGCCCGTGGCACGGCCGGCATGAGCCGCTACCCGCCAGCGACGGTCAGGGTGAGCTTGCGCGGACCGCGGCAGCTACGCCGCACCGCGTGCCCCTCGCCGTGCGCGCCGCGGGAGTGATTCCGCCCGGCCACGTGCGTCAGCCGGTCGGACACCCGGTCTCCGCGCCGGATCGCGGCCGTTCTCCAATCTTCAATGGTCCTTTCGGGCGCGTCCCGAGTCGCGCCTACGCACCGCGGCAGGATGCACCGGTTCGCGGAGCGTCAGGGTCACCTGTCGATCTGGAACGGCGTAGGCGCCGGCCGCGCCGCAGGCCGTCCGCTCCCGCGGAGCCGCGCTAGCACCACATTTCTCAATCAAACCGGAGCGATTTCTGAACCATGATTGAACACTGGACCGCGTTACTCTGGAAAGCGATCATCCTCGCGGTCGTCGTCGTACCGTTGGCCGGCGTCGTCCTGGCCATGCGTATGCTGTGGCAGCGCGCCGTCGCATGGGATGACGTCGCGCTAATGATCGGCCTGTACATCCCGATTTCGTTGGGAGTGACGATCGGGTTCCACCGCTACCTGACTCATCGGGGCTTCCGCACGGTTGCGCCGCTAAAGGCGGCGCTGCTGATTCTCGGCTCCATGTCGATCGAGGGCCCGGCCATCGTCTGGGCGGCCAACCATCGCAAGCACCACGCCTTTTCCGATCAGGCCGGCGATCCTCACAGTCCCACCGAGGGGTTCCTTCATGCACACATTGGCTGGCTGTTTACCGGCCAGGATGCCGATCAATTGGTCTATGCGCGTGACCTGCGCGACGACCGAATGGTGATGGCCATCAGCAAACTGTTTCCGCTTTGGGTGGTGCTCACGCTGGCGATTCCGTTCGCAGTCGGCGGCTGGCACGGGTTGATCTGGGGTGGGCTTGTGCGCGTCTTCCTTACTCACCATGTGACCTGGAGCGTCAACTCTGTTTGCCATACGTTTGGCAGCCGTCCCTTCGCGACCAGGGACGAGAGCCGCAACCAGTGGACCGTTGGACTGTTGGCGCTGGGTGAGGGCTGGCACAACAACCATCACGCGTTCCCGCGTAGCGCCCTTCATGGTCTGCGCTGGTGGCAGTTTGACCTCTCCGGTATCACCATTCGCCTGCTCGAACGCATGCGGCTTGCGTGGGACGTCCAGCGGGTGAGCGCGAGCGACGTCGCCGCGCGGCTGAAGCGCGCCGCGTTGCAGCGAGCCGCCTAGGCGGGTACAGAGGAAAGAGACAATGGCGGCGACCGTCATCTATAAAGACCGGATTGCCGAGGTTGCTAACGCCTCCCCGGAGGGCGAAGACCTCTGGATGCCGGTTGGTGAGCTGCAGCGCGCGACCGGGTGGGAACTGAAGCCGGAAGGCGCCTGCCTTGACGAGGTGTGCGTACCGATTCCGGCTGCCCGCCACGGCGAATTTACGCGGGACGGCGGCAGCCGGTTCAATATCGCCGCGTTGGCCCGGCTGATGGGGCAACCCGTCGTTCACGACGACGCGCACGCCGCCTGGGCGTTCGGGGAGTCGGGCAGCGCCCGCCGCGAGACGCTGTCGTCGCTGGAAGCCCCCGATTTTACCCTGCCCGACCTCGACGGGCGGATGCACTCACTATCGGATCATTTCGGCAAGAAGATCTTTCTTGTCTCGTGGGCCTCGTGGTGAGGATGCCGGATGGACCTGCCGGTCTGGCAGGCTCTCTACGAGGAACTCAAGGATAAGAATTTCGTCGTCGTCGCGGTCGCGTTCGACACGGGCGGCGCAGCAGACGCGGGCAAATGGATTCAGAAGGCCCATCCGACCTACCCGTGCCTGATCGATGAACGTCACCTGGTGGCCGAACTGTACGACATGGTGAACGTTCCTAACGCGGTCTGGATTGACGAGCAGCGCCACATCGTACGCCCGGCCGAGCCCGCCGGAGCCAGCGACGCCTTCCGGGGCATGGATCCCAAAACGTTCAGGCTCCCGGAAGAAGCCGTCGCGGGCCTTCGACGCAAACGCCAGGTGTACCAGGACGGCCTGCGCGACTGGGCCGATAAGGGCTCAGCAAGCATTCACGCACTCTCTCCGGCCGAAGTCCGCCGGCGAGCCCACGGTCCGACGGACGAGCACGCGCTTGCCGCTACCCATTTCCGTCTCGGCGTGTATTTGCACGAGCGCGGCCACGCCGACGCCGCCCAGCAGCACTTCGACGAGGCGAAACGGCTACGGCCGGAAAGTTGGAACTTCAAACGGCAGGTGGACGCTCGAAGCGCCGGGTAAAGCCGGCGGACCGGAGTTCTGGGCGGCGGTCCAGGCACTGGGCGAAAAACCGTACTATCCGCCCATCCAGATGGACGGGATGCCGAGATAACCCGGTCCGCGTCGCGA
This sequence comes from Chloroflexota bacterium, assembly GCA_036741355.1. GTDB lineage: Bacteria > Chloroflexota > Dehalococcoidia > CAUJGQ01 > CAUJGQ01 > JBBRGK01. The sequence continues at coordinate 42,455 of DAINSK010000021.1, forward strand.
CAGTGATGACAGGTAATGCGAGGTCGGTTACTATTCCGCTGATAACCAACCGCAAGTGAGGGTACTGCCATGCAATCGCCCGCGTTGCTCAGTCACACCTCGCCCACTCGGCTGCTGCGCGATCGCCGCTCATTTATCAAGCTGGCAGGCGCCGGTGCAATCGCCGCGCTGGTGGCCGGAAAGATCGAGCAGACTCCGCGAGCAGTTTTCGCCTCGGGCACTGCAGAAGCGCTGTTGCTCAACTGCATCGACTTCCGCCTCATCCACTACGTCAACGATTACATGGACAAACGTGGCCTCACCGGCGAATACGACCAGGTGATCCTGGCCGGCGCATCACTTGGTGCGCAAAACGACACCACCCCTGAATGGACGAAAACCTGGTGGGATCACGTCGCTCTGTCGCTCCAGCTTCACAGTATTTCGCGCATCATCGTGATCGACCACCGCGACTGCGGCGCCTACAAGCTCGCCTTCAACGCCGACCTGGCGCAGGATCCGCAATCCGAAACCGAAATTCACACTGCTGAATTGACCGCGCTGCGCGCGAACATCTTGGACCGATACCCTATGCTCGAGGTCGAGCTGTTCCTGATGGCGCTCGACGGTACCGTGCAGCCGATCGGGCTGAAGGCTCCCGCCGCGTAAACCATCGCGATCGATGGCTCATGTAATCGCCAGGCCAATGCGCTGCCCGCGGCCCTCAATCTAGTCCCTGCACGCGAACGGTCATAACCCGTTCAGGCGATAAGTCGCACTCATTGCGGGAATACGATCGACGTGGCCCGCTCCGCTTCGGCTGTTCAAGTGCTGACCTTTGCGGATCATGCGTACTGAGAAAGGCTCATATTGGGGAGACACGTACCATGCCCGCCAAAAAGCACGTCGCTGGTGTTGGCGCGAAGGAGCAACGCCAGTACGAGCACATCAAGGAGTCGGCGGAGAAATCCGGCCGGTCCGGTGGTCGGGCTGAGGAAGTGGCCGCCCGTACGGTGATGAAACATCACAAGGAAGAGGGTCACAAGAAGGGCCAGTAGCGACTGATAGCGAGGATCGTCATGGCTTTCATCGAAAGTTGTCCCAACTGCGGCATGTCGCGTGATAGCTGGCAGGGAGAAGGCGGCCAGGGCTACGCGAAGGGTCGGGAGACCTTCTGCTGCCGTGGTTGTGCCGAGGGCACCGGGTGTACTTGTAAGCCGAGCGACCAAAACCGCAGCGCGATCACCAACGCCGGATAACGGCCCCGTGGTTCCGCCGGGAGACACGCCGTGCGCTCGACGAAGCAGGGGAGGGGAGCGATGAATGACGATCGTGGAAAGGATGGGCTGCAGCTTGACGTGACGGTGCCGGCCGCGGGCGTTGCATTGGAGGGATACCTGACGATCCCTGCCGGCGCCCGTGCCATCGTGGCCTTCGCACACGGCAGCGGCAGCGGTCGAAACAGCCCGCGCAATCAGTATGTAGCACAGATGCTGCGCGATCGTGGCCTCGGGACGCTGCTGTTCGATCTGCTGACCGAGAACGAAGCGATGACGGATAACCGTACCGGCCATCTTCGCTTCGACATCAGCCGGCTGGGCCAGCGCGTCACGGGAGCCGTGGACTGGCTTGCGAACAACCGCGACACCGAGCGTCTGACGATCGGGCTCTTCGGCGCGAGCACCGGCGCGGCGGCGGCTTTGCTCGCCGCTGCAGAGCGGCAAAGCGACGTCGCAGCGGTAGTTTCGCGGGGCGGACGTCCCGATCTGGCCGGTCCCTTCCTGGGACGCGTTAAGGCCCCGACGCTGCTCATCGTCGGCGGCAACGATACGCCTGTTATCGGGATGAACCGCGACGCGTTCGACCAACTTCAGTGTGAGAAACGCATGGAGATCGTTCCCGGAGCGACACACCTATTCGAGGAGCCCGGCGCTCTGGAGCAGGTCACGCGGTTAGCGGCAGATTGGTTCCTCCAGCACCTTGCTCGCGCCGAAACGGGCGCGAGGGCCGCGTCAACGTAGGGTTCGGATATGGTTACCAGGCACGATTTCGGTGGGAGAACAGCAACAGGGACGGCCGAGCCTGACCTGGTCAAACGGTTGCGCGGGCTGTAGCCACCTCTGAAGTAGGAGCGCGACCGGGATCCGTTGATCGAGCGGTTCGGCAATGCGAAGTTCGTACACGAGCAACGCCGCGATCCAGGTACCGTTGCATACGGGGCCCGTGATCAACTCGCCGAGGACTCGGCGGGCGCCGGATCGTTTCGGCACAGTCGTCAGGCCGGCGCCGCTTGGATGCCGCCGGGTTTCGGTAAACGGCTCCCGGTAGGTGCTCGCAACCTTGTCGTAAGCGACCAGGCGGCTGGTTCTATAAGTCGCCAATGCCAGCAGGCCCAGGTCAAAAGGTCGCAGGCTGACGTATTCATGCTTTTTCTTGGAACGGCGCGGCAGCGGTCCGTTCGGCGGCAACTCCAACTGGCGGGGCCCTATCTGGTTTCCGATCAACTTCCTGCTGATCGAGGCTCCACCACTATTACAGCGATGATTTCCTGGTTGAGTGTCCCACCGGCTCCGGCACGAAGCTCACGCTGCGAGAGATCGGCGACGACCTTTCCCGGCGTCTCACGCACATCTTCCTGAAGGAGCCGAACAGTCGCCGGCCGGTCTTCGGAGCCAACGAGATGCTCCAAACGCAGCCGAACTGGTGCGATCATGTACCGTTCTATGAGTACTTCCATGGGGGTACCGGTGCAGGGTTGGGAGCCAGCCACCAGACGGGCTGGACGGCCCTCGTCGCCAGGCTGCTGGAGCAAACCGGTGGCCGATGAGCGCCTCCACTGAAATCACGAGAAGGGAAACGGGATGGTCGACACGGACATCACGCTGTACGGGACCTTGTGGTGCAGCGACTGCAAACGAACCAAGCAGTTCTTCGGCGAGCCGAAACACCGCGAAATGATGGAAGAGTCAGTGCCAGCCTGATGACGGTGATCGGGCGCCCGCTGGTCAGCTTCGGCCGCGAGATCTGTGGTGACCTCGATGCCGCGCTGCGCCGCGAATGGTTGGTCACCAACGGCGTGGGTGGGTACGCCTCCGGCACCGTCGCCGGCATCAACACCCGTCGTTACCATGGGCTGCTGATCGCGTCGCTTACGCCCTGCGTGGACCGGGTGCTCCTGGTTGGCGGTGTGGTGGAAGAGGCGACCTACGACGGGCGCATGTATCTCCTTTCGGCCAACGAGTTTGGCGACGGCACGATCGACCCCCACGGTTATCGATATTTGCAGTCGTTTGAGTTGCGCGGCATGTTGCCGGTCTGGACGTTTGCCGTTGCCGACGCGCTGATCGAGCGACGCGTCTGGATGGCGTACGGAGCCAATACAACATACGTTTCGTACAGGTTGACTCGTGGGACGTTGCCGCTCGGCCTCCGAATAACTCCGCTGGTCACGTACTCCGGCTTTCATGCGCTTACATCCGGCAAGGGCTGGTCACCCGCGGTCGAGGCGCACCCTCGCGCCGCAACGATACGCGCGTTTGAGGACGCACGGCCGTTCACCCTGACCGTCGACCGGGGCTCGCTTGTCCCCAACGGAGCGTGGTGGTGGAACTTCAAGCACCGGGAGGAGACGGCCCGCGGACTCGATGACCGGTCTGACCTGTACGCCCCCGGGACGTTCGCCGCCGAACTGCGGACAAACCAACGACTCACCCTCGTGTGCTCCTGCGAAGCTAGACCGGACCTGGACGGCGCGCGTTCTTTGAAAGCGGCAGAAGATCGGCAACTGGCGCTGCTGGACAGAGCCGGCGCCAGCAAGTCGCCGGCCGCGGTGCAACAGTTGACGCTCGCGGCCGACCAGTTCCTGGTCCGGCGCTTCATCGGCTCCCAAACGGGCGAGGAATCATCGAAACCACCCAGACGTGGCGACACGAACGGATCAATGGGCAGGTCGGTGATCGCCGGTTACCACTGGTTCAACGACTGGGGGCGGGACACGATGATCTCGCTTCCGGGGCTGGCGCTGGCAACCGGGCGAGAACCGGAAGCCGCGGAGATCCTGCGAACGTTCGCTCGTTACGTCGCGGACGGGCTGCTTCCCAACAACTTTCCCGACAACTCCGGCGCTGAGCCGGAGTACAACACCGTGGACGCGACGCTCTGGTACGTGCTCGCGGTACGGGCCTGCTATGAAGCGACGCACGAGGCTGCCCTCGTGGATGACCTACTGCCCGTGATGCGCTATATCGTGGAGTGCCATATCAAGGGAACGCGCTACGCCATTCGGGTCGATCCGGCCGACGGCCTGCTTAGCGCGGGCGAGCCGGGAGTGCAACTGACCTGGATGGACGCCAGGGTCGGCGACCGCGTCATCACGCCGAGAACCGGCAAGCCCGTTGAGATCAACGCGCTCTGGTATAACGTGCTCCGCGCGATTGCGGAGTTGCTTGACGAGCGCGGCGATCCGGAAGCGAAGCGGTACGTCAGGCTCGCTAAGCAAACGCTGACGTCTTTTCGCTCGCGGTTCGTCGTCGCCGGTCGCGCACACCTCGCCGACGTGGTGGACGGTCCCGAGGGCGACGACCTGTCGGTGCGACCCAATCAGATCTTCGCCGTCTCGTTGCCGTACCCGTTGCTCAAGGGCGCGCAGGCCGCAGCGGTGGTGGACGCGGTTGGGAGGGATCTGCTTACAAGCTACGGACTACGCTCGTTGGCCGCCTGCGACCCGGCCTACCAGGGTATCTGCGCCGGCGACCAGGCGCAGCGAGACGGCGCTTATCACCAGGGAACGGTGTGGAGCTGGCTGATCGCTCCGTACGCCGAAGCGCATTTTCGGGTGCACGGAGATGCGGCAGCCGCACTCGCGGTGTTGCAGCCGCTTGAAATGCATTTATCAGACGCCGGCCTCGGCTCGATCTCCGAGATCTTCGACGGCGACCCGCCACATTTTCCCCGCGGTGCCATTGCCCAAGCGTGGGGCGTGGCCGAAGTGCTGCGCGTCTGGAGGCTGCTGGCGCGCGCGGCGGCCGATTCGGGTTAACGTTGCCTCGTCAAGCTTTCCAACGTCGCATTCAGGCGGATCTGGACGTTATTGCGGATCGCGTTGGAGATCGGACAGCCTTGTTCGGCCGCTTTCGCCGCCTCTTCAAATGCCGCCTGGTCGAGGCCGGGCACGCGGCCGCGCACATTGAGATCCATCGTCGTCACTTTAAAGCCCTGCTCCATCCGGTCTAAACCAGCGACGGCGGTGACATCAAGCTCCTGAGGCGGCGTGCCCTTCCGCACCAGAGCGCCGGCGAAAGCCATCGCATAGCAGGAGGCGTGGGCGGCGGCCAACAGCTCCTCGGGGCTCGTCTTGCCGTCCGGCGATTGCGTGCGGGCTGCCCAGGTTACCGGCGAATCCTTCAGCATGCCGCTGCTCCGCAGCGAGAGCCTACCGTTGCCGGACACAAGGTCCCCCTGCCATACCGTTTCAGCTGTACGTTCGGCTGTAGCCATGGACAAACCTCCCCGTAGGTGCAGTGATTTCGTCACATAACTGGGAAACGCAGGCCGGAGGCGGGCCGTCGATCACGCTAGCCGGCGCATGCACCCTCAAACGGATGCGAAGACCGAGCGCGTGCCTGACGAATGGTGGACCAGGCAATTGCCGCTATCTCGGACGCTGGTGGTTGCCTGAGGCCATGTCTGGGAAACGCCCGAATGCCAGCAAGACCTTGCCGAATGTGGCGGCCCGAAGAATTATCAGACACGCCCTAGGCGCGGGGTCGTGCCGGCGCGGTGTGGTCGTGGACATGCGCCTCTTTCGCGTGCTCGGTTTCTTCGTTGTCCTGGCTGTAATCGTGGCTGTGCGTCAGTTCGCCGTGGTTGTGCTCGTGCGTATGCCAGTACGTTCGGTGTTCGAAGTCTCCGGTGATTCCGCCCACGCCGCCCTTGTGGTGGTGCGACACGTGGTAGTGATCGTGCGTGCGCGTCCCCGCCAGGTGTGTGTGCTGCGGTGACTTTCCCTGGCCTTCCGTTGTTTGGCTCGTTTGGGTCGTCATGGAAATACCTCCTCCAGGTATCTCGACGGGCGTATGCGGCAGATATGACTGCTACCCTATAAGGATGGTGTAGGAATAGAACCATCGCTATAGCCTGATTGGGTGAACGGCGGATTTCGCCTTTGGGAACAATAGCTGGAACAGGAGGACGAGTTCGTGTCGTGCGCAGCAGATCAACCGGCGGCCCGCTGGCTGACCAGCCCATCTACGCTCCGGAATTGAAGCGTGCCGAGTTCAAGAACGCCGAACAGCGATCTGCTGTCCGGCCGCACGTTGTCCACTCGCCGTTCGCGACGCTCTCGTTCCTGGCGTTACGCGTCATCCCCGAGATTAAGCTCACCGACGTGGGTCTGGTCGACGCCTCGAAGGTGGAGATGATTAGGGTGTAGCGCAGCTGGCACGCACCACAGTCGCTAAAGATCGACGGGCCGAACGAGCAGCACCGGCAGCTTGGCAGAGCGAACGACCGCGTCGGCGACGCTGCCGACGATGGCATGGGAGAGACCAGTGCGCCCGTGGGTTGCCATCGCGATCAGGTCGGCCCCGACCTCTTGTGCGCAGGCGATGATTTCGGTGGCGACGTTCTTGCCCTCGCGGACGAGGCACTGCGCACCGCCCGGAAAGCGCGCCGCGATCGGCCTCAGGTAGTTGAGCGCTTCGCCGCGGGCGCGTTCCGAAGCCTGAGTCCCGGTTTCCACCTCACGGACACGTGGATTGGGTGCCGCGGAGCGCAGCAACGCCGATGCCTGCGCGTCGCCGACCGCGTCATAGTGGCGTTCACCAACCGCAACCTCCTGCGCGGGGCGATTGACGTGGAGCAGGAAGACTTCAGCCTGGCCAAGCTCGGCCGTGCGTTCGGCTGCGGCCAGGATCCCTTCGCTGAATCCGGAACCATCCAGGGATACCAGAACCTTGAGCGCCATCCTGTTACCCTCCCGCGGGCCGCGGTCACGACTTGCAAAAGTGTAGCAGTCGTGTCAACGGCCGCGCCGCTTGTCGGCCTTAATCGATCAGCGCCGCGATCACTTCGTCGACCACGACGTCGGCCTTGGCGCGCATCTCGTCGTCGGTCGCATCCTGGATCGGGTGCGGTACGAAGATGCGCCGCACGTCCGGCAGCCCCAGCGCCTTCGCCTGCGCCTCAGCCGCGTCGACGAACGCGGACGACGCCAGGAATACCGACGGCTTGCCCTGAATTTCGAACCACACCGTGTCGTGCACACTGCACGTTGTGCATGATCCTCAATCGGCGAGCGCTTCGACGACGAAGTCACTCTCCTCCACAATCGCGCGGCGGACTTCGTCCGGAGCCGGTTTCGTGAACGTCGGCTTGGCGTAGCGCTTGAAGGTCACATTGGGCAGCCGCCGCGAGAGGATCTCCTCTAGCCGGTCGATGAGCACGTTGCCGCGCGGTTTGCTGATGTCCAGCAGCGCCACGGTCCCGGTGATCTGTTCGGGGCGACGGGTGAGCGAGCGCCGGATTGGCGTGCGCTCGTCGGTCGGGTCGAGGATCGTGGTCATGGCTTACCCCTCTATCCTGCGGCTGGTCATGACTGAACCGGTCGGCCCGCTGACCCAGCCCTGGATGTACGCGCCGAACTTGCCCGCCTCGCCGCCCGCAACCACCAGCTTGATCATCTCCTTGGAGCGGAACTTCGGCAGAAGCGTATCGTATCCCAACTGCTCGGCCTGTGCCGGAGGGATGCCCTCAGCACAGGCCTCATTCCGAACCAGTTCCCTGACCGGGCGCAGCGACGACTGCTGGATCTGCTCGCGCACCTGGTCCTTCGACCAGCCGTTTTTCGCAAACGTGTCCACATACTCGGGCGAAACGACGACGACCGCTTCGCCGTATCCGTACTGCTTGGGATGGCTCATCGCCGAGAGCGCCATGCCGAAGGTGGTGGCGAGCGACTTCGCATCGCGGGCAAGTTGGTCCACGAAGCCTGTCGGCGCGCCACCCGCAAAGACCGTTACCACGCTCTCATCCGCCCGAAAGCCGCGCTCGACGTGCAACGGCTCCCAGTTGCTCCGCTCTTCGAACTCGGCGAAACAGAAACCGAGCTTTCCCGGCTGGCCTAGCGCCGCGCGGTCGACCTCTCCCGGGCGTCCGCCGCCGACGTTGCGGACCACAAGCTGCAGCGCCCGGCCGATCGTCGCATTGGCGCGGTTGCCCTGGCCCAGGACGTTCATGCGGTAGTTCATGCCGATGCGGTCGCGGATCGGGCCGTTGACGATGATGACCGGGCCGGGAAAGTGCGTCGTCGCCAGCACCCCGTGCATGTTGAATGAATCGGTGCAGACGGCCTCGAGCGCGGCGATGACGACCGGAAGGTACTCCGGCTTGCAGCCGGCCATCACGGCGTTGATCGCGACCTTCTCCACCGTGGCAGGCGCCAGGTTCGGCGGCACGATGGCGACAACTTCCTGCGCATCCCGTTTTGTTCCTCGGAGCATCCGCACCACGCGCTCTGGCGTGGGCGGCACCACTGGCAGCCCGTCGGTCAGCCCCTGATCGAATAGGAACTCGAACGGATCGTCGTCGGGAGCGATCTCGATGCGCCGCGCCCGCAGCGGACTGCCTTCCGCCTCGGCGGCGAGCCGCTCGGCGATGCCGGGCTCAACGGAACGCGATCCGCATCCCGGTCGAATTTCAGGGTAAGATTGCCAGTCCACCGCGGGCGCCGCGACGCCCGTCTGCTTCGCGATTTCGCGATAGAGATCCAGCCACTCCGACTTCACGAAGCCCTCGAAGCGGCGCAACTCCTCACCGCCTGGCCCGGCGAGGATGACCGTTGGCACCGTTTCAATGTCGAAAGCGTAGGAGACCTTCAGCGCGGAGTCGTCCAGCAAGGGGCGCTGGAGGTCGAACTGATCCTCGAGACGGGCGTTGCCCTCGGCCTCCTGGCCGACGATCCATGCGTCGATCGCATCGCCAAAAGCTCGACTGGCGGCTTCGATCACGGGCATCGCCATGACGCAAGTCGGGCAGTCTTCTTTGACGAAGCAGAGCAGCGCCTTGCGCCCGCTCGGGAACTCGTGTCGATCGCCGGACGAATCTTCCAGCGAAAATGCCGGCAGATTTCGCTTGGCGGTGACCGTCTCCTCGGTACTCGTATCAGTGGTCATCGTGGGCCTCCCGCCGAAACCTGCCATGAGCATACGATCCGCCGGCAAGCCCGCGCTGTCAATGAATCGGATCAGGAGATTGAGTAGCCGCCGTCGACTGCGAGCGTTTGTCCCGTCACGAAGCCAGACGCGCGGGAAGCGAGGAACACGGCCGCGCCCGCCAACTCGTCGGGCTCGCCGAACCTGTCGGCCGGCGTACGCTCGATGATGCGCCGATACTGGTCGGCGTTATCGATCAACGGCTGCGTCATATCGGTGCGGATCCAGCCTGGCAGGATCGCGTTCACCTGGATATTGTCTCGGGCCCACGCCACCGCGAGCGATTTGGTGAGCTGGACGACTCCGCCCTTGCTCGCCGAATAGGATGCCACCCTCGGACTGCCAAAGAGTGAGTATTCAGAAGCGATGTTGATGACCTTTCCGCCGCCGTTTTTCTTCAAGAATGGGAACGCCGCCTGGGCAAACAGAAACGCGCTTTTCAGATTGGTGTCGAGTACCAGATCCCAGTCGGCTTCAGCTATTGCCTCGGGCCTCGCTCCCCGGGCGATGCCCGCGTTGTTTACCAGCACGTCCAAACGGCCGAATGCTTCCACTGTTTGCCGTACGCACGATTTGATGTCATCTCGGAGCGTCACGTCGCAGCGGATGCCCAGGCAACGCCGGCCCAGCGCCTCGATCTCGCGCACGGCTGCGGCTGTCTTGGCTTCATTGCGCGCCGCGATCACGAGGTCGGCCCCGGCCTTGGCTAGCCCGACCGCGATGCCCAGCCCGATACCGCCGTTGCCGCCCGTCACGAGCGCCACACGGCCGCTGAGGTCGAATTGTTCCAGCACTGCAACCTCCGTCGCCTCGCCCGAGGCAGAGCCTCTATTTTAGCCACGGTCGGCGTTACTTCGCGCCCGCTCCGCCGTTATAACTGGTGTGGCAGGAGGAGAGCCGTGATGCAGCTCGATCAGGTAATGGCGCGAGCGCCCGACGTCGATCTCGCGATGGAGCGGAGTCTCGTTGCCCGGGCAGCTTCGGAGCCCGAGGCGTTCGGAGAACTCTATGACCGATATGTAGGACGCATCTATCGTTTTGCCTACCGACGGCTGGGAAGCCATGCGGATGCGGAGGACTTGACGGCGCAAACGTTCCGTCGAGCGTTGGAGTTCCTGGACAGGTACGAATGGCGCGGCCTGCCGTTTGGCGCGTGGCTGTTTCGGATCGCGAACAACCTGGTGACCGACTGGCGGCGGCGAAGCGGTTCCGCAGTATCTCTAGACCAGCTCGGCGACGCTGGCATTGACCCGGGCGATCCGGATGCACCCTTACCAGAAGATGACTTGGTCGCCCACGAGGAGGGCGAAACGGCCTGGGCTGCGGTCGCCACGTTGCCGGGTTTGCAGCGGCGAGCGGTGACGCTACGGTTCGGACGCGACCTCTCCCATGCCGAGGTGGGCGTGATCATTGGACGCAGCGAGGCAGCAACCAAGCAACTGATCTATCGGGCGATGAAATCGCTGAGGTCCCAGATGGAGGCGAGGGTATGAGCGCAAACGTGAAGAAATTGTCCCGATCCGCGGTAGAGCGGTTTGCAGCCGGCACCGATGCCATGCTCGGCCGCGAAGGACAGGCGCTGCTTGGCGGACTTGGCGAAGACGAGACCGCCGAGTTGGCCGTCGCCAGGCGCTTGCGGGCGTCCGCGTCGGCCGGAGCGCCCGACCCCCAATTCGTGGCCGGTCTAAGGCGGGACCTTGTACTGCGCGCCGCGGAACGAAATCACCAGAGCACCGAGACGGTGCAATACGCCACGCTGGAGACGCCGATCGGCGTGCTGGCGCTCGCCTTCCGTGCCGGTCGCGTCCTCTACTGCAACCGGTTCGAGTCGGATGCGTCGTTCGAGCGCCAGCTCGCGCACCGGCTTGGCGCCCGTGCCGAGCGCGCGGCCGCCTTGCCTTCGTCGATCGAGCGCGGCGTTCGCGATCACTTGGAGGGCAAAAAGCGGTTCGACGCGGTTGACCTCACCTGGCTGCCGCCGTTTCAGCGGCGCGTGTTGGAGAAGACTGCCGAGATTCCACGCGGTGAGGTGCGGCCCTACGGATGGATCGCGCGCGAGATTGGCTCGCCGGGTGCCACACGGGCGGTCGGCACCGCGCTGGGCCATAATCCGATCCCGTTCATCATTCCCTGTCACCGGGTCGTGCGTTCCGACGGAACGCTCGGCGAGTACTCGGGCGGCGGTCCGGCGATGAAGGTGAAAGTGCTCGACTGGGAGGGGGCGCCGGTGGACGAATTGCTGAGCGCGGCACGCCGCGGCGAGCGACTGCGCGGAAGCCGGACCACGAAGATCGTTTGCTACCCTTCCTGCCACGCCGCCCGCCGCATCCAACCGGAGAACGTGACCCCGTTCCCGTCGCTGATCGCGGCGCAGTCGAGCGGCTACCGCGCCTGCAAGCTCTGCCGGCCGGCATAAAGGGGACCACGTGCCCGAGCCGCTCATCACCGAGATTTCAATCATCCCGCGGTCAACGGATATGGACGCCGACCGTAATGTGAACAACGCCGTCTACTTCACGTACTTCGAGCAGTGCCGGCTCGAACACCTCATACGCCTTGGCGCGATCCGCTGGCCGCTCGGACCCACCGAGCGGCCACAGTTCGCCCTTGTGGAGACGAGCGCCCGCTTTCGCGCTCCGGCACACCACCGCGACGTGCTGGCGGTGCGCACGCGTACTACCGACGTCCGCAATCGCAGCTTCGTGCTCGGCTACGAACTAGTGCGCACTTCAGACGGCACACTGATCTGTGAGGGCTCTTCGGCGCAGGTCTGGCTGGACGAGTCTGGCAGACCGTCGGTGCTGCCAAGCGACGTCAGGGCGGCGCTGGCCGGCTCGATGGGAGCAGATCCCGCGTGATACCCTCGGCCGGTCGGAGGGTGCCCACGCCGGCCGGACTCGGTTTGGCGAGACCGTATAATGGGCGGCGTTGCCGGCCGGCGTGGACGATCGGCGACTGCACTATAAACGCGGCGCACACTTATGGGGAGCAGAACGCCATGCCGATCGCGCGAGTAAACGGAGTCGATCTGTACTACGAGCAGGCCGGCAGCGGCACGCCGCTCGTGTTCAGCCACGAATTCGCGGGCAGCCACGAGAGCTGGAAGCCACAGGTCCGCTATTTCGCCCGCCGCTACCGGGTCATCACCTACAACGACCGTGGCTACCCGCCATCCACCGTTCCGGATGACCCGAATGCCTATTCGGAAGAGCAGTCTGTCGAGGATTTACGGGCGCTGGTCGACGCTCTCGGTATCCAACGGGCGCACATTGCCGGACTATCGATGGGCGGCGCGGTAGCCTTGAAATTTGGCATTGCGTATCCCGATAGGTGCCTGGGCGTGGTGGTGGCGGGAGCCGGCAGCGGCTCAGACAACCACGACGAATGGGTACGCGCGGGCCTGGAAACTGCACACCAGTTCGTCTCGAACTGGGAATCGGTCGCGACGGCCTATGCAAAGGGCTCGACGCGCGTCCAGCTTCTGCGAAAAGACCCGATTGGCTGGCAGGAGTTCAATGAACTCTTTCTCCGCCATTCGCCGCAGGGTTCGGCGCACACGTTCCGAGGGGTGCAGTTGAAGCGGCGGACGGTCTACGACGTCGAGGACGCGCTGCGAACAATGCAACCACCGGTGCTGATAATGGTCGGCGACGAAGATGAACCGTGTTTGGGACCGGGGCTCTTCATGAAGCGGCTGATTCCCAATGCCGGCCTGGTGATATTCCCCAAGTCCGGTCATGCGATCAACCTCGAAGAGCCGGCGTGGTTTAACGAATTCATGCTTGACTTCCTAACGGCGGTCGAGCAGGGTAAGTAGCTGGCTCGATAGCAGGACCGCCGGCCGCCGTCCGATCCGTCGCGTATTAGTGAGTTAGTGCTTCGGTAAATTGAGCGCGAGATCCGTCGTATAACGGCTGGACTGCGCAAACGCTGGCCAATGACTAGAACATTCGGAACGTTGGGGCAGGTATCCAAAGCGTGAAAGCATTGTCGATAACGCTAGGACGGTCATCACGTTATGCCCGGAATGCCCGCCCTGCCAGACTCACGGTTCATTGTCCACATCTCGAAGCGTACTACGATCGCGACGGTGCTCTAGCTTTTGGACGTGGGCGAACTGTGAGCCTTTTGAAGCGGTGATGGTGGTGGTATTCTCCGATGCAGTCACCAGCTAGGAGATGTGCATGACGACCGTGAGTACCGACCTGAACGCGAACGTCAAAGATCTGGTGCAGCGTCAGATCGCAGCAGGCGAGCAGATCGGCGTGCAGGTATGCGCCTACCGACACGGCGAAAAGGTCGTCGACGTGTGGGCCGGTAGCATGGCGGCCGAAGATCCTCGCCCGGTGCAGCCGAATACGTTGTTCAGCAGCTTTTCCACCACCAAGGGCGTAGGCGCCACCGCGTTGCATATCCTCGCGGACCGCGGCGTGATTGACTACGACGCGCCCGTGGCGCGGTACTGGCCCGAATTCGCGGTCAACGGCAAGGAGAGAATCACCGTTGCGCAGGCGATGAGCCACCAGGCGGGGCTCCATGCGATGCCGTCGCCCGCAACAGTTCAGTTCCTGACCGATTGGCAGGCCGGGCTCGACTGGATCGCCAACGGGACGCCGGCGTGGAAGCCGGGCACCGCAACCGGCTATCACGCCATTACCTACGCCTGGGTCGTCGGCGGCATCGTGCAGGGCGCAACCGGGCGGCACATCAAGGACGTGATCCGCGAGGAGATCGCGGTGCCGTTGGGCGTGCAGGACGAAATGTACGTCGGTATCCCCGATGGCGTAGAGGAGCGCCTGACGACGCTGTTCTGGCCGAGACCCGCGCCCGGACAGCAACAGGCGGCATTCCCGCCGGACCACGACTTCTTCAAAGCGATGCCGTCGAGCCTCCCATTTCGAATATTCAACGAAATGAACGTGCGAAAGGCCTGCCTCCCGTCGGCGAACGGCCATTTTTCTGCCCGCGCTTTGGCGAAGATGTATGGCGCCCTGGCGAACGGCGGCGAAATAGACGGCGTACGGCTCGTTTCCCCGCAGCGGATTTCGCAAATGCAGCGGGTAATGACAGAGCAACTCGACCGCGTACTGTCGCTACCGATGCGCAAAGGGATCGGCTTCTGGTTGGGCGGATCGGTCAACGGAGTGGTCGGAGTCTTCGGTCCGCGCGTCACTGCGATCGGACATAGCGGCGCGGGCGGGTCGACGGCATTCGCCGATCCGGAGGTCGGGCTGGCAATCGCTGTGACGCTGAACCGGATGCAGACCACCTTGCAGGGCGAGGGACCAACGGCCGCGATCTGCAACCTGATCCGCAGCGAATTAGGCGTCGCCTAGCTACATGACAGAACCGGACGCTTCTCAGGACGCAGGCGCGCCGCTCGCGAGCGCCAAACAGGCGACGTCAGGCATCAATTCCCTCAACGCCATCACGTTGGCGACTCACAACATGGCCAGGGCGACCGCGTTTTACCGGGCACTCGGCTTCGATTTTCACTACGGCGGCGGTGAATCCAGCTTTACGTCGTTCAAAGTGGGAAGCGGCCATCTCAACCTGGTGCTGGCGGCCCCGGATGTGAGCTGGTCGTGGTGGGGCAGAGCAATCTTCTATGTCGACGACGTCGATGCAGTATACATGCGGGCGGCAACAGAGGGACTGCACCCCGAAGCTCCGCCGCGCGACGCCGAATGGCACGAACGGTACTTCCAGATCGTCGATCCCGACGGCCACGAGCTGAGCTTCGCAAAGCCGCTGGCGTAGGCGCGCCGCCTTCCTCTACCTCAGCTCAGCTGCGTACGACACTAATGAACGCGTCACGTTACAGGTGAGTTGGACGACAACAATTGCCCGAATCTGCTGCAAATCGCGGTATCGGCCCCAGCATTTGCCGATGAAATTCGTTTGACCCGACCGCCGTGGTTGGTACAGCGCGTCGTCTGCGCCGTTCTGGCTCCGATCGCGCGGCTACGCGGGTATCGCGCGATCTACCCGCAGTACAGTTGTACACGGTGAGTTGCCGCCCCTCACTCTATCCGCGACGGCAGCAGCTTACTGCTACACCATGGCCCGCTCTCCCTGGTTACCCCGCGCCCTCCATCGCGTACGCCATGGTCGCTTCCAGAGGCATCGCCTGCCCAACCGTCCAGGCTGCTGCAAATTCCTCGTGGCGCAAGCGGTGGCATGCATCGGCCAGGATCGAATCCCGGTCGGCCTGATCGACAGGCGGCAGCGGTGCGCCGATCGCGGTTCGCAGCGCCTCTGCCGCTCCGAGTAAGCGCGTGGCACGCGCGTAGTCATGCCGGGTGCCTGCCGCTGCCGCGATTCCTTCCAGACAGAGGGCGATGCCCGCTTGCTCCTCCAATTCTTGGAACAGCCGGAAACTCTCGGCAATCAACGCTGCCGCTCGTTCAGGCTCACCGAGCTGTTGCGCCACCATGGCGAGGCTATGCAGCAGGTGCGCGATCAGGTGTTTGTCGCCCAGTTCACGGGCGAGGGCGAGGCCTTCCGTAAGCAGCGTCTCCGCGACGCCATAGTTGCCCTGGTAGCGGGCACACTCCGCCAGGTTGTTCAGCGAGTAGGCGACCCCGTTCAGATCGCCCAACTGCCGCTTGAGCGCCAGGCTCTCCATCTGCAGTACTTCGGCGCGGTCGTAGTCCGCCCGCTCGAGCGCGACGATGCTGAGGTTGTTCAACAACATGCCGACCCCCGTGCTGTCTCCCAGCTCCCGCCACAGGCTCAGCGCCTCTTCCAGCAGCTGCGTCGCCCGATCGAGATCTCCTTCAGCTTTCAGCACCAGTCCCAGTGAACCGAGCGCTCCTGCGACGCCCTGCTTATCTTCAGCCGTCCGCCAGAGGAGAAGGCTGTGCTCGTGGAAGGCGCGCGCCGCCGTGTAGTCGCCCTGGCTGTGAGCGAGCGCACCGGATGCGTCGAGCGCCTTCGCCCGGAGAATGTCCGGGATGTTCGGGTTCGCCGCCAGGCCCGCCTCCAGCCAGGCTCGACCCTCGCTCGGACGGCCGGTCAGGAACCAGTACCGCCAGAGCGCCACCGCCAGTTGCAAGCCGGCGGCTGTATCGGTCTCCGCCTGTGCCCAGCGGAGCGCGGAGCGGAAGTTCGACTGCTCCACCTCCAGACGGAGGAGCCACTCGGCGCGCCGCGCTGTCCGCAGGTTCGGTTCTGCCTGCCCGGCGAGAGCGAGAAAGATCGCCGCGTGGCGTTGCCGCATGGTCGCCGCCTCGCCGCAGGTGGCGAGCTGCTCCTGCCCGTACTCGCGCAGCGTCTCCAGCATGGTGAAGCGCGGCTCACCGTCGCGCTGCTCTTCAACGCGCAGGAGGCTCTGATCCACCAGTTGGACGACACCCTCGAAGACCGCAGACGCGTTCAGCGCGTTGGGCGTCGTGGTGCGATCGGCGCACACGCGCTCGGCCGCTTCCAGTGTGCAACCGTCTGTGAAGACGGCCAGCCTGCGGAATAGGGCCTGCTCACCGGGAGTCAGCAGATCGTAGCTCCAGGCGATCGTCTCCCGCAGAGACTGCTGTCGTGCCGGCCGGTCCCGCGGGCCGTCGCTGAGCACCGGCAGACGGCGCTCCAGGCGCTCCAACAGGGCTTTTGGCGAGAGCACCTTGATCCGCGCGGCCGCGAGTTCGATCGCCAGCGGCAGCCCATCCAGTCGCCGGCAGATGGTCGCTACGACCGGCCCGGTCTCCGCGCTGAGCTCGAACGTGGGACGAAGCGCTTGCGCCCGCTGAACGAACAAGAGCACGGACGGCACCTGCGCCAGCGCCTCTAACGGCTGCGGTGCCTCCGGCGGCAGCGCCAGCGGCGGCACGACGAATTGCTGTTCGCCGTGGACGTGCAGCGCCGCCCTGCTGGTGACCAGGACCTTGAGGCGTGGGCAGGCAGCAAGGAGCGGGGTGACCTGCTCGGCGGCCGCGGTCACGTGCTCGAAATTGTCCAGCACCAGCAGCGCATCCCTGTCGCGCAGGTGCGCGGTCACGGTTTCCAAAAGCGATCGCCCGCCATCCGCGCGCAGGCCGAATGCCTGGACAATGGCCGGGAGGACGAGGCTGGCGTCACGAACGCCGGCCAGCTCCACGAACGCGACGCATTCCGGCAGCTCTGCCGCAAGCCCGGCCGCCACCTGGATCGCGAGTCGCGTCTTGCCGACGCCGCCGGGCCCGGTGAGGGTGAGCAGACGCACGTTGGCCCGTTGGAGCAGATGCGCGACGACCGCCTCGTCCCGCTCGCGTCCCAGCAACGGCGTCAGCGGCACGGGCAAGGGGCTGACCGTGTGATCCGCTATCGACGGCGGTGCAACGGTCGAGCCACGCTGCCGGACGGCCGCAGCGATCAGTCTGGCGCGTGCTTCAGAGGCGAGCTCCAGGGCTTCGGCGAGCATCCGGATGGTGTCGGGATAGGGCGCGCGGTGGAGACCACGCTCAAGGTCGCTGATGGCGCGGGCGCTGAGCCCCGCTCGTTCCGCCAGCGCCTCCTGCGAGAGCGCGGCGTCCAGGCGGTGCTGCTTGAGCAGCGCTGCGAAGGAGGCCGTCAGCGTCATCTCCATGTCGTTGTCGCGCCCACCCGATAACCATCCCCAGACGGAATATCGATCCGCTGGTCATAGTACCACTCCGCGATGATCCGGTGGGGATGGCGCACGGACAGAACTCGCCCCAGCCGTGGAAAAGTATGTGGGTGGTATGTGCCTGGTCTTCGTGGGCGGTGTCGCGAGCATGCCGGACTATACAGTCACCCGCACCCGGAGCGAGCGGTGTCAGTCTTTAACGGTAGGAGGCACCTCGTCATGCGTTTTCCTCTTCTGGTGTGTGCCGCGGTACTGCTCCTCGTTAATGCGGCTTGTAGCAGCTCCTCGAAGGGAAATACCGCCACGAGCTCGGCGCAACTCAGCGCGGCGCCTCCTGCGACGACCCAGGCGCAGGCGGGCGCTGCGTCCGCCGGCGCCGCCACCGCATCAGCTCAGCGACCGACGGCTGCGGCCACGCAGGGGCAAGCGCCGTCAAGTGCGCTCATCGTCGGCGCGGCCGCGCCGAAACCCTTCGCCGGGCTCGACGGCTCGATCAGCGCGGTAGCATTCAGCCCGGACGGGAAGATTCTCGCTGCCGGCGGTCAGGACGCCTTCGTCCAGTTGTGGGATGTCGCGACGGGGCTGCCGCTCAAGATGCTCAAGTCGCCGAACGCCCGAGATGCGAATAGAGCGTTCAACCTCCGCACGCTCGCCTTCAGTCCGGACGGTAAGCGGATCGCGAAGGACGGGCCGCCGCTCGTGGTGTGGGACGTGGCGACCGGCCAGCCCCTTTTCGAAAAGTTCGTGTTCAACTCGGCTGGCGCGGGCGGCGGCGCAAGTTCGCTCGCCTTCAGCCCGAATGGAAAGGTGCTGGCTGTCGGTGATTCCTTGAGCCTCCAGCTTCTGGATCCCGGGACCGGCGCGCTCCTCAAGCTCCTGGTGGAGAGCAAGCAGACGCAGTCCTCGCCGGAGACGATCGCCACGCGCAGCCTGGCCTTCAGCCCGGATGGCAAGACCCTGGCCAGCGCCGGCCCCGCGAACGCGGTCACCTTGTGGGATGTGGCGACGGGCCAGAAGGGTGCGACCCTGACGGGCCTGGCCAGCCGTATTGACAGCGTATCCTTTAGCCCCGACGGCAAGCACGTCGCCGGCGGAGGCGTGAACGACATAACCGTGTGGGAACTGCCGGCGGGTACATCGCCCAAGACCCTCGTCCACCAGAGTACCGATCACACCGGCGTGAGCTCTGTCGCGTTCAGCTCCAACGGGAAGTTCCTCGCCGGTACGAGCGTCCTCGGGCTCGATCTCTGGGACGCGACCACCTGGAAAGCGGTCCCCATTACCACGGCGCTGAACCAAGCGATCCACGACGCGTTCGCCTTCAGCGCGGATGGACAGTTCCTCGCCGGGATAGGCACCGGAGACGACCACGTGGTCAAGGTGTGGCCGTTGGCGTCCGGCCCGGCACCGGCAGCCACGGCCGCAGCGGCTCAGCCGCAGGCGACGCGGGCCACAAGGACCGATGCTGGCGCGCCGAAGCCATCAACCGCGCCGGCGGGCAAACTCGATGTCTGCAAGCTGGTGACGCAGGCGGAGGCGGAGGCCATCCTGGGTGCGCCCGTGACCAAGACCGAGAGCCGGGAGCTGGCCTGCCGGTATGAGGCCGCCGATGGCTCCGAGGTCGGCATCGATAGCTATGGCACGGGTGCCGGAAAGTTCTTCTTCACCGCGTTCCACACGGGCGACGTCAAGGACATTGCAGGCGTGGGCGACAAGGCGTTCGTAGCCGGTGGGCTCGCGTTGTACATCCTCAAGGGGGAGACGCTCTTCGAGATCACTGTCACGCCCGCAGACAAAGGCTTTGAGAACGGCGTCCCCTCCGTCAAGCTGCTGGCCCTGGCTCGGGCGGCCGCTGGCCGCGTCTGAGGCAGCGAGCAAAGCACATCCTTTGCCGCAATAGCCCCTGATCGACGGACCCTCGCGATATTGGGCCTGCGCTCCACACACCGCCATCGGCCAGCCGCTGGCGCTCGAACAGCGGCGTGTTGAGCACAGGCATAGCCCATGTCAGCCACGCGCAAGTATGTGGCCGGTAGGTGACCAGTCTTCGTGGGCGGTGTCGCGAGCGTGCCCGACCATACAGTCAGCGCGGTAGACCTGGCGAACACGGAGGAACGCGACCGCGTTCACCGGTACGTACAGGCGGAAGCGCGGCAGAGAGGACAAGCTTTCATGAAAGAGCAGACACACCGGGTCGCCCGTGTGCTGGCAGTAGTCGGCGCGCTCGCCCTGCTGGCCCTCGCCCGGCCGGCAGCGCCGCACGCCCGGGCCCAGCAGGTCGGGTCCACACTGCGTGGCAGCACGACTGGCGTGTACGGCCCCGTGGCGCTCCATGCGGGTCTGGTCGTGGTGCGGGCGAAGTCCAACGGGACCGAGAACTTCGGCGCGGACCTCATCAACCAGGACCCCACCAACCCCACGCCCGTCACGCAGGATCCGTACGCCAGTCAAGACAACTACAGCCTGTTCAACGACATCGGCCGGTTCGACGGCGCCGCCACGGCGATCCTCAAGCAGGATGACAACTACTACGTAAGTGTTAGTGGGGCTAGCGGGCCGTTCGAATTCAGCTTCGAGCAACCGACCCCGGCGACGGCTGCCGCGGCGGGACAGGGACCCTTCTCGGGGCAGGTCGGCGAGCACGTCACACCGTACTTCCGCCTTGCTACCGGCGAACACACCGTCACTGCTCAGCCGGCTGATGCCGATACCGTGCTGAAGGTGAAGCTCTACTACATCGACGACCTGGGTGGCGGCGCGATCGTCAGCGACCAGACGGGCTACTACGGTGACGAGCTGATCGACACCAGCTTCCCGCCCTTCTACAGGTCGGTAACGGTGACCGTCCCCGCCGACGGCGTCTACCTCCTCTTCGTGGATTCCGAGGGCGGTGGCTCGGGCCGCTGGACCGTGTCCGTCCAATAGGAAGGAGCTGCTGCATGAACCCGTACCATCGCCTGGTGCTGATCGTGATTGGGACGCTCGCGCTGGGCGCCGGCGCCTGCAGTTCCAGCGGAAGCGGATCGGGAGTCAAGTCGCCGGCGCAGGGCGGAAGTGTTGCAGCGACCGGTCAGCGCGCCGTTGCATCCAGCGCGGCCGCGAGCGCACCGGCGTCCGCTGCCAGCGCGACGCGTTCTGCACTTGCCGTGGGCGCACCGGCCGGGCAAGCGCCCCTCGCCGCGCGGGCCGTGGATCCCTGCAAGCTCGTGACGCAGGCGGAGGCAGAAGCAGCAATCGGCCAACTGCTCGCGACGGGCGTGGATGGCTCCGGCGTTCATCTGGAGTGCCTGTACCAGGACGCTACCAAGGACCACAGCGTCGGGGTTGAGGTAAGCCCGCCGAACATGCCCCCGGCAGCGGTGAAAGGCACGTTCAACGCCGCCCGTAGCAAGCCCGGAGACGGCAATGAGCGAAGCGAAGATGTGCCCGGCATTGGCGACGCCGCCTTCTATGCGCGGACCAGGGTCAAGGACGAGTTAGGGGTGCTCGTCGGCGACCGCTACTACGTCATCCGCTTTGACCCGGCCGGCGTAGCCGACGCGAAGGTGAAACTCACCAGACTGGCAAAGCAAGCGTTGACGCGGCGGTAAGCATTACTCCGCCACCCACGCCACAATCGGCAGGATTACGAAAAGGAACAGGAATGACACCATGACGCAAATCACCACCGACGCGCTCGTCATCCGCGACGATGACGGCACTGTATACGCGATCCCGCGGGAACTGCTGCGCCAGTGCGAAGTGGGGGAGGCGGACGAGGTTCAGGGCTATCTCAACCCGCAGCCGATCCCGCCCGGCCGCACGATGGGCAGCTTTCATGTACTGGGTTTCGCTCCCGTTACGCTGCTGCCGGCAGTCGCACCCGGGGATCGGCACACCATCATCTTTGTGGGTGGCCGCACGTAACCCATGCCGCCCGCCGCATGCGAAGCGCATGTTCCCGAAAGGAGGACAGCGATGACTGAGGCAAGTGAGACGGCGGGCGCCGGACCAGAGCCGGCGCTCCTGCTCGCGGACGGCGTGGGCGGCTTCTACGCGGTGCCGCGAAGCGTGGCGGAGGGCTACCGGGCATCGGACGCCTTGATGAGCGAGGCACGCAGGCAGCTCGCGGAGGCGCAGGCAACTGGTGAGGTGACTGGGTACGCAGCGGGTATGGGCAACGCCTTTTTCGCACCCGTTCACGCCGGCCTGTTTCTTCCAGGACTGACACCTGGGAACCCCTGCCCGAGAGGCCAGCGCCTCGCCAACCTGCGTGACTTCCAGCTATGCGTGCCCGACTACAGGGAACAGTAGCGGGCGGATTGAGATGCAGCGTTGCGGTAGGCGAAGACCGGGAGAGATGGTAATGACAGAGAGTGCCGGCACTACGAACCCGTTCGGCCAAGCACCTTTCTGCGGTTGGCTCACAAGGCCGGTGTTGCTGGCTGGACACTGGTATCGTGTGCCGTGATTGCTATGCAAGACATGTAGGTAATCAAGACCAACTGCTTCGGCTATGGCTTTCACGACTGCCGACTAGCCGCGAGAACGCCGTCGCTCGCGCTCGCCACTCTCGTGGCGGGCACACGCCGAGGTAACGACGATGGCGAGTTCCAACTTGGTTGCCGACTGCCGATTGCCGGCTGCCCGCTCCGAAGGCGCTACTCGTCGATCCACAGGGGACGCGGCCGGACGACGGCGCCGCCCCAGGTGGTGTAGATGCCGTCGTGAGACGCGACGCGGTCGGATCCGCCGATCAGGTGCGCCTGCATATCGAACGGTGGCGCCTTAGAGGGCTACAGCTTTCGAGGACGGCGTAGGGTGATAGGCCACTCTCGCAGCGGACGACCGGTGTCGGGCCGGAACGCACATTCGCGTTGCGCCCGCCGGACGAGTATCCTACCAGCGGCCCGCATCGCCCGACCGTCCGTCCCGCCGCAATGCAGCGGGTGCCTGCAACGGTGGCAACGATTGCGGACCAGGGGTGTGCAGCGATGAGCCAACCAGGCGACCAGATCGATAACCCGCGCACTGGTCAGCGCATGATCTTTCGCAGCACGGGGACAGACACGGACGGTGAAGTCCTGCGGATTGAGTGCTTCAACTCCCCGCATGGACCCAAGGAACCTGAACACGTCCATCCGCGGCAGGAGAGCCGCTTTGAAATCCTCGCCGGTTCAGTGCTGTTCAACATCAACGGACAGGAGCGCCATGCCAGGCCGGGAGAAGTGGTCACCATTCCAGCGGGCGTGCCGCATTACTTCTGGAACGGCGGCGATGAGGAGGCGCAGTACGTGCAGGAGTTCCGCCCGGCCCTGCAGAGTGACCGCTTCTTCGAGACACTCTTTGGCCTAGCGCGGGATGGAAAGCTCAATCCAACGGGCTACCCGAATCTGCTGCAAATCGCGGTATCGGCCCCAGCATTTGCCGATGAAATTCGTTTGACCCGACCGCCGTGGTTGGTACAGCGCGTCGTCTGCGCCGTTCTGGCTCCGATCGCGCGGCTACGCGGGTATCGCGCGATCTACCCGCAGTACAGTTGTACACGGTGAGTTGCCGCCCCTCACTCTATCCGCGACGGCAGCAGCTTACTGCTACACCATGGCCCGCTCTCCCTGGTTACCCCGCGCCCTCCAGCGTTCGTACGGCGGTAGGCCACCTCGCAGGCGACCGCGGTTCGAACTCGTGGGACCGTGGCGAATTGGTTCAGCACGCCACGGCCCCCTCTGTCGCTTGCTGACCGATTGCTCCCACCCTCCGACGGCGCTCGGCGACTCAACCCTACCAACTGTTGCGCACGCCTCGCGGAGGGAACGCGGGCATTCGAAGCTGTACTCCCTAGCGACGGGACGAACGTAAGACCCCTCTCACCAACCTTACGGGACTTTAACGCAGGCGGTCTCGTACCCCGCCGCGGGCGCCGCGGTCGTGGCTGCGTGGGGGCCCACATTGACCTGCAGACCGCCGCTTGTCAGTTGCACCCCAGCCCAGAACCCGGCGTCTACCATCCCGCACCATTGGAGGACCATGTTGCAGCCAGGCGCCGGATGGCAGCAGGCGGCCAGCGGTCCTAACCCCCTACCCCTTCCCTAAAGTGGAAGGGGCGATCGTGAGTTGCACGGCTCGGGCTTCGTCCATCGTCTCTATGCCCGGTTCGCGGGCGAGCTAGCCGCCCGGGGCTCCGTTGCCGAACGCTGCCGCCAGCAGGCCCTCGCCACGGTCGGTCTGGTAGGCGGCGGCGACCTCTTCCAGAAATGTGCGCAACTGTTCCTCGGTGTACTCCAGTTCCGCCGCCATAGCAGCGAGATTGCGGAAGGCGCTCTTGGCGTCCCCATGCCCGATCGCCTGGTCGATGAGAAGGCAGACAGCGACGAGCCGCATCCCCTCGACGCGTCTGCTCATCTCCCAGGCGAGCATTCCAAGCTGATGAAACGTAGCCGCCTCGCCGTTGCGGTTACCGATCTCACGCTCGATGACCAGCGAGCGCTCGAACCAGTCCTGCGCCGCCGGGTAGTCGCCCTGGTTGAGCGCCAGCGTGCCCAGACCGTGCAACGTGGCCGCCTCCCCAGCGCGGTAGCCCAGCTCGCGCTTGATCGTCAGCGAGCGCTGGAACCAGTCCCGCGCCGCCGGGTAGTCGTCCTGGTTGAGCGCCAGCGAGCCGAGCTGGTGCAGCGTGCTCGCCTCCCCAGCGCGGTCGCCGATCTCACGCTCGATGACCAGCGAGCGCTCGAACCAGTCCTGCGCCGCCGGGT
>DAINSK010000022.1:0-65789 GCA_036741355.1 Chloroflexota bacterium
CGAAACGAAATGCCTCAAATGCGTCGTACCACAGAAATGCGAGGATCACCCAGACTATGTAAAAGAAGTAGCGATGAACGTTCTGCAGAATGAATGGAAAGCGTCGTTCTCCCTGGTAGCCCTTGGCCGCATCGGCAACACCGCAGGCGGGCGGTGACAAGAAGTACGAGCGGTAATATGCTTTACGGTAGTAGTAGCAGGTGAGGCGAAAGCCACCCGGGAACGCTAGAATGAAAATGGCAGGCGACAACCACCACCACGATCCAAAAATAGACCAGTTGACCGCCTTGCCGCAGTTGCTTGATAGGCAAGGCGAATAGAAGGGCGAAAGATACGGAGAGTGATAAAAGTTATTGTTGTCGAGCGCCGCCCACGTCGTGTAGACGACGAACGCGGTCAGCACCACGACGACCGTCGCCGGTAGCAGCCACCACAGGTCATGCCGCTCCGTCGCGGCCGCCGGCCGCCTTGCTTTCACAACCTCCGTTGCCATCGTTCACCTTCCTCGATTTCGGCTGATTTTTGGAGCCGTTGTGACCGTCGAGCGATCAGCTAGACGCATTGCTCCGCCCGCTCTCGCGCGAGGGAGAGCAGGCCTACGATGCTCTTTGCATCGCGGATTTCGCCGCGGTCAACCATTGCCAGCGCTTCAGAAAGAGGGTAGGTTTCCACGTCGATTGCCTCATCCTCGTCGGCACCGAGCGGGCTTTCGACCAGCCCTTCAGCCAGGTACACATTGATGAATTCGGTCGTATAGCCGGGAGCCACCCAAAAGCCCGTCAGCCGGCGGATGCGCTCGGCCCGGAACCCGGTCTCCTCCTGCAACTCACGTTGCACGGCCGCGTCAGGGTCCTCATCTACATTCACCATCCCCGCAGGAACCTCCAGCAGCTCGTCGCCAACCGGCCCTCGGAACTGGCGAACGAGTACGATGTTACCGTTGCGGTCCACCGGTACAATCGCGACAGCGCCTCCGTGCTCCACGACCTCGCGCTTCGCCTGCCTGCCGTCGTCGAAGCGAACCGTGTCGACCCGCAGGTTGAGGATCTTCCCTTCGTAGATTCGCTCGCTCTGTACGGTCTCTTCTTTCAACCGGTTGTACCCATCGACGAGTAAAGCGTGCGTGCTGCAGCCGCGCCGCCAACTCCTACGCTACGACCCGTACCCCCTTGGCGCAATCTGGGCTGACGCTCGAACAGGCCACCAATCTCCCCGAGCCCTCTTGCCCCCAATTCTGGGGGCAAGAGGGAGCTTAGGCGGTCGGGTAGTGCCGAGACCGGGCTTTGACGCCGGGCGGCTCCTAACCCTCGTATCCCTTCCCGGTGCGGGAAGGGACGATCGTTGGGAGATGGATTCTGACGGGGGTGCAGCGCTGGGAACCTCACCCCCTGCTCCTCTCCATCGCTCATAGAGCGACGGAGAGGAGCGATCATTAGCAGATGGGTTACGGGCAGGGGTGCGCAGCGTCGGCGCGCAGCCGGGCGCATGGCAATGCGCCCCTATAAGGGACGGAATGCTTCACCAATGCCGAATACAAGCTCCCCTTCCCTCTCAGGGACGGGGCTGGTGGTTAGGAGCGATCCCCGACTCCCGCAGGTCTAACGCCACCGCGATTTCGTTGCAGTTCGCGAACTTCGGACAGCGGTAGCATTCGTTCCACACTTTTCGTGGGAACTCGGAGACGTCGGCGATTTTGAAGCCAAGCTTTTCGAAAAACGCCGGTTTATAGGTCAGAGCGAAGACCTGTGCGAGCCCGAGCTGCCGCGCCTCGTCGAGGCAGGCCGACACCAGCTTGAAGCCGATCCCCTTTAGCTGCCGATCTTCGCGCACTGCGAGAGACTTGACCTCGGCGAGGTCGGCCCACCACAGGTGCAGCGCAACGCATCCCGCAAACTGCCCGTCGACACGCGCGATGTAAAAGTCGCGAAGGTTCTCGTAAACTTCATTCAGCGGGCGGTGCAGCATCTCGTCGCGGTCGGCAAAGAACGAGACGACCTCGTGAATTTCGGTCGCGTCCGACGCCCTGGCTGTTTCGACGACAATGAGCGACCGGTCACGCACCGGTGACGCGGCGTTGACGCCGCCACTAGCTGTGCCGGCGTCAGTCGTGCTCAGGAGGCTTCCGCCCCTTGTGGGTTCATCCACGCCCATTTTGTACAACTCGGGCAGCGTTTGAGTACGGTACCGGCAGACGCCCTTCCCGCTGCTTCGCCCGTCGTCGACTGCAATGACAGGATTGAGATCACGGCCAGGCATGAGGGACAGGTCACATAATCTCGATGCATCGTATCCCCACCTCGTGTTCGGGTCGAATCCGGCAGAGCGGGGCGATTATATAACAAATTCAATTCAAAAGTCGCGCTCTAAGTAACCGGCGTCCTGGATTTCTTTCGAGGAAAATCCGGGACGGCTCCGTTTCCATGCAACAGTTCTCGCGCACTCGCCAGCGTCGATTCGGTGACGGAGCCGAGCATTGCCGCAAGTTCCTGCACGCGTTCTTCCGGCCGCAGCTCTCGGATTTCAACGCCGGTTCGCCCTGCGTCGACCCGTTTTGTAACGGTCAGGTGCCTATCGGCCCTCGCGGCGATCTGTGGCAGGTGGCTCACGCAGATGACCTGATGGTGTTCGGACAAACGCGCGAGCTTTTCGCCCACGATGGCTCCGGAACGGCCGCCCAGCCCGGCCTCGATTTCGTCGAAAACCAGGACAGGCACCGCATCGGCGTCCCCGAGCACCGTCTTGAGCGCCAGCATTAAACGTGATGTTTCACCACCGCTGGCAACGCGCGCCAGTGGACGCAGGGGCTCTCCCGGGTTTAAGGTCACGAGAAACTCGATACGGTCGACCCCGCTCGCGTCCGACTGAAAATGTGAATCGGCGACCGGTTTCGGAAACGGCGACGGGTCACCGATGACGGTCTCTTGTGTCAGGCTGGCCGGTATCCCTTCGGGCGAAGGCCTCCTGGTGAAAGAAACCGCGAAACGAGCGGCGCTCATCTTCAGGTCGGCAAATTGCGCATCGAGCAATTCCACGAGCCGCGCCGCTGCAGCTTCCCGCTTCGAGCCCAGCGCGGCGGCCATCTGGCCCAACTGCGCCACAAGCACCGACTCTTCATCGCGGAGTCGATCGCGTTGTTCCTCACCGCCCGCCAATTCCGCCAGCTCGGCTGCAGCACTCTCGCCATAAGCTATGACTTCGGGGATTGTGGCTCCGTACTTCCGCTTGAGCGTCATAAGCAGCGACAGGCGATCTTCGATCGCTTCCAACCTGCCGGGATTGTACTCGACGTTTTCCCGATACGAGCGAATCTCCCTGCCCAGATCGGCCGCCTGGTCTTGCAGGGCAGCGGCGGTTGCCGCGAGTTCGGAAAGCCGCGGATCGAACTCGCTCAGCGTCTGGACCGAAGCGGCCGCCTGCCCCAGCGCGTCGACGGCGCCCGTTGCCCGCACATCACCCTGCAGAGCCGCGTACGCGGCTTCCGACAACGTAACAAGCTGCTCCGAGTTCTCGAGCAGCTGCCGTTCGACGCGGAGATCATCTTCTTCATCGGGAAGTATGCGGGCTGCCTCGATCTCGTCGCATTCATGTCTCAAACGATCTTGCCGTCGTGCGCGTTCCCGATCGTCCGAGAGTAAGCGCGCCAATTGACCACGGACTTCGCGCAGACGGTGGGCGGAAGCGGCGAATGCAGCGCGTTCCGCGTCCGTACCGGCGAAGCGATCGAGGTAGCGGATGTGCTCCGCGGGCTGCAGCAGGGCAACGTGATCGGTCTGGCTGTGGATATCGACTAGCCGCCTGCCCAACGCGGCGAGCGCCGATTGTAGGACCGCGCGACCGTTGATCCGCGCCGTCGTCCGTGCCCTACCCGAGATCCAAAGGTCTCTGCTTACGATCAACGTATCGTCTTCGATTTCGACTCCGGCCTCGGAGAGCGCGTTCGCAAGCTCGTCGCCTATCGACTCGGCCCGAATCTGAAAGATCCCTTCGACGCGGGCAGACTCCGAGCCGGCGCGTACGTCGGTGGCATCGGCGCGCCCGCCAAGGAGCATTCCCAGCGCGCCCACAATAATGCTCTTACCCGCGCCGGTCTCGCCGGTAATAACGTTGAGACCGGGAGCGAACGCGACTCTCACATGTTCCGCTACGGCGAAGCCACGGATGTCAAGCTCCAGCAGCACTCAAGCAGCCTTCTTAGGTACGAAGATTAAAGCCGTAAGCACGGTTTTATTGTATCCAATGTATCTAACCGAAACGTCGCCGAGGGTCTCATTCTTCCCGCTGTGTAGAGAGGTTGAGATGTTGGGCCAGCTTTTGGAAAAAGTCGCTCGGCGGGCCCAGTCGAACAAATCGCGCGACCTGCTGCGATAACTTAGTCGCCACAGAGCAGCCGTTTGTCAGTGGCTGGTCGACCTGACCGTCGATACTGACGACCGCCCCCTGCTCCCCCTCCACCCGGATCTCGACCACCGATTCCGGCGGCAACACGATTGGCCGCATACGCGAAAGATGAGGTGCCACCGGGGTGAGCAGCAGCTCACGCGACTGCGGCATCAACACAGGTCCCCCGGCGGAGAGGTTGTATGCCGTGCTTCCCGTAGCGGTCGACACGATCATTGCGTCACCACGTATGCGCGCCAGGTGGACGCCGTCGACGGCTATGGACAAATACACTGGCCGGCCGGGCGCGGCGCGCCCCACGACGATGTCGTTGAGCCCGATCAAGGGAGGGGCCGCCGAGTCATCACCTGTTTGCAATACGCACTCCACCATTGCCCGTTCTTCGATAAAACCGTCGCCATCGATAACGGCAGCGAGAGTAGCCGGAGCGTCATCGACATTCAGCTCGCTCAAGAAGCCAAGCCGGCCCTTGTTGATGCTCACAATCGGGACCGGGTGCGGAGCGGCCGCCCGTGCGGCCCATAGCACTGTGCCGTCGCCGCCGATGCAGACAAGCAGGTCGGTGCTACCGATGTGACGCGCGACAGTCGCCTCGTCGCCAGTCTCTGCCAGCCACGTTCCTCGCAGCGAATTCAGTACGGTGTCGCGCAACGTCTCGGACAGCGCGAGCGCCTCAGGATCGCGAGGGTGATAGAGCAGTCCCACGCGCGTGTACTTCACCGATCGCCATCCGGTCGCTGGAGGTACATGAGGAACTCCCGGTTGCCCTCGGCGCCCCGAATGGGCGAGGTCGTCAGTCCAAGAATACGGTACCTCTCGATTGTTAGCCAGCGTGCCATTCGGCCGAGCACGGCGGCGTGGATGAGCGCGTCGCGGACAATTCCCCCCTTGCCGACCTCGCCACGTTCGGCCTCAAACTGGGGCTTCACCAGCACCACCAGTCGGGCGCCCGGCCGCATAGAAGGCACTAACGCCGGTAAGACC
Organism: Chloroflexota bacterium; assembly: GCA_036741355.1. GTDB lineage: Bacteria > Chloroflexota > Dehalococcoidia > CAUJGQ01 > CAUJGQ01 > JBBRGK01. Next base: position 5,383 of record DAINSK010000022.1, read on the forward strand.
AGGCGTAGCGATATGAAGGAGAGGTCCGCGACCACGAGATCGACCGCTTCCGGCAGCGGCCGCATATAGCGTGCATTAACGCGCTCCATTACTTTGACGCGTGAGTCAGTACGGAGCCGGTAATCGATCTGGCCGTAGCCGACGTCAACTGCGAAAACGGACGCGGCGCCGCGCTGCAGGAGGCAGTCGGTAAATCCGCCGGTGGAGGCGCCGATATCGGCGGCAACGATGCCTCTGGCGTCAAGCCCGAACTCTGTCAGGGCGTGGTCCAGCTTTTCACCACCCCGGCTCACGAAACGTGGCGGCCTGACGATTGTGATGATCGCCGTTTCGCGTACGGTCATTGCCGGCTTGACGGCCGGGCGCCCGTCCACGAGTACGTCGCCCGCTTGTACCAGGGCGCGCGCGAGTTCTCGGGATGTGCATAGCCCGCGTTGGAGGAGCGCCTGGTCGAGTCTCTGCCTGGTCATGTGCGCTCAGCGTATGGAGGCCCTCGAACGGTCGTCAACAATGGTTGCGGTTGCCTCCGTGGGTCAGGCGCGGATAGCATCTTGACATGCAACGACAGATGGCGGAAACCGGGCCTTCACCTAAAGCCGTCCAGGCCGCGCTTGACGCAGTTCAGTCAGGAATTCAGATACAAATAACCGGCGTTCTAACCGACACGGCGCGGGCAGCGGCCGGCGCGGCCCGGTGTGAATTGGGACAAATCGTCAAGAGCCTCCTCTTCGTGGCGGGCGGCCGGCCGATCTTGCTGTTGGTAGCCGGAGATCGTAAAGCAGATTTGACCAGGCTTGCGCCGCTCCTGGGTGTCCCGCGCAAGCGCATCACGATGGCGCGCCCGCGCGAGGTAAAACGGCTCACCGGCTACGAGGTCGGCGCGGTGCCGCCGCTGGGCCACCCCGTGCCGCTCGAAACGTTGATCGATCGTTCGCTGGAACGGTTCGATGAGGTCTACGCCGCGGCGGGCGCAGCTAACGCGATTTTCAAGACGACGCCCGCCCAGCTAACCGCGATGACCGGCGGCCGTATTGCGGACATCACCGCTTGAAAACGAACGAAGTGCCCCGACCGATCCCGGTTAGTCGCGCGGATCGTTCTGAGCCGGATTCAGCTGCTATTCGGGCGGGACGCCAATCTCTTCTGCGGGCCGTGCTTCGCGGCATCCGTCCACGGCAGTTTACCAAGAATGGCGTCGTATTCCTGGCGATGGTTTTCACCGTTGGACTAGCGTGGCAGCCTTCAAATCCGAACTCGTGGTTACCGCTGTTGGGGCGATCGCTGTTAGCTTTTGCCGCCTTCAGCATGGTTTCTGCAGGCGAATACCTCGTCAACGACGCTGCCAACGCCGTCGCCGATCGCCTGCATCCCCGTAAACGGCACCGGCCCGCCGCCTCACAAGAATTGGAGGCGCAATCCGCGCGCCTTGCGGCGTTGCCACTATTCGCGGCCGGACTGCTGATGTCGCTACCGCTGGGTCCCCGGTTCGAGATCGTTCTGGTGCTTTATGGCGTCATTTCGCTCGCCTACACGTATGCGCTCAAGCACGTCGTCCTGATAGACGTCGCCGCCGTCGCATCCGGGTTCGTGCTTCGGGCTGTTGGCGGTGCCGCTGCGATCGGCGTCCCCATCTCGCCCTGGCTATATGTCTGCACCAGCCTTGGCGCGCTCCTTCTTGCTCTGGGCAAGAGGAGGCACGAACTCTTGGAATTGGGAGCGATGGCTCGATTTCACAGGCCGGTCCTCGGCCGGTACTCGCTAAAATCGCTGGACCGACTGTCGCTGATCGTCGCCGTGACGACGGTGGCGGTCTACTCCGCCTACACGGTGAGCGCCGCCCGGCTGCCGGCGAACCACGCGATGGTAGCGACAGTGCCTTTTGTCGCTCTGGGGGTTGCTCGATACCTCTACGTCAGTCGCCGTCGGCATGGCGGTAATCCAGACGAAGTGCTCGTTCGCGACCCGCCGCTCCTGACCTGCATACTGATCTGGGTGGCGACTGCGGGAGCGCTGCTCGCCATCTTCCGGTAGCTTGCCGGCCGCACAACATCAAAAAGCGGGAGAGTCCGCGCTCCTCCCGCTGGTTGCAGCAATGACCGCCTCCGTCATGCCGTTTCGCCATGGGGCTGGTTTTCACCGAGTTCGATCACCTGGCCGCTGCGATTTAGCAGGATCGGCCGCTGGCGCTTGGCGATCGTGTCGGCGTTGATGATGCACTTCTTCACGTCGGGGCGTGACGGGATCTCGTACATCGTTTCGAGCAGTGTGTCTTCCATGACAGTGCGGAGTCCACGAGCGCCGGTCTTGTGGCGGATCGCCTCGTCGGCACAAGCTTCCATCGCCTCCGGCGTCATAACGAGCTCGACGCCGTCCATCGCGAAGAAGCGTTGGAACTGCTTTACCAGCGCGTTCTTTGGCTCTGTAAGGATGCGGACCATCGATTCCTGATCGAGCGATTCGAGCGCAACCACCATTGGCAGGCGGCCGACAAACTCCGGAATCAGCCCATACCGGAGCAGGTCGTCATGCGTGACCTGCTTAAGCAGGACGTCCGTCTCTTGCTGCTTGGACTTGTAGACCGGCCGGTTGCCCGCGAGGAAGCCGAGCGAGCGGCGATCGAGGCCAAGGCGGCGGTCGATGATCTTGTCTAACGACTCGAAGGCGCCCCCGCAGATGAAGAGGATATTCGAGGTGTTGATCTGGATGAAGTCCTGGTGAGGGTGCTTGCGCCCGCCCTGCGGGGGAACGCTGGCCACCGAGCCCTCGATGATCTTCAGCAGCGCCTGTTGCACGCCCTCACCCGAGACGTCGCGGGTGATCGACGGATTGTCGCTCTTGCGCGCGATCTTGTCGATCTCGTCGATGTAGACGATCCCTCGCTCGGCTTTGGGAATATCGAAGTCGGCCGCCTGGATCAGGTGCAGGAGGATGTTCTCGACGTCTTCGCCGACGTAACCCGCTTCGGTTAAGGCGGTTGCGTCGGCGATACTGAACGGCACGTCCAGGATTTTTGCCAGCGTGCGGGCGAGCAGGGTCTTACCCGAACCCGTGGGCCCCACCAGCAGGATATTGCTCTTTTCCAGTTCTACATCGGCAGAAGCAGGGGCGTTGATACGCTTGTAGTGGTTGTAAACGGCGACCGACAGGACTTTCTTCGCCTGATCTTGCCCGATGACGTATTCGTTCAGCTGCTCAAAGAGAACGCGTGGCGGAGGGATTCGCTGCCCTCCGGCCTTCGGTTTACTCGGTCCCACCGCCTCTTCCTGAATGATCTCCCGGCAGAGGTCGACGCACTCGTTGCAGATATAGACGGCCCCTGGGCCGGCGATGAGGCGCGTAACCTGGTCCTGGTTCTTGCCGCAAAACGAGCAGTGGTACTGAACCCGCGTCGTGCGGTTACCGGCCATGGTCGAACTCCTCTGGTTGCGGGCTCAACGGAAGCTCCTCGCGACGTACCCGGGAGTTCCTTGACATCATACTCTCGGCATGCGTAACAGTTGACATGTCGCCGGAACCGGTCTCAGGCGTCGGCCCGAGCCGCCTCGACGATGTCCCCACTAGAGAGCTTATCGCCCTCTTCGCTACCGCTGTCCCGGCCCTTTGTGGCCGGTTCGTGTGCTTCGCCTGTTACATCGCGCTCGGATTCAGGAGTAGCAGCCGTCTCAGCGGCCATCGATTGTGCTTCGATTGCCAGAAGCTCGTCGACCGCTGCCTGCGGAGGAACCTCTTTGCCCGCGGCAATGTCCCGCAAGCGCCCATAGACAAGGCGCGTCAGAAGCGTCCGTTCGATGAATTCCCGCCCGGTGGGGCTGTCGAACATTTCACGCATGCGCTGATTTTGTGGCGTCGCCGGGCCCGCCATTCGATCCAGGTCTGCCTCGACCTCGGCCTGATCGACGGTCAGCCCTTCTTGTTCGGCGAGTCGCGTCAGCACGAGCGAGCGCTCGACACGCTGCACGGCAGATGGCTTCAGTTCAGCGCGGTACTCGGATTCCGACCGACCAGCCTTGCGGAGGGATGCTTCCAACGAGGCCCGCGAGCCTCTACCCGTCTGCTCGTTGATCATGTGGTCGATTTCGCGATCGATGAGCACCGCCGGATATTCGAGCGTTGCCTGCCCGATTAATCGCTCGATCACTTTTTGTTCGTAGTCTCGGTCCGCTTGCTCTTCCGTTGAGCGGCGCAGGTCGCTCTCGACGCGCTCACGCAGCGCGGCGATGGAATCGAACCCTTCGCCGACCTCGCGCGCGAAGTCGGCGTTCATTTCGGGGATGCGCTCTTCTTTGACCTCTTTGATGTCGGCGTGGTACCGGATCGTCTCACCCGCAACGTCTTTGTCGGCGTGGTCCTCGGGCACCTCGACCTCGAAGTCGTAACCGTGACCCTTTTCCGAGCCCGGCAGCTTCTCGAACAGCCCGGGGAGTCCGCGCGTGCCTTCCTCGGTCAAGCGTAAATTTGCGTCGGTTTCGCTGAGCAACTCACGGTGGCCAACGTGCGCGGTGACATCGAGGGTGATGACGTCGCCCTGTTGGACCGGCCGCTCGACGGGCTCGACGGTTGCGTACCGTCGTCGCAGCTCTTCGAGTGAACGGTCCACCTCGGCGGGCTCCACGGTAACAGGCTCCCGCTCGATGCGTATGTCGCGGTAGTCGTTCAAGCGAACGGTCGGGCGAATCGGAACGGTCGCCTTGATCGTGAGCGGGTCCACCGTGGGGATTTCGAACTCGGGCTGACCTATCGGGTCGAGGTTCTGTTCCTTAACGGCTTCGTCGTAGACTTCGGGCACGAGCCGTTCGAGCGCCTCGCGCAGAAGCGCCTCGCGGCCGACGTATCGCTCGAACATGACCCGCGGCGCCTTGCCCGGTCGGAAGCCTGGGATCCGGTACTTTCCAACCATCCGGCGGTAGGCCTGGTCGACTGATTTCTCGACGCGGTCCGGCTCAACCTCGATCTGGAGCAGCACCTGACTCTCGGGCTGGCGTTCGGCGGTGGTCTTCAAATGGGCACGTCCCTCCGGTGCCTCAGTATATCATGAGCCTCTCGGGCCATCCAAAGCGCGATGCGTAACATGGAGCGCTTCCGGGCGCCAACCGACCCGGAAGATCAGCGTGTTCGCGGGTTGAGGACATCATTGAGCGCGTCACCCAGCAGCGCGTAGGACAGGAAGAGGAGGACCGCGATCGAGCCCGGCACGAGCAGGACATGTGGGTGCGCTTGGACTGTCCGAACTCCGGAACCGGCATAAATCAACGCGCCGAAGCTTGGCGTTCCGAGCTTCACGCCAAGACCGAAGAAGCTCAACGCGATCTCCGACAGCGCGATCGCGCCCAGTGACGTCGTTGTACCGAGCACAACCAGGTGGCGAATATTCGGAAACACGTGGTCCCAAAGGACGCGCCCAGTCGATGCACCCATAGACTCGGCCGCAAGCACGTAGTCCGATTGGCGAACGGCGAGGACCTGCGACCGAATCAGGCGCTCCAATCCCACCCAGTCGACCATCGAGAGAACCAGGAATAGAAAGAAGACGTCGGCAATGCCTGTCTGCAGGCTGCTGCCGATGATCGGCCAATTGTACCCGTGTCGGATCCAGGCATCGAAGCGAGGCCGCAGCGTTCCCGCGAGCAAGAATAAGAGCAAGAGATCTGGAATGCTCCCCAAAGCCTCGCCCATGCGGTTGATCAACCCATCGATCAAACCGCGCAGGTAACCCGCGAGCAGCCCGAGACCAACGCCCAGGAACAACCCGCCGGTCACCACCACCGCGACGGTGATCTCGAGCGTCGTCCGCGTCGCATAGACGACGCGGCTGAACAGATCGCGGCCGAGCTGATCGGTGCCCAGCAGGTGTTTGCTGCTTGGCCCCTGCAGTACCGACTGTTTCTTGATGTCCTGCTGCGAATAGCTGTATGGGGCGATGAGCGGAGCGAAGATTCCACACACGTAGAACAACGATATAAAGCAAAGAGCGACGATGGCGAGCTTTCGTTTCAAAAAACTGCGAATAAACGTACGCCAGGCAGAAGACGGACGCCTGCCAGCTTCCAGCTGTTCGAATTCAATGACTGCAATCCCACCTTCGGTCGTCGAATGTTGCATTACGCCATATCCAACCGAATTCGCGGGTCGATCACGGTATAGATGATATCCAGTGTAATATTCGCAAGGATGAAAGCAATTGCACTAAATAGTGTGATGGCCATGAACTCGTCGTAGTCACGGCTGCCGATCGAAGAAATTGCTTCCGCCCCTACGCCGGGAATACCGAAAAGGAACTCGACGAAGAAAGTGCCGGTGAAGAGGAAGAAGAGCGACGTGATGATTCCCGTGACTATCGGCAGCATCGCGTTGCGCAGCACGTGACGGTACATGACCGTCCTCTCCCCGAGCCCTTTAGCCCTGGCGGTCCGCACAAACTCTTCCTCTAGAACCTGCAGCATGGAGATCCGCATCAGCCGCGCGATTCCTGCTAATGCCGGTACCGTAAGCGTGATCGTTGGCAAGATCACGGCGGCGTCGAACAGACCGTGCCATCCACTTACAGGAAGCCATTTGAGCTTGGCCGCGAAAACGACCTGGAGCACGGGGATGATCAGGACAACGGGGATCGCTGAAAGCAAGAGCAGGAACGCGGTTAATGACGGATCCTGCCAGTGCCCGCGGCGCAAGGCGAGGTACACGCCGATCGGCATTCCGATACCGAAGGTCAGAATGAAGGGATAGATGTTCTCCTGAATCGAGATCCACATCTTTGGAAAGAGTACGTCGCCGACTTTGACGTTGGGGCGTCTGATGCTCTCTCCGAGATCTCCGTGAAGCAGGCCCCCCATATAACGGACGTACTGCACGGGAACCGGGTCGTCGAGATGCAGCAGGTGCTTGATGCGGGCTACGGCCTCCGGCGTCGCCCGTCCCCCCGTGCGCACCGTAACCGGATCGCCGGGAGCATATCGCCCAAGCCAAAACGTTCCGGCCGTAACGATCAGGACCACGGGAATCGCCGCCAGCAGGCGGCGCACAAGAAAGGGAACTACGCCCGTCATAGCTCACCCTGGAAAGCGGAGACCGGCCGTGGCCGGTCCCCGCTCCAATCCCGTGTCGGGGTCACTTCTGCAGCGAAATGTAACGATAGATGGGAATGATCATCCCCGGAATGTCGTAGCCCTTGACGTACGGTTTCACGACCAGGTTCGTCTGTTCGTAAAACAATGGCAACCAGGCCGCATCGTCGACGATCATCTGTTCGGCCTGTTGGTAAAGCTGCGTTCTCTTGGTGGCATCTTGCTCTGTCCTTGCCTTGACGAGCAGATCGTCCACCTGAGGGTTGCTGTACTTGCCCTCGTTCAGGCTGCTCTGGCTGTAAAACTTGAGGTCGAGGAAGTTTTCAGGGTCAGGGTAGTCGGCTTCCCAACCGGCATCCCAGATCTGGTACTTTCCCTTCTGCGAGTCCGTGAGGAACGTGGCCGGTTCGACCTGTTGAGGGTCAACGGTGATCCCGAGGTTGTCCTTCCACATCTGGAGGATCGCCTCGTCCACGGGCCCGACGCCGGCGCCCGCCCCCGCGGTAGTGAACTGAATGGGCGGTAACTTTCCGGCATACTTTGACTGCTGAATGAGCAGTTTGGCCTGGTTGGCGTCGAACCCGATCGCTTTCAGATCCTTGTTGAAGCCGGGCATTCCCGGCGGCAGTATGCCGTCCGCCTTGGTGATTACGTCCTTCAAGATCACGTCGGTAAGCTGCTGCTTGTCGATCGCCATCGTGAACGCCTGCCGCACCTTCGGATCGTCAAACGGGGGCGTCTGCGTGTTGAACGCTACGTAGAACGTTGCCAGCACGGGCTTGTTGACGTATTCCTTGTTCAGCGGCTCGTTTTTGTCCCGCACACGTTCGATGTCGCTGATGCCGATTGGACTGATATCGATCTCGCCGTTCTCGTACTGGGTTAGCGGCGACCCACCCGCCAGAGAGAATGAGATCTGACCGACTTGCGGCACACCCAGGTGGTAACGGTCGTTTGCGGTGAGCGTGATGCTTTCGCCGATCTTCCATTCCTTGAGCTTGAAAGGACCGGTGCCGTTGGGATGGCGGGTCCAGTTCCGCTTGTCCGATTCGACCTGTTTCTTCTCTACGACGTAAGCGGTCGGGAACGTGAGCTTCTTGAGGAAGTACGGCTTGGCCGCGTCAATCGTGATCTGCAGCGTCTGTTCGTCGATGACCTTGATACCCGAGATCTCTTTCGCCTTACCACGGATCATGTCCCTGGCGCCGACGATGTCGCCCAGGTACTGATCGGCTGTCGTTGAGCCGGTGTCCTGGTTGGCGGCGCGTTCCATCGAGTACTTGAAGTCCTGAGCCGTCACCTTGCTATTGCTGTTCTGAAAGACGACGTCATCGCGCAGCTTGAACGTATAGACCGTGCCGTCCGAGCTAATCTGGGGCAGATCTTTGGCGATGTCCGGGACGACGTTGAGACTTTTATCGAGCTGTACCAACCCGCCAAAGATTTCGACGATGTACGTTGCCGAGCTCGTATCGAACGCCAGCGCGGGGTCGAGCGTCAGCGGGTCGTCCCCGGGCAGCCGCAGCTCGCCGCCTTTAACGTTGCTGCTCGGCGCCTTCCCCGAATTGTTCGCCTTGCTGCTGTTATTGCTGTTGCTTTTGTTGGCGGTATTCGAGCTCGTGGCGCTGTTGGTAGATTTGCTCGAGCTAGAGCTCGAGCCGTTGCCGTGTGTTACCACGACGATCGAAAGGGCTACCACCCCGATAACTAGAACTCCCACCACACCGGCGAGAATCCCGAGGAGCTTGTTGCTCACCGTGCCGCCTCCCTACCCACTCCACCTGGAAAGTGGGCCGATCATACCAGATCGAGTGCTATATGGAGATCGTGAAGCTGCTTTTCGTCAACAAGAGACGGGGCTCCGGTCATCGGATCGGCCGCGCTCTTTGTCTTCGGAAACGCAATCACTTCGCGTATGTCGGTTTCGCCCACCAGCAGAGCCACGATCCGGTCGATCCCCGGGGCGATGCCGCCGTGCGGCGGCGCCCCGTATTGGAACGCCTCCAACATATGACCGAATCGTTCTTCCTGGTCCGCCGGAGATATGCCCAGGAGGTCGAAAATCTTCCGCTGCATCTGTTGGTCGTGAATGCGGATGCTGCCGCTCGCCAGTTCCCAGCCGTTGCATACGAGGTCGTAGGCGCGGCTGCGGGCGGCGCCTGGATCGCTGTCAAGGAGCGCGAGATCTTCGGACATCGGCGCGGTAAACAGGTGGTGCGACGCCTGCCAGCGGCCCTCGACTTCGCTCCACTCAAACATCGGAAATTCGGTGATGAATAGGAACGCCAGAACACTGGCATCGGCCAGGTCTTGCTGACCGGCCAGGGTTCGCCGCACAAGATCCAAGCCGGCATTGACCGTCGCCGGCCGATCGGCAACCAGCATGATCATGTCGCCTCGAGCGGCGCCCGATCGTTCGGCAAGCGCTTTTACCGCTTCAAGCGTCAAATAGCGCGCTGCCGGCGATCGCACGTCGTCCATTGTCAGGTCATCCAGATGACCTTCTCCTTGCAGCGCGATCGTGACCATTCCCTTGGCGCCGCGGGTCTTCACGAGGTCGATGAACTCGTCCGCTTGTCTCCGCGTGAAGGTAGCTCCGCGCGGCGCAACCAGCCCTCGCACCTGGCCACCGGATGCAATCGCACCGCTGAACACGCCGAACCGGCTGTTCGCCAGGAGGTCAGTCGCATCGAATAGCTCGAGACCGTAGCGGAGATCGGGTTTGTCGGTGCCGAATCGGCGCATCGACTCAGCGTAGGTCATCCGCGGAAATGGGACCGGAACTGTAAACTGCGGCGCCAGCTTCTGCACCATGCCGGTCATCATCGTTTCGATCAGCTCGAAGATGTCCTCTTCTTCGACGAAGCTGACCTCCAGATCGAGTTGGGTGAACTCGGGCTGGCGGTCGCCGCGCAGATCTTCATCGCGAAAGCAGCGCGCGATCTGGAAGTAGCGCTCAAGTCCGGCCACCATCAATAGTTGCTTCAACTGTTGGGGCGATTGCGGCAGAGCGTAGAAATGACCCGGATGAACGCGGCTGGGTACAAGGTAGTCGCGGGCGCCTTCGGGCGTGCTCTTGAGCAGGATGGGTGTCTCGATTTCGATGAAGTCGCGGTCGGTCATGAAGTCGCGGATAAACTTCACGACTTTATGGCGAATCACAAGGTTATCGCGCATCCGCCTGCGACGCAGGTCGAGGTAGCGATACTTTAGCCGCAGCTGCTCCGAGACTTCAGTGGTGTCTTCGTTGATGTAGAACGGCGGCGTCCTAGAAGGGTTCAGGACTTGGGCAGCCGTAGCGGCGACCTCCAATTCTCCGGTCGGCAGTTTCGGATTGACCCATCGAGGCTCGCGCAAGACTACGGTGCCGGTCACCTGGAGCACGTACTCGCTGCGCACCTCCGAGGCCACGGCGTGCGCGGCCGGCTCGGTTGAACGGTCAAACTTCACCTGCACGATTCCGGAAGCGTCGCGCAGGTCGATAAAGACGATGCCGCCCTGGTCGCGCCGGGTATGGACCCATCCCGCAAGTACGACCGTCTGGCCGGCGTCGGCGGGCGAAAGCTCACCGCAATTTCGCGACTTGAGCACGCATGTCTCCCACGTCAACCGTTGGGAAAGTCGGTTTGTGACGGGCTTCACCCAATGCTAGCATGGCGTCGAGGAAGGCTCTACGTGCGCGAACGATTTGTAGTCGGAGCGGCATCCACCCCGATCGGGCTCTACTTGCACCTGCCGTTTTGCGACCACAAATGCGCGTATTGCGACTTCAATTCGTACGCGGGGCTCGATCACCTAATCCCGGTATACACGGATGCCCTGGTCGACGACATTGCAGGCTGGAACGTGCCAGCCGCAGGCCGGGCAGTCAGCACGATATTCTTCGGCGGCGGCACTCCGAGCCTTACCCCGCTACCGCAGCTAGAGCGCATCCTTGCCACCGTATACCAATCGTTCTCGGTTTCACCCACGGCCGAAGTGACGCTGGAAGCCAACCCTGGGACCGTCGACGAGGAGTACTTACGAGGCTTGCGTCGCCTCGGCTTCAACCGGCTCAGCCTGGGTGTCCAGAGCTTCGATGACGGCGAACTGAGCATGCTCGATCGCATTCACGATAGGCAACAGGCGATTACGGCATACAAGCTGGCCAGAATATCCGGGTTCGACGACATCAACCTCGACCTGATGTTCGGGTTACAGGGCCAGGACCTGGACGGCTGGAAACGAAACCTGGAAATCGGCGCGGAATTGTCGCCGGATCATCTGTCGCTCTACGGTTTGACCATCGAAGTCGGTACCAAGCTAGCCTGGCAGGTGCGGGAGGGGATCGCGCCCGAGCCGGACCCCGATTTGCAGGCCGATATGTACGAGCTTGCGGCGGACGTTATGCAGCGAAACGGTTACGTCCAATACGAAATCTCAAACTGGAGCCGCCCCGGCAAGGAGTGCCGCCACAACCTCATCTACTGGCGCAACCGGCCGTATCTCGGCCTCGGGGCCGGCGCCCACTCCTATTTTCTGGGCAAGCGCTTCGCTATGGTGACGGCTCCCGCCGCGTACATCGCCCGAGTGGCGCAGGCGCGCGGCGGCAAGGCCGCAAACGACGAGCAACTGGCCACGTTGTTCCCGCAGATCGCCTCCGAGTACCGCGTCGACCAGTTGACCGACGCGTCCGACACCGCCATCCTCGGTCTGCGCTTGAACGAGGGTCTTGATATCGCCGGCTTCCAGCGCCGCTATGGCGTCACGCCCGACGCGCTGGCCGGTCCCGCCCTTTCCGAGCTCACGGAATTCGGACTGCTTAAACGCAGCGGCGGTCGCATACGTCTCACGCCAAGGGGAAGGCTGCTTTCAAACGAAGTATTCGTTCGGCTCCTGCCGGGAGAACTGTCGCGGCCTGCGAGCCCGCGCGGCCTCGTTGACACTCTTTCTCCCTCAAACCTACGATGACCACGTTCCGCGCCGAGCGTACGCCCCGGCCAATTGGACTAAACGAGGGCAACCGATGACCAACCCGATCGTCGCCCGCGCACGCGGCGAAGGCCGCACGCTGCTAAACGAGGTCGAATCCAAACAGCTTCTTGAGCAGGCCGGGATCAGCACCACGAAAGCGCGACTGGCCACGAGCGCCGAAGACGCCGTCGCCGCGGCCGGCGAGATCGGTTACCCGGTCGTGCTCAAGATCATGTCACCCGACATCAGCCACAAGAGCGACGTCGGCGGCGTCACGCTGAACCTGGCAGATGCGGCCGCTGTTCGCGCGGCGTTCGAGAATATGACGCGGCAGGTCAAAGCAGCGCAGCCGGCGGCACGCATCGATGGGGTTTCGGTCCAGAACATGGCTCGGCAGGGTACCGAAGTAATCGTCGGGATGACCAAAGACCCACAGTTCGGACCGGTGCTGATGTTCGGCCTTGGCGGCATCATGGTCGAAGTCCTGAAGGACGTCGCATTCCGCATCGTCCCGATCACCGAGCGCGACGCCGACCAGATGATCCACGACATCAAGGGCTTTCCCCTGCTGCAGGGGGTTCGCGGCCAGGAACCGGCCGACATCGACGCGCTGAAGCGGATGCTCCTGCAACTCTCACGGTTCGTCGAGGCCCACCCGGATATCGAAGAACTCGACTTGAATCCGGTCTTTGCCTACGAAGACGGCGCTCTCGCCGTCGATGCCCGTGTAGTGCTCACGCCCGTTTAATCCGTCAAGCCCGCACGCTGGAGGGCCGAATGCGCGACGTGGTACAGCGCCTCGATCGAGTGCTCAACCCGCGCACCGTCGCCGTGGTCGGCGACAAGAAGGCGGGCGGTTACATGTGGCTCCGCAACATGAGCACCTTCAAAGGCAAGCTTTACTCAGTGCAGGTTAACCCGAACGACATTGCGGGCATCGAGGAGATGGGGGTACCGAACTTCACGAGCTTGCTGGACGTTCCCGACGACATCGACCTGGTGGTCTGTGCCGTGCCGAGACAGGTGGCCCCACGCGTCATCGCAGAGTGCATCCGGAAAAACGTCGGCGGTGTCCAGATGTTCACCTCTGGCTTTGCCGAAACGGGCGAGGAGCTTGGGGTGCAACTGCAGAAAACGATCACCGACGCGGCGGTCGAAAACGACCTGCTCATCGTGGGCCCCAACTGTATGGGCATCTACAACCCCCGCGCCGGCATCCGATTTTCCGCGGAACAGCCGGCGGGCGAAGGCGGAAGCATCGGCTTCATTTCGCAGAGCGGCACACACGGGATCAATTTTTCTCTGCTCGCCGCAACCAACGGGCTGAGGATGAGCAAAGTGATCAGTATCGGCAACGCGGTCGTGCTCGATGCTTCCGACTGCCTGGAGTATTTTGCCGCGGACGCCGAAACAGAAGCGATCGGCATGTACGTCGAAGGCGTCCGCGACGGCCGGCGCTTCTTCCGTGTGCTGCGTGATGCGGCGCTGAAAAAACCTGTGGTCATCTGGAAGGGCGGCCGCACTGAGGCAGGAGCACGGGCGACGCGATCGCATACCGCTTCGCTTGCTTCCTCCCAGGCGATCTGGGCAGCGATGATGCGGCAAACCGGAGCGGTCAGCGCCGATAACCTCGACGAATCCGTCGATCTCATGCAATTGCTGCGGCGCTGCAAGGCTGGAACGGGCACGCGCGTCGGCTTGATGGCGATGACCGGCGGCCAATCGGTGGTCATCAGCGACGCCTTCGCGTCTTCCGGGCTGGAAGTGCCGATGCTTGCGCAATCCTCATACGCGGAGCTATCGACCTTCTTCAACGTTGTCGGCGGCAGCTACCAGAATCCGTTCGACATGGCGGGCACGATTGGCGGCGACCGCGAAAACCTCGACCGTCTGTTCCGCATCCTCGACGAGGATCCGAACATCGACGCGATCGCGACCGAGATCTCAGCCACCTTTATGTCACGCCGCTGGGCGAACAACCCGGAGCAGTTCGAAGAGTTTATCGGCAGGCTCGCGGCCCATAAGGATCGCTCGTCGAAACCGTTCCTCACGATCATGCACCCCGGTCACTCCGAGATTGAGGTGGCCAAGCAGCGTCCGCGATTCCAGGATGCCGGCATTCCGGTGATTCCCAGCTTTGACCGCGCCGCGCGTGCGCTCCACCGTGTAATCGATTACCACCGCTTCCGTGCGCGAATGGGATAGCATGGGGGTGAGGCACTCCGCCAGCGATGCCTCGCCGGGGCAGTGTGCAGGACTACGTCTACCTCGACCACGCCGCAACATCGCCACTCGACCCGCGCGTGGCCCTCGCCATGCAGCCCTGGGTGAGCAGCCGCTTTGGTAACCCGTCTGCGCAAAATCGCTATGGGCGCGAGGCGGACACCGCCATTGAAACGGCGCGGGAGCAGACGGCCGGCGTCTTGAACTGCCGGCCGGAAGAAGTCATATTCACGAGCGGGGGCTCGGAGTCCGTCAACGCGGCGTTGAAAGGGATCTCCTTCGCTCAGCAATTCGCGAAGCTGGGCTCACACCTGGTCGTTAGCGGAATCGAGCACCACGCCGTACTCCACACCGTTCAATATCTGGAGAAGTTCGGCTTCGAGACGACGATCGTCGGCGTCGACAGCCGCGGTCTTTTTGATCCCGAGGAGGTGGCGTTCGCCTTGCGTCCCAACACCGCCATGGTCAGCTTAATGATGGTCAACAACGAGACCGGCACTATCGAGCCGATTGGCGAGATTGCAGAGGCCGTGAAACGGCGCGGCAGGGCGTTTGGACGCGACATTCCGCTACACACCGACGCCATCCAGGCGCCGCTCTGGCACTCGCTTGACGTTCAGGTCCTCGGCATCGATGCGCTGAGCCTGTCCGCGCACAAATTCGGCGGCCCGACCGGTGCGGGCGTACTCTATCTCCGACGTGGCGTTCCATACCTTGCCCAGCAGAGCGGTGGAGGGCAGGAACGACAGCGCCGGGCGGGAACAGAGCACGTGGCGGGCATCGTGGGTGCCGGCGCGGCGCTCGCTGTGGCGAAGGCAGAGCGGGCGGAAACGTGCCGGCGGGTAGCAGCTCTCTCGGAGCGGCTCGCAACGGGTGTGCGGAGGATTGCGCCAGGCGCCGTACTGAACGGCGATGGAGACAGGCGCGTGCCCGGAATCATGAACTTTTCGTTCCCGGACGCTGACGGCGAACGCCTCGTTCAGGAGCTCGACGCGCGCGGCGTCGCCGTTTCGAGTGGCTCGGCCTGCATGTCAGACTCTTGGGAGCCTTCGCACGTGCTGCTGGCGATGGGGGTGCCGATGGAACGCGCCATGAGCGCCCTGCGATTCTCCTTCGGGCGGGAGACCTCGGAAGCAGACGTGGACGCAGCATTGCAAGTGCTGCCAGCGGCGCTCGAAGCCGCGAACTCTCTCTCGGCCGTCTAGTTGACAAGTCCAATCTCCGGCTGTGCCGTTATTCAAGACGTCTCATGGTGAAAACAGATGTCCAGGATGCGAAGCCTACAACAAGAGGAACGGCCGAAGCTGTCTATCGAACCGAACGGCGGCGAGATAGAGGACCGAGGCGCGGGCGCTCTGCCGATTGAGCTGATCGTCGGCCTGGGAAACCCGGGCGCGGCGTATGCAGGAACCCGGCACAACGTCGGCTTTCGCGTAATCAACCGGCTCGGCCGTGAGCTCGGCATCGACGTGAGCAAGCACACCCGCGTGGCGAGCACGGGAGAAGGACAGTTCGAAGGTCGCCGTCTGGTTCTCGCCAAACCCCGCACCTTCATGAACGAAAGTGGCAAAGCCGTGAACGAGCTGTTGCGGCGATACAAACTGGCGCCTCAACAAATGGTGCTCATCTTCGACGACCTCGATTTGCCCGTGGGCCGGGTGCGCGTACGCGAGAGCGGAGGAACCGGGGGCAACAAGGGTATGCGATCAATCGTGGGGGCAGCCGGAACGCAGGAATTTCCGCGTATTCGCATCGGTATCGGGCGGCCCTTAGTTGGCGATAATCCAACCTGGGAACCAGAGGCAATCGCGGCATGGGTCCTGAGCGACCCTTCCCCTGATCAGAGACGGTTGCTGGACGAGGCGGTGACGGTCGCCGCAGAAGCGGCGGTCGGGTGCCTGCGAGACGGCGTCGAAGCGGCGATGAACCGCTTCAATCGCGGCTGAGAGGCGCAGAACCAATGCGCCTGAACGGTCTGCTGCCGCTGCTCGATTCCGCGCCCGCGATTCGATCACTCCATGGGAGCATTCGCAAGGGCACCACCCGCTGCACGGTTGGTGTCCCGGATGCGGCTAAGCCCGCGTTACTGGCGGCGTTGCTGGATGACTCGACCGTCCCTGTCCTCATCGTCGTTCCCCGCCCGGACCGCGCGGCTGCGCTGGTGGAGGAGATGGCGCTCTACCTCTCCGACTCAACGCGGCTATTGCTGTTCCCTGAAGCCGATACGATCCCGTATGAGCGGGTTACCCCCGACGTCGAAGCGGCTGAGCAGCGGCTGCGCGTGCTGGAGCGGCTGGCCGATGAATCGATTCCTCCGGCAATCGTAGTCGCGCCAGCCATGGCGGTCGCTCAGCGAACGCTCGCGCCCGCCGAGCGCCGCAAGTCGTTGCTGGAACTAAAGCCCAACACCCGTATAGCGCTTGCCGCGCTGATGAGCCGGTTACAAGCGCTCGGCTACGAACACCAGCCGCTCGTGGAGTCCCCCGGCCAGATGAGCAGGCGCGGCGGCATCGTGGACGTCTTTCCGCCCGCATCGGAGCTGCCCTACCGGCTGGAGCTATTCGGCGACGAGATCGATAGTATGCGTACCTTCGACCCCTCGTCGCAGCGAACCGTCTCTCACGTGCCAATACTGGAGATCGGCCCGGCCCGCGAAGCGTCGGCCGAGCAAGGCGCGGTGGAGTCGCTCGTCGGCGGGCTGGACTACGCGGGGCTGCCCGACGATGAGCGAATGCGTTTCGAGGAGGAGGCCGACCGGCTGCGCGAGGGCGACCTGAGTTTAGGGGGCGGATTTTACCTCCCGTTCCTCGCCCAGGCATTGATCACCGACTACTTTCCCGCTTCCGCGTTGATGGTCGTGGACGAGCTGGCCGATGTGACCCATGCGCTCGACGAATTGGACGCGCAGGCGATCGAAGCGCGCAATGAGCTGGAACGCCGGCGCGTCATTCCGGCCGGACTGCCCCTGCCCCACGCGAACCGAAACCTTGTTTCCCGTGCGATCGACGAACGGCCGAAGCTGGTCGTTTTGCATCGTTGGGCTGCCGAAGGTGCGTCCGGCGCTGTCGAAGCGCCATTTTCGCCGCCGAGTACCTATGGAGGACGCCTGCGCGTGGCCATGCACGACGTGATCGACCTGCTGCGACGGGGTGAGCGGGTGGTGCTTACGTCACAGCAGAGTGCGCGGTTGGCGGAGTTATTTCGCGGCGAAGGCCGAGAAGTCGCCGTCTTTCCGGACGTGGACGAGCCTCCTGCGCCCGGCACGCTCAGCCTCGTTCACGGCTCCGTCGGCAACGGCTGGAGCATCGAGCTGCCGGGTGGACGGTTGCAACTCATCACCGACGCGGAGGTCTTCGGTTTCACCAAGCAACGGCGGCCGCAACGTGCCCGACCGGGAAACCGCGACGCCTTCCTGGCCGATCTGGCGCCCGGAGACCACGTCGTCCATGTCGAGCACGGCATAGCGATCTTCAACGGTTTGATCCATCGCTCGGTGGACGCGATAGACCGCGAATACCTTGAGTTGCTTTATTCCGACGGCGACCGTTTGCTCGTCCCAACCGACCAGGTCGACCGCGTCACACGCTACGTCGGCCCCAGTGAACGTACGCCCACCCTCACGCGCCTCGGCACGTCTGAGTGGGTCCGCGCCAAAGAGCGGGTTCGTCGCGCGGTCACCGAACTGGCACAGGATATGTTGAATCTTTACGCGGCGCGCGAGCTCCTGCCCGGTCACGCGTTTCCACCAGACCAGCCGTGGCAACAGGAACTGGAGGCGTCGTTTCCCTACGTGGAGACGCAGGACCAACTGCGGACGATCCAGGACGTCAAGAGCGACATGGAAAGCCCGCGGCCGATGGACCGCGTGATCGTCGGAGACGTCGGCTACGGCAAGACCGAGGTGGCGATCCGCGCCGCCTTCAAAGCAGTACTCGACGGAATGCAGGTCGCCGTTCTGGTGCCGACGACCGTGCTGGCTCAGCAGCACCTGCAAACCTTTCGAGAACGGCTTAGCGGCTTCCCGACGCGCGTAGACGTGCTGTCCCGTTTCCGCAGCGACCGCGAAGCCCGCGAAGTTCTGAACGCGGCCGGTACTGGCGAGGTAGACATCCTCATCGGCACACACCGCTTGCTTCAGAAAGGCGTGACCTTCAAGAACCTCGGACTTGTCGTGATCGACGAGGAGCAGCGGTTCGGTGTTGGTCACAAGGAGCGCCTGAAGCAGCTTCGCCAGCAAGTCGACGTACTGACGCTCTCCGCGACGCCGATCCCGCGCACGTTGAACATGTCGCTGTCCGGAATCCGCGACATGTCCACAATGAGTACCGCACCCGAGGACCGGCTGCCGATCAAGACCTATGTCGCCGAGTTCGACGAGCGCCTGGTGCGCGAAGCGATCCTGCGAGAGATCGACCGGGGCGGCCAGATCTTTTTCGTCCATAACCGCGTCCAGAGCATCGAACGGATAGCGGCCGAACTTCGCCGCATCGTTCCGGAAGCGCAGATCGCGGTGGGTCACGGCCAGATGCCGGAGGATCAACTCGAACAGGTGATGGTCGATTTTCAGCTTGGCCAGTACGACGTGCTGATCTGCACGACCATCATCGAGTCGGGGCTCGATATCCCGAGCGTCAACACGATCATCATCAACCAGGCTGACCGCCTTGGCCTGTCCCAGCTCTACCAGCTACGCGGGCGCGTCGGACGCGGCGCAAACCGGGCGTACGCGTACCTGCTGTACGACCGCAACCGAGCGCTATCTGAAACGGCTCAAAAGCGACTGCAGACGATCTTCGAGGCGACGGAGTTGGGTGCGGGATTTCAGATCGCGCTGAGAGACCTCGAGATCCGCGGAGCAGGGAACCTGCTCGGCTCGGAACAGAGCGGCCACATCGGCGCGGTTGGATTCGACCTCTATAGCCGCATGCTCGCCGACGCGGTAAAGCGGCTGCGCGCCATCGGGAGGGGTGAAGAGCCGCCATTGCCGGTATCATCGCTGCCCGCCGTGCAGCTTGACCTACCGCTGGCCGCGTACATTCCGGAGAGCTACGTCGTCGACCTCAATACGCGCCTGGCGCTCTATCAACGGATGGGCCAGCTCGATTCACCCGACGAGGCGGCCGCCCTGGCAGACGAGCTCGGTGATCGGTTTGGGTCGCCACCCCCAGCGGTGCGGAACCTGCTCTACGCTCTGGCGTTGAAAGGACTGGCGCGCGACGCCGGCATCCAGTCGATCTTGCGCGAGGACAGCGAATTTGTGCTGCGACGGTCGGCGCCGATCGAAGACCGCCGCGCGCTCGAGAAGAGTTTTCCGCGTGACGTTCTGGTTGGTACCGCACAGGTGAGGCTCAGCGCTTCCGGAGCGTGGCCTCAGCGGCTGTATAGGGTCGTCGGGGCGATGGCCGGCAACGGCTTGCTCGATCTTCCCGCCTTCACCGATGGCGCCCTCACTGAGACCTTGCCCGCGGCCGCCCCGTCTACCGAGGCGCCGTGGCAACGGCCGTCGCAGAGCCCTGGTAACGAGCCGCAAGGGGTGCGGCGACTCTTCGATCTAACACCCCGGCAAAATAGGCGCGGAACGCCGGATAGCCGGCCCGCAGCCGCCGGACGGCGTCGTAAGCACCGGCGATAACGTGTTGAGCCGTTCTGTCGCGTTGCGCTCCTTTGCCGGTCCGATATACTGCGTGTAGGTCAATTACGGGTAAATCCTGTGATTTTCCAGGCTGAAACGAATCGAGCGACAGTGATTCCACGCATTTTCGACACCCACGTACATTTCCCCGGTAACTGGCAGAACCCTGACGAAGACCCGGCGCCTCGCGTCGAGCACCTTTTCAACCGCCTCCGCGAGACCGGCATCGTCAAAGCAGCGCTGTTGAGCGGTGGCCGCTGGGGGTTGACTCACGAGCAAGCGCTGAACTATTTGAAGCCGTACCTCGACGTTGCCATCCCCGTAGCAGTCGTAGATCCGGACGTCACGAGCCGGGCGCGGGTTTGGAAGCTCTACGAGCTGGGGTATCGCGGTCTCAAGCTCATCGGCGTAAACCGCGATTACGACGCCCGCGAGTACTTCCCCATGTACGCCGCCGCACAAGAGCTCGATATGCCGATCGTCATGCATCTCGGCGTTATCGGCGGACCGATTGACTACAGCATCACCCACCCACGACGGGATCCGGAGGCAGCACGACGGCTGGAGATGATGAGCAGCCGGATGCAGCAACCCCGGGACATCTCGGCAACGCGTATGCATCCCTTTCATCTCGACACGATCGCCAACAACTTTCCCAAACTGAAGCTGATCGGCGCTCATATGGGAGGAACCGGCAACTACGATGCGGCCGCCTCAGTCTCGCGCTGGCGTCACAACGTGTTTTTTGACCTCTCGGGCGGCGAGACGATCGAGCGCCACTCGGTGGAACGCGGCCTGATCGGCAAAGAGATCGGCATCGAGAAACTAACGTTTGGCTCCGACTGCGGAGCCGACGAGGTCCACGAGCACGTTGAGCGCTTCGTCCGAATTTTCGAAGACATCGGACTGACGGAAGACGAACAAGAGCGCGTCTGGTATCGCAACGCCGCGGAGATCTACGGAATCGAACCGCGCGCCGTAGCGGCCGAATAGGCGATCGTGATGATCATTCAGCGACTTCGCGCCACCCATATCGGCCATCTGCGCTGGAATGACCGCATCAACCTGCTTGCCATCGTCGTCGGCGTTCTCGCAGGCTTTTTCATTATCACCGGCAGCCTCGCCGCGCTGTTTGTGCTGCCGCTGCTTGCGGCGCTCGGGCTCGACGGCGTTCTGCGCAGCCACCCAGCGGCGCGGTTCCGCGGCGTAACTGTTACGACGATCCAGATCCTCGGACCCGTGGCGTTCACCGTTGCCGCCGCGCTCTTCTTCCGCTACATCGCGAGCGGCTACTGGAGCCTGCTCGCATCAGTCGGAACGGGGCTCGCATTCGGCGCAGCTTCATACGCCGCCTACTTCTCGCTCGACTCGGAGTCCCGTGCCGGCGGTCTCTCCAGGACAATCTTGCTCACCGCCGCGTACGCCGGGTTGTTCGGGTTTTTGGCTGCGTTCTACAGCTTCGACCTCGCTTTGCCGGTCGCCGCCGCACTTGCGGGGTTGGCCGGCACCATCGCCTCGGTCGAGATCTATCGGGACGCGGGACTGAACAGCGCGGACCTGGTCATCTACTCGCTGGGGTCGGGCTTCGTGATCGCGCAGGTTCGCTGGGCAGCCGGCTTCGTTCGCATCGACGGGCTGCTCGCCGCCATGTTGCTCATGCTCGTCTTCTACGTCGTCACGGGGCTCACACTCTCTGCCGTGACACGTAAACTGGATAGGCGGACGGGCACGGAATTTGTGGCAGTCGGGCTCGCGGGGCTGGCGATCGTCATCGCCGGGCGCCTGATCACGGCCGGATAGCGCAGGGTTAGATTGTCGGCGTTTTGGGGCCCGTGGTACACTGCCGAGCACGGGGCGTAGCGCAGCCTGGTAGCGCACCTGAATGGGGTTCAGGAGGTCGGACGTTCGAATCGTCTCGCCCCGACCACTTCACCTCAATGACCGCAGAAGCTCAGCGTTACGGTGCGACACGCTCGTCCGTTCCTGCGCGACGGCAGGTAACCGGCCGTGCGCTGGAGCCTCACACGTCGGCGGCAGAATCGGTGCGAGCCGTTCGCACCCCCAGACCAGGTGCTCCGACCACCGCAAACGGCGATTCGCTGGATTGCCGACGTACAACGCACCGAATGAACAGCGCTGGGCGACGATCGGCCGAACCAGCAGGAATCGCTTTCTTACCGTTGTATTTACGCGTCGCCAGGGCCGCATACGCGTCGTGACGGCTCCCGATGCCACCGAAGACGAGAAACGAACGTATCGGCGCCGCCGAGGGAAATGACCGTGGGACGAACAGTACAGCCAGAGATGGCAGTGATTCGTGACTTGGGAGAGATTCCGGCGTTCGCTAGCGAACCGGAGGAAGCCCGCTTCTGGGACACGCACACGTTTAGCCCCGAACTACTGGCGCGGTTCCAATCCATTCCGAATGGTGTCCTGCCGGCGCGGTCGCGAACCCGACCCGTCGTCATTCGCTTGCAGCAACAGGCTTTCGACGAGCTCAAGCGATTGGCAGCACAGAAGCACAAACGCTATCAGACGCTCCTTCGCGAGTTCGTCCTCGAGCGACTCCGTGAGGAACAGCGTTGCCAAAGCGGGACAGAACCTGCCGCTTTTGGTGCGAGCGTCCAGAGACCGCGTACATAACGGGGTTCAGGAGGTCGGACGTTCGAATCGTCTCGCCCCGACCAACATTCCCTCTAGCTCGCTCGTGCCGGCGGGCGTGGTAGCTCTCGTTCCTGCTCCTGGGCTGGCTGCCTCTGAGCGAGGACCATCACGGCGTAATCCGGTGCAAGTCCCGCGGAAACAGCGTTACTTCACGAACGTTCGCGGCGCTGGTCAGGCGGGCGATGAAGCGCTCCAGTCCCATGGCGAAGCCACCGTGCGGCGGCATGCCGTATTTGAACGCCTCGAGGTAGCCCGCAAGCGGCTCGGGATCCTGACCGGCCGCTCCGAGCGCGGCGATGTAGTCTTTATAGCGATGCAAACGTTGGCCGCCCGTCACGATCTCCATCCCCCGGAACAACAGGTCGAAGCTATGGGAGTACCCCGGACGGTCCGGGTCCGGGTGGGTGTAGAACGGCCGTTTGACCATCGGTTGTCCGACAACGAACAAAAAATCGCTGCCATGTTCGCGTTGCGCCCACTCTCCCAGCCACCGCTCATGAGCCGGCGCCAGATCTGGTTCGCCGGTTGCGTCTACTCCGGTGGCGCGGCTGATCAGCTCGAGCCCATCGGCAAAGTGCACTGCCGGAATGTGACCGGGGACGTTTGGTACTTCAAGTCCAAGGAGGGCAACGGACGGGGCGGCATGGTCCCGAATGGCGTTCAGCATGCCCCGCGCCGTCTCGGTCAACACTTCCATTACAGTCGTGTGATCCGCGATGAAGCCCATCTCGGCATCCAGCGACACGTACTCGCTCAGATGGCGGGCCGTATCGTGCGGCTCGGCGCGGAAGACCGGCGCGACTTCGAAAACCCGTTCGAAGACGCCGACCAGCGCTTGCTTATAGAACTGCGGGCTCTGGGCAAGGTATGCAGTCCGGCCAAAGTAGTCGATGGCGAAGACGTTGGCCCCGCTTTCGGTTGCCGTCGCCACGATCTTTGGCGTATGCACTTCCACAAAGTCCAGCGAACGGAGCGACTCGCGGAAGCCAAGGAGGGCGGCGTCTGCAAGGTGAAATGCGGCGCGCACGCGCGGATGTCGCAAAGCAACCGCCGCATGATCGAGCATGGCCGGCAGCGAGGCTTTCAGCGACGGTCGAAAGAGCTCAAACGGAGGCGGTTCTATCGAGGGTGCCAGCACACTCACAACTGGCTCGCGTAATTCGACGCCGCCGGGAGCCTGCGGTGTGGCGACGGCGGTCCCCTGCACTTCGAGCACGGATTCGAGGTTGAGCGAGGCAAGGACTTCGACCAACTCCGAATCCCGTACGACGATCTGGGCCAAACCCTTCGCATCGCGCAGGATGAGGAAACTGATCTCGCTCAGGCGGCGCAGCCGGTGCAGCCACCCCGCCAAACGCACGCGCTCGCCGGCATGCTCTCCTAGTTGGGTCGTCCAGATCCGATCCATTGCGACACCTCCGGGCATAAAGAAGCCCCCTCGCCATGCGGACGAGGGGGCCCACTCGTGGTGCCACCGCACTTCACCGCTCCCGTTCTCAAACCGGAAGCAGCCTTGAAAGCCCCTGCTCCATCAATGCTTTCGATCTCAGCGTACCGCATCGAGCGGCAACGCGAAGTGGAATGTGCTGCCCTTGCCGAGTTCACTCTCGGCCCAGAGACGGCCCCCATTGGCATCGACGATGAGCCGCGCGATGTACAGCCCGAGCCCTACGCCTTCGATTCCAGCCTGCGCCCCTCCGCCGACGCGCGCGAATCGCTCGAAGACGCGCGGCAGATCCTCCGGCGAGATACCCGTCCCCTGATCGGCCACCGAGACGATGGCCTCGTCGGCGCTCGCCGCCACATTTACCACGACCGGGGTGTAGGGCGCTGAGTACTTCAGGGCGTTGGTCAGCAGATTGCTCAGCAACCGCTCGATCTGCGCCGGGTCGGCTGAAATGACGGCCCTCCGGTCGTCAATGACGGTCTGAATGCGCCCTCGATTGCCGGCCAAGCCGACGTGCCCAGCGACGTCCGCAGCCAATTGTGCAAGGTCGACCGGCTGCTTGCGCAGCTGCATGGTACCCGTTTCCAGGCGGCTCGATTCTAGCAAGTCCTTGATCATCGCATCCATCCGCCTGGTCTGCACGACGATGGACTCTAGCTGCATCTGCACGCGGCCCTCCGTGTCTTCCCCGCGAGCCAGATGCCGCTGCAGCAGTTGCGCCTGCCCCAGTATGGCCGTCAGCGGTGTCCGCAGGTCGTGGGAGATGAGCGCCGTATATTCATCCTTCAACTGCATTAACTGGCGCAGTTCGGTCACGTCGCGCTGGACAACGATCACCAGGTTGATCTGCCCGCGCTCATCGCGGATGGCGTTGCCATTGGCTAACAATCGCAGACGCGCGCCGTCGGAGCGCACGAGGATAGACTCCATGTCGCTGAACCGCTCGCCCCGCAGAGCGCGATTCATTGGCCGCTCTTCAGGGGGCAGCGGCGTGCCGTCCAGACGCCGCCGGTCGAGCTGGTCGATGTTCGGCAGCGGCCCGCTTTCGTCCTGCTCGGGCCAGCCGCACATCGCCCTGGCTGCGCGATTCGTCAGGATCAGACGCCCGGTGGCGTCCGCAATCATGACCGCATCGCCGAGGCCCTCGAGTAGGGCATTCAGGTGACCCAGGTCGCGCAGCGCTTCATCCGCCTGCTGCTGGGAGTTCAGCCCGGCGATCAGAAGCTGCCGGTTGGCGTCGCGTAGTTCCTCTGCGGCGTCCTGTCTACGAGTCTCCCGAGACCTCACGATCGCTCCTGCGCTCTGTTTGGCTCAGCCAGTCTATATCACTACGCCGTCCGTGACATGGCGGCCGCGTCCCCGGTGCTCTGCTCCCCGCTCTCGACGCCTCACGCACCGCCGTCCGGCGATCGCTCTGGTTCCGATCGCCTTGCCACGCCGGTGAGGATGCCGTGGTAGTCGGTAAGCCTCTCGCCAATCACGAGGCATGGTCGGTGACGTCGTACAGCCGCAGCTCCGTGCTGTGGGCGCTGCCGCGCATCTTTACGACCGTGATGAACTTTCTGAGATGGCCGGCCAGCTCGACATAGCGTTGCAGGATGATGTCGTCGGTCAGAAAGGAGACCAGGTTGGGACTGAAGCCCAACTCGGCGAAGGACTCGGCGACCTCGACGGTCATGACCACGGTGACTCCGAACCCTGTGAGCGCGCCCACCATACGATACAAGGACTCGCGAAAATCGTCGCGAAACGTGGGCGCCAATGCCAGCTCAAAGCCGGACAGCGAGTCGATCACCAGGCGCCGCGCTTTCAGTCGCAGCACGGCCGCCTGAATCTCCAGCAGCGCCTCGTCCACCGAGAGGTCCAGCGGGCGGAGGTAGATCACCTCCAGCCGGCCCGCGCGAACCATCGCCTCCAGGTTCGGGTCTAGGCCGAGCTTCTTGGCGCGCCCAAGGTATTCTTTGGGGTGTTCTTCGAAGACGGCCATGACACCCGTTTCGCCCTGCTTCAGCCCCTCGGCGATGAATTGGGTGCCCAGAGTGCTCTTCCCCGATCCGGCCGGGCCCGCCACGAGGACCGAGTCGCGCACCTGGATGCCGCCCCCCATCATCGCGTCCAGCTCGGCCACTCCCACCGACAGACGCCGTGCGGACTGTGGGCTATCAACCAGCTCCGTGCGCTTGATGATCCGTGGAAAGACCTGGACGCCGGCGTCGGTGATGCGCATGGTGTGCAGCCCGGGTAGCTGCGCCTGCCCGCGCATTTTCACCACCTGGAGCTTGCGCACGATTGAGTTGCGGTCCACGTTCTGGGAGAGCCAGAGGATGCCGTCGGCCACCGTGAATACCGGGTTGTCCTGGACCTCGCTATCGATGTACTCACCCACCAGAAAGGTCGTGGCTTGCCAGGCGGTGAGGTGCAGCGCCAGGCGCTGCAGGAAGCCCTGCAGCTCCATCTTGCCGTCGCCGCTGTCGCTCACTGCGCGCACCACCGTACGGAAGGAGTCCACCACGACGATGCCCGGGTTGGTCTGCTCGACCTCGCGCAAGATGCTCTCAAGCACAGCGCCAAGGTCCTGTTGCAGCACCTGCTGGCTGAGGTCCACAAGGCGGACGCTGCCGTTCAGCTTGGCGGCGTCGAAAAAGGTGAACTGCTGCTGGTAACGCAGCAGCTTGAGCGGCGGTTCACCTAGCACGGTGAAGTGGATGGCAGGCCGTTCCGGGGTGGCGAGGGCAAACATCAGCTGCTGCGCGAGGGTGGTCTTGCCCGCACCCGGTGCGCCGGCGATGAGGTTGAAGCCGTACTCGGGCATACCGCCCCCGAGTACCTCGTCGAGCCCCGGCACACCGGTGGCCAGTTTATTGATCGGTACTCTCTGTCGCTCGTTCACATCCGT
Organism: Chloroflexota bacterium; assembly: GCA_036741355.1. Classification (GTDB taxonomy): domain Bacteria; phylum Chloroflexota; class Dehalococcoidia; order CAUJGQ01; family CAUJGQ01; genus JBBRGK01. The sequence continues at coordinate 32,259 of DAINSK010000022.1, forward strand.
TCTGCCCGCCTATGCCCGCCGTTTGTCAGGGACTGCCTCGTCAAATGGTGCGGCCGGCCAAACGTCGCGCACCAGGCGCACGGTCAGATCATCGCCGATGAAGGTGGCGAGCAGTCCGATTACGCCCGCGAGCACCGCAGCAAGGCCATCACGCAGCTCTGCGCCCGTGACGCTCGACACGCCGTCGCGTAGACCGTCGAAGCAGTTTTCCGGGATAGCCCCCACCTGCACCGCCGAGAGAAAGGGGAATTCGGCCCGAGTCAAGAACAAGGCCCGGGCAAACAACGCCCTGTACCCCGTCGTCGTGACCAGCGTCGCCACCCTTCCGGAGAGCTTCTGGCAAGCTCGCTCGGCAGCCTCCGCCAGAGCGTAGGGGCCCTGCCGGCCGCTCAGCTCTTCTTCCAGAAGCCACCGAGCCAGGTCTCGCTGCGCCGCAATTGTCACAGTCATTCTCGCACCCAGCCGCTCATCGCATCCTCGGCTTCGCGGCCTTTCAAGCGGGTGTGCCGGCTTCTGGGCCTGGCGCCGGTTTCCGATCCGTATCGGTCGCAGCCGGCTCTCGCTCCGCCACCAGGCAGCGGTAATCGTCCTGCTGCCGCTGCCGCGCGTCACGATAAAACGCAGCATGCTCCGGGTTCGGCTTAAATGTCTGCCCAAGCGGCGCCACGGGGCGCTGCCTATCGGGTACCAGTGCGTCCAACGCAATCTCCGCGGTGCCGCGCAGGGTCGACTGGGGCTCCAATGACATCGCGACCGGCAGTTGCATCATATCGGCGAGGATTTGGAGCCAGTCGGGCAATCCATCGACGACACCGCCGCTGGCGACGATGCGCTCGCCGTGGGGGGCAACGGTTTGAATTTGTTCAGTTATCAGCGCCATCCGCTGGCCGATCCCTTCGACGGCGGCGCGAAACAATCCAGCTGCCGTCGTGTGTTGGTCCATGCCCGTGAAGCTGGCCGTTGCATGGCCGGCCCAACCAGGGCTCCGCTCCCCGGTCAGAAATGGCAGGACCACCGGTGTGTCGGGTCTCGGCGCGGCCTTTACTACTTCGATTAGATCGCTTTCCCTTGGTAGCTTGAGCAGGTCGCGCAGCCAGGCAATCGCTCGGCCCGCGTCGTTCAGGGCGCCGCCCAACAGTGATTGTCTGCGGTTTACCGCATAGCACCACAAGCCGAGCCGTATCGTTTCGGGAGGCTCTGGAAGCAGCACGCGGACGGCTCCGCTCGTGCCCGCTGCCAGAGCAAGAACGGATGGGTCACGGGCGCCGCTGCCGACATTGCTGGCGTATCCGTCGGCGATCGAGGGAAACCAGACGGCCTGCTTCAGTTGGGGCCAACGGCGTGCAAATGCCCTGGTCATGCCGGTCAATGGCTCATCGTTGTCGTGGATCGGCGAAAGCTGATCGGCTCGAACCGGGAGGTGTGTGACGAGTTCGTCGTCCCAGGCCAGCGTGTGCCGGTTCAGCAGCCCCGTCCATGCGGCGGCGGAAAAGCTCGAAGCGGTCTGTCCTAGAAACTTGCGGTACGCGTACTCGCCCAGCGACAGCCAGGCGCTGATCTTGACCAAGAGTTCGGGCTGAGTATCTGCGAGCCAGAGGAGGCGCGCGGGGAGATAGCTCGCATGAAAGCGGCAGCCCGTACGCTGTTGAACCGCGTCTTCGTCGAAACTCGTCTGCAACTGCCTGACGAGCGGCGCCGGCCGCGAGTCTGCATATGTAAAGACGGGAGTCAGCGCCTGTCCCGAGCCATCCACACCGACGAGCGTAGAAGCGAACGTGTCGATGGCGACACCGCCAATGTCAGCGGCGGCTTTGCCGGCCTTTTCGATCAGGCTGTCAACGATTTCGATGACCTCATGCGTCATCTCATCCGCGTCGCAGACGTTCGTACCGTCTGTGGCGCTGGTCATCTGGTGACGAACCCGGTGGTCCAATTTTTTGATCGTGGCAGCGTTGGCGTCGAAGATGCGTCCCCGCGTCGCGGACGAGCCAATGTCGAGCGCCAGGATCAGGGGCGCTTGCGCCTGCTTCTTACTGATAGCCGACATAGAACCTCACGCCTCTTCGACCAAGGTTAGCGGAACATGTCTTTATCCGGCGCCCGCACGAGTTGGCGCGCTGAGCCCTCCGAAGCAGCGTACTCAAAGCCTCGAACGATCGCCACCGGCACTTGAGCCACTTTGCCCATGACCAGCTCCGCCGCCGCGGCGAGCTCGTCGGCGTCCGCGAGCGTCGTGACGCGCAGCTCGTAGCCAAAATGGTCGGTTAGCCCAACGTAATCACGAATCGGCGCCATGCCGGCGACGCCAATAGCGATATTGGTCAGCGATTCGCGCCAGGGCCGGCCGAACGTGTCTGAGATGATCACGGCCACGTCTACGCCCAAGCGTTCATGGACGCCATCACGAAGCCGCTGCGCCGACGCGTCGGGGTCGGGCGGCAGCAGGCACAGTACGTCGGTGCCGCCAACGTTCGAAGCGTCGACGCCCGCATTGGCACACACGAACCCGTGCTTGGTCTCGCTGATCAGCACTCCGTGGTCCATGCGGACGATGCGCGCGGATTCTCGCAACACGACTTCGATCGCGCGTGGATCTTTACCCCACTTCTCCGCCCAGGTACGGGCGAACTCCGAGGGCTCGATGGTCGATAGCTCCACGAGGCAGCCTTCGACTTTGGAGACTGCTTTCTGTGCTACGACCAAAATATCGTGCTCTTTAATGTTGCGACCCGCCTCGGCGGCGCACCGGACGATCAATCCGGGCAGGTCATCACCCGGCGAAAGCTCCGGAATACCCGGGATCGGCATAATCCGGAGTTCCTGCTGGGCGTCGACCACGGCACGCTGGCGTACCGTCGAGGGATCGGTCATGGCGTGATTCCTGGTCAGTTTGGCGTGTTTACGGTGCCTGATCCGGGATGCCCACGATGCGGATCCCCGCCTGCGTGTTGTACCTGCGGTTTATCCCGACCAGCAGGACGGTGATGTCCTCGACGTACCTGGAATTGCGTAACGGGCCGCCGTCGATGCCGCGGCACCCTTGCAGCAGTCCGGCAAGCCCGATAACCTGCCGGCGGCTATCGGAGTCTCCTCCGCAAATGATGGTATCGCAGTCGATAGGTTTATCGACCTCCAAGAGTTCGTGGGCGCTCAGGTTATGGAAACCGCTCACCACCCGACTCGCAGGACCCAGTATTGCTTTGGTCTCCTCCGCGGCCGAGCCCTCGTCCACTGTCAGCGAACGGGCGCCGTTTTGACCGAATTCCATTGGAACGACGATGTTGACGACCAACTTGTTGCCGATGTCGTCCTTTAGTGCGGTCACGGTATCGCGCTGTCCACTGTACGGTACCGAGATAAACACAACCTCAGACTGCCGGACAGCTTCGCGGTTTTCGGCGCCCGCAATGGTCGCATTCGGCACGGATTCGCGTACTTTTCCCGCTGCCGCGGTCGCACGATCGGCGGACCTGGATCCAATCACCACATCGCGTCCCGCCGCGGCAAACCGCATTGCCAGTCCGAGGCCTTCGTCGCCCGTTCCGCCGATAATGGCAATGGTGCCCATTTTATATCCCAACGCGATTTATCGCATTTTGGGCGCCGCTTGCAAGGCAACGGATCCGGCGCAAGTGTAGCACAGCCATTTGTGCCTACTTGGACGCCTGTTCAATCGTTCCGCACCGGTTGATGGACGAGAATAACGAAGCCTCGGGAAGATCCCGAGGCCTGGCGCACATGCGCTGGAAAGAACGCCTAGGGCTTGCGCGCTCCGCGACGGCGTCGATCCAGCAAGTAGCCGACATTACGAACGTTGATGATGTAGTCGGGCTCACCGGTGGCGTCATCCAGCTTGCGGCGCAGGCGGGCGACATGGACTTTCACGATCTCTCGCGCACTCGCGCCGCTGATGTCGAGCCCAGAGCTTTGCTGGAGCAAGAAGTCGGCGCCGAGTGCGCGGCCTGCGTGTCGCACCAGGGTCGAAAGGATGCGGTACTCGGTTGGGGTGAGGTCCAGACGGTGACCGTTGGCGATCACTTCGCACCGATGTGTGTCAACCTTCAGCGCACGTATGCGTAAGACGCCTGCACCGTCGTTCGTGTGCTGGACGGTGGGAGAATGACGAATCGCCGAACGCAACTGCGCATGCACCAGAGTCGTACGGGCCATGGCGGGCAACACGGCGGTCGCCCCGGCAAACAACGCTTGTTCGGCCGCGCCAAGATCGTCCGTCAATACGATGATGGGGACTCCCGGTGCCTCCGATACGAGCCCCTGGACGGCTTCGATAATGCCGGCCAGCGAGTCGCCCATCGCCACGATCGCCGCGTCAGGGGGCCTGCTTACCACGTCGCCCCTTGTCAGGTTGGGCACGGAAAGACGCCACGGTCGCCAGCCGAGCTTGTCGAGCCCATCGCTGGTTGCCTCCGATTGGGGAACGCCGTCGCCCACCACGAGGACGCTCAGCCCTGCCGGCGACTCAACAACTGCCATACTCTCTTCCCGCCTTAACTTAATTATGGGATCATCGTTGCTAAAGCGTAACCCCGTGCGTCAGGGGATCCCTCATTCTTAAGTAAAGGTATGTGAAAGATCACCTCGATTTGCCGGCCTGATCGATGTAATGTGTCGCGCCCGCGGCGGTTACCGACAACGTCGTCGCCGTTCCCATGGGTAACCGCTCTGACCTTGTCTCCCTGCTGATGACCGTCGGTAGTTCGCCTCCGTCCGGCAATGCCTCGACCAGCACGCGCCCGGTCCATTCCTGTGGTGCGGTTAGGCCGAGCACTCTGCACACCGTCGGCGCAACGTCCACGATCCCCGCTGGCAGATCGGAGGCGCCGGGCCGGAAGGAAGGCCCGGATGCGATTAGCGTGTTGCGCATCTCAAATGGACTAGCGCCTCCATGGTCACCTCCGCCGACGGCGATGCCGCCACCCCCGAGGCTGAATCCATCGAACCCGCGTCCGTTATCGCCATGTCGCCACGCGAGGCAGGCTATGACGTCGGCCGCGCGTTCGCAGTCAACCAACGCTGCTTCAACTGGCAATGCTCCCGCTACCGGCTCGCGAGAGAAGATCGCCGATACCCATGATTGCTCGCCAAGATACGCGACGAGTCGTTCGTACGTCGTGCGCGAGCGCTGGTTGAGGAATATGTGCGCCGCCCCACCGTCCACCGTCACCGCTGCGGCGCAGTCCCCGGCGTCTGGACCGAAACCGGCCGCTGCCAGCTCCGCGGCGACGTCGATATGGCCTTCCACCGTGGCGTATCCATGATCCGCGGTCACGATCACGTTCAGCGGACTGCCGCTCAATTGCCCAAGACCTTCCACCAGTTGCCGAAACGACTCATCGACGATCCGTAATCCCGCGGTTGCTTCCGCGCTGCCCAGGCCGAAACGGTGGTGCAGCGCGTCGGGAACGGTGCACCAGAAATAGACCAGCTCCGGTCCAACCGATGGCGCAATGTGCTCCACCAGCGCCCGCGTTGCATAGCCAATACGGGCCGCGAGGTTATCGACTGCATACTCGCGCGAAGTTCCTTCGTGTTTGCCCAGCGCCCCCTCAACCTCCGGCAACAACCCGGCCGGCTGCGAGTAGTCGTAGTGGAACACGGCGCCGCCAACCCGAGCCGCCTCGGGATGGAGCAGGTAAGCGCTGCCGGGTGACCCCGTTCCCACCGCCACGGTCCGCATTCCTGCCTCAGCCAGCACCTCCGCGGTTGTCGGAACGTTGAGCAACGTGTCTCTTTTCGAACGCGGCAATCCGCTCAGGATTGCGACGTCACCGGTTGTGCCGAAGGGCGTTTCTCCGCTGCGGTTCGGTAGATACAGCGTATTACTGGAGATTCCGTGGCGTGAGGGGTAGGATCCCGTTGCCAGCGAGGCCGCGTTTACGCGCGTGACGGGCGGAAAGACGCAATGACTGCGCTCGAACCACGTACCTCGTTGCCGCAGCGCCCAGAGATTTGGCATGAGGTCTTCACGAACCAGTTCCGGCCGCAACCCATCGAATATATATACGAGAAACACGGGCCGGTCCTCCTTCAAACCCAGCCAGGACGTCTGGCTGCCTCACTCCGGTGCGGTATCGTACCATGCACACATGCAGCCCAGCGCACCCGGGGAGGGCACGTGGTCTTTTCCTTCCGCGAAGGCATCTTCGTCGATGCGTGTTCTCTCTGGCTGGATCCGTTGCGCTCCCAGGCGTGCGCAATCGTGTCGCATGCCCACTCCGACCACGTTCGCCGGCATCAGGTCTCTATTACCACGCCTGCGACCGCGGAGCTGATGCGCCAACGCTTTGGCTATAAGACGAAGATCGAATGCCACGACTACGGCCGGCCGTTCAACTACGGCGGGGCACAGGTCACGTTCTTCCCGGCGGGCCACGTACTGGGTTCTGCGCAGGTCCTGGTGGACGACGGACAAACGCGGCTGCTCTATTCGGGCGACGTACGCCTGCGGCCGTCGGCGGTAGCAGAGCCGGTCGAGGTGCCGCGCGCCGACGTCCTGATCATGGAAAGCACGTTTGGGCTGCCGCGCTACGTATTTCCAGACGACGCGCAGGTGGAGTCCGACATCATTCGCTTTTGCGAAGGCGCGTTTGCGCGTTCAGAGACGCCGGTGCTGTTTGCATACTCGCTCGGAAAAGCGCAGGAGGCGCTCGCGATCATCGCCCGGCACGGACTGAGCGCCGCGGTTCACCCCGCGGTCATGAAGCTGATCCCCGCCTATCGGAGCCACGGAGTGGACCTACCCGATTGCGCCAGCATCGGCGGCCCGCCTGGAGCGAAGACCGTCGTCATCTGTCCGCCTCAATCCCGAGACGGGAACCTGCTGCAGGGGATCGGTCGCTTCCGTACGGCGATGCTTTCCGGGTGGGCCGCCGATAGAGGCGCTCGCTACCGCTATCGATCCGACGCCGCGTTCGCCTTTTCCGACCATTGCGGCTATGACGATTTGCTGCGTTACGTCGAACTGGTGGGCGCGCGCGAGGTCTATACCGTTCACGGGTTCGTGAGCGAATTCGCCGCCGACTTGCAGCGACGCGGTGTCAGCGCCTTGGCCGCCAACAGGCCAACGCAGCTAGCGTTACCCGGTCTCGTGTGACGTCGATTGGCCGTAGTCGGGTGATACCGGGCGCTGTTGCAGCGACGTGTGCGGCGATCGTCACCGGTGCAACGGCGGTATCGCTCTGGCCGCTCCTGGGTCCAATGAGCGACGAATTTCACTGGCAGCCATCCGCGTTGCGGGTGTCACTCGCCGTCTCGCTGGTAATTTCAGGGATTGCGTTCTTCCCGCTTTTGCACAAGGCGCCACCGCACGCCGGGGTCAGGGCGATGGTTTTTAGTGGTTGCATTACTTCGGGCGTCGTCATGCTGCTTGTGATCCCGAACCTGACTCATTTGTGGCAGTTCTGGCTGGCGCTCGTTGCGCTTGGCGCGATGCGCTCCGTCACCCTCGCCGGCTGCTGGCGTGAACTGAAGCACGCTCTACCTGAACGGGCAGCGCTATTCGTCGCGATCGGCGCCGCGGCCGGTGGTGCCCTTCTTTTCACGCCGTGGATATCCGATCTCGTCTACCGCAATAGCTGGCGAGAAGGCGCAGCAGCCTGCGCCGGGTTGCTGCTCGTCGTCGCCACGCCAATCGCGTTCATCCTGTTGCCAGGAGCCGAGACCGAGTGATTGTTCTGCTCGGGTAGCCGGTGTTTGACACCCCTTGTGCACCGCGCAAAGATGAGGCACGAATAGAACTCGGGACGTGGCCCGTGTCCTCGCCGATCGCCGTCGCCGCAAATGGAGGCTTCCATGGCCCGTTACAAGCTGCACACCGCAATCTGCGACCTGCTCGGAATCGAGTACCCCGTGCTCCTTGCCGGCATGGGCCCCACCGCCGGACGCGGCGGGCTGGGCGCGGCGGCGACGGCGCCCCTCGCGGCCGCTGTGTCGGAGGCCGGAGGTCTCGGCGTCCTCGGCGGCGCCGGGTCGTCTCCCGACGAGCTGCGCGACCAGATCCGCAAAGTGCGGGAGCACACGCGCAAGCCGTTCGGCGTCGATCTGTTGCTTCCTTCGAACGCGGTCCGGCTGCCCCCGTCCGGGAACGGCAATGGCGCCACAGACTGGCGCTCGCAGGTACCGCAGCAGTATTGGGACGCTCTGAACGAGCTAAAACGGCAGCTCGGCATTCCCGACCCGCCGGCAGACCGACAAGAGCCGCGCCCGACGAGCTGGACCGTTCAGGATCAGATCCAGGTCGTATTTGACGAGCGCGTACCGGTATTCGCTTCGGGGTTGGGCAACCCCGCCCCGTACGTAGAGCGTTGTCACGAGCTTGGGATCAAGGTTATTGCTCTGGTGGGCAACGTGAAAAACGCCCGGCGGGTGGCGGATGGCGGCGCCGACATCGTCGTGGCGCAGGGACACGAGGCCGGCGGGCATACGGGACGGATCGGCACATTGGCGCTGGTACCACAGGTGGTCGACGCCGTCGCGCCCGTGCCGGTCGTCGCCGCCGGTGGGATCGGAGACGGTCGCGGCCTCGCCGCCGCGCTGGCACTCGGAGCCTTCGGTGTCTGGTGTGGCACCGCCTTCCTCGCGACGTTCGAAGCCAACATCGCCGATTGGCAGAAGCGGCGCATCGTGGAGGCCACCGAGGAGGACACGCGGGTTACGCGCCTTTACAGCGGCAAGACGATGCGCAACGTCACGAATCCCCTGATCGAGGCGTGGGAGGCGCTCAACATCAAGGCGCTGCCGATGGGCATGCAGGGGGCGCTGATCGGCGATCTACTCGCCGGAATCCGCGCCTCCGGCAACGAAGAGTTGCTGATGAACGCCGCCGGCCAAGTTTCGGGGATGATCGGAGCCCTTCGCTCGGCCAAAGACGTCGTGGACGATATCGTCGATCGCGCGGCCGAACTGCTGAACGGCGGCCTTGCCGAGCGGGCGCAGGTATCGGCCGCGGCGAGCGCCCGTTAGCAAGTACGCACGACCGCCGCTCTTGGCGCCGGAGACGTCTGAGACCGTGACGATTGCTTCTTCCGAACCAACAGACGCCGCGCCGGGCCCGCTGATCGGTGTGCGGGTACTCGAGCTAGGCGATGCGCTAGGCCTGTACGCCGGCAAATTGCTGGCGGACCTAGGCGCCGACGTGCTGCTGATCGAGCCGCCCGGCGGCATCGGCAGCCGTCATCTACCGCCGTTCTACCACGACACACCGTCGTCTTCGACGTCGCTGGCGTTCTGGTATCTGTGCACGTCCAAACGTTCGATTACCTGCGACGTCACCACCGCGGACGGTCGGGCGCTTTTCGACCGCCTGGTGGCGACCGCGCAGGTTGTACTGACCGGTGGACAGCCCGGATGGCTGGAAACGCTGGGGTGTGGGTTCGCGCGTTACGCCAGGCTGCACCCCGCGCTGATCTGGGCCAGCATCACCGGCTTTGGCGAGTGGGGACCGCACGCGGGCTGGCTCGCTCCCGACCTTGTCGGAGTGGCAATGAGCGGCATCATGACCCTGGCAGGCTATCCCGATCGGGCTCCCGTCCAGCCCCCTGGCCGGCAAGGAATGATCAGCGCGAGCATCCAGGCGGCGCAAGGCGTGCTGATGGCTCTACGCGTGGCGGAGCGGACCGGTTGCGGCCAACAAATAGAAGTAAGCATGCAGGAGGCGCTCTCCCTTGCCCAGGAAACCGCGATGCAAACCTGGGATATGCGTCATGAGCTGCGCAAACGCCAGGGCGACGCGAGCCTGCTTCCGGGCGTCGGTACATACGCCTGTGCCGACGGCTACGTCTATTCGATGGTAGGAATACCGGGCTTCGGCGCGCCCTGGTCGGTTCTCGCCGATTGGATGGACTCAGAAGGTATGGCCGAGGACCTTGCCGAAGACCGGTGGCAGAAATTGCTCGGCAACATTAACCTGCGAGAGGTAACACGGCTCTGGTCCGACCCCGAAAAGCTGGCGGAGGTCCAGAAGCAGTTCCGGCACGTGGACGAAGTGCTGGGACGCTTCTACGCCCGCTACTCCAAGCAGCACCTGTACGAAGGGGGACAGGGGCGCCGCCTCCTGATCGGTCCCGTAAACACGGTCAGGGACCTTTTCGAAAACAAGCAACTGAATGGACGCGACTGGTACCGTCCGGTGGAACATCCCGAGCTCGGACAGACGTTCTCCTACCCCGGTCCTCCGTTCCGCATGTCCGCGTCGCCGTGGCGCATCTCTCGCCGAGCGCCGCTGGTCGGCGAGCACAACATCGAAGTATGGAGTCAGGAGCTTGGTTACCACCGCGACCAGATCGAGGCGTTGATGGGCGCGGGCGTCCTGTGACGATCCGCTTCGTACGATCCGCCTTCGAGGAGTTCGAGCTTGGAAGGTGAGTTTCCGCTGCCACTGGACGGGATCCGCGTCGCCGATTTTAGCTGGTTCGGAGCGGGACCGATCGCGGGCCAAACGCTGGCGAACTTCGGCGCCGAAGTCATCCGTGTCGAGTCGGAGTCGCATATGGACGGGCTCCGAAACACGATGCCCGTGCCGCCCGAGAAAGAAGGCCCCAACGTCAGCGGCTATTACAACAATTTCAATGCCAGCAAACTGAGCTTCACCCTCAACATGGGCCGCCCTGAAGCGCGCGGCGTCGCGCTGGAACTGCTCAGCACGTGTGACGTGATGCTGGAAAACTACACGCCGCGGATCATGGAGAAGTGGGGGCTAACCTATCAGGACGTGGTCGGCGTGCGTCCCGATATCATTTACGCCAACATGCCGATGCAGGGAACCTGGGGGCCGCATCGTGATTTCCTCGGCTTCGGCGGTGTGCTCGCGCCTGTGACAGGCTACAGTTACCTGGTTGGCTGGCCCGACCGCACGCCGGCAGGTATGGGAACAAATTACCCCGACTACGTGATCAACCCCGGGCACGCCGTCGTCGCGATTATGGCGGCCTTGAGACATCGCGATCGCACTGGTCAGGGTCAGCTCATCGAGCTGGCGCAGCTCGAGTCGACGGTCAGCGGCCTGGGCGCGTACTTGCTGGACTACTCCGTCAATGGGCGCGTCGGCGAGCGCAACGGCAATCGCTGCGAGTACGCGGCGCCGCATGGCGCATTCGCCTGCAAGGGCGCCGATCGGTGGTGCGTGATCGCGGTAATTGACGACCAGCAGTGGGTGGCATTGAAGCGCTGCATGGGAGAGCCCGAATGGGCGCAGTCCAGCGAGTTCAGCACCCTACTCGGGCGGAAACGCAACGGAGACGAGCTCGAGGAACTTATTTCCGGTTGGACCAGCACGATGACAGCGGAAGCGATCGCCGATCTGCTGCAGGACCAGGGCGTACCCGCCGGAATTGTGCAGACGGCCGCAGACGTCCTCGACCATGACCAGCACATGAAGGCCCGCGGCTTTTACGTATACCTCGATCACCCGGAGGCAGGGCGCACCGCCTACGACGGTCCACACTTCCGGTTGAACGAAACTCCCGGTGTTTTGCGGTCGCCGGCGCCGCTGCTGGGCCAGCACAACGAATATGTGCTGCGCGATTTGCTGGCGGTAGGCGACGATCGCACAACGGAACTGTTAGTGAATCAGGTCGTGTATTAGCTAGGCGGTCGGGCGCGCAGCCCGGTAGTCGGAGGAAAGAATTGAGAACGGTATGGAGAGCATGAAAGGCAAGGCGGCGATCGCCGGCCTGGGCATCACAGATATGGGCCGCATTTACGGCCACGATTCCACCTACTTCGCCGGTGAGGCCATCCGCCTGGCGGTCGAAGATGCCGGACTGACAAAGGACGATATCGACGGTCTGTTGATTAACGCCGGCATCACGGCCAACACGGGCGGCGGATTGACGCTCGCCCTGCAGAACTACATGGGGTTCAACAACCTGCGTATGTTGAACCTCATGAACGCCGCGGGCTCTACCGCCGCGCAGATGGTGCAATATGCATCCTTCGCCGTCGTAAACGGGCTGGCAAACTACGTGGTCTGCGTCTTTGCCGACGCGCCGTTGCAGGCCAACAAATCCGCTGGTGCGGCCTACGGCGGCGGCGCGCGCCGGCCGGGCGGCATGGCGACGCTTTCCACGGCATACGGCTGCTTCGGCGCCAACTCGGGCTACGCGCTGGCGGCGCGCCGCCATATGGCGTTATACGGAACCACGCACGACCAGCTTGGTCAGATAGCGGTCTCCGAACGGCTGTGGGCGACCATGAACCCGAAGGCACAGATGCGCGAGGCGATCTCGCTCGAGGACTATCACAACTCACGCTGGGTCATCGAGCCGTTGCACCTGCTGGATTGTTGCCTGGTCTCAAACGGCGGCGTGGCAGTTGTCGTGACCACCGCCGAACGGGCGCGAGACCTCAAGCAGCCGCCCGCGTACATCCTCGGCATGGGTCAGGGGCATCACGGCAATCCGCAGCGTGCAGGCTGGGAGCCGGAGACGCACACTGCAGCCACGATTGCAAAGGAATCGGCCTTCAAGATGGCCGGGATCGGCGTCGAGGACGTGGACGTGTGCGAGCTGTACGACTGCTACACTTATACCGTTTTGGTCACCCTGGAAGACTACGGGTTCTGCGCGAAGGGTGAGGGTGGCCCCTTCGTCGCGGACGGCAAGCTTGGACCGGGGGGGTCATTGCCGACGAACACGGGCGGCGGCCAGCTTTCGGGATACTACATGTGGGGCATGACCCCGCTCTCCGAGGGCGTCATCCAGACTCGCGGCCAGGGCGGCGAGCGCCAGGCGACCGAGCACGAGGTCGTATTGGTGAGCGGCAACGGCGGCGTCCTGAACTACCACGGGTGCCTCGTACTCAGTCCAAGTCCTTCGTGATCACCAAGGGACGAAGCATCCTGACCGGACAGTGAATTGATGACAAGCGAATATCTCAAGCCGATTCCCGGTCCCGATGAGGAATCAGCCCCGTTCTTTGAAGGCGCCCACGAGCACAAGCTGATGCTGATGCGCTGCGATAACTGCCGAAGCTACCGGGTGCCGTCGCGCGATCGTTGCGACGTCTGTTGGAGCACAGACACGTCTTGGGCGCAGGCCAGCGGCAAGGGCACGGTATACACGTTCGGGATCATGCACCAGGTGTACCACCCGGGCTTCAAGGACGCCGTCCCGTACAACGTGGCGGTGGTCGAGCTTGAAGAGGGTCCGCGCCTGACGACCAACATTGTCGGCTGTTCCAACGACCAGATCCGAGTCGGCATGCCGGTCGAAGTGGCATTCGAAGACATCAACGACGAGATCAGCCTGCCGAAGTTCCGGAAGCGTGCCTAACCCTCGTCTCCCTTCCCGGGGCGGGAAGGGACGATCCTGGAGAGATGGGTTCGGATTTGGTTGCGGCGGCGGCGCGCAGCCGGGCGGATAGCAATGCGCCCCTACGCGTGGATGAAATGCTACACAGAGTACCGACTCCAAGCTCCCCTCGCCCAGTATTGGGAGAGGGGCCGAGGGTGAGGGCAGGCGAGGCGGGAGCTTAGGAGCTCAGCGCGTGTCGGGCGGGCCGCCGATGTCGGCGACCATTTCGAAGAACCGCTCTATCGGGATGATCGGCATGGTGTCGTACTGGGATGTGCCGCGCGACGCGGTGAGCGCCGAAAGGCGCATTGCGGTCTCGTTGTCTGGCGCATCGATGATGAACAGAAAATCGTAGTTACCGAGGCACGCATAGCCCGACACGATGCGGGCGCCGGACGCCTCTAGCGCTCGCTTGTTCTGTTCGTATCGCTCGGCGGTGCCCCGGAGATCAGCCGAACCGACCGGAGTGGTGCGGCCGAGAGCGCAATACAGCGGCATGGCCAATACTCCTCGTTACCAATGGCGGAGTGCGGCGGAGCCGAGTATAGCACGTGAGAGGTGGCGTCGACGTCACGATCGGGATACCCAACGAGGCGCGCTCTGCCGCTATGATGTGGGCGCCGTTGGCGCCCCGGACACCGCCGGAGTGGGAGAGAACATGCTTTCCGAACTACCTTCCGGACTGGGCATTTTCGATCTTCGGGGCCGGGTGGCGCTGATCACCGGCGGAAGCAGGGGACTAGGCGCCGCGGCGGCCCGTGCGCTGGCCGCGAGCGGCGCGGCCGTCGCGATCTGTGCCAGAAACCAGGACGACTTGTTTGCAGTGCGCGACGAGATCGCCGGCGCCGGGTGCGACATCCACGCGATCATCGCCGACGTCACCGACGAAGCAGCGGTGGATGACATGGTCGCGGAAACCGTGCGCCACTTCGGCCGGCTGGATGTGTTGGTCAACAATGCGGGCAAAAACATCCGCAAGCCGGCGCTCGAGATGACGAGCGCCGAGTTCGACGAAGTCTTGAGCCTGAACCTGCGGTCGTATTTCCTGTGTGCCCGCGCTGCTGGACAGGTGATGGTCGACCAGGGCTACGGACGCGTGATCAATATGTCGTCAATCCTCGCGGCGATCGGGCTGCCGATGCAGGCGGCGTACGCCTCCAGCAAGGGCGCTGTCGGCCAGCTAACTCGTGTGCTGGCGATCGAATGGGCGCCGCACGGTGTCACGTGCAACGCAATCGGTCCGACGTATTTTGAGACGGAGCTGACCCGGCCGCTTTACGAGGATCCCGAGCGGCGGGAGTTCATTACGTCCCGCACACCGATGGGACGATGGGGGCAGCCAAATGAGCTCGACGGTGCGCTGATCTATCTGGCTTCGCAGGCGTCGGCCTACGTCACCGGCCAAACGCTATATGTGGACGGCGGCTGGCTCGCCTGGTGATGGCCGTGCCTCGGTGGACGTGTCAACCGCCCGCTACGATGGCCCGTAGCGCTGTCCTGGCGGTTCCATCACTAACACCCAGGCTGACGAGTGCTGCCTCGAGTTGCGGGTCTCGTCCTTGACTCAGCAGCCGCGGGTCGGCGGCGGCCGGCCGGTCTGGCAGGACCGGGCTCTTCTCGATCTCTCGCTGCTGAACGGGCGTCAGTATCCGCGCCTCGCCGATCTCGAGCTGCGACTTATCGCCGGCGAACGGAACGAACTCGGCTTCCACCAGGCAGCCGCACGTGGGCGCCCCGACGATGAGACCGTCTCCGTATTCCTGGACCGCCGCCGCAAAGATTTCGGCAGCCGAGGCGCTTCCGTCATCTGTCAGAACCACGACCCGCTGGTGGAGGTTGAATGGGCCAACGCGCGCCATCGGCTCGACTCCTCCGCCCGGAGCGACGGAGTACGCCAGCGGGGTCTGCGAGACGAACTCGCTGAGGATCGCCTGCAATACGACGGTCGAGCCGCCGGGATTGCCGCGCAGGTCGACGATCACGCCGTCAGTCTGTGATGCATCAAAGTCCTGAAGCGCCTGACGTACTTGCAGTTGGATCGGCACCTGCTCGGGAAACTCGCGTATGCGGATGTATCCGACGTTGCCCGGCAGCACCGCGCTGTGAACGAGGTTCTCAGAGGTCGTGCGCCGCGTCAGCGTCACAGTTTGTAAGCGCGCCGATCCGGCGTGACGGATGTCGAGCTTCAACTTGGAACCGTCAGGGCCCTCGAGTGTCCGGCGCACCTGTCCCGGCGTAAACGTCTGAACCTGCTGGCCGTTCAGCGAAATCACGGTGTCGCCGGGAACGACGCCCGCGTCGGTGCCCGCCGAGTCAGGATCGACTTCCAATACGATCGGCGGCCGTTCGGTCACACGCTCCAGCCGGATACCGGTAGACGTTCCTAAATTGCCCGCCTCGCGCCGCTGCGATAGCGTTGCCTGTAACGGCGGGAGGAACGACGTGTGGGTGTCGCCCAGCGACTGCGCCATCTTGTCGATCGCGGCATAGTTAAGCTGAGTCACGTCTACCGCGCCATAGTGGCCGGCGATGAGCTTGTCGAATGCGTCGTTGAATGCCGCGAAGTCGTCCTTCGGGTCGCCTGTGAACCGGGGCGCAGCGTCGTCGCCGATATGAACCCCGACCTTCTTGGCCTGAGCAATCAGGCCTTGCCACGCTGCCGGCAACAGGGTGCTCGATACA
The DNA here is from genome assembly GCA_036741355.1 of Chloroflexota bacterium. Lineage (GTDB taxonomy): Bacteria > Chloroflexota > Dehalococcoidia > CAUJGQ01 > CAUJGQ01 > JBBRGK01. The sequence goes on from DAINSK010000022.1 coordinate 48,251, forward strand.
GGCCGCTCCACCGCGCGTTGAATCAATGCCAGCATGGCGGCGCGGGTGAGAGTGAGATCGACACCTGATTCGCAGCAAAGACCGGCCGCCGGTGATTGACCGCCCCCGCTACTCGAATGGCTGATGCTCTTGCAACCCGCCGCGAACAGCAGCAATACGCAACAGAGCCCGATGACTCCTCGGCCGTGGAATGGAAGCCTCACAGGTGTTCGCTTGCCTTCAATCATTCGCTCCTAAGAGCCTAATATGCTTGCATCTCGCCAGTCCATGCGATCGCGGCTCGGGGAGGACCGGCGGTCCGCGGGCCGGGAGCTACAATGGCCCCACGGGTGCCGGATGTGGGCGAGCCGGAGGACGATCCGTGGCCGTAGAGGAATCACCGTTCCGGCCGGAGCAGTTCGCCCGCGAGGACGAGAGCGAAGACGAGTCCTTCTACACGGAGCCGCGGCTTGTCGTACACATCGACGATGCCGCGATCGCGGCCGCCGGAGCGTTCTATGCGTCCGTCCTTTCACCCGATGACGATATCCTTGACCTGATGAGTAGCTGGAAATCGCATATTCCAGTCGATTTTCTCGTCCGTCGTCTGGTCGGCCTCGGCATGAATGCCGTCGAACTGGCGGAAAACGAGCGGCTTGACGAACATGTGGTTCAGAACCTCAACCGTGAGCCGCGCCTCCCGTTTCAAGATGGAGAGTTCGGCGGGTGCATCGTGTCAGTATCGGTGCAGTATCTGACACGGCCGGTCGAGGTGTTCCGAGAAGTGAACCGAGTCCTTCGTCCGAGAGCTCCCTTCATCGTGACGTTCTCGAATCGCTGTTTCCCCTCAAAAGCGGTCGCAATCTGGCGGGCATCGGGAGACGCGGACCACGGGCGGCTGGTCGGCGCATATTTCGAGCTAAGCGGCGGCTGGACAGGTTTGAAGATGGTCGACTGTTCGCCGAAACCGGGGCACTACTCAGATCCCCTGTTTGCAGTTATGGCGCGCAAGGAGCCGGCAAGCGGCGCGGACTGAACGCATTATGTCCGATGAACAGGCATTCGAATGACGCCTAACGATCGCGCACAAGGCTGTTATGCACCGATGCTCATCGGCGGCCACGAATTTAATTGGGGCGAGCGAACTTACCTGATGGGGATCCTCAACGTCACGCCCGACAGCTTTTCCGGCGACGGAGTTGGCAGTGACGTGGCCGCGGCCGTCCGACGGGTGCGGGAAATGATCGCAGCCGGTGCGGACATTATCGATGTCGGCGGCGAATCGACGCGGCCGGGACATACGCCCGTCTCCGCCGAAGAGGAATTGGCCCGGGTGCTACCGGTCCTCCGCGCCGTTGTGGGAAGCTTCGACGTTCCGTTCAGCATCGATACACGCAAATCGCTCGTTGCCCGGGCCGCGGTCGAGGCGGGGGCATCGCTGGTGAACGACGTCTCAGGGCTAACGGCCGATCCCGACATGGCGGGCACTGTGAGAGACGCCGGCGTGCCGGTCGTTCTTATGGCGCGCGGTGGCTCAAGGAGGCTCGATGTCGTGACCCGCGTTCGCCGAGATCTGGATGAATCGTTAGCCCGCGCCCGCAACGCCGGCATTCCGCGTGAGCATCTATTGATTGATCCAGGCTTCGGCTTTGGCAAAAACTGGCGCGACAACCTGGTGCTGCTCCGGCGCTTGAGCGAGTTCCGCAGTTACGGGCTGCCAATGCTGATCGGGCTTTCACGCAAGGCCACGATCGCGAAGATCTTGGGCCCGGATTCCCAGCACCGGACCGCTGCCAACGCCGCGCTGGTGGCTCTCGCCATTTCCGGGGGCGCGGACATGATGCGAGTGCACGACGTCGGCACGGGGCGTGACGCCGCTCGCATAGCCGATGCAGTCATGCGTGAGACGGCTGGTTTCGGTGGCGGCGAGGATGAGTCCAAGCAGTGAGCGGCAGAGAGGCGGCCGACCGCAATCCCCGTCCCGTCTACCTTGCGCTCGGATCGAACGTCGGCGACCGGCGGCTGAACCTGCGTGGGGCTTTGGCGCGCCTCGCCTGCCTCGGTACGGTGAGCACGGTTGCAGGGTTGTACGAGACTGCGCCGGTCGGCGTCACCGACCAGCCGGCGTTCTATAACTCAGCCTGCGGGTTTGTCACCGACCTCTCATTGCGCCAATTACTGATAGAGGCGAAGCGGATCGAGTGGGAACTTGGACGTCGACCGGCCCGCGTCTGGGGGCCGCGTCCTATCGATATAGACATCGTCCTGGCCGCGGGCGAGACCAATGACGAACCAGATCTGGTCGTCCCTCATCCGCGATTGCCCGAACGCGCCTTTGTCCTGGCACCGCTCGCAGAAATCGCCGGAGAGGTGATGCATCCCGTACTGAACAGGACGATCGCGGAATTATTGGCCGCCCTATCCACGGAGGAACGCGCGGGCGTGGAGCGCATCAGTAGGCCGGGGTGGGAGCTGGAATAGGATCACGACTGGCGGGTGTCGGGTAAAGCCCCGCGTTCTTGTGGTGCGCTGCCCGACAGACGGCGGCATCTAATTAGGAGTACAAATATTGCATGCAAAAGGAATGGCGGTGAATAGAATGAATAAAATTAAAAAATTAGCGTTCGCAGGAGCAGCTTCTGTATTGTTGCTGGGAGGCTTAGCAGGGGCTGTATTTGCAAGTACAAACTCGTCTTTTCAATCAAGGGGTACCGGAACAGAAGCCAGCTTAAGTCTATCTGGTTGTCAGTTTACCTCAGCGGGTTGTATTGTAGAGTCAACTGGAACAGGAACTACTTCCCACATGGGACCAGATACCTATGTATCAACGCTGACTGTTCATTGGGCATTAGCTACTTCAAATAAAAGTGGTGGATTTTGTGCGCCAGCAGATGGACCAACTGTAATTACCGCGGCAAACGGTGATAATGATACGGTGACGCTTCAAAATGTGGGTATTGTGTGTGAAGTAGGTGCAACTGCACTTCATGCTCCGCATACCTTTAACGGATTGTTTACCATTAGTGGCGGAACGGGTGATTTTGCAGGAGCAACGGGTTCTGGTACAGTAACAGGTGGCGATAATGGATATGATATTTCCTACTATACGGCATCAGGCACCATTGCTTATTAAAAGTAGTTCATAAAAAGAATGACTTTTAACAACCTACTGAGGAGCCTTAGTAGGTTGTTTTATGTGAAAGATAACTTTCGTCTAGATTGCAGTACATTAAATTAAAAAGGTAAATTTTTAGACAACAGGAAGCTGAATTGCTCTGTTTCTTCTATACAGCCTATCGGAGAAATTCGGTGGGTTGTTTTAGCGTCTTTTGATGGTACGAGTTTTTCAGTAAGTCCGTAGTTCTTGTACAGCAGGGCTGTCGGTCGGGTGGGACGGCTGGCTTTGTCAGGCAGCACACTGGTCGGGATGATCAGGATGGTGTCCAGTTGGGCGTGACGCGGTGCCTTCACCCAATACTAGACAGAAGGGAAATCGCGCGGTCCGCTCGCGACCATGTCGGCTCACTGCTCCCCAAAACGTCTCTGCGGGTTGAAACGCTGAGAGCGCGTCGGCGCCTTTGCTGCGCTCAGAAAGTAGGCCACTGCCAAGGATGCCGTAGCGTGCCCCAGCACAGTGCTCGGGAGAAGGATGTTACGGCAGATGGAACGCAGTACGATACAACTCCTGGCCAAGCGTGGGAAGAGCCAGCGGGCCATCGCCCGTGAGCTCGGCTACAGTCGCACCACCGTCACACGTGCCCTGGCGGAGCCGGTCGACCGCCGGCCGGTGCGGGGACGACGAGGCCGAAGGTCCGCGCCAACAAGTAGAGAACGCTGCGAATTGTTGGAGTGGTAAAGGCGAAGGGACTGCTGAGAGGCGGTCCCTTCGCCGCTTGCTTTGCTCCGCGCTCGTGCGCCGATGTGCCGCTCCCACGACCTACTGCGCAACGGATGACGAGGTTGCCGCAGGGAACCTGCTTGTCCGAGCGGCTCGATGGTGAACCTCGGCGGGCTTCAAAACTGAACGTGAGAGTTTCGCCTCTGCCCGCCTCTACCTACGGGCGACTTAATCGCCGCCGGCAACTCGCAGATACGGTTCGCAATCGGCGCGTGACTGCGGCAGCCGAACAGCCGTCTCTGTTGCCTATGCTGTTGTTTCTGACTCTCCGGGCTCGGGGACGTCGGCTTCTGTCGTCATCATCGTCCAACCCACCCAGACCGCGAGGCCGGTAACTGCCGCGACGGCCAGCAAGATGGGCAGCGCCAGCGTGTAGTAGCTCTTGCGCGCCAGTCCAATGAGGAACACCAGCGATTGCACGACGGCGCCCACCATGATCAGGGCGCCGGTCATTTGCGAGCGGTCCATCGAAGACCTCCGTCATGTCGGGGTTCGTTACTGGCCCGCGGCATCAAACGGTCTGACGTCGCAGGTCGGGCGGCAACAGGTTGGGAATCGTGTCTTCGATCGGATAGCGCTCGTTGCAGGCGGCGCAGAAGAGCGAGCCGCGCACGATCTCGCGCTCGTTCTCTTCGTCCACAGTCAACACTAACTGCCCCTTGCACATCGGGCAGACAAGGATATCCATAAGGTTGCGTTTCACCAGGCAATCTCCGGCATCGGTTTGGCGACTCGCACCTGCGGGCATACCAGCATTCTAACGGCGACCAATCCAGGGGACAACCGAGAGGACGGGGAAGACCATTTGGTGGGCGGCTCCCCTGGCTTCTGCAAGGGTCGCTGGACGGCCAAACGACCGGCTCCGTACGCAAGGGGGACTGACTGCCCTAGAGGACGTTGAAGTATCGGGCCTCGGGGTGGTGGACGACGAAGGCGGACGTCGTCTGTTCCGGCTCCCACATCCACTCGTCGGTCAGGCCGACGCCGATGCGCTCCGGCTGCAGCAGCCGCGCGAGGGTTCCGTCGTCTTCGCGCTCGGGACAGGCGCCGTAGCCGAACGAATACCGCTTACCCTGGTAATCTCCGCGAAGGATCGCGCGAACGTCTCCTCCGTCTTTACACGCGATGCCTAGCTCTTGTCGCACGCGTGCATGCCACATCTCGGCCAGCGCCTCGGTCGCCTCCACCGAGAAGCCGTGCAGATGCAAGTAGTCGGTGTACTTGTTCGCCGCAAACAGCTCTTTTTCGCGTTCGCTCGCGCGATCGCCCATGGTCACGAGCACAAAGGCGATAGAGTCCAGCACGCCCGAATCGACCGGCTTGAAATAGTCGGCGACGCAGTAGTGATTGCCGGTGAGCTGCCGCGGGAACGTAAATCTTGCGATCTCGGTGTTGCCATCTTCGGTATAGATAATCACGTCGTTACCGCTGGAGTGGCACGGGTAATAGCCGTACACGACCTGCGGCACCAGCAACTGTTCTTCACGACAGAGGTGCTGCCAGTGGCGCAGTATCGGCCGTACCTCGTCTTCGAGGAACGACTCGTACTGCGTCTTGGAGAGTTTTTTCTTGTTGTTGTAGCCCCATTGCGCCCGGAACAGCGCCACTTCGTTGACGTAGCCGTACACGTCCTGCAGGCGAATGCCCTTAGCGATGCGGGTGCCGTAGAACGGCAGCGCCGGCACGGTCGCGTCCTGTCGCACGCTGGGCGGCGTGATGAACCGCTTCGCCTCTTGCAGCTTCTCTTCGGCCGACTCGTCCCGTGTCGAAACGCGATCGTACCCTTCCAGTTGCTCTTCGGTTCCGGCCACGGCACCGGCCGGCAGCGATTCAGCATCGCCTCGGCAGATAGCGTCGATCGTACGAAGGCCCTCAAATGCGTCCTGCCCGTAATAGACCTTGCCCTGGTACAGGTTGCGCAGGTCCTTCTCGACGTACGACCGCGTCAAAGCGGCGCCGCCCAACAGCACGGGGTACTTGTGCAGGCCGCGCTCGTTCAGCTCATGAAGGTTCTCCTTCATGATCAGCGTGGATTTTACGAGCAAGCCGGACATTCCGATCGCGTCCGCGTGGACCTCTTCAGCCTTTTCGATGAACGCCTGCAGCGGTTGCTTGATGCCGATGTTGTGCACCGTAAAGCCGTTGTTGGACACGATTATGTCGACCAGATTCTTGCCGATGTCGTGGACGTCTCCCTTGACGGTGCCGATGACGAGCGTTCCGCGACCGCCCGTCGAGGCGTGCTCCATTTTTGGTTCGAGGTAGGCCACGGCGGCCTTCATCGTCTCGGCAGATTGCAGGACGAACGGTAACTGCATTTCGCCGCTGCCGAACAAGTCACCCACGATCTTCATGCCGCCGAGCAAGATCTCGTTGACAATCTGCAGCGGCGGGTACTTTTCGAGCGCCTCGTCCAGGTCGGCTTCGATACCGCGCCGTTCGCCGTCGACGATCCGCCGTTCCAACCGCTGTTCGATCGGCAGATCCTCGGAACGGACTTTCTCGACCTTCTCCGCTTCGACGTCAAATAGCTGCATGAAAGCGACCAGCGGGTCGTAGCCGTCGCCGCGCTCGTCGAAGATCAGCTGTCGGGCGACTTCGCGTTGTTGCGGGTCGATCTTGTGCAGCGGCAGGATCTTCTGCGGATTGACGATCGCCGCGTCCAGTCCGGCCTCGACGGCGTAGTGCAGGAATACCGAATTGAGCACCTGTCGTGCCGAGGGCTTGAGCCCGAACGAGACGTTGGAGATGCCGAGGATCGTGTAGACGCCCGGCAGCTCGCGCTTGATCTCACGGATCGCGTTCAGCGTTTCGATGCCGTCGCGCCTGACTTCCTCCTGCCCGGTGGCAATCGGCATCGTCAGCGCGTCGAAGATCAGGTCCTCTGCCTTCATGCCCCACTTCTGCGTGACCAGGTCGTGAATGCGCCGCGCGACACGCACCTTCCAATCGCAGGTGCGCGCCTGGCCTTCCTCGTCGATGCAGAGCGCCACCAACGCCGCGCCGTACTGTTTCGCCATCGGCATGACGCGGTTCATCCGCAGCTCGCCGTCTTCGAGGTTGATCGAGTTGATGACGGCCCGGCCGCCGAGCCGCTTCAATCCAGCCTCGAGCACCGGCGCTTCGGTAGAATCCAACATCAGCGGCAGCGTGGACTGCGTCGCGAACCGGTTTGCAATCTCGTCCATGTCGCGTGCGCCGTCGCGGCCGACGTAATCGACGTTGATGTCCAGAACGTGGGCGCCCTCACGAAGCTGTTGTTTCATGACGACTGACATCGCGTCGTAGTCGTCGGCCATCAGCATCTGCTTTACCTGTTTCGAACCGTTGGCGTTCAGCCGTTCGCCGACGATGAGGAACGACGTCTCCTGCTTGAGCGGCGTCGACGAGTAGATGCTGGCGACCGACGGCTCGTGCTGTGGAGCGCGGGGCGAAGGCGGTGTGCCGTGCAAGGCGTCCGCCAGCGCCTTGATGTGAGCCGGCGTGGTTCCGCAGCAGCCGCCGATGATATTGACGCCGTACTCTTTCACGAAGATCTGTTGCCAGTGGACGAGCTCCTGCGGCGTGAGCGGGTAGTACGGCGCCCCGTCGCGGACTTCAGGCAGACCGGCATTCGGCAACACCGAGATCATGCGCTGACTGTGCTGTGAAAGGTAGCGAATGTTCTCGCCCATCTCGGCGGGTCCGGTGGCGCAGTTGATGCCGATCACCTGAATGTCGAACGGCTCTAGGGCGCTCAGAGCGGCGCCGATCTCACTGCCGACCAGCATCGTGCCGAACGCCTCGATCGTCACCTGGACGATCACCGGGACACGGCGGCCGATCCTGCTGAACGCAAGCTCCGCCCCGGCGATCGCGGCTTTCGCCTGCAACAGGTCCTGGCAGGTTTCGATCTGCAGCACGTGCACGCCGCCATCGACCAGCCCCTGGGCCTGGGTGGCGTAGCTTTCGCGCAGGGCGTCATAGGTCGTGTGACCGAGCGTCGGCAGCTTGGTGCCCGGGCCCATCGATCCCGAAACCCAGCGTGGGCGGCCGGGCGCGCTGAAATCCGCGGCAACTTCGCAAGCCAGTCTCGCCGATGTGAGATTCATCTCGTACGAGCGATCGACGAGGTCGTACTCGGCGAGCACGATCGCGTTGGCGCCGAAGGTGTTGGTTTCGACCGCGTCAGCGCCCGCGGTGTAATAGGCAGCGTGGATATCCTTGACGACGTCCGGGCGCGACAGCGAGAGCAGATCGACGCAGCCTTCTTTGCCCCGGTAGTCGTCGTCGCTGAGGTCGCGCGCGTGCAGGCTCGTACCCATCGCGCCATCGAAGATGAGCACGCGTTCACGCAGCGCTTCCAGGAAATCGTGCGTCATGTTTCCCCGCGGCAAAGGCCGGCGCCTTCATGGCAGACGCGGTATTGGCAATGCTTGCCTTCTCTGATCGTATGGGTCCGTAGGATAGGGCGTCAAGCCGAACCGCACCGGCATAGGCTCCGATTGTTCAATCAGGAATGCGCTCTGGTTGCCCCGCGTATACCGCTCGATACGGACGATGCTGTCTAGAATGTAGCGGAGGCAGGCGCGCTCCCGCTCGTCCTCCGACATGGCCATAGCGGCACGGCCTCCCGCAGAATGCGGTCCGCGGCCGCAGACCGCTGACAGATCTCGACGACGTCCACCTTCCGGCCTACGCTCTCCTCCAGGTCGAGAATGAGGCCGCTGAGATCAAGCACCGTCCGACCGGGATCGAACTCCACGAGAAAATCGACATCACTATCGGGACGTGCGCTACCTCGGGCCACCGAGCCGAAGACACGGACGTTGGACGCGCCATGTGATGCGGCTATCTGCAGGATCTCCTTCCGCTTTGCGCGCAGATCCTCCATGGTCGGGCCGTGTTTGGCTGTCATCCCAGTGGCTCCTTAGCCACCCCTATTATAAGTCTCCAAACTTGATACGCCGGCAGCACTTCGAGCAACGGAATATAGGCGCTGAGGCCCGCTGACCTACCCTGAACAGTTTAATCTGGTGGCAGGGACGCGGAGGAGACCACCAACGGCAATCAACCAGCCTCTACCGCGCCAGAAACTGCTGATATGCCTTCTGCACGCTCTCGTAGTAGTAGTAGTACTGACTGCGAGGCGTGTTCAGGGATTGAAAAGTTGTCCCAATATTCGGAAACGTTTGCGGGTTGTTCAGAAACCCTTGCACCTCGGGAGTCGATGCGGCCATTGACGCCGCGGTCACTTCATCGAGGAGCGCCTGTTCGCGTGGTGAGAGCGTCGCGTGAAACTGCGCGAGCTTCTCCAGGAACGTCACCAGTTCATCCTGACTTGCCGTCTGGCCCTGTGTAGTCATAGTATTTCCTCCGTCATTGACTCAGGCAAGCTACGCTACTTGCTCCATGTGGCAGCCATTGTAGTCGCTGCCGACCGCCCCTGAGTACTGAGATCCCCCGGCCTCACCTAGACACCGTTGCACCCACGCACCAGTCGCGTACTACGTCTTCGCCATTGCACCAGCACGGCGTAGCGGGTCTGGTTATGCTGGAGGCGGCCTGATTCAGCACAGAATTCGTACTCGGTACTGCAGCAGGAGGCTGGCATGGGAGGCGCGGAAGACGTCTTAACAGCCAATCTTGCCCCCGGACCGGGTGGCAATCCGATTACCGATCAGTTGCGACCGTTCGAGGAAGACCCGTTGCGCTTTCTGCTGAGCATGCGTGAGGCGCACGGTAACGTCGTCCGTCTGCACCTGTGGCCCCAGCTGTGCCATCTGATCAGCGATCCGAATAGCATCCGCTACGTTCTCTCGACGCACGCACAGAACTACCACGGTCCACCCGCGATGCAACGTGGGCGGTTACGAGATAGACAGAGGCTTTTGGGCGGCGGACAGCAGAGTTTGAGCGATGAGTTTCAGCTGACGCGCCGCATGGAGAAGCTCGGCAGTGAGGTATTCCACCAGAAGCAGGTCGAAACCTTCGCACCGATCATGGTTAGAGATACCGCCGCGATGCTTCGGCGCTGGCAGAAACACGCGAAATCCGGCGAGCCGTTTGACGCTGAGCGGGACCTGCTGACCCTTACGCAAACGATTCTTGGTGACACTCTTTTTCACGCAGACCTGAGTAGAATAGGCCCGACTATCGCCAACATCATGGCGAGTGGCGCACCACAATCCCGCGTATCCGTGTTCCAGCAGCTGGAACAGGCGCAGATGGAAGCCAACCGGCCCTGGCTCGAGGCAATGGAAATCCTGAATCAGTTCGTTGCCGATCTGGTTGAGAAACGCCGTCGGCAGGGGCCGGGCGATAAAGATCTGCTCTCGATCCTCCTCTTCGACCGCGATGAGCTGACCGGCGAGTTCCTTCCAGAGCAGAAGGTGCTGGAAGCAGCATGGGCCTTCCTGATCGCCGGTCACTCAGCCGTGGCGAGCCTGTTGACCTGGACCTGCTTTCTGCTTTCGCAGCACCAGGACATCGTTCTTAAAGTTCGCGCAGAGGTTGACGCGGCTCTTGGGAGCCGGCCTCCCACGACGGCACACCTGCCGAAGTTACCCTACACCCACATGGTGCTGCAGGAATCAATGCGGCTCTATCCGCCGGTGTGGATGTTCGCGCCGCGTATGACGACCAAAGACGACAGCATTGAGGGGTACCGCATCCCTGCCCGCTCCATAATCCTGATTAGCCCGTACGTGCTCCACCGCCACCCCGACTACTGGGAGCGGCCGGAGGAGTTCGAGCCGGAGCGGTTCGCGGGCTCGACGCCGGCAGCCTACCTGCCGTACGGAGCCGGCCCCTGGGGCTGCATCGGCAGCCAGTTCGGGATGCTGGAGGCGCGCCTCGTGCTGCCGATGCTGCTGCAGCACTACGAGTGGGAGCTGAAGCCGGGATACCAGGTAGAGCTCGACCCCCAGTTGGCGCTGCGCCCCCGCCACGGCCTGCCAATTGCCGTACGTGCCCGCTCACGGAGTTAGGCTGCAACGATGTGCGGGCAGATACTGTCGTGCAGCTTGACTTGGTCACGCACGATTCGGGTGCAGCGTGAGCGCGATCACCCGTGTCCTGAGCTTAATTCGGGTTGGCTGTTCAATGGGCGATCTGGTGACGACAGCCGGCGTGCGGCGGTATACGCTTTGCATACTTTGCAGTGACAGCATCGGCGGCGCGGGAGGACGGCGTGGAGCAGCGGGCGCTCGGACGGACCGGGCTCACGGTTTCGGCGTTGGGGTTCGGATGCGGCAACGTCGGCGGGTTGATGGTGCGCGGCGATGCGGCGGACCAGCGGCGCGCGGTCGCCCGCGCAATTGACACCGGTATCACCTACTTCGATACCGCGCCGCAGTACGGTGGTGGCCGCTCGGAAGAGAACCTGGGCCGCGTCCTGCGCGAGCTTGGTGCCCACGACCGTGTTGTCGTCGGCACCAAGGTGCGGCTTGCGCCCGAAGACCGTGCCGGCCCATCGGCTGCGATCCGCCGTTCGATCGAACGCAGCCTGAGCCTTCTCGGCCGCGAGCGCGTAGAGCTGTTGCAGCTCCACAACCCCATCGCAGCGGCCGAGGCCGGCGGCGGCGCCCTGCCGCTGGCAGAGGTGCTGGGCGCCGTCGCCGAGGGACTGCAGCAGGTGGTGGCTGCCGGGCTGGCGCGGCATGCCGGCATTACCGGCCTGGGCGAGGCCGCGGCGCTGGGGCAGGCGGTCTCCTCGGGCACCTTTGCCACGATGCAAGCGTACTTTAACGCGATCGATCCGAGCGCCGGCTACCCCGGAGCGACGGGCGGTGGACAGGACTTCGCCGGCCTCATCGACCACGCAGCCGGGCTGGGCGTCATCGCCATCCGCGTGCTGGCGGCGGGGGCGCTCAGCGGCACCGCCGAGCGGGCGCCGAACGCGAGCGCCGCGCCCGGTGCGCCGCTGGTCCGGGGCGGCGAGTTCGAGCGCGACGTCGCCCGCGCCCGCGAGCTCGCCAGCCTGGCTGCGGCGTGGGGCCTCGAATCGACCGTCGAGCTTGCCGTGCGCTTTGCCCTGGCCAAACCCGGCGTTTCGACCGTCCTGGTGGGGTACTCCGACCTGCAGCAGCTGGACGACGCCATTCGCTGGGCCGAGCGTGGCCCGCTCCCCGCGGACGCGGTGGCGCGGGTGATCGACGCGGCGCGCTGAGCCGCCATCTCGCGGGCGACGGCAAAACGGCCGGCCGGCGTCAACGGGCGGCGACGCTCAGGCCGGCTGCCGCGACCCCTGCCGCGCCACGATCTGTCGGTAGAGGTTGCTCACGTTCATCGCGTCGACGCGGGCGCTGATCGAAAACAAGCGCTGGCCGATGGCGTAGGGGTCGGCCTGCGGCGCCGGTTGACGCAGCGCCTCCTCCTCGCTCAACCCACGTCGTACAAAGTCCTCCACCGCCCCGATCCACGTCTCGATGACCTCCGCCTGCCGCGACAGGTAGCTGCGGTCGCAGGGCTCGCCATGTCCCGGCACGATCACCGTCGCGTCGAGCGCGCCGATCCGTTTGAGCGCCGCGAGCCACTCCCACGGGTCCGCTTCCTGGATGAACGTCTTCACGCGGTTGAAGATGTTGTCGCCGGTGAAGACGACGCCTTCCTCCGGGAGATAGACCGCCGTTTGGGGCGCCGTGTGGCCGGGGATGTGCAGGCACTGGATCGTGTGCCGGCCCAGGTGCAACGTCAGCTCGTCGGTGAAGGTGCGCGTCGGCGGATTCGGCGGGTAGTCGGGGTGGTTGAACAGCCAGACGCTGTCCGGGTCGCTCTGCTTCAGCGTCTCCAGCCGCTCGGGCGCGGTCATCTGCGGCACCGCCTGCTGATAGCGTGCCTGCAGCCCGACCTGACCGATGACCTCGATCCCCGGGAAGTAAGCGTTGCCGAAGATGTGGTCGCTGTGCGGCTCCGTGTTGACCAGGTGGCGGATCGGACCGTGCTCCAGCAGCCGCTCGCGCCAGCGCACGGCATCGATGGGCTGCTGGGGCGTGTCGATCATCACCACGCCTTCGTCGGTGACGACAAAGCCCGGATTGCAGCCCCAGAAGTAGATCTCCGCGTAGACGCTCTCGCTTACCCGGCGCATCGCGACCTCCTCAGCCGTGCTCCCTCCACTCGGAGGAGGGCCTCGGTGCTGTAGCTCTGGTCGACGCACTTAAAGGGTCGTCGGCAAGGCGCCCGGAATTGCCAGGACGACCAGGCCGTAGAGCACCAACGCCCCTCCGGCCGCCCGGGCAACTTGCCGCCCAACGGGGAAAACCTTCTCGGCGTAAATCAGCAGCGTGATCACCGCCATCACGGCGATGTTCATCACGCCCAGCGGGAAGAGGATGACGAACAAGAGCCAGCAGCAACCCAGACAATAGACGCCATGCTGGATGCCCATGTGGAATGCGCCACGATACCCGTCGCGCCAGTGCTGCATCACAAACGACAGTGGCGAGCGACACTTGGACAAGCAGACGGACTTGAGCGGTGACAGCTCGTACAACCCGGCCACGATGAGCGCCACGCCGCCGAGACGAGCCGCGTGGATCAGCAGCCACCGGGACTCGTCCGCGAGCTTGTTCGCCCCGACGGCTGCGCCGTAGGCCAGGACCCCGAACAGCGTCCAGACAACCAGGTACGCGCTGACAAACACCCAGGCCGGCACATAGGCCTGCCCTCGCTGCCGCTTGGTGGCCGCCGTTCGGGCAAACAGCAGGATCATTGGCGCCGCCGTCGGGAACATCATCGCGACCATCATCGCGACCCACAGAGCCAAAAATAGCGGCGCCCCCATGCCCATGGTTAAGCCCATGTGCATCTGGTCCATCGTGGCAGCCTGCCAGATGAGCAGCGCCCAGGCTCCGGCCGCCAGCAGCACCAGGCCACCGAGGATGAGCGTGCGCTCGCGGGCCAGAGGAGGTGAGGGCGCGGCTGTCACTTACTGCTCGCTGCGATAGTTGAACTTAAAGGTCTCGCCGTATTGACCGGAGTGGTCGTAGGACAGCTCCGGATGTGAGAGACGGAAGATGCGGTTGGTCATCGGGTGCGACTCGTCGGTCAGCAGACCCTTGGTCATTTGCAGCTTGAACCCGCTCTCCTCACCCGTTACGGGACTCGTGATGAGGGCCAGGGCAATCTCCAGCCGGTCGCCGACCTTGACATGGCTCTTGGGGCCGTCGATGACACACTCGACGGGCAGAAACTCCGGCCCGATGAGCTTGGTAATGAGGCCGGCAAAAATAGCAAAGACGCCACCCGCCGCGCCGCTGGCCAGGGTGCCGAGGGCTTCCCGCTGCGCGGGCGTCGCTTTGTCGTCCATCCAGACATAGGCGGTGACATTCCCGAGGTGAAGCGCCGCGGGTGAATGGACCGCCAGCCCAAAGCTGAGGCCATCCAGCTTGACGTTGTTGAAACGGCCCTCGGTGATGTGGAAGGCGTAGGACCCTTCGCACGAACCATAGGTCGGCTTAGCGTCGAAGCTGCAGGGGCAGCCCCAATCACAATTACACGCGCCGAGGGCATCGCCTTTAATCGCCCAGGTGGTCGCAATTTGCGTCGTCATGCTTCCGGCTCCTTATAGATGTCTGCGGCAAGATACCAGCCCTTTATAAGGCGGACGCGAACCGTTGTCAAGCGGGGTTTCTCGCTGTCGCCGTCTAACAATCGCTCCAGCGTGTTGAAGAAGAGCGGCTGCTAACAGGGCCTTTCTAAACCGCTGAAGGGTCACAGCCGGCATTAGTTCTATGTTTGTACGAGCACTGCGTCACGCTACGGCGATGGCCAGGTAGGCGGTGACCGGGTAGCGGACCTGGTCGCCGTCGATGTAGGGCTGCAGGACGGCGAGCCAGTCATGCTGCGCTGCCGTGCGGGTCGCATCGTCCATATGCGGTGTAACCACCCGATTCAACATCCCCGCGAGCGCGATCCGGTGTTCGCCGGCGAGTGAGTCTACCACGACCGAGCGGAAGGCCGCCGCGGCGAGCAGCCGGCGGAGCTCGCCCGGGGCGCCCAAGGCGTGTCCAACCGCCTGTCGCGCCGCTACTCCGGCGCCAGCGTAGCGGCTGAGGACGGCAATGAGGCCGGAATCCACAGGGTTACCGGCCTCATTGCCCCACACGGATACGGCCAGTCGACCGCCGGGCGCAAGCACGCGCCGCACCTCCGCCAGCACCCGCGAGCGGTCGGGAATGAACATGAGGCCGAAACCGCAGGCCGCCGCGTCGAAGGCGGCCGCGCGGTAAGGGAGGACGGCGGCGGTCCCGAGTTGCCAGTGGACCGGGGCGCCGGCTGCGGCGGGCTGCACCTGGGCCACGGCGAGCATGGCGGGGCTAATGTCCAACCCGACCACCAGTCCCGATGGCCCGACGTGCCCGGCTGCGAGGTACGCCACTGCGCCGGTGCCACATGCCAGATCCAGCAGGCGCGTACCGGGCGCTGGCGCGAGTCGGTGCAGCAAGCGCTCCGCCCACGGCCGGGAGATGGCCGGTACGGCCATGCGCTCATAATTCGCGGCGGACGCGGCGCTCTGGTTCCGCCAGCCCGCTTCCGCCTGTACCACTGCGTCTGGCCAGGGCTGTTCGGGCTCATCCATCGCTCGGCCTCCTCCGCGAAGCCGGCCACTCTGGCGATACAATATCATGCGCCGGCGTAGGCCCCGCGTCCGCCCCGTGGGCGCCAGCGAAGAGTTCGTCGACATGCTCCCGGGCGGCCTGGGCAAAGCGCGGCGTCAGCGAGTCGATGTCCGCATTGGCCGGACTCTGGTGCCATCGAAGAAGAGTTCTTTGCCCCAGACCAGGCCGGCCTCCTGGCACAGTTCCACCACCCGCTCGAAGAAGCGCTGAAAGATGGCCACGCCCAACCGCTGGCGAATGCGGGTCAAGCTGGAATGGTCGGGTAACGGCTCATCGAGCGCGTACCCCAAGTACCACCGGTATGCGAGATGCAGGCTCGCCGTCTCGATCAGCTTGCGTTCCGACCGCAACCCCTCGAAGAAGAGAATGAGCTGCAGCTTGAGGAAGACGACCGGGTCGATGCTGGGGCGGCCGCAGTCGGCGTACAGGTCGCCCACGCAGTCCCGCACGAAGCTTAGGTCCAGCTTCGCCTCCAGGTCGCGATATGGGTTACCGGGAGGGACCAGCAGTTCCAGTGAGGTGATCACCAACTCGTCAAGCCGGCGCGCCTTGGCAGGACCAAGCATGGACGTGCTCGCACCAGGAGAGAAGAGCAGGTTAGGAATGCCGGCGCCCGCCGCCACGAACCGCCGACCCTGCTTGACGTATTATAGCTAGCAGCAGCTATACATAGCTATTTCCCAACAGGCTGGACCCTTATCGGACAGCAGCAAGCGCGCGCCTGCCGCTGTGGAGACGGGCGCTCGTGTCCGCGGTCACGGTGCTGGACCGGCTGCTGCTGTCGGGCGGCTAGGCGCGGGCCTCGGCCGTGGTGGGGTCAATGATGGTCTTAACTTCGCTAATCTGGTTCGCGGGGAAGCCGCGCCCTTCTGCGCATGCTCGCGGATGAGTTGCTCATTGGGAGCGTTGTAGATGCAGTAAATCTTGTCGGCGGTCACATAGCTGTGCACCCACTGAATCTCGGGTCCCAGCTCACGCAGCACGCCACAGGAGGTCTGGGAGATGGCCTGCAGCCCTTGCGGGGAGAGCTTCCCCGCTCCCGGTAGTTCCCGCTCAATCACGTACTTCGGCATGTTCCCTGGTCCTCTCCATACGCGCAGCCACCAGCCGGCTGGCGACCTGCGTGTCTAGGTAACCCCGCAGCAAGCCGGCTGTCAAGTCCGGGCCCCGACCCGCTCGACGACGCCGTGTATAGTCTCAAAATGCCTGCAGCCTGCTGAAAAAGTCGCTTTGGCGGTCAAAGCGCGGTAGAACCGCCGCTCAGTCACGCGTGAGCCATGCGCAGACTGGGGCAACCTGGGTACCGGCTATGTCCCTGATGCATTGACGAGAGCTTTTTCAACAGGCTGGCTCCCTAAAGAGACGAATAGAGCGTGTTCCAAAACCTCGAGCGTCAACCTCGGCTCAATGAGGTAAGAGAGGCTCTTGCGGCCTGAGCAACTGTGTTCGCGCGGCCTCGGTTGACGACTGGCAGTGGGTCTGCTTAGCTTGCCGCGGCGGCGTGGTCCACGCCGGCGGAGCTCAAGGATGCCGAGCGAACGGGTGCAGCGCCATATCGAGCGGCTCTTGGATGAGGCGGACCAAGCGCTCGCCGCATTCGATTGGGCGCGGGTGCAAGCGTGTGCCCAAGGCGTGCTCCGGCTGGACCCGGCGAACAGCGATGCGCTCGCCTTCTTCGCCGCCGCTGAGCGCGCGCCCCACAGCGGCGCTCCAGCCCCGCTGGAACCGATGTCTGCGTCGGTTGTTGCTCCTGCGCCTGCTGCTGCCCTTCCTACCGCCTTCGCCAACGGCCGCTACCAGGTGAAGCGTTTCCTGGGCGAGGGCGGCAAGAAAAAGGTCTATCTCGCCCACGACACCCTGCTGGACCGTGACGTCGCCTTCGCCCTGATCAAGGCTGAGGGCCTGGATGACGCCGGCCGCCTGCGCATCCAGCGTGAGGCGCAGGCCATGGGCCGGCTCGGTTCCCACCCCCACATCGTCTCGGTCTTCGACCTCGGTGACCACGACGGCCAGCCCTTCCTCGTCACCGAGCTCATGGGCGGCGGCGACGTCGAAGGGC
>DAINSK010000023.1:0-25592 GCA_036741355.1 Chloroflexota bacterium
AGGCGGGCGGACCGTCGGCGCCGGTGTCGTCACCAAGATTGTCGAGTAGGTTATGGCAAAGAAAGAAGATCGCCAGATCATTCATCTTGCCTGCACGGAGTGTCGGGAACGAAACTACACAACCTCCAAGAACAGGCGGAACGATCCGGACCGCCTGGAGTTGAATAAGTTTTGCCCGCGCTGCCGGCAACACCGGCCGCACCGCGAAACGCGTTAATTCACGCTCACCGCGGTCGCCTTCTGTGACAGGCGGCTCGTGGCTCCGTTTCGCGGCGCTTCGGCGCCGGGCGTAGCATGTATGTACAGGATCTAGGAAAGGCTCATTACAAATGGCTAACCGGCAGATGCGCCGTCAAAATGCAAAGACGCCGGCCAAGACCAGCACCCGGGCGCCTGCTGTTCGTCCCACACTTATGGGCGGCGGCAGCGTCAGCCGTTCGCGAGGCGGCGGATCGCTGCTACGACCCACCTGGATCACCGACATCATCTCTGAGTTGCGCAAAGTGCAGTGGCCCACCAGGGAAGAGGCTTGGCATCTGACCTGGGTCGTGATTCTCGTTTCGGTCGCCGTTGGAGTCGTGCTCGGCGGGCTCGATTCCGCCTTTGGCTGGTTCATGGAGCACACGATCCTCCGCTGAGGCGGACGTCGTGGTGGACGCCCGACGTTCCGTCATCCGGATGGTAAGGAATACGACAGTGGCCGTTGATACACACAAACGTAAGAACGCATCACAAACCCTCGCCGCGGAACCGCCTGCAGCACCTCAGGACGTCGATATTACGCCGCAGGACGGGCGACAATGGTATGTGATTCACACATATTCCGGCTATGAGAATAAGGTCAAAGCCAACCTCGAACACCGGATCGAAAGCATGGACGTCAAGGATCGGATCTTCCAGGTCGTCATCCCGACCGAGGAAGAGATCGAGATCCGCGACGGCCAACGGCGTATGGTATCGCGCAAGCGGTTCCCGGGATACGTGCTGGTAGACATGCTCGAGTTACAGGAAGGCGACGAGGCGTCGAACAAGGCCTGGTACGTGGTGCGGAATACTCCGGGCGTCACCGGCTTCGTGGGTTCGGGCAACAAGCCCGTGCCATTGGAGGCGGCAGAAGTCAAGAACATCCTGCGCCAGATGAAGGCTGTCGAGCCGCGGGTGAAGGTAACCTTCCAGGTGGGCCAGCCGGTGCGAATTATCGACGGGCCATTCGTGGACTTCACAGGCACCGTAGATGATATCAACCTGGAGAAGGGCAAGGTCAAGGTGCTCGTCTCCTTCTTCGGCCGCGAGACCCCGGTGGAGCTCGATTTCCTGCAGGTGGAACGGATTTAGGGCAGCGGACGGCGCTCCTAACCCTCCTGTCCCTTCCCGCCCCGGGAAGGGACGAATATTGGAAGCAGGGGTCGGACTGGAGTGTGGCGCGGAACCGGCCCTCCCCTCTCCATCGCTCTACGAGAGATGGAGAGAGGCGATCATTGGGAGGCAGGTACAGGAATTGGTGCAGGCGGGCGCGTCGTGACGCGCGCTAATAGTTGCTTCTGCAGCACATAAGTTAGTGTTCAAGCTCCCCTTCCCTCTCAGGGAAGGGGTCGGGGGTTAGGGGAAATGGCCAAGAAAGTACGCGCAATCGTGAAGCTGGCAATTCCCGCGGGCAAGGCGAACCCGGCGCCTCCGGTTGGCCCGGCCCTGGGCCAGCACGGCATTAACATCATGGCGTTCTGCAAGGAGTACAACGAGAAGACCGCCGGCCAGGCGGGTACGATCGTCCCGGCAGAGATCACGGTGTTCGAGGACCGATCGTTCACGTTTGTACTGAAAACGCCACCGGCGTCCGACCTTCTGAAGAAGGCAGCGGGCATCGAAAAAGGCGGCAAGCAGCAAAAGAAAGAGAAGGTCGGGAGCGTAACGCAGGCGCAGATCCGTGAGATCGCGGGCATCAAGCTCAAGGATTTGAACGCCTATGACATCGAGTCGGCGATGAAAATGATTGCCGGCACCGCACGCAATATGGGTATCGACGTCACTTCCTAGCACCCCACTCGGGGTCATCCCGGTGTATATACCTCCGCCGACAAGCGAGAGGGAGGGCTGGGCGCATTCCGCGATGCCCGAAGGAGGGTCACAATGCCAAAGCACGGGAAGAAGTATCTGGACGTAGCCAAGCAGGTCGACAACGACAAGTTCTACGATCCGGCCGAAGGGATCGCGCTTGCAAAGCAGGCGCATTTTGCCAAGTTCGACGAGACAGTCGAACTGCATTTGCGCACGGGACTGGATCCACGGCACGCCGACCAGCAGTTGCGTGGCACCACACTGCTGCCGCACGGCCTGGGCAAGACGGTGCGTGTGCTCGTCTTCGCCGAAGGCGACGCCGCACGCGCGGCCGAAGAGGCGGGCGCCGACTTCGTTGGCAGCGACGACCTCATCACCCGCGTAGCGGGAGGCTTCACGGACTTCGACGTCGCGCTTTCCCAGCGCGAGTTGATGGGCAAGGTTGGCCGGCTCGGGCGGGTGCTTGGTCCGCGCGGCCTGATGCCGAACCCGCGTTCCGGCACAGTGGTTGAGCCGCAGGACATGGCCAAAGCGGTTCAGGACGCTCAGCGCGGCCGTGTCGAGTTCCGGCTCGACAAGACCGCAATTATCCATGTGCCGATCGGCAAAGTCAGCTTTGAAGAAACGGCGCTGGCCGAAAACCTGGCAAACCTGATCGACGCCGTGATGAAGGCGAAGCCGGCCGGCGTCAAGGGCGTGTACATCCGGAGCGCTACCCTCACTTCGACGATGGGCCCGGGCATTCATCTCGATCTGGCGCCAACGCTTGCGTTGAAGCCGGCTTAAGAGATCGAGGGCACTACCAGACCGAGCTTTCGAGCCCGCTGCGTTTGACCGACGCGGCGTGCTTCAGAGATACTCAATTGGCAAATTGAATACTGTATCTGTCACCTAGCCGTAGACAGCCGGCGGCCTTCAGGCCTTAATCCATCAGCCAGCCGAGGCGAGCGACCGAGCGAACATCCGCGATGGCACGACTGGTGCCGCGGTACAGCGTTTCGAGCCCTCGCACCGACGTGCGAGGGCTTTTTTGGTGGCCGCCGGATGGAAGAAAGTGGTGTGTGAGTGCCAACAGCACGCAAGGAAGCCGAGGTCGCGGAGCTACAGGACCTGGTGTCGCGCGCTGCTATCTCGATCAGCGCCGACTATCGCGGGCTTAGCGTCGCAGAGATGACGGCGCTGCGACGCCGTATGCGCGATGCCGGCGTCGATGTTCGCGTCGTCAAGAACACGCTGCTGAAGCTCGCCGCGGAACGGGCCGGACAGCCGAAAGCGGCCGAGATCGCCACCGGGCCGACTGCAATCGTATTTGGCTATGGCGACATCGCGGTGCCCGCCAAGGCGCTGCAGGAATTCATCCGCGTGTCACGCAGTACCCTCACTCTCAACGCTGCGTACGTGGATGGCGAGATCCTCCGCGGAGCAGCGATCACCGACCTGGCCGCCCTGCCCTCGAAAGATCAGTTACTTGCCAACTTTATCGGCGCCCTGCGATCGCCGATCGCGGCCTTTGCGAGCCTGCTCTCGGGGACGATCCAGAGCTTCGCGGGTCTCATCGACGCCCGCGCCCAACAGCTTGAGGCAAGCGCTGCCGCCTGAGCGGAGCGCTGGAATTTTGAGTAGGTCCGGCTCAAACGCCGGAATCAGGAAAAAGGAGCGTTCAATGCCCAGCGATCGCGTACAGCAGGTGCTTGACATCATCAAAGAGATGACTATCCTCGAGCTCCGCGACCTCAATAAGCAGATCGAAGAAGTATTCGGCGTCACGGCCGCTGCGCCGATGATGATGGCCGCGGGCGCGGCACCAGCCGGCGCCGCCGCAACGGCCGAGCCGGTCGAAGAGCAGACAGAGTTCTCGGTCGTGCTAACCAGCTTCGGCGAAAACAAAATCAACGTCATCAAGGCGGTTCGCGAAGTGACGTCCCTGGGCCTCAAGGAGGCCAAAGACCTGGTTGAGAGCGCACCTGCTCCGATCAAGGAAGGTGTCAGCAAGGACGAGGCAGAGCAGGTCCGCGCCAAGCTCGCGAATGCCGGCGCCTCAGTCGAGGTCAAGTAGACCCGCCCCGAAGAGGTGCAATGAGCGGGGATGGGCCAACACCCATCCCCGCTTTTGCGCGCCCGTCGATAGTTAAATTGTTATGCTATAATGCCGATCGCGATGCCGGACGATGAGCCCCGCTCTTGTTCCTTTTGTAATCAATTTGCGGATGACAGCTGCCGGCGCTGCGGCAGGGCTTACTGCAAGGCGCACGGTCGCGAGCTCTGCAACGTCTGCCTCTCCCCATCCAGCGCTCTGCCTTCGCCGGCGGTGTACAAGGGCTCGCTGATTACGCTGGCGATTGCCGTGGTCGCCGGGCTATTGGTGCTGATTCACCCGCTCTCGCTTCCCGGCGAACACCGGCTTGCGAAGGGATCGGGCCAAAACCCGGCACTGTTGCAGCCCGGTACAGCGCCGGGCAACCGCACCAGCGGCTCGGTGGTGCCAACGCCGTTGCCTGGCGTGGCGCCAAACTCGACCTCGCCAGCCTTGCGCTCGTACACCGTGGTTCTAAATGATACGCTGACCGGGATCGCGCAGAACTTCGGCACGACCGTCGTCGCGATCCAGGCTGCGAATCCCGGTGTGAACGAGAGCAACCTGAAAGCTGGCCAGGAGTTGCTGATCCCGCCCTCTGAAGGAGCGGCGCGTCCGTTGGGCAGCCCGAGTCCGGCGGCCGCTCTCTCGGCAACTCCGACGTCGACACCGTAAAGCGGCCAGCAAAGTCTGGACGGATCACGCAAAGCAGGACCTATGCTCGACCTCAGTCCGCGCGGCAGGGTTATGCGGGATGCACTGATCTATACGCCGCTTTTCCTCGTGTGCGTCGCCGGAATTTTGCTGATGGTCGGGAGCGGAGATCCGCCGTGGATCGGCGTGTTTCTCGTTGGCGTCATGGCGTTTCTGTTCGGCTACCAAAGTATCCAGTCGTTGCGCGACCTCTCGTCGGCGCCGCTCACGGTCGAGGGCCCGATTACCCGCCGCTGGACCAAGCGCGACGCTTTTGTTTCTAAGAGCCACTACATCACCGTGGAGCGCGGCATTTACCGCATCCCTGTAGAAGACTATCTGGATCTGCTCGAAAAGGACCGCGTTCGGGTTGTCGCATATCCCCACACCGGGACAGTGGTATCGGTCGAGCGCCTCGCGCGCCCGGAGGACGAGCCGAAACCCGCCGGCGCTATGGCCAAGGGCCGGCTGCGCATGCTGCGGACCGCCCGCAGTACGCCCAGCGTCCGTCGCGGCGAAGCCGTCGATGCTCCTCCATCCCCCGACGAGGGACGCCGTCACTGACCGAATTCGCGCCCTCTTATTGACGCCTTTCGCCGGGCGCTGATACGATTAGTCGGGTACACTCAAAACCGCATAGCGCTCACGGGTGCTCGGGGAAGCCGGGCTGAGAGGGTGGCCGCCGATCGCCGCCGACCGTTGGACCTGATCCGGGTAATGCCGGCGTAGGGAAAACGATCTGATCACGCAGCAGTGCCGCATCCTCTCTTTCCGCCGCCCGCTAACCGGGCGGCGTTTTGTATTCGGCCCGCTCTGCCCGCGGCGCGGCTGAAGAGGAAGGCTGACTCGCGTGGAAGACATTCTAACCATCGCCGGTGCGCGATTTCACTCTCGACTCATGCTTGGCACCGGACGCAACCGGACCGTCGACGAAATGCTGGCCGCGCTGGAGGCGTCCGGCACACAGATCGTCACCGTCGCCATACGCCGCCTGGACCTGGACAATCCCAACGAGAAGACGCTGTTGGACTACATCGACTGGGGCCGCTTCCAGGTGCTGCCGAACACGGCCGGCAGCCGAACCGCGGACGAGGCAGTTTTCGCCGCTCGACTGGGTCGTTCGGTCACGGGATCGGACTGGGTAAAGCTGGAAGTGATCCCCGACGCCAGGTACCTGTTGCCCGATCCAATCGGCACGCTGGAAGCAGCCGAACGGCTGGTAGCCGAAGGCTTCAAGGTTCTTCCGTACATCAACGCCGACCCTGTTCTTGCCCGGAGGCTGGAAGAGATCGGAACGGTGACGGTGATGCCGCTCGCTTCGCCCATCGGTTCGGGCCAGGGTGTCACGACCCTCGATGCCATTCGGGTGATCGTCGAACAAGCCCGCATTCCCGTCGTGGTCGACGCCGGTCTCGGCGTTCCGTCGGAGGCAGCGATTGCCATGGAAGCGGGTGCGGACGCGGTGCTGGTCAACACGGCTGTCGCGCAAGCGCAGAACCCCGCGCTGATGGCTGAGGCGTTCCGGCTCGGGGTTGAAGCGGGCCGCAAGGCGTTCCTCGCCGGTCGTATTCCGCGTAAGGAGGTCGCGACCGCCAGCAGCCCCCTCGAAGGAGTGGCGCGGTGACAGGCACGCGACCAGGCAAGCCGTCGCTGCCCCGTCCGTGCCTGATGCTGGTCACGGACCGCGCCCTCGCGGGTGGAGACGACGCCCTGCTTACTGCCGTGGCCGCGGCGGTTGATGGCGGCGTCAACGCCGTGCAGGTGCGCGAGAAGGACCTTGCGGATGATGACCTGGCGATCCTCGTTCGCCGTCTATGGGCTGTGATCGACGACCGCGCGGTGATCATCGTCAACGACCGACCGACCGTGGCCAAATACGCTGGAGCGGGCGGCATCCATTTCGGAGAGCCATCTGAAACCGGACGAATGGTTGAAGTCGACGGTTTCGAACCCTTGATCGTCGGGCGCTCCGTCCATTCTCTGGCCGCGGCGACGGACGCGGTGAATTCCGGCGCCGATTACCTCGTGCTCGGCACCATTTTCCCGAGTCGATCTCACCCGGGCGGCGAATCCGGCGGCCTCGAGCGAGTGCGTGTGGTGTCGAGGAGCGTTTCCATCCCAGTGATCGCAATCGGGGGAATTACGGAGGACAACCTGCCCGGCGTGATTGCAGCGGGAGCGGCCGGCGTAGCGGTGATCTCGGCCATTCTGGGGCGTAGCGATCCATCTCTCGCCGCGCGAACCTTACGTGTCGCACTGGACGGTGCGTGGGAAGGCAGGCCGGGCAGCATCGCGGCATCTCCCACCACTTTGGGTGTGGCATGACGGTACGGCTAACTGTCAACGGAAAAGCCGTTGAATTGGATAAGGAAATGCCCCTGCCGGCGTTCCTGGAAGCGCGCAAGATCGACCAGCGTCACATCGCGGTGGCCCGGAACGGCGACGTGATCGAACGCGATGGCTACGGCGACGTGGTGCTCTGCTCCGGGGACGTGATCGAGATCGTCCGCATGGTCGGCGGCGGTTAACGATGGCTGAAAACCGGATCGTCGTGGTTGGTGGCGGCGTGATCGGCTGCTCGCTGGCGTATCACCTGTCCGGAGCCGGTCAGACCGTCACTGTGCTGGAGCGGTCCAGGATCGCTGCCGAGGCATCGAGCGCTGCCGCTGGGATGCCGGCGCCGGTCGCCGAATCCGACGAACCGGGCGCCTTCACGGACCTGGTGATCGCCGGATTGCGCGCTTTTCAGGAAGACGCGGCGGCGATCGTTGCGCGGTCCGTCGAATCAGGGCAGCGAGACGGCAATTCAGCGGGCGCCCGGAACGCCACGTGCGAAGCGTGAACTGATGGCGCGGGCGGCCGCTTCCACGTCCTCAGCCGCACAGACGGCGGCAATGACTGCCGCGGCGTCGGCGCCGGCCGCGATCGCCTGGTCGACGTTTTCGGCAGTGATGCCGCCTATCGCTACCACCGGTACTGAGACCGCGGCTTTGACCTGTCGGATTGTGTCCAGGCTCGCGGGCCGCGTGTTGGACTTCGAGCCTGTTGGGAAGATGCGACCCACCGCGATATACGATGCACCGTGCGCTTGCGCTCGCTTCGCCTCGTCGGCGTTGTTTGTGGAGCAGCCCACGACCGCGCCCGAAGGCAGCAGCCGCCGCGCAATGTCTACCGGCAGGTCGTGCTGGCCGACGTGTACGCCGTCCGCGCCGATTGCGAGCGCGACGTCGACGTGGTCGTTAATGAGCAGCGGCACCCCTGCTCGGCGGCACAGTTCGAGCATAGCCCTGGCGACCGGCAGTTGGTCGCCCTTGTCCCGCAACTTGTCGCGATATTGGACCAGGCTTGCGCCACCTCGCAGGGCCGCGCCAAGCACCTCCACCGGATCGCGCCCGCGGGTCTGCTCCGGATCGACGATCAGATACAGGCCGTGGATGCGCATAGTGCCGCCTTCGTTGCTTACTGAAATGGTAGCTGCCGTGGCGCGAATGGGGAACGACCAGTGACAGTTAGACGTGCGCTCACCATCGCCGGCTCGGACAGCGGCGGCGGCGCCGGCATCCAGGCAGATTTGAAGACGTTCGCGGCCTTCGGCGTGTTCGGTATGAGCGCTATAACCGCGGTTACCGCGCAGAACACCGTCGGCGTGCAGGCAGTACACGGGGTCCCGCTCGACATAATCGAATCCCAGCTCGAGAGCGTGATGAGCGATATCGGCGCTGACGCGGCGAAGACGGGAATGTTGGGCACAGTAGAGGTCGTCGAGCTCGTGGCGAAGTGCGTCTTGGGGCTCGGCATACCGAACCTCGTTGTGGATCCGGTGATGGTGGCAAAAAGCGGCGACGTACTGTTATCAAAGAGCGCGCGGGAAGCGGTGCGCACAGCTCTGCTTCCGCTGGCCACCGTGGTCACTCCCAACCTGCCCGAGGCCGAGGCCCTCACCGGCAGGCCGGTGCGGAACGTGGACGAGATGCGGGCGGCAGCGCGTGAGCTTCACGGACTCGGCGTTCGGTGGGTGATCGTCAAGGGCGGTCACTTGCCCGAATCAGAAGATGCGGTGGACCTGGTGTACGACGGTCGTGACTTCACTGAACTTCGCGCGCCGCGAACTCACTCCCGCAATACCCACGGAACCGGTTGCACGTTTTCGGCGGCCATCGCGGCCGGACTCGCGGCGGGTCGGGAGCCGCTCGACGCGATCCGCACCGCCAAGGCTTATATTACTGCCGCTATCGAGTCGGCACCGGACATAGGGCACGGGCACGGCCCAACCAACCATTTGATCGGGGTGGTATCGCCGTGGGCTATGCAGCGAAAGCCAACAGGCCCGCGCCGCCAAGGAGCAGGAGAATGATCAGTATCGCTGCCATTGTTTGGACGTCTCTTCGTTAAGGTTCTTGGAATGGTCTACGGGCAGTATGTCCGGGTATCAGCCGAGATTAATTCGCACGCATGTTCGTCTGTGGTCGTTTATACTGTGCTGGCCCGGCGGCCGCAGGCCGGGCCGGAGGGTAGATGGGACCCCGTCAGCCGTACTTGGTGGAATCGCGGAGCTTTGATGGTCATCTGACAGGGCAGTGGCAGGCGGAATTTGTGGGCCGAGCCCCCAGCTTGATCGTTTTGCACGCCAGGGAGGGCAACTCCATCAACTCGGGCGACCGGAGCTACCCCTGGTCCGCCGACACGTTGCAGTTCTACTGGAGCGACCGATGGTACAACATCCGCGCGGCGCTGCGTGACGGTGAGCCCTACTTCTACTCTTGCAACGTGGCTATGCCCGCAGAAATCAGTCCGGACGCGGTGAGCTACGTCGACCTTGACCTCGAAATCGCCGTCACCGACGGCCTCAGCCTCCGCCTGGACGGCGAGGAAGATTTCGAGCGCAATATCCTTGCCATGCACTATCCGCCGGACATTGTACGTCGCGCTCGAGACGCCGTGCAGGAGCTTCAGAGCCTGGTGCGGGCCGGACGTCCGCCGTTCCGTAACCATGAATCGATGCTGCTCAAGCGGGCGACATAACCGTTGCAGGATCGCCCTTATGTAACGGTACTGGTACAATTGCCGTACCGATCGTTTTCGTATCCGTAAGCGAGCCAGTATATGCCCGCCAACCTCGCCGCGTCTCGGCGCGCCCGCCATTATCCTTTGCAGACCACTGGTCCGCTGCTGGCCGTTTTACTGGCCGGCGTCGTGCTATTCCCACCACACACCGGTACGGCCCAGGCCGCGGACAAGCTTTTACCTGCTGGCGTGAGCCGCTCCGCACCGACCATGCGACCCGCGCCCGAGGACACCGATCCCGACGAGCAGCCGGTTGCACCTGCTCCTGCTTCCAACCCGGCGCCCGCTCCGGTGAATGTGACCGGCCGTCCGCCCAATGAGTTGGGCCGCATCCTCATCATGGAATACCACCGCATCGCGAACCCCGAGGCTCCCTGGCAGCGCGCTCCCAGCGGCTTCCGCCGCGATTTGCAGCGACTGTACGACGCCGGGTTCCGCTCGGTGCCGCTGTCCGACGTGCTGGCAAACCACATCGACCTGCCGCTTGGAACTTCGCCGGTGGTGTTTACCTTCGACGACAGCTACTCGAGCCAACTCTGGTGGTCGGCGGACGGCACGCCAGCGCCCGATAGCGCGGTAGGCATCCTGCAGCAGTTTGCCGCCGAGCATCCCGATTTCGGCGTGCACGGTGTCTTTTACATCACCTGGAACCAGCTCTTTGGCGGACCGGCAACGGCGGGAATTGAGAAGCTGCGCTACCTGGTGCAACACGGATTCGAGCTGGGCAACCACTCCATGAGCCACGCGAACTTCGGCGTGGTCAGCAGCGCGGCTGTTCAGCAGGAGCTCGCGCAGGAACAGACGCTGGTGCGGCAGTCGCTGGACGGCTACGAGATGCAGACGATGGCGCTGCCATATGGCGCCTGGCCGCGCGACAAGAGCCTGGCAGTGTCGGGCGCATCGGGAGCATCAAAGTATCGATTTGCCGCGGTGTTGCAGGTGGGCTCCGAGCCTGCTCCGTCGCCCGCGAGCTCCGCGTTCAACGCCATCGTACTGCCAAGGGTGCAGGCCGGCGAGGCGCTGCTCTCGTACTGGTTGAACTGGTTCGACACTCATCGGGACGAGCGTTACGTGAGCGACGGCGATCCAAGCGCGATCTCATTCCCTTCCCGCCTCGCCTCGCGCATCCGCAAAGACGCGGGGCAGTACTGGCAAGTGGTCGGCTACTAAGGGTGCGTTGACCGCCTTTTAGTGTCCGCGTACGATAGAACTTGATGGCGCGGGCGTATGCCGGGGACGGCGCGCCCGTGTGTTGTACATGGTCCGCCTTCGGGGCGGCCGTCGAAGAGGACCGGTAGGTCATGGCGACGCGGCAGGCGGAACGCATGCGCGGCCAGGAGATGCCAAAAGCGTACGAACCGCGCGCCGTCGAGGCCGCGATCTACGAGTTCTGGGAATCAAAGGGCTACTTTGCGCCCAGCGTGCCGCCCGAGAACTGGCAAAAGGGCGGCGCCGGCGAAGGCGGTAAGGGTCCGCAGCCGTTCACGCTGATCATGCCACCGCCCAACGTGACCGGCGAATTGCACCTCGGCCACGCGCTTACAGCGGCGATCGAGGACGCACTGGTCCGCTGGCATCGAATGCTTGGCGATCCCACCCTCTGGTTGCCCGGCACCGACCACGCGGGCATCGCCACACAGCTGGTGGTGGAGCGCGAGCTTGCCAAAGAAGGCCTTACACGCCAGGACCTGGGCCGCGAAGAGTTTGTCGAGCGGGTTTGGATGTGGGTGCGGCGGTATCGCCGCCGCATCGACGACCAGCACCGGCGGCTCGGAGCTTCATGTGATTGGTCGCGCAACCGTTTCACGATGGACGAAACGCCGCAGCTCGCGGTGCGTACCACGTTCAAGCACCTCTATGACGACGGGCTGATCTACCGCGGCACGCGCGTCATCAACTGGTGCCCGCGTTGCCAGACGGCGCTGTCAGACCTCGAGGTGGACCACGAAGAGCAGCTAACGTCTCTCTGGCATATCAAGTACCCGCTGATCGACGACGAGGGCGCTGAGACCGGTCGATTTATGCGCATGGCCACGACGCGGCCGGAAACGATCGTCGGCGACACGGCTGTTGCCGTGAACCCGGCCGACGATCGATACAAAGACGACGTTGGCCGGCGCGTGCGGCTCCCGATCATCGGGCGGGAAATGCCCATCGTGGCGGACGCCGACGTGGATCCGTCGTTCGGGACCGGCGCGGTCAAAGTAACCCCGGGGCATGACCCCACAGACTATGACATCGGTCTACGCCACGACCTGCCGATCATCACGGTGATGAACACCGACGCGACGATGAACGAAAACGCCGGGCCGTTCGAGGGCCTCGACCGTTATGAAGCGCGCAGGCGGATCGTCGAAGTCTTCGAAGCCGCCGGCCTGCTGGAACAGGTCGAGCCCCATATGGCCTCGATCGGCCATTGCCATCGCTGCGACACGGTCGTCGAGCCGATGGTCAGTCCGCAGTGGTATGTAAAAGCTGCCCCAATCGCAGCGCCGGCGATCGAGGCCGTAAAAGACGGCCGCATTCGCATCGTGCCGGAGCGGTTCGAAAAGGTCTACCTGAACTGGATGGAGAACATCCGAGACTGGTGCATCTCGCGGCAGCTGTGGTGGGGACATCGGATCCCCGTCTGGTACTGCGACGCATGCAGCCGCATAATCGTCGAAATCGAGACTCCCGAGCGCTGTCCTGAGTGCGGCGCGGAGCTGCCGCGCCAGGACGAAGACGTGCTCGACACGTGGTTCTCATCGGGCTTGTGGACGCACAGCACGCTCGGCTGGCCGCGGCAGACGGAAGACCTCGCGTATTTCTATCCCACGACCGTCATGGAAACAGGCTGGGACATCCTGTTCTTCTGGGTCGCCCGGATGATTATGCTTGGCCTCTACAACATGGACGAGGTGCCGTTCCAAACGGTCTACCTGCACGGCATGGTGCGGGACGAGGCCGGTCACAAGATGAGCAAGACGCGTGGTAACGTCGTCGATCCGCTGATCGTCGTGGACGAATTCGGAGCGGACGCCTTACGGTTTGCATTGGCGACCAACTCGGCGCCCGGGAACGACATGAAGTTCTCGGAAGAGAAGGTTGAGGCGGGACGAAATTTCTGCAATAAGCTCTGGAATGCGGCGCGGTTCGTGGTCCAGAAGCTCGGCGGAGATACGGTTGGGCCGTTGCTCCAACCCGGCGACGCTGAACTTGCCGTAGAAGACCGCTGGATCCTCAGCGGGGTCAACGCGCTGGCTGCAGACGTCAACCAGTTGATGGCAGACTTTCAACTCGGCGAGGCCGGCCGGCGCATCCACGAGTTCATCTGGGGCGAGTACTGCGACTGGTACATTGAGGCGGCCAAGGTGCGGCTGAATCGGGGCGACGATGCTCCGCTGCCCGTTCTGGCGCATACCCTCGCCACCTGTCTCAAGCTACTGCACCCGTTCGCGCCGTTCGTAACCGAGGCTATCTGGTTTAACCTGCAGCCTCTGCTGCCGGCGGGTGAATCTGCCGCGCTGATTGTGGCGCGATATCCATTGGGCGATCCAAATCGGCGGGACGAAGAGGCGGATCGTATCATGGCGGCGCTGATCGAGTCCGTGCGTGCCGTGCGGAACGTGCGCGCCGAAAAACGCGTAGACCCTGCGAAGCGTGTCGAAGCCTTTGTCGAAGTCGAAAACGAGCGGCTCCGCTCTGCGCTCGACGGGCGCTGCGAGCTGATCGAAGCGCTGGCGCGCGTTGCGCCGCTGCATGTGGGCGCTCCCGGCTTGGCGCCGCTCAGCGGCACCGTGCGCGCGGTCACCGAGGCGACAACCGTCGTGGTGCCGCTGGCGGGCATGGTCGACGTCGGCGTAGAACGCGCCCGTCTCGAAAAGGACTTGGATGGTGTTCGGGCTCAGGTCGAGCGACTTCGGCGCCAACTATTCAGTGAATCGTTCAGGAGCAAGGCGCCCAGTCACGTCGTGCGCAAAATGCAGGACGACCTGACGTCGGCTGAAGCGAAGGCTGTCGCACTAAGCAGCAGCCTGGCGACACTGGGATAGTCGAACTCTTGCAATGAGGTCATGGAAGATCGGTGATTGCGCCGTGGAATCAAAATCGCCCCAACCGGAATCCGAGAGCGGAACGTTTACCAAGGCTGACTACGAATCCCTGGCGCGCTTCCGCTACGGGCTCAGGCTCTACTTTCGCTTCAGCGAACAGGCGGTCCGCGGTATTGGGCTAACGCCGCAGCAGTACCAGTTGATGCTTGCGATCAAGGGCTTTCCAACGCGTGAGTGGGCGACGATGACGGAAATCGCCGAACGGCTTCAGTCGTCGCACAACAGCGTGGTTGGTCTGGTCGATCGAAGTGTGCTCAACGGCATGGTCGAACGGCGGCCGCATCCTCACGACCGGCGCTCGGTTGCGGTTCATCTGACGCCCGAGGGGCACAAAGTGCTGGAGAACCTGGTCGGCACCCATCGCGAAGAGTTACAGCGGCTGCGTGAGCTTCTACGTATGCCGCCATTTGTTTAGACCGGCGGGCGCGGCGTTCAGGACTTAGATAGACACCCTTCTGGACCCGTTTGCGATTGACATCACAAACGGGCCGGTGCTAGTCTCGGCATACTCCCGGCCGATGTGGATCATCGCGCTGGCGCCATAGTGTGCGAAAATAAGGCCAGGAGATTGAGCTGTCGTGAACCAGGTCCTCGACAACTGGAGCGCAGTGCTGATCGGCGGGTTCGTCGGCATCTCGCTGATCGTGGTCGCGCTGATTGGCAACCTGCTGCTGGCCCCCAAGGCGCCGTCGCGGGCCAAGAGCACGGCCTACGAGTGCGGTATGCTGCCGATTGGGCGCAGCATCGGGCTGGTTCACGTCCGCTACTATCTCTTCGCCATCCTGTTTCTCATTTTCGACGTAGAAACTGTGTTTCTCTTCCCGTGGGCGGTCGTCTTTCGGGCGCTTGGACAGCAGGCATTTTATGAGATGCTCGTTTTCCTGCTGATCCTTGCTGCCGGGCTCGCCTACGCCTGGAAGAAGGGAGTTTTGCAGTGGAAATGGTAACGTCTGGCTCGGCAGCGACGGCAACAACGACTTCGCCCGCCGAACCTTCGGCACCGGTACAGCCGGTGCAGCCGGCCGTCCCGGAGGTTCCAGCGTCTCCCGGGTATGTACCGGATTTTTCGCCCGAGCGCGAGCGGCTGATGCCGCTGGAAGTGGTTCAGGGCAAGGCAGCCTATCGGCAGATTTTGCCCGGTGTGATGCAGGTGCCGGCCGACGCGGTGATTGCGCTGTGTCGCAAGAGCTCGCTCTGGCCGATGACGTTCGGCCTGGCATGCTGTGCGATCGAGATGATCGCGACCTATATGTCGGACCACGACCTCGACCGCTTCGGCATTGTGCCGTGGCCCAGCCCGCGCCAGTCGGACGTCATGATCGTGGCCGGCACCGTCACGAAGAAGATGGCGCCCGCGGTCAAGCTGCTCTACGAGCAGATGCCGAACCCGAAATGGGTGATCAGTATGGGCGCCTGCGCGACCAATGGTGGCCCGTATACTCAATACGACCGCGTTGTACAGGGTGTTGACAAGATCATTCCCGTGGACGTCTACGTGCCGGGATGCCCCCCGCGCCCGGAAGCGCTGATCGACGGTTTCATCGCATTGCAGCACAAAATCATGCAGGAGCGGGGCTCCGTCGGCCGCTGAGGCAGACGGTCTCCCGTTCAATTGGGATGGATGAATGACGACCGATGCTGAGGCCCCGGCACCGACGCCGGAGCCCGACCCCGTCGCCAAACTGTTCACTGACCTCTTTCCGAGCGCCATCCTGCAGTCCGGCAAAAACGCGGGCGGCGAAACCGAGCTGCGGGTCAGCCCAAGTCAGGCTGCTTTCGTTGTCCGGCAAGCAAAGGAGAGGCCCGAACTGGGCTTCAACCACCTGCGCTGCCTGACCGGCATCGACCAGATGGAACGGGGAATCGAGATCGTATACTCGCTCTTTTCGTATCCACACCGGCACGCGGTTCACATCAAGACGCTGCTGCCGCCGGATGACCCGACTGTCGATTCAATTACGCCGTTCTGGCTTGGCGCGGATTGGCACGAGCGGGAAACCGCCGAGATGTTCGGTGTGACCTTCAGGGGTCACCCGAATCCCAAGCACCTGCTCCTCGACGACGACATGACCATCCATCCGTTGCTCAAAGCGCATCCCCTGGCACCGATCGAGATGAAGCAGGGCGTCGAAACGTTTTAGCTCCGGTTCCGCTGCGCCGAGGCGGCCAAGAGTCGCGGGCGCCCGTTGAGGTTCTCCAGATGACCACGCTTGAGCACGAGTTCGAAACGGTTTCGATCGATATCAACATGGGGCCGCAGCATCCGAGCACCCACGGCGTGTTTCGCATGGTGCTATCGGTCGACGGTGAGTTGGTGGTCGACGTCGAGCCGGTCATCGGCTACATGCATCGTGGCGGCGAGAAGCTATCGGAGAACCTAGACTATCGCCAGGGGATCGGCATCCAGGACCGCACCGACTATCTGGGAAACTTCAACTGCGAGCACTGCTACGTCATGGCCGCAGAAAAGCTCGCCGGCATCGTGCCGCCTGAGCGGGCCGAGTACGTGCGCGTGATCTGCACAGAGCTCAACCGGGTCGCGTCCCACCTTATGTTCGTGGGCGCGTTCGGCACCGACATCGGCGTCTTCGGCACATCGTTCACGTACGCGTTTCGCGACCGCGAGGACATTCAGCGCTTTTTTGAAGAGTTGACCGGCGAGCGCATTATGTACAGCTATTTCCGCGTTGGTGGGGTGGCGTGGGAGCCGCAGGCCGGATTCGATCAGAAATGCAGGGCGCTGATCGGACGTATTCGCCGCGGCATCAACGACGTCGACGGTCTGCTGACGAACAACGAAGTGTTTTTGACCCGCGCCCGCGACGTCGGCGTGATCGGGGCCGACAAGGCGATCGAATACGGGTTGACGGGCCCCATGCTTCGGGCCAGCGGTTTCAAGTACGACATCCGCAAGGACGAGCCGTATTCGATTTACGATCGTTTCGACTTCGACGTACCGGTAGGCACACACGGCGACTGCTTCGACCGCTACGCCGTTCGGCTGGAGGAGATGCGGCAATCGCTGCGCATCGTGGAGCAGGCGCTGGATCAGATGCCCAAAACCGGGCCGCTGATGGCGGAGAAGATGCCGCGAATGCTTCGCATTCCGCCCTCCGAGTGTTATATGCGGACTGAGAATCCGCGTGGTGAGTACGGGATTTACCTGGTATCGAAGGGTGGAAACAAACCGTACCGGATCAAGATGCGGTCTCCCTCGTTTTGCAACCTCATGGCGCTACGGGAGATGACAATCGGCGAGTACGTTGCGGATGCCGTCATCATTCTTGGCTCCACCGACATAGTGCTGTGCGAAGTGGACCGCTAAAAAGCCAGTAATCACTCGGCTGGACCGTTACATCAAACTCTCGTACGCTTCCGGTTAGAGTGCCTCGACCGGCTGAGGTTTTCGCGTGTCGTACTTGCTTCTGGGCACCATTTTCGACCTGCCTTCGCGCTGGCTGGACGCCATCGTCCGTGTCGTATTGATTACCGGGTTGATGACGTTCAACACGCTTGCGTTGACGTATCTTGAGCGCAAAGTAATCGCGCGCATTCAGCAGCGGTTGGGGCCCACGCGCACCGGGCCGGCGGGGTTGTTTCAACCGATCGCCGACGCTTTGAAATTGCTGACGAAGGAGGACCTGCGGCCGCGGCTGGCGGACCGCTGGGTCTTTGAGCTGGCTCCGTTCATCGTCTTCGTGCCGGTGTTCCTCGGCTTCATTTCACTGCCCTTCTCGCATGATTGGGGCATTCGTTTTTTCAACCTCGGGTTGTTCTACATCCTGGCCGTCACTTCGGTGAATATCGTTGGCTGGGTGATGGCCGGATGGGGCTCGGATAACAAGTACGCATTGCTCGGCGGCGTTCGGGCAGTGGCGCAGATGATCAGCTACGAAATCCCGCTCATCCTCGCGTCGCTGGCCGTCGTCATGGTGTCGAACACACTGGATCTGCGCACGATCGTCGAGCAGCAGAGCCACGTCCCGAACATCATCATCCAACCGCTGCCGGCGTTCATCTTCCTGGTTGCAATGCTGGCAGAAGTAAACCGCAATCCGTTTGATATCCCGGTGGCGGAGTCGGAGGTCGTTGGCGGCGTCACGGTCGAATATAGCGGCATTCGCTGGTCGTTCTTCCAGCTCACCGAGTACACGGCGCTGTTCATCTTCGCGATCCTGGGGTCGGCGCTGTTCCTGGGGGGCTACGCGTGGCCATGGGTATCGGACGCGCCGGGCTGGCTGCGAGCGCCATGGCTTGAACTGGTCGTTACGTTCGTCAAAGCCTCGATCATCATCCTGGCGATGTTCTGGATTCGCGCGACGCTGCCGCGTATGCGTGTGGACCAGTTGATGTCATTCGCCTGGAAAGTGCTGATTCCAATCTCGTTCGTGCAGTTGCTGATCGACGGCTGGATTCTGGTTTACTCGCCCTGGGGTTGGGGTCTCTGGCTCGGGCTGACCTCGGGGGCGTTGATGGTCGGGTTCGTATTCGCTCTTCGGCTCAGCGTGGAGCGAATGGGCCGCCGGCGCCCTCGCGAGGAGCGGCTCGCCGCCGTCCAGCAGGCGTTGGCAGGTCGAGGCGTATAAAGAGTCATTCTGAGGGCCGTTGCGGCCCTGGCGATCGGTCCTGTGAGGAGTCATTTCCATGATCGGCATGTTGAAGAGTATGGGCACGACGCTGGCGACCACCATGCGTCGGCCGGTGACAACCCAGTACCCGGAGGTACACCGCCCGATCCCGGAGCGCGAGCGCGGCTTTCCGTTGTTGCTCTGGGACGAGAAGATTGACGAGCCGTACTGCACCGGCTGCCAGGCGTGCGAGCGCGCCTGCCCCGTTGACTGCATGACGGTGACGATGCGTGACAACCCGTTGTTCAAGAGCGGCGAAAGCAAGCGACGCAAGATCGTGGATACGTTCTGGATCGACTACGGACGTTGCATGCGCTGCAACATCTGTGTCGAGGTCTGCAATTTTGATGCGATCGCGATGAACAATACGTGGAGCGGCATCGAGCTCTCGGTATTCGACCGGCAGGAGCTCGTGATGGATCTGGATGAGCTGCTCGCCAAATCAAAGGCAGGCGAGGTCAAGGCCTGGGTACCGAACCCCTGACGCGACTCCAAGCACACCAGGAGTAACCGAGGCGAGATGGAAGTCCTCTTCGGCATCGTTGCGGCTCTGGCGTTCTTTGCGGCGTTGCGCCTCGTATTGGCCGGCAATTCGCTGATCGCCACACTCGCACCCGTGGCCGTGCTGCTCGTGGCCGGGCTCGTATTCCTCGTCCTTTCGCATGAGTTTACGGACGTGATGCCCGCGCTGCACGCGTCGCAGGTTATCTTCTACGTCGTGGGTGCCCTGTCTATTACCGGCGGCATGGGCGTCGCGTTCACACGAGACATCGTGCACGCGGCGCTTTTTTTGGTGATGACGCTCTTGATGAACGCTGCGGTGTTCGTCCTGCTTTCGGCAGAGTTCCTGGCGCTGGTGCAGATCCTGCTGTATGGAGGAGCGGTGGTCATCCTGGTGATCTTCGCGCTAATGATCACCAGGGCGCGGGAGTCGAGGGTCAGTCTGAATGGGTCTCAATGGCCGTTTGGACTTGCCGCCGCCACCGGCATCGGCGCCGTTTTGGTGCTGATGGTGCGCCGGACGGTGTGGGCGGGCAGCGCCGCGTCGCTGGACCCGATCGGAGTCGACAAGATAGGTAACGCGCTGTTCGGCGATTTCGCCATCCCATTCGAGATCGCCTCGCTGGTCCTGCTGGTAGCGCTGATCGGCGCAATCGTCATTGCTCGAACCGAGGAGCCGGGAGAGGAAGCGTAGGACCTCCGGCGGCGGATGGGCGGCGGCGCACAGAACACTCACGCAGATGGAGAGAGCAAGCGCAATGATCCCGCTGGAACACGTCCTGGTGCTCAGTTCCCTGCTGTTTGCGCTCGGGGTCTATGGGGTGCTCGCCCGCCGCAACGCGATCTTGATCCTGATGTCAGTCGAGCTGATGCTCAACGCCGTCAATATCAACTTCATCGCCTTTGCGATGTATCTCGCACCAAACCGTTTCGTTGGTTTGATCTTTGCGATATTCGTGATCGTGGTCGCGGCGGCGGAAGTGGGATTGGCGCTGGCGATCATCCTCCGCGTGTACCGAAACGAACACACGTCGAACGTCGACGAAGTAGACCTGTTGAAATGGTAGGAAATCCATGAACGCGGATAGCGTTCCACGGCCGGCATTCGTGCAATGCGACCCGGGGAGGCTCGTTTCGTGCTAGTACCGCTCCCGCTGCCGGGATTCGCCCGGCGTTTTCAGAGCGAACACCCGACCGCGTGGTCGTGGCAGACCGCGATCGCCGGCACTTTCGTGCTCGGCATTGTGGCGGCGGTCGTGGCCGTGATCATGGGACTTTCCGGAATCGACGCCGGCAACGCCTGGCTGATGCCCACCTTCTGCATCTGCGCCTTTTTGTTACTGGTGCTGGTTCGCAATTTCCTGCCCCGTCACGGCGACTGGGTCAGCATCTTCGCCATCACCGGTGCATTTGTGATCTTCTTGTTCATCGTCCACGACTTTCTAGACAACGTCGTGGACGGTCAGTTCACCGTTTTTCGGTCGGGTTTTGAGTGGCTGTCGGTCGGTAACTTCGGCCTCCGGATCGGCTTTTTCGTTGATCCGATCACGATCGTCATGCTCGGCGTGGTCACGATTGTCGCGCTGATGGTGAATATTTACTCGACCGGGTACATGCACGGCGAAGCGCGCTACGGCTGGTTCTTCGCCATGCTGTCGCTGTTCGCTGCCTCGATGATGACGCTGGTGCTGGCGGACAACTTTCTGCTGCTGTACGTCTGCTGGGAGCTGGTCGGAATCTGCTCGTTTCTACTGATCGGCTTCTATTACGAGCGCAGGTCCGCGGTTGAAGCGGCGAAAAAAGCGTTCATTACGACCCGCGCCGGCGACGTCGGCCTGCTGATCGGCATCATTTTGCTGTGGCGCGCAACCGGTACGTTCGACATTCAGTCGATCATCCATGCTGCCACCACTCATCAGATCAACCAGACATACCTCACGGTATCCACGCTGTTCTTGTTCCTCGGCGCGATGGGCAAGTCGGCGCAGGTTCCGTTCCACGTATGGCTGCCTGACGCGATGGAGGGTCCGACGCCCGTCTCGGCGTTCATCCACGCCGCCACAATGGTCGTTGCCGGTATTTACCTCGTATCAAGAACCCTGCCCATCTTCCAGGCCGCGGACTTGAGTACGGTTGTGTTGATCGTCGGCGTCGTTACGGCGCTGATGGCGGCCACGGTGGCGATCGTCCAAACGGACCTCAAAAAGGTCATCGCCTACTCGACGATCAGCAACCTCGGTTTTATGATGGCCGCGCTGGGCGCCGGTGCGGTTTCGGGCGCGATGTTCCACCTATTCACGCACGCCTTCTTCAAAGCGCTCCTCTTCCTATGCGCCGGTTCGGTGATCCACGCCACCGGCACACAGGAGATGCCCGAGATGGGCGGGCTGTTCAAGAAGATGCCGATTACAGGCATCACCTTTATCATCGCCAGCCTCGCCAATGCGGGCATTCCGCCGCTGGCCGGCTTCTGGAGCAAAGACGAGGTTCTCAAGGGCGTCCTGGACGGTCAGAACGGCACCTTTGTGATCTTGCTCTTGCTCTGGGTTTTGCTGTCCGCCATCTATACTGCGCGGGCGATCGTGCTCACGTTCTTTGGCAGGCCGCGCGTGCGCCACGTCTACGACCATGCTCACGAATCGCCGCCCAGCATGTTGCTCCCGCTGATCGTTCTGGCAATTCTCGCGATCACTGCCGGCTTCGTTGCCTTCGAGGGCCTCGGGAAAGCACTCGGCTTCCCCGGCGGCTTCGGCCGGTTCGTCTTCCCGGCGGGTAGCGGAGGCGAGATCCTGTCGATCAACGGATCGCTCGCGGCGGGAGCGACGATCGCCGGACTGCTGGGCTTCTACATCGCCGGATACTATTGGTGGGGCAGGGGTGAGCGCGCCGCTGCGGCGGCGAACCGCTTCCCCGGCATCTATGCACTCATTAAGAACAAGTTCTATTTCGATGACTTGTACCAGGCGATGGTCAATTACGTGGTCCTCGGACTCGGCCGCGTGCTGTCGTGGTTCGATCGCCAGGTGGTGAACGATACGGGCGTCGACGGCACCGCCGACCTCACGGGCTTTGCCGGCTACGAGCTGAAGTTCCATGAGACGGGCAAGATACCTAATTACGCCTTTGCGATTACGCTGGGCGTCGTGGTGCTTGCAGTCATAGCGTTCACGACCAGGGGTTAATAGGAGTAGCGATGTCGTCCTACGCGTTGCTGGCGCTGGTGGTGATACCGCTCGCGGCATCGATCATTCTCATCGCCGTCCCCAGCCGGTATCCGAACGTCGTGAGGACGGTTTCGGTGATCGCTGCGCTGGCTTTGTTTGGCCTGTCCGTGTACGTGTTCGTCGCGTACAACATCTCAAACGGCGGCATCCAGGGCGACATGCGTTGGGACTGGCTCTCCAACGTCGCATTCCTCGGCGACAACGGCATCACTCTGCACCTGGGCGTTGACGGCATCGCCGTACCGTTGGTGTTGCTGAATGGCGTCGTGGTGCTGGCGGGTACCTGGGTTTCGTTGAAAATTGACTATCGCAATAAGGACTTCTTTATCCTGCTATTCACGCTGATCGCCGGCGTGTTCGGCACGTTCGTGTCGCTCGACCTCTTCTTCTTCTTCTTCTTCTACGAGCTGGCCATACTGCCGATGTACCTGCTGATCGTCGTCTGGGGAAGCGGTCCGGCGCCGTACGGCGCCAACCGTGACCGCACTTACGGCAGCATGAAGCTGACGATGATGCTGGTCGCGGCATCTATCGGGATCTTTATCGCGATATTCGCTGTGTTCAACTCCGCCAACATCGGTACGTTCGATCTGCCTGCATTATGGGCTCATCCATACTCGGCGACGTTCCAGAAAACGTTCTTCCCGTTCATCATGGTTGGCTGCGGCGTCCTGGCCGGCCTGTGGCCGTTTCATGGCTGGTCTCCAGACGGACACGCGGCCGCGCCAACGGCCGTCAGCATGCTGCACGCGGGCGTGCTGATGAAGCTCGGCGCGTTCGGCATTATTCGCCTCGGTATCCAGATGATGCCGGAGGGAGCACACTTCTGGATGCCGGCGCTGATGGTGCTCGGCACCACCGCGGCGCTCTACGGCGCGTTTGCAGCTACGGTTCAGCGCGACTGGAAGCTGATGACCGGTTTTTCGAGCGTGAGCCACATGGGCTACGTGCTGATGGGGTTGGCGACACTCAACGCGGTGGGCGTGAACGGCGCCGTGCTGCAGATGTTCAGCCATGGCGTGATGACGGCGCTCTTCTTCGCAATGATCGGCAGCGTGTACGACCAGGCGCATACGCGTGACCTCCGGGCGTTTGGCGGCCTCGTCCATAAGATGCCCAAGTTCGTCGCCCTCTTTACTATCGCCGGGTTCGCTGCGCTCGGCCTGCCGGGCTTGTCGGGGTTCGTTGCCGAGTTCAACATCTTCGTCGGTACGTTCAAAACCTACCCCATCTTTGGGGCACTGGGCGTCTTCTCCGCACTCATCACCGCCACCTACATCCTGCGGATGTTCGGGTTCGCATTTTTCGGCCCGTTCAATGAGCGATGGATCAGCCTGCGCGACCTGCTTCCGTATGAACTGCTCGCGGGAGGACTGCTTGCCGGAGCCGTCGTATTCATGGGTGTGTGGCCCAGCCCATTCGTGGACCGGATCGCCGACGGTCTCAAAGGGATTCCCGCGATCTGTCCCGCTCAGCAGTGCAGCGTCTCGCCGCTGGGCGCTTCCAACAAGCACGGGCCGCGCCTCCAGAGCATTAGCTGGACGCCGTTCATAGCGCTGCCATCGCTGGATCTCCCCGAGAACGGCCAGGTGCTCGCCCTATGAACTACACGCTGCTGATTCCCGAATTCTGCCTCACCGGGCTTGCCGTGCTAATCGTGGCAGCGGAGTTGTGGTTTCCACACGTGCGCAAGGATGTCTTCGGCTATCTGACCGCGCTCGGCGCCGCAGGAGTTCTCGTCGGCTCGCTGGCCTACCTCCGGACGCAGGAATCGTTCGCCGGTATTCTCCAGATCGACCATTACGCGACGTTCTTTCGCGTGCTGTTCCTGGGCGCCGCGGTCTTCATCGCGCTGATATCCGCGCAGTTTGTCAGGGCGCGCCTGCGCAATGTGGGCGAGTATTATGGCGTCTTACTGCTTGCCACGGTGGGTGCAATCGGCATGGCGTCGGCGACGGAGTTGCTGACCGCCTATATCTCGCTGGAGTTGCTGAGCTTTAGTCTCTACGTCCTCATCTCGTTCAACAAGCTCGACCCGCGCTCCAACGAGGCCGGTCTGAAGTACATCCTGCTCGGCGCGTTTTCCACGGCGATGTTCTTGTACGGGCTCAGCCTCATTTACGGCGTCACGCGCACCACCGGATACAGCGGCATTGCCGATGCGCTCAACGCCGGCAACGCGGGCGATATTAATTTTGGTCTGATGATGGGGCTGGTGCTGATCATCACTGGGATTGGCTTCAAGATCGCTGCCGTGCCGTTTCACATGGCGACACCCGACGCCTATGAAGGGGCGCCGCTACCGATCTCGGCCTTCCTCTCGGTCACATCCAAGGCGGCGGGCTTCGCGTTGCTGCTGCACCTGTTCAGTAGCGCCTTCCTTCCCGCTATCGACCAGTGGCGTATCCTGATCGCCATCGTTTCGGCTACGACGATGACTGTCGGCAATCTGATAGCTATCCAGCAGCACAACATCAAGCGCTTGCTGGCGTACTCCAGCATCGGCCAGGTTGGCTATCTCCTCATTGGCATCGCGGCCATGTCGCCGGATGCCGCGAGCGCGCTGCTGTTCCACTTGGCCGGCTATGTCATTACCAACCTGGTGGTGTTCGGCGCCGCGATCGCGATTTACAACGCGACGGGGAAAGAAGAGATTGAAGATTTCGGAGGCATGGCGGAACGCCAACCGTACCTGGCGCTGGTGCTGACCATCGGCCTCTTTTCGCTGGCTGGAATGCCGCTGTTCGCCGGCTTCTTCACGAAGTTCTTCCTCTTCCAGGCGGGCGCCCGTCACGGACTGTTGTGGCTGGTCGGCTTTGGCGTCGTCAACAGCGTGATCTCGCTCTATTACTACCTGTTGGTGATCAGGCAGATGTACATCGGCAGGGCGGAAATCACCGACCCGCGGGAAACGCGGCTGCGGGTGCCCATGATAACGAACGGCGTACTTGGCGTTCTAACGCTTGCCGTCTTCTTCGTCGGTCTCTATCCGCTGCCGCTGCTCAAAGCCACCGACAAGGCCGTTTCGCTGCTGTTTCCGGCGTAAATGGGTGGCGCGAGTGCCCAGCCCTCATCCTCCCTCGCCTCCCAATCCCCGTCGGTCGATGCTGTTGCACACCGATGGAAGTCCCCGATCGATCGCTCGGCGATGGTGGCGATGCATCACCAATGACGATGGCCGACAGAGCGTTCGGGGGATCGCCCGGCGGTTGAGCGCCACGGGGCATCGCCCGGCGGTTGAAACCGCAGGCTCATGCAA
>DAINSK010000023.1:25692-59892 GCA_036741355.1 Chloroflexota bacterium
GCGACTTTAGTCGCCGGGCGGAGGCGGCGCTGCATCACCAATGACGATGGCCGATAGAGCGTTCGGGGGATCGCCAGGCGGTTGAGCGCCACGGGGCATCGCCCGGCGGTTGAAACCGCAGGCTCATGCAACGAAACCGGCCGCGGCCGGTTCAGCAGCCCGCGCCGGTTGGCGACTCGCGCCGATTGGTAGTCCGCGCAGGCGGACTTCGTTGATCAAGCCTGCGACTTTAGTCGCCGGGCGGAGGCGGCGCTGCATCACCAATGACGATGGCCGATCGACGGCCAGCTGTCCGTTCGCTTATTCGTATCCCGGCCGCTCATCCGCAAACGAAGGCCCCTCTCCCAGAATTTGGAGAGGGGTTGGGGTGAGGGCACGCGACCGGCCGCCTCTTAGCCGAGCTAGCTCACGGGGTCCGGCGCGGCCCGCTTGAAGAACATCAGGAAGATGCCTGAAGTCTGTCCCCAGGGCATGACCGAGACAAGCTCCCACCCCTCTTTGCCGAAGGATTCGAGCTTACCGATGTCCTCGGGCTTCAGCGGATCGACCGAGATCCAGGCGTGCTGCCAGACCGTCATGCTTTTCTCCTAAGACCCGGCGATTCTGGCCGGGGAGTTTGGCGCGATTCGGACATTCTATGCCCGGTCATCGTAGCGCCGGCATGGCGGTCGAACAACAGAGCGGCCTTTGGCCGGGGACTGCCGACTGCCTCACAGGATTGGCAGATAACGCCTGAGCTCGTAGTCGGTGATTGTACTGCGGTAGTCACCCCACTCGATGAGTTTGTTCTCGATGAAACTATCGAGCAGATGGGTGCCGAGCGTGCGGCGGAGGAGGTCGCTCTTTGCCGCTTCCTCGATCGCCTCGTGAAGGTCGCCGGGAAGTACGCCGATCCCGCGTTCTTTGCGGGCCTCTTCGCTCATCTGAAAGACATTTGCCTCCACGGGATCGGGAAGCGGGTATTCGCGCTCAATTCCTTCGAGTCCGGCGCCTAGCATTACCGCAAATGCGAGGTAGGGATTGCAGGCGGGATCGGGTGCACGATATTCGATCCGCATCTGGTCCGGTCTGCCCGGCTTGATCTCCGGTACGCGGACGAGGTTCGACCAGTTGCGCCGGGCCGCCCAGGTCAGGTACACGGGCGCTTCGTAGCCTGGCAGCAGTCGCTTGTACGAGTTCACCCACTGGTTGGTGACAAGCGTAATTTCGCGAGCGTGGCGCAACAGGCCGGCGATGTAGCCCTGCGCGATAGCTGAGAGCTGGTAGGGAGCGTTTGCATCGAAAAATGCGTTCTGCTCACCGCGAAACAGTGATTGGTGCGTATGCATGCCGCTGCCGTTCTCGCCGGCCAAGGGCTTGGGCATAAACGTGGCGTAGACGCCGTGCCGCATGGCGACTTCCTTGACGACGAGCCGGTACGTCATCGCCGAATCGGCCATGGTGAGGGCGTCGGTGTAGCGGAGGCCGATCTCGTGCTGGCTGGCGGCAACCTCGTGATGGCTGTACTCGACGCCGATACCCATTGACTCGAGCGACAGCACGGTTTCGCGGCGCAGGTCGCTGGCTACGTCAAGGGGAGTCAGGTCG
Organism: Chloroflexota bacterium; assembly: GCA_036741355.1. Lineage (GTDB taxonomy): Bacteria > Chloroflexota > Dehalococcoidia > CAUJGQ01 > CAUJGQ01 > JBBRGK01. The sequence goes on from DAINSK010000023.1 coordinate 27,280, forward strand.
AGGTAGCCGCCGTTGTCCAGTCCTGCCGTGCTGTCGGCGCTCTTGAAATAAAAGTATTCGAGCTCGGGCTCCACGTAAAACGTGTAGCCGAGCCGCGCGGCGCGCTCCAGGTTTCGGCGCAACACATAGCGCGGGTCGCCTTCGAACGGCGTCCCGTCAGGAAGCTGAATGTCGCAGAACATGCGCGCGACGGATTGTGATGTTGGCCGCCACGGCAGGATCTGGAACGTCGTCGGGTCGGGCATGGCGACCATGTCGGTTTCGTCGTGCCGCGCAAACCCTTCGATCGCGGAGCCATCGAAGGTCATGCCCTCGTCCAGCACGTTCTCCAGCCCTTCGACGGTAATGGCCAGACTCTTCAACGAGCCGACGATGTCCGTAAACCAGAGCCGGATGAATTTGACGTCTTGCTCCCGCGCGTGCTGGATGACGTACTCTTTACTTTCCCGCCGTTCTTGATCGTTCATCGAAAGTCTACCTCTACGCCTAACGGGAGGTACCGGTACCTCTACGCCTAAGCGCGCAGCCAGGTACTGGTCCGACGGTCATCGGGGGCTCGCCCAGCGGGCCCCCAATCCCCCCTTCCCCTTGCCCCCAATTCTGGGGGTAAGGGGCGATCCCTGGGTGCTGGATGCGGGACGCCTCGGGCATCCCGCGGTACGTCTTGCACCGAATTGCCCCACCAACCTCCGTGCTAGCTCCCTCTTGCCCCTAGCATTGGGGGAACGAGGGCTGGGGAGATAGGGGGCCGTCCGAGGGCCTGGGGTTAGGTACGGCCCGTGGAGCAGTTGCTCCACGGGCCGTGTGCACGCTTTGATGTCGTGTACCCCTTGCCTACGCGTCGAAATACATGGCGTATTCGTACGGATGCGGGCGGAGGCGAAGGCCATCCACCTGCTCGCGCTTCATCTCAAACCACATGTCAATAACGTCCGGAGTGAACACGTCGCCCTGGTAGAGGAACTTGTGATCCTCCTCCAGCGCCCTCAATGACTCCTCGAGTGAACCCGGCACTGTCGGGATCTCGTTGGCTAGCGGACCCTCGAGCTCGTATATGTTCACGTCCAGCGGCTGCCCGGGGTCGATCTGGTTCTGAATTCCGTCGATGCCCGCGAGCGTCAGCGCGGCAAAGGCCAGGTACGGGTTAGCCGTTGGATCCGGCGGGCGGAACTCGATGCGCTTCAGTTTGGGGCTATCGGAGACCATCGGGATGCGGCAGGCGGCGCTGCGGTTGCGGGCCGAGTACGCCAGGTTGACCGGCGCCTCGTATCCCGGCACCAGCCGCTTGTAGCTGTTGGTCGTCGGGGCACAGAAAGCCATCAGCGCCCGGGCGTGTTTGAGCAGGCCGCCAATGTAGTACTTGCACATCTGACTGATCTGCGCATAACCCTTCGCGTCGTAGAAGAGCGGCTCGCCATTCTTCCACAGGCTCTGGTGGCAGTGCATGCCGGAGCCGTTGTCGCCGAAGAGCGGTTTGGGCATGAACGTCGCTACCTTGCCGTGGCGGCGGGCGACGTTCTTCACGATGTACTTGTACATCATCACTTTGTCCGCCATGGTGCGGAGCGTGTCGAAACGCATGTCGATTTCGCACTGGCCGGCAGTCGCCACCTCGTGGTGGTGGACCTCGATCGGGATACCTGCTTCCACCATCGTCAGGATCATCTCGCTGCGAAGGTCCTGGAGCTGGTCGTGCGGCGGCACGGGGAAGTATCCCTCCTTCGACCGCAGCTTGTATCCCAGGTTGTTGCCGCCCTCATTGCGGCCGGTATTCCAATCGGCCTCCGAGCTGTTCACCTTGTAGAACGACTCGTTCATCGACATGCCGTAGCGGACATCGTCAAAAACGAAGAACTCCGCTTCAGGACCGAAATAGACCGTGTCGGCCAGTCCCGTCTTGCGAACGTAGTCCTCCGCCTTGGTGGCAATGAACCGGGGGTCGCGCGAATAGCGCTCCTTTTTGATCGGATCGTGGACGTCGCACACCAGCGACAGCGTTGGCACTGCGGTAAAGGGGTCGAGACGCGCCGTCTCGGGGTCAGGAACGAGGATCATGTCGGATTCCTCGATCTTCTGGAATCCTCGAATGCTCGATCCGTCGAAGCCAAGGCCGGTGAACCACACACCCTGATTAGGGTCATCCTGACCCTCAATCTCGCCGATGTGGATCGAGAAGTGTTGCCACGTTCCGGGCAGGTCCACAAATTTTAAATCCACGATCTGAACGTTGTTGGCCTTGATGAACTGCTGAATCTCCTTCGGGGTCACGTAGCGCCTCCTGTGATGCTGCGCGGGCACAAATGCTCAAGAACTACCGTACGCCGGGCATGTTTCCCCCGTGTTTCAAAAGCGTTTCCGGGCAACAAAATCGGCGAGCTCAGGTTCAACGGAGGCTCATGACAGATTAGGAAAACCTGTTATGTCCTTGCCGGATCGATATCCCGTGAGTGTTACGCTATGATGTGTGCAACCGCTGGCAGGTTCCGGTTCGCGCTTATAAACGACGGTTATACCGTGCGTAGCAGCCGTCTCCGGTGCCCGTTCGTGGCGCGTACCATAACAATTGAGTGCCGATGCGCGCTGTCATGCAATACTACCCGGCAGAGCGCGTACTCCCCTGCGCAATTGTCCTGGAGGCATGCATGATCCTCGTCGTTGACGACGATCCGAAGATCCGTCGGCTGTTGCGTGTCGAGTTGCGCGCCCATGAATACCGGACTTCGGAAGCCGCCAACGGCATCGAGGCGCTCGATCAGTTTGATAAACGCAAGCCATGGCTGGTCCTGCTCGACCTGATGCTGCCTGACATGGACGGGCTCGAAGTGCTCCGCAAAATCCGCGAGTTATCACCCGTCCCGGTGGTCGTGGTGAGCGCCAAGACCGCCGACCTTGATCGCATCCGCGGCCTTCAACTGGGCGCCGACGATTATATCGTCAAGCCATTCAACCCCGAGGAAGTGGTCGAGCGTGTGAAGGCAGTTCTGCGACGCACGCGGCAGCCTCGGCGTCGCACCGAAGGCCGCCGTGTGGACCTCGATAACGTCGTCGTTGACCTCGATAGCCATAGCGTAACTGTGGAAGGGCGGCCCGTGGCCCTGTCACCAAAAGAGTGGCAGTTGCTCGAGCAACTGGCCACTCATCCGGGGCGGACGCTCCTCCACGAAGACCTGCTCGAGGCCACGTGGGGTTCGCAGTACCGCGACGACGTCCAGTTCCTCCGCGTCTGGATCAGCCGTTTACGCCAGAAGATCGAGCGCAATCCTGCGCAACCTCGACTCATCCGCACCGTCCAGGGCGTCGGTTACGTGCTCGACACGTCGCCGCAACCGCCGGAATTCCCCGAGGCTCTGGTCGCCCACTCAAGCGCTTAGTTGTCGGGCAACCTCACCGCCGACCCCTCTCCATGCCGATGGAAAGGGGAGCTTGAATTCGGGACCGTAGCGAGTTGGCGGGGCGGCCCTCACCCCCTCCCCCTGATAAGTGACTTGGTGCTTTAGAAGGGTTACCGTAGGGGCGTGTTGTTGCGCGCCACCGCACCAATGCCCGCACCCGGCACTCCACGATCGCCCCTCTCCATCCTGGGATGGGGAAGGGGAGGGGGTGAGGTCCCCCGCTGCGCGCCACTGCAACCCAGCCTGAACCCATCTCCCAACGACCGTCGCTTCCCGCCCCGGGAACGGAGGCGAGGGTTAGTCGCTCTTGGAGGAAACCGTGAACGGACGCGCTGCAATCTTTCATGGACCGGAGCAGCCGTTTGAGCTGCGGGAATTTCCGTTGCCGCCCGTCGAGCCCGACGCGATCCTGGTTAAAGTTTCGATGGCGGGCATTTGCGGCTCAGACCTTCACATCTGGCGCGGCGAAATACCAGCGCGCTTCCACGTTCCCGCCGGACACGAGATGACCGGGTACGTCTACGAGCTCGGCGCGAACATCAGGACCGATTCCCTTGGTCAGCCGCTCCACGAGGGTGATCGCATCGCTTACGCCTACTTCTACCCGTGCCGCCGCTGCTACGTCTGCCTGCGCGGCGAGCTCGCGGCGTGCCCCAACCAGATGCCGCAGCACCAGGCCGGCAGCTCCCCATACTTCACCGGCGCCTTCGCCGACTTCTACTATTTGCGTCCTAATCACTGGGTATATCGCGTGCCCGACGACCTGCCGGATGAGCTGGTCGCGCCGGTTAATTGCGCCCTATCACAGGTGATCTACGGACTGCATAAGGCGGGCGTGCGCTTCGGCGACACTGTGGTCGTCCAGGGCGCAGGCGGGTTGGGATTAAATGCCGCCGCCGTGGCCAAGGAGATGGGGGCAGACAAAGTCATCGCGATCGACGGTCTCCCTTCCAGACTGGAGCTTGCGCGCCAGTTCGGCGCCGACGAAACGATTAACATCACCGAGCTCGATTCGCCGGAACACCGTATCGCGGCGGTCAAAGACGCGACCGCTGGGCGGGGTGCGGACGTCGTCTGCGACTTCGTCGGATTTCCGGCCGTGATCCCGGAAGGGATAGAGATGCTGCGTAATGGCGGCACCTACCTGGAGGTCGGGACCATCAGCACAGGCGTTACCGCTACCATCGAGCCTGCACGGATGGTGTTCACCAGCAAGAAGCTGATCGGCATCTATCACTACGATCCGTGGACGATCCCGACGGCGCTCGATTTTCTGCAACGCACCAAAGAGAAATACCCGTTTGATCGGATTGTGTCGCACAAATTCCCGCTAGAAGAGATCGACCGCGCCTTCTCCGAGGCCGAGTGGCTGAACCGCGCCAACAATCCCACGGCAGTGACGCGCGCCGTCATCGCCTGGTAAACGACAGTACGCAGTTGCGTTTTCCAGGGAAACGGAAAGGGGAGGCGGATCCGCCTCCCCTTTCCTGCATTCCGGGATGATCGGTCCATGGTCCCGCAGAATGTTACTGCATCGTGATCGTTCCGCCGGCGGCGGAATAGACCCATGCACCCTGTCCCGGCCGCAATGTGGAGACTGCCGAGTACGGGCTGGCGGCGTTGGTCGGGTCGTAAGTATAGACCACATCGGCGCCGCTGACAGTCACGGTGCTGGTCGCGCTGGGATTGGCGATCATGATGTACTGGCCCGCGGGCGCGGTAACGGTGAACGGCAGGGACGTGCTGCCGCTGAGGGTAACGGTGGTTTGGCTGTTGAAGAACGCCCAGTAGCCGACACCGGCCTGCGCTGGCTGGGTGTTCGGCACTTGCGTGTAGGCGCTCGCGCCCGCCGGGAACGTATAGAGGACCCCAGCTGCCTGCGAGAATAAGGTGCCCGCAGGGCCACCAGCGAGGTTCCAGCCCGGCGAGTACGTTGCGCTAGAAGTGGCCGCGCCACCACCTCCCGGCTGCGATGCGGCCGGACCGGTCAGATTGACCTGCTGGGCGGAACCGGGTAGATCCGGGATAACGAATGTTTGGTTAGCCCATTGGCTGCCGACCTTAAAGGTGATCACCGTGCCGACCCTGTTACAGCCAGGGTTGCCGCTGTCGATATCGACGTACCGACCGTCAGCTGACCCCGTTCCGCATGTGGTGCTGCCGCTGTAGGCCGTAACCGTTGCCCAGTTCAGGTTGGTTGATCCGGTGAATGTGATTGAGCCGAAAATGCGGGCGACGGGTGGCGTGGACTGCGCGAGGACCCCCGATGCGCTGCCACTGATCGCGGCGATACTGAGGACCGCGGCGGCAACAGTGCTGATCTTGAGCACACGTTGGGCTAAGGACATGTACCTGTTCCTCCCTGATTACTTACTGCTTGCCGAGGTGGTGCCGGAAGGCGAGGACGGGCTGGGCGACCGGCTTCTAATTTAATACAACGCACGAGAGAACCGAATCGTTTCAGACTGAACTCGATGCACCCCGACTTGTGGCATTACCATCCCCCACAAGGGTAGCTCAACCGCGTTCCAAGAGGAAGTGGCATGGATATCGATTGATGCGTATCCGTAGCGCCAGCGAAAATCGGGCCAGGTCGAGCGTGTTGCGGCACGGCTGCGGCTCTGAAAGAGAATGGGTATACTGTGCCAGACACACTGGGCCCAGGCGCGTTCAACGGCGCGGCGCGGTTGGCGGAGGGAAAGCCGGGGATGAGCACGACGTGGATCAGGGTCAGTTTTGCGGTATTGCTAGGGCTTGTCCTGGCCGTCTCCGCGGGTTTTGGCGTGCTGACGTTTGAGTCCGGGCCGCGTCCGCCGCAGCCCGTTGGCCTCAGTTTCTCCCAGTTGAACGGCAATAGCACGGACCAGGATAGCACCCGCATCAACAAGCAGATCGATGGATTTTACAGCGACAATCAGACCTACCGCGAGAAATTCCCGGATCACCAGCGCAACATCTTTCTCTGGTTCGCCGGTATAGGTATCGTTCTGGGCGTCATCGGCGTCGCGTTGCCGCGCGTGGTCAACTATTTGCGCCTGGGATTCGTATTCGGCGGACTGCTGTTGGTCGGGGCCGGCACCTGGTACACATTGCAGCAGGTTCCCCAGGCCGCTCCACCGGCGTCGAGCTTGCTGGCGCTGTTTTCGGGCGGGTCGCCCAAGGAGCTCGATACGGCGGGGCGCTTCTTGCGCTTTGCGGTCTCAATAGTCGGCCTGCTGGTGTTGTTGTTTGTTGGACTTTGGCGGCTGACCGACTGGCAGCCGGCCGGTGCGAGCGAAGGCAGGCAGGCCCCCGGAGCGATCATGGGCGGTTACGCACCCGGCGCGGCGCCAATGCTCACGCCGTATGGCTCCCCAGCCGGTGCGCCGACGCGACCGTCTGAGGAACCGGCCAAATGGGCGCGGCCCGATGACCTCATACAGACGACGCAACCGCCTGCACCACCTGTTGTGCCGACGCAGCCGAGCGCGCCCGCGGGGTCCGAAGAGATCGCCAGAACCACAGAATCCTCCGCACCGCCGTTGTAGAGGTCAACCCATGTCCGGCGCACTGGACGGTATCCGAGTCATCGACCTGGCTCAGGGCATCGCCGGTCCGTACGGCGCGATGCTGCTGGCCGAGCAGGGCGCCGACGTACTGAAAATCGAGCCGCCCGAGGGCGATCCGTACCGGACCCAGCCTGGCTTCCGCGCGCTCAATCGAAGCAAGGAGGGGGCGGTTGCAGACCTTGAGACGGAGCAGGGACGCGCCGCAATACTCGACGCCGTCGCAGCGGCCGACGTGCTCGTGTATGACGGCTCACCGGGGGATGTCGCCCGACTCGGCCTCGATTACGCCTCTCTTTCGGCGATCAATCGGCGCCTCGTTTATTGCTGGATGCCGCCGTACGGGAGCTGTGGTCCGCACGCCGAACGGGCGCCGGACGATGCGTTGGTTGCGGCGCTCGACGGCATCATGGCGACGCAGTATTCGAGCCACCCGGGTCCGACATACCTCACGGTGCCTCTCTCCAGCTACGGCGCGGCCATCCTCGCCGCTGGTGCAATCTGTGCGGCATTGTGGGTCAGACAACGAACCGGTCAGGGGCAACTGGTTGAGGTATCGTGGCTGGCAGGCGGTTTCGCGGTTCAAACGGGTACGATCCTCATGGGCGAAGGGATCACCCGGCTTTCCGGCGTGCCGGTCAACCCCCTCGGGCCGGTGCCCGTTTACCGGGTCTTTCGGGCCGCGGACGACCGGTATCTTTTTCTCGCCTGCGGGCACAGCGGTTTTTTCCACCGTTTCTGCCTGCTGATCGATCGTCCCGACATGATATCAGATTCACGCTTCCAAAACGCTCCCTGGGGCATCGTCGACCCGGACGATCGAGCGGCGTTGGCGAGAGAGCTGGAACCGATCATGGCAAGTAAGCCGCGCGACGAATGGCTCACCTTGCTCTCCGCGGCCGATATTCCCTGCGCACCCGTCCTGCTGCGCGACGATTACCTGCAGGACCCGCAGGTCGAGCACATCGGAATGCGCGCTGTTGTGGAAGATCCGGAACTGGGCTCGACCGTCCAGCCCGGAACGCCGTTGCGTTTGCATGGAACCCCGGGTGGTATCCGCGGTGGCGCTCCGTTGCTCGGGGGTCGACTGTTGGATGGCACGCCGTTCGGCGCCGGTGATTCCGCGGCGATTCGGGGCGAAACGTCACCAAATGTGCCGTTGCCGGCGAGCGCCCTGGCAGGGCTGCGCGTTCTCGACCTCTCGGCCTACATCGCCGGTTCGCTCTGCCCGATGACGCTCGCCGACTGGGGCGCCGACGTCATCAAGATCGAGGGGCTGGATGGAGACCCGTTCCGCGCGTTTGGCTTCGGTTTCCTAGGCTGGAACCGCGGCAAGCGCAGCGTTGCGGTCGATCTGAAGCGCCCGGAGGGTCGCGAACTGATCTACGAACTGGTACGCGGCGCCGATGTGGTCGTGGAAAACTTCCGTCCGGGTGTTTCGGAACGCCTAGGGGTCGACTACGAAACGCTTCAGGCGATCAATCCGCGCCTAATCTATTCGAGCGAGACTGCTTACGGTCGCAGTGGTCCGTACGTGACCCGTCCCGGCTTCGATCCGCTGCTGCAGGCGCGATCGGGGATGATGGCAGCGCAGGGAGGCCTCCTTGACGGTCATTCCCCGGTGTTCCTCACGGTCGCTCTTTGTGACTATGGTGCGGCATTGCTCAGCGTATTTGGCATCAGCGCCGCACTGGTGGCGCGAGAACGAACCGGCGAAGGCCAACGGGTGGAGACCAACCTCACGAGCTCGGCAATGGCTATGCAAATGGCTGAGTTCGTCCGGTATCAGGGTTCACCACCGCCCTTGGAGGGCGGCGCCGATTACCGCGGACCGACTGCGCTTTGCCGCGCGTATGAAGCGCAGGACGGCTGGTTGCTGCTGGCTATCCGTGACGCCACGCACTGGGTGCCGCTAACGCAAGCACTCGATCGGTTCGACCTGTTGCATACCTACACTCCACTGGAGGCGATCGAGGAGACGGGGCACGGACACCTAGCTACGACAATTGCCACGGCGTTCCTCACAAGAACTGTCGCGGAATGGCTCGACCGCTGCGACCGAGCGGGTGTCCCGGCCGGGCCGGTGATCAGTGCACAGGCGCTCTTCTCCGACCCGCACATTGCCGCAAATGACCTGATCGTGACGCACCAGCATCCGGTTTGGGGTCGCGTCGAGCAGACCGGCCAGCTGGTAAAGTTTAGCCGGACGCCCGGCAAGATCGGACCTGTTGCTTCGATGCTTGGCCAGCACACCGAAGAAGTGTTGATCGAGGCCGGCATCGGCCGAGATCGGGTCCGCACTCTACTCCTAGGCGGCATCATTTCGCAGCATCAAGGGAACGAGGCCTGAGCCGGCTGAGTCAGCCGCGGAGCGCCTTCGCCGCGCGGCGCGGCAGGCCGTCCGCCATGCCGTCATGCTCAACGGGCGGTAGTCCGGCCGTCGAAGCCGCCGTTCGCGCCGTGGGGACAGCAACAATCGGGTCTTGTCCGAGCCTCCGGTAGATGTAGACGAAGGTGTCCCGAATGACGGCGGCCAGGGGCACCACCAACAGCAATCCCCAGAACCCGGCAATGTGCCCGGCGACGACGATGAGCAACAGAATGAACGCCGGGTGGATGCGTACAGCGCGACCCTGGATGCGCGGCACGAGCAAAAAGTCCTTCAGTTCCTGGGCAACGAAGAGGAACAGAAACACCCACAGAACTTCCCAGCCGGGATGGGTGGCGAGCACCACGATCAGCGCGGGGATGCCGCCAAGCATCGGACCAATTACCGGAATCAGGTTGGCGACCCCGGCGATGACACCTAGCGCGACTGCGAAACGGACGCCGAACCATACGAGCCCAATTGTCGTCACAATGCCCGTCGCTGTAGCGAGGAGGAGCTGCGCCCGCAGGTAAAAGCCGAACACGCTTTGGGCGTTGAGAAGCAGGTGCTCGACATCTGGCTGGACTTCAGCCGGAAATAGCCCGAGAAACCAACGGGTCGCCTTTGCGCGGTCTTTGAGCACAAAGAAGGCCCAAAAGGGAACCACGATGTAGCTGATCAATGTGGTGACGCTGTCGGTCGCAAAATTGATTGTGTGCTGAAAGATCGTCTGGCCGTACTCACCGAGCTTGTTGGCGATCTGTTGCCAGTTCTGGTCGATCTGAGTGCGGATGTCCGCGGGAACATTGCTCTGGTACCAGCCGCTATTGTCCTGCAGTTCACGCTGCGCGCGCTGTACGAGTGAAGGCAACACGCTGGCGAGGTTCTTACCTTCGGCCAGGAGCCGAGGCCCGATCAGGACAACGATCAGCGCGAATATTCCGGCCAGGACGAAGTAAACGAGCGCGATGCTCACCGAGAGGGCGAGGTCCGGGTGCCGGCGGCGGAACGGCAAATCATGCGCGAGGCGATCGACGATTGGGCCGCACACGATGACGAATACGATGCCAAGCAAGAACGGCGGCAATACGCCGCGCGCCGCGTACAGCACGTACAGGACGACCAGCAGAGCCCCACCGACCATGGCGGTGCGCAGGCGCTTCCGGACGACACTAACTGCCATCGTAACGACCTCCCGGCGCCGAAATTCTCGGCTTTGAACGGTGGCGAGTCAAGTTGGGTCCGCCAGTATCCTCGTAATCCATCGTGTAAGACCGTCTAAAGATGCATGAAGTTGTAATGTCGCGGAGGTTGGCAGGCATCCCAACTGGACCTAGGATACAGGGTAGGGATGGGCAGGCCGGTGCAGCCCATCCGGTGAGGTTCCACTGCGCCGAGAGGTTTTGGAGGGGAATTGTGGCACGGATCATCGTTGCAAACCGCCATGGACACCAGGTAGTCGAGTACGACACTGTCACAGACACGGAAGAGGCCCGACGGTCGGTTGAAGCAGCGGAGCGAATCCTCCGTGAAGCGCGAGACCAGGGCTGTCGGGTATCGAAGAAAGTCGGCGACCAGCACGTGATCGACGACGGACCATTCGATCCGACCGTTGAGGAGTACCAGGTCATCGCCCCGCTGGCAGGCGGGTAGGCGGCCCAACCGCACCACAACTCGATAAACTGATGGCCGCCGGCGACGGAAGCGGTCGGATTTTCTCGCCTCCGTGATCCCGGCTTGCCTTCTGGTAATACCGGCGTGTCATCTTCATTCTTTCGCCGGCTTGTAGATGAGTTCTTGAGCCTGGTTACGCCCTCTCGCCGGGACGAATACTTGTTGACGCCCGGTGCAGATGCCTGGGCGATGGATGACGGCGAGCCGGATGAGGACGAAGACTGGTTTGGAGACGCCTTGGCCAGACACTGGCGCACCGGCGTGAACGTCGATGATGCGCGACGGCTTGGTTATTGGCCGGGACAGGAGCATCGCCCCGATTTCGTCCGTGCCTGGCAATCCGAAGGCGCCCAGGCGCTGGAACGACCCTGGAACTACCGCTGGGACCGGCTGCCGAAGCGCAGCGCGGGTCCCGGATTTTCGCGTGGAGACTACCGCGATGCGCGGGTTCGCGCACTGGAAATAGCCCGCGAGACGCTCGGTGAGGATCTCTGGCAGCGGCTCGAATTAAACGGCTATCTCGACGTTCGATCGTCCAAATTTCCGGGGGTTACGTATCGCCTCCGGGTCGGGCGCCGCATCGAGGTGCTCTGTGATCCAGGCGTGGAACCACCCTGGTATTACGATTTTCTCTGCATCAACCCCGCCTACCCGCTGCCTGAATACGAGTTCTTTGCACAGCTCTATCTCTACGTGCGCGACCGGGAAGACGAAGTCGTCAAGGTTGCTGCTCCCCAGCCGTGGGATCAGGCCCTGGGGCGGACATTCTAAGGCCTCCCGCGGCCGTGGGTTAGGTTACGCGCGGCATAATCTCGTGTGCGATGAGCTCGAGCACCGCGTCGTCGGTCTGGTTGTGATGCTGAAGCATGACGCGCTGCACGCCCGCTCCGGACAACGCCTGGAGCTGTCCCGTCACGTCATCGGGCGTGCCGACGAGCCAGCCGGCCGACTGCATCCTGGCGGGCACCGATTCGGCGGGTAGCGACGCCAGCCGCGGAATCACCCGTTGCAGCCCCTCCACCCGGCGACGCATCTCCGCTTCGTTCCTGCCGATGATAAACGCGCACATCATCGAACGTCGGATCGTGCCGGGGTCCCGGCTAACCTCGGCGCAGTGCTGCTCCAGGACTTTGGTCTTCGCCCGGTAGGCATCCGGAGGAAGGTTGACGGCGTTCCATTCGTCGGCGTACCGAGCGACGATCCGCAACGTCCTCTTCTCACCGCTGCCGCCGACGAGCAGCGGCGGGTGTGGCTGCTGAGAAGGCGTGGGATGCATCTCGGCATCGCTGAGGCTATAGTGCTTTCCCTTCAGTGACACCTTGCGTCCGGTCCACAGCGACTCGATCACCTGGATGCCCTCTTCCAGCCGATCCATACGCTCACGCACGGCCGGAAACGGGATGCCGAAAGCCTCATGCTCGGGGACGTTCCAGCCGGCTCCCACGCCGAGCACCAGGCGTCCGCCCGACAGTTCGTCCACGGCAGCCGACATTCGGGCTAGCAGTGCAGGGTGGCGGAACGTCATCGAGCACACCAGCGGACCAAAGCGGAGCCGCGTGCTGCGCGATGCCAGGTCGACAAGCGACACCCACGTTTCCAGCGCGTTCCGTTCCGACGCACCCATCAGCGAAAAAAAGTGGTCTGAGCGCCATAACGACTCGAAGCCGAGCCCTTCGACCAGTGACGCTATGTGGCGCCAGCGCACCCAGGTCAGCCCTTCTTGGCCTTCGATCATCACGCCTAGATCCATCGTCGCTCAACCTCTTTACCTTGTTACGGCCCACGGGCTGCACTGCGGAGCATTGTACGGCGTAACCCGCTGCTATACTGACGCCGGCGCCGGTGATCTGTGCAAGATTCGCCCGCGTACTACCGATTGTCGTGGTAGCAACGCTGTTGCAACGGACTGATGAAGAGCTGATGCAAGCGCTGGCCGGTAGCGACGCCAGCGCTCTGGAGGAGTTGTACGATCGGTACGGCCGCCTGTCCTTCTCGTTGGCCGTGCGCATTGTGGGCAACCCTGAGACGGCGGAGGAGATCGTTCAAGAGGCGTTCCTTTCGGTTTGGCGCCGCGCCCAGACCTATACCAGCGGACGCGGCTCTGCACGGACGTGGGTCCTCAGCATTACCCACCACCGCGCTATTGACGCGCTGCGCCGCAAAGCGTCACGCGTGCAGACGGCGCCCATGGATGACGTACGGCTGCCGTTTCCGGGAGCTCAGGACGTGTGGTTGGACGTAAGCAGGACGCTCGAACGGGAAGAGGTTCGGTCCGCCTTGTCCAAGCTGCCGGCCGAACAGCGTGATGGGATTGAGCTCGCCTATTTCGGCGGCCTCACCTATCCCGAAATCGCCGAGAAGCTGAACCTGCCGCTAGGAACGGTAAAGAGCCGGCTGCGGCTCGGACTGCAAAAGCTACGCGGAATCCTCGAAAATCCAAACGTCGAGGCGAGCACGAGTTCATGATGAGTAACCAGCATTGGCGGAAATGGGCGCAATGATCATGGAATGCACAGATGTCGAGGAGCTGGCCGGTGCCTTCGCGCTTGGCGCGGTGCCTGCCGACGAATCGAAACTGATCGACGCGCACCTTCGCGAATGTCCGAACGATCATCATGTCGTGCGTGAATTGATGGAAGTGGCGAGTCTGTTACCGCTCGCTTGCGAAGAAGCAGAGCCGCCAGCGGGATTGCGACGGAGCCTCATGGCGGTGATGGTCGCCCAACTCGGTGTCGCTGGTGCGACAACAGAAGGAATCAACGCTGCAGATGCAGGCCAAAATCCGCCGGATGTAGTTGAACGGCCGGCCCGTGAGCCGGTGTGGTTCCCCTTGCAACGACGGTGGCGTACCGTCTGGTCGAACCCGGGGATCTGGGCCGCGGCGGCTCTTCTGTTTATCGCCATTGGTCTCGGTGCCTGGAACGCCAGCTTACACAGTAGCCTGGACAAGCGATCGGCGCTCGCACAACAGCAGCAGCAGGTTCTCGCCGCGCTCGCGGGCGGCGCCCGGATCGTCCAGCTTAGCGGCCAAAACGACATCGTGGCCACGCTCGTGCAACCGCGTAGCGACGGTGCGGCGTTCGTGGTCGGCAACATGCCAGGGTTGCCTTCCGGTAAGGCCTACGAGGCGTGGGTCATTCGCGACGGAAAGCCCGCGGCCGCCGGCGTATTCAAGGTGTCCGGATTTTCGATCATGACACTCAAGGTGGATACAGCCGGTGCGCAGGCAGTAGCATTCACCATTGAACCCGAGCAGGGCAGTCAATCGCCGACCCTTCCGATCGTCGCGCAGGCGCCGGTGAGCTAAACCGTCGATCCGAATTCCAACGACGCATATACGACGAACCAGCACTCGCCGCGGGTGCCGGTTGGTCGGTGTACGCGCCCGAAACTACAGCGCCGGTCGCGTGATCGCGCCCTCGGATGCGGACGACACCAGTGCCGCGTACTTGGCAAACACTCCTGTCGTGTACTTGGGTGCGGGTGGCTTCCATTCCGCGAGGCGACGCGCCATCTCCTCCTCGGAGATATCGACGTCGAGCCTTCGCTTGTCAAGGTCAAACACGATCATGTCACCTTCACGCACCGCGGCAATGGGGCCGCCCCGGGCAGCCTCCGGCGCGACGTGGCCTGCCATGAGTCCGTGCGTTGCGCCGCTGAACCGGCCGTCCGTCAGTAGTGCGACGGTCTCACCCATGCCGGCGCCGACGATCGCACCGGTGACGCCGAGCATCTCACGCATTCCAGGTCCGCCGCGGGGACCCTCGTAGCGGATGACGATCACGTCGCCCGGCTTGATGGTGCCGCTCGTGACTGCCTCCATTCCGTCCTCTTCGCGGTCGAAGACGCGGGCCGGACCGCGCTGGTAGGGGCGCTCGTGTCCCGCCACCTTCACCACGCAACCCTCGGGCGCCAGGTTGCCGTGCAAGATCATGAGTCCGCCGGTCGACTTCTTCGGCTGATCTAGGGGGAGGACGACGTCTTGGCCCGGCGTTTCGACGGCGGCCCGCGCCTCTTCCCCAAAGGTGCGGCCGCTCGGGGTTGGCTGCCGATCGTGGGCGAGTCCAGCGGCGACGAGCCGCTTCGCGACGACGGGAACGCCACCGGCCTTATCGAGGTCCGCCGCAGTATAACGACCGCTCGGCATCAGGTCGGCCCACAACGGCGTCCGCATACTGACGCGGTCGAAATCGTCGATCGTCAACGGAACATTCGCTTCGCGGGCCATGGCCAGCAGGTGCAATACGGCGTTGGTTGAGCCCCCCGTGGCGGCAACTCCGGCAATAGCGTTTTCAAACGCCTCGCGGTTGAGGATGTCGCTCGGCTTCACACCGCGTCGCAGCAGGTCCATGATTAGCGCGCCCGCACGCCGTCCGACGTCATCCTTGCGCGGGTCGACCGCTGGCACACTCGCCGTGCCCATCGGTGAGAGCCCGATAAACTCGAGCGCCAGCGCCATCGTGTTGGCGGTATACTGGCCGCCGCAGGCGCCCGCGCCCGGGCAGGCGTGGTCTTCCAGATCCTTGAGCTCGGCGTCGGTCATGCGGCCCGCCGCGTTGGCGCCCACGCCTTCGAAGACGTCCTGGATGGTCACGTCGCGACCCTGGAAGCGCCCGGGCATGATCGAGCCGCCATAGAGGACAAAGCCGGGCACGTCGAGACGAATGAGGCCCATCGCCGTTCCGGGCATGGTCTTGTCGCAGGCTGCCAGCGCGATCACGGCGTCGAACATGTGGCCGCGGCCGACCAACTCTACCGAGTCCGCCACGACCTCGCGGCTGACGAGCGAGGCTTTCATACCTTCGGTACCCATGGTCACACCGTCGCTAATCGCGATCGTGTTGAATTCCATGGGAGTGCCGCCGGCAGCGCGCACGCCTTCTTTCACCTTCTCCGCCAGCCGTCGCAAGTTGTAATTGCACGGCATCGTCTCGATCCAGGTATTGGCAATGCCGATGATCGGCTTCTGCAGATCTTCGTCGGTAAATCCGATCGCCTTCAGCATCGCGCGTGCCGGCGCCCGGTCTCGTCCGTCGAGCAAAGTTCGGCTCTTGTGCTTCATATCAAACGTCATTACACGCCCCCCGCCCCCGCATGCTAACGAACTGCCGTTTGTGGGTAAATGAACAAAGAAATGCAGCCCGTCCGCAACGGAACGGGCTGCCTTCTTACCGCTGTCGCACCGAACCGGGTTAGACAGTCGCGCCGATCTTGTTCATCGTCGTGCCGCAAACCGGGCACTTACCCTGCACGGCCGGTTTGCCGTTCTTCATGGTGATCTGTTTGGACTGTAACATCTCACGCTTGTCCCGGCATTTCACGCAGTACGCTTCCAACTCATGCCCTCCTACGAGTGGTTCGCCCGCGGAACCAGCAAAAGTCTTCTGGTCCCTGCCTTCACCGCTGACCGTACCGCCTCCGGTTAATACTGCGCCATACTCCGTCACGGCGGCAATATCTGCAGCGGCGGTGAACACCTTGTGCGGCTGCCAGTATGATCCTGCCGCATCATACCTCAAGAGGGCAAGGAAATCGCCGTTTGCGCCGTAAGCGCGGCAAATATCCACGGTCTGGGGCTGAGCTGGCAGCTTTCGACCCTGTATGGCGTCACGCGCATGTTCAGAATTCACGATGATCGCGGGTAACCGCCACACCGGCCGATCGAGCGCCAGGAGGCTGAGTGCGAGAAGTTCGCGCCCGCCGCCGTCGAGAGTTTCGAGCGTCACGGCATCGGCGATCCCGAGCGTGCCCGCTGCCGTACGGCGCAGGGAGGTCAGGTAGGCAGCGGAACCAAGAGTTTGTCCGAGGTCGTGGGCTAGACTGCGCACGTAGGTCCCGCTGCCGCACTCCACGATCAGTTCGAGGTCCGGCAGGTCCAGGCGGATGACCTCCAGCCGAAATACTGTCACCTCGCGCGGCTCGACTTCAACGTGCTCTCCCCTCCTGGCCAGCCGGTAGAGGGGAACGCCCGCGCGCTTGATCGCGCTGAATGCCGGCGGGCGCTGTAGGATGTCGCCGACAAATCCAGCCAGCGCCTTGCGCACGCCGTCTTCGGTCAGATGGCGCCAGTTTGCTTCAACGGTTATCGAGCCATCGGCATCGTATGAATCGGTTGCGGCGCCGAACCTCACGGTCGCCTCATACGTCTTGCGACCATCGGAGACGAATTCCAGCAAACGGGTGCCCTGGCCCAGTCCCAGCGGCAAGACGCCGGTCGCCATCGGGTCAAGTGTTCCGCCGTGGCCAACCTGGCGCTGGCCGGCGATGCGGCGCACGCGCGCCACGACGTCGTGCGAGGTCCATCCCTTGGGCTTGTCGACGACGAGGATGCCGTGCAGTCCGGCTGCTGCGCCCATCGTCAGTCAGTCGGTGTATTCAATTGGGGCGATACACACGGAGCGATAGAACGATGAATCCACGGTGGGCTTGCGGCCATGGTCCGGGTGGCCGTCCGCGATCGCGGGGCGCCGCTTGATGTCCCAGGCGGAGGCGTAGGGATGATGGGTAACGAGATAAAACTGCCCTGCAAGGGGGTCGAATACGGCCCACGAGTGCATCACTATCACCTCGGCGACGGCATGGAAGTCCGGCTGCGTGTCGCGGTAGAGGAG
This sequence comes from Chloroflexota bacterium, assembly GCA_036741355.1. Taxonomy (GTDB): domain Bacteria; phylum Chloroflexota; class Dehalococcoidia; order CAUJGQ01; family CAUJGQ01; genus JBBRGK01. Next base: position 44,870 of record DAINSK010000023.1, read on the forward strand.
GCAAACGCGGGCGGGAGTGCCGGTTATCCAGGCGAGCAAAGCAAGGGTCCGGGCGCGTTCGAGGGCGGTTGCTTCTCGCGACGCCAGGACATCGGTCGCCGAGCGGTCGCCCCCATCGGCATCACGTACAGAGAGGCGTGCCAGAGCCCGTGTAAGCGCCGCCGCAGTGGCGAGCCCGGGGCGAGCGCCGTTTGCCAGCCGCTGCGCGGCGGCTTCCAGTCCAGGCAGCGATCCGGCGGGATATGAAGGCACGGCAACCGGCCCGTCGTATAGCGCCGCTCGCGACGGGCCGGTCAGCAGCACCTGGCGGTCGAGCAACCGGCGGTCCCGCCCTCCAGGCGCCAGATTCACTCGCAGCGCCTCGGCGACGGATGCGGCTGGCGTCGCCTCCGAGCCTGATTGAATGGTCATCTGGGGCTGCCGCCCTTGTCCTTCTCCGAGGAAACTTTCATCACGAGGTGGTTCTCCAGCGCAACCTGGTTGATCAACGCCGAAAGCCGCGTGCCGCGCTCGATCGAATCGTCCAGCTTAAACGTCAGTTCAGGAAGATAGCGAAGTGACTGAAGTCGTCCGCGGAGCTCCCGGCGCATGAATCCGGCGGCGGAATTGAGGGCCTTAAGTGACGCCACACGCTCTTCGTCAGTGCCCATCACGCTGACAAACACGCGCGCATGGCGAAAGTCGGGGGAAGTTTCCACTTCGGTGATCGAGATCAGGCCGCCCAGACGCGGGTCCTTGAGGTCACGGTGGACGATGGAGCTAATCTCCTCACGAAGCAGATCGTTTACCCGTTCAGTCCTGCGGGTCATTTTCTACCTCCCGTCACCCGGTTCGGCAGCGGCTATACATGCCGACTGCCGTGGGCGGTGCTTGCGGCCGTTACAGACGGGCGATCGGAAGCCGAATACCGGCGTCCGCCGCGATCGTCTACGATTGCCGCTCGCGGTGGTAGAACTCAAGGACGTCGCCGATGATGAAATCGTCCCAACCCTCTAGGGTAATGCCGCACTCGTACCCGGCGAGCACCTCGCGCACGTCTTCCTTGAAGCGCTTTAGGTTTTCGACGCGGCCTTCGAACACCAGTTCATGACCGCGGCGGATCCGGCAGTTCGAAGAGCGCACGACTTTGCCGTCGGTGACGTACGAACCCCCAATCGTGCCAAACCGGCTGATCTTGATCAGTTGCCGGACCTCTGCGTGACCGTCGACGACTTCGACGAAGACCGGTTCTGCCATGCCTTTGAGCGCGGCTTCGATGGCTTCGACCGCGTGGTAGATTACCTCGTAGACCTTTATCTGTACGCCTTCTGCTTCGGCCTGCCGGCGGGCCCCCTGCTCCGGGCGTGTATTGAAGCCGACGATGATACCCTTGGCCGCCTTTGCGAGCATCACGTCCGACTCGGTGATCGACCCCGAGCCCGAGTGAATGACCTTTACGCGGATCTCTTCGTTGCTCATGCGCTCAAAGGCGTTGCGAATCGGTTCGATACTGCCCTGCACATCGGTCTTGAGAATGATCTTCAGCTCTTTCAGCTTGCCGGCACTGATTTCGCCGAACAGCGTGTCGAGGGTGACGGCCTGATGAGAGTTGGCTAGAACGGCGTCCTGTTCGCGCTGGCGCTGACTTACCCACTCACGAGCAGTCCGCTCGTCCTCGACTACGGTTACGCGGTCGCCGGCATGAGGAATAGCGCTGAGACCGAGGATCTTCGCCGGCTGGCTGGGTCCGGCCTGCCGCAGCTTGCGCCCGCGTTCGTCGAACATGGCGCGTACGCGGCCCCAGGCGTTGTCGCCGGCGACGATCACGTCGCCGGGGCGCAGTGTGCCGGTCTGGACCAGCACCGTCGCGACTTTGCCGCGGGCCTGGTCCATTTCGGCCTCGAGCACGACGCCGATCGCCGGGCGGCGGGGGTTGGCTTTCAGCTCCAGGATTTCGGCCTGTGCCAGCAGGCTCTCCAGCAGGTCGTCGAGCCCTTCCTTGGTGCGGGCGGAAACAGGAACCGCGATCACGTCGCCGCCGTAATCTTCGACGGTGATTCCGTACTGGAGCAGTTCTTGTTTGACGCGGTCCGGGTTGGCGCTTTCGAGGTCGATCTTATTGATTGCCACGACGATGGGGACGCCCGCCGCCTTGGCGTGGTTTATCGCCTCGGCCGTCTGCGGCATGACACCGTCGTCCGCAGCGATCACCAGTACGGCAATGTCCGTGACTTCGGCGCCGCGGGCGCGCATCGCCGTGAACGCTTCGTGGCCAGGCGTGTCGAGGAACGTGAGGCGCTGGCCGTTGATGATAATCGTCGAAGCGCCGATGTGCTGCGTAATCCCGCCCGCTTCGCCTTCGGTTACGCGGGTATTGCGTACGGCGTCGAGGAGACTCGTCTTGCCATGGTCGACGTGGCCCATGATCGTCACGATCGGTGCACGCGACTCAAGCCCTTCGCCCGTCTCCGTTACCTTTCGGCTGGTGAAGACCGGCGCTACTTCCTGCGCGGCGACCTCGGCTTCAATTGGTTCAAACCCGAGGTCCGTGGCGACGACGGCGGCGGTGTCAAAGTCGATCGTCTGGTTGACGGTCGCCATCACCCCGTTCTTCATCAGTTCCTTGATCACGTCGATGGCGCTGACGCTCATGCGCTCGCCGAGCTCTTTGACCGTGATTACACGTGGAAGCTCAATCGGTCCCTGGTCAACCGGCTCACCGGCCGGAGGTTGCGGTGTTCTCGTAACCATAATTCCTCCTCTACGGAGGCGGCAGCACGGACGGCGGGTCACCTCACAGGAGCCGGGCCGGTGCCCGCGGCTCCGAGCAGCGCGCGCCGCAGATGCGGTGCCAAATCCGGAGTTACCTTAGCCGGCGTCGGGAGGTAGGGGCGCGAGGTCGTCCGCGAAGCTCTCTAACTGCCGGTAGTCTTCATTCAAAACTGAAGTTTTCAAAGCATTGCCCAAGCGCTGTTGGAGCCCCGGGGCACGCCAACAATCGGGATCGACGCACAGATACGCGCCACGGCCCGGCTGCTTGCCCGTTGGGTCTACTCGTACACTTCCCTCCGATGTCCGCACGAGCCTGACGAGAGCCCGTTTTGCGGTGGTCGTGCGGCAAATGACACACGTCCGTTGCGGAACATGACGGGGGCGAAGTGGCTGCTTCCGGGCTGGTGGGGCAGCAGATGCTGCCTCACCGCTTCTTCGTGAGATATTGGTACTCGTCGAACTCTTCCTCTTCAACCTCGATGACGCGTCCACGCTTGCCCTTCTTGGCGTGTGCAGCCTCGAGTTCTACCTCGTCACGATCGCCGCCCTTCTTGTTCTTATGCTTCTTATTAGACTTGGCGCCGCTCTCCGGCCGCGCGGGTGCCACCAACGGACCGACGTTCAGATCTTCGGCAAAGCGAAGGCCGCGTGGACGAGCGGGTGCAGCGGCAACGCCGGCCGCGACCGGTTGCGGCACATGGACGGGCTCCGTCACGACAGCCGGCTCGATCTCCTCGGGAAACGCGGCAACTTCTACCACTGTCGGGGTGGCTTGAGCCGCTGGCCGCAGTTCCTCTTCCTCGACCTTCGGTCCTGGTTCGGCCACCACGACGGGTTCCAGCGGACTCATCGCCAGGCGTTGCTCTTCCGCGGTGGTCTGGCTGCGGATGTCGATCCGCCAGCCCGTGAGCTTGGCGGCGAGTCGAGCGTTCTGTCCCTCTTTGCCGATTGCAAGCGAGAGCTGGCGGTCCGGCACCACCACCGAAGCGGTGTTGTCTTCTTCGTCTACTGAAACGCTGACGACCTGGGCAGGGCTCAAAGCGCTGGCGACGAAGCGCGCCGCGTCTGGATCCCACTGCACGACGTCGATACGCTCGCCGCCGAGCTCGTTAACGACGTTCTGAATGCGGATGCCGCGTAAGCCGACGCAGGCGCCTACAGGGTCGACGCCGTCCTGCTTAGCCGTGACGGCGACTTTGCTGCGATAGCCTGCCTCGCGCGCGATCGACTTGATCTCCACGGCGCCGCGGAAGATTTCGGGGACCTCGAGCTCAAATAGCCGCTTGATCAGGTTCTTGTGGGAGCGAGAAACGATGACCTGGGGACCCTTGGTCGCCTTATGGACCTCGATCACGTAGACCTTGAGGCGCTGGGCCTGCTGATAGTGCTCGGTTCGCACCTGCTCGCCGGGCGGCAGCATCGCCTCCGTCTTGCCAAGGTCGATAAAAACGCTCTTGTGGTTGCCGCTGCCCTCGATCCGCTGCACGATTCCGGAAAGGATGTCGCCTTCTCGACCGGCGTATTCCTCGAATACGACCTCTCGTTCAGCCTCACGCAGCTTTTGCAGCACGACCTGCTTGGCCGTCTGGGCGGCGATGCGCCCGGCGGGCTGGGCAGCGATTTCGATGTTGATCGTGTCGCCGATGACCGACGCGGGGTTGATAGCCCTCGCTTCCTTCAGCGGCATCTCTGCCTTATCGTCTTCGACGTCAGTAACGACGGTCTTTTGAGCGTAGAAATGCGCGGTGCCCGTGTTCTGGTCGATCTTCACCACGACGGGCCCCGACTGCGCCTGATCCTTGCGATAGGCTGACGCGAGCGCCGTCTCTACTGCTTCAAAGACGACCTCTTTCGAAAGATTCTTCTCTCCCGCCAGCTGTGCGATTGCCAGCAGAAAGTCGTTTTTCATTCCGAGATGAACCTCCGCGCCACGGACACCTAACGTTTAGGCCTAACAAAAAAGTGGGCTGTACCCACTTCAACGATACTACCGCCGCTCTGCATTATCGTATCACCGCGAACCAGAGGCGCGCAACGGAGCGGAAGCCCCGCCAGCGCGCATCACGACCGATTCAGGTTGCCCGGCGGATCGGCCCATGCTACGATCCTTGACAGCGAGCGGTGGTACGGGGAGGGTAATTACCCTCCCCGTTTGTTTCCGCGAAAGGCGGGCCAATGTCCACCCGGCTCCTACGAGAAGAGCTGCATCGCGCATCTCCTGGACGCCCAAGCGCCTATACCATCGGCAACTTCGACGGCGTCCATCGCGGCCACCAGTTCCTCATTCAATTGCTCAAGCAACGCGCCGCGGCCAGAGGCCTGACCAGCGGGGTGATCACGTTGTATCCCCACCCGCTCACCGTCGTGCGTCCGGGTACCGAAATTGTCTACTTGACCGGGCTGGACGAGCGGATCGAGCTGTTGCAAGCGCTGGGTGTCGATAGCGTGGCGCCCGTGACTTTTACGTCCGAGGTCTCGCAGATAGGCGCCGAAGAGTTTATGCGGGAGCTTGTGGACGAGCTGCAGTTACAGTTCTTGTTGATCGGCCCCGACTTCGCGCTGGGACGCGGACGCGAGGGTTCGCCGGAGCGCCTGATCGAGATCGGCAACCATTTGGGCGTCGAGGTGGAACTCTCGCCGCTGGAAAGTGAAGACGGCCATAAGATCGGCTCGCGCGACATCCGCGACGCACTGGCAGCCGGAGACATCGATCGTGTCAACTATCTTCTGGGGCGGCGTTACTCGCTGCGCGGACCGGTGGTACACGGCGCCGAGCTTGGTCGCACTCTCGGTTTTCCTACCGCCAACGTCGCCGTTGCCGCGGACAGGGCGCTACCAGGCTACGGCATTTATACCGCCTGCGCTTATTTGAATGAGGGTGTATATCCCGCGGCGGTGAACATCGGGATTCGACCCACGGTGAACACCGGGGCACCGACCGTGGAAGCCTACCTGATCGGCTTCACAGGTGACGCGTACGGCCGCGAACTGCGACTCGACTTCGCGCGGCGGTTACGGGGTGAAGAGAAGTTCGATAGTCTGGAGGCGCTGAAGTCCCAGATCGCCTGCGACGTGGACGAAGCGGCGAGGCTCGACTGCGTTCCAAAGGCCGGACCGTAAAGAGCAGTCAGGGCGACGTGCACCAGTACACGCAAACATAGTAAGGAAAGCCGATGATGGATTCCGATTACCAGCTCGATATGGTCGAAGTTCGCCGGCACCTGGAAGAAACCCAGATTGTCGGCTTTTTCTTCCCGTTCATACGGCGCACCTTGCTGCTTGATACACGGACCAGTGCCGCCGATCAGCCGATGATCCTCGTCGTGCCGATGGTCAACTCGGTGGAGGACCGCATGCGGAGCCTGAAGCGGTTGCGACCGCGATTTCCGAAGCCCGAGTCGATGACGCTCATCCCCTGGCCGAGGTTTGTTGCCGCAATTCAGCGCCTGGGTCTCTGGGAATTGATTGAGCGGCGCATGGTAGCGCTCGGCGGCGAGGCAATGCACGACCGCTGCACCGAAGCGTTTACCGAGCTTCTCCGCGAAGAGCGGACCCAGATCAAGAATGCGATCGTCGGCGAAGGCTACCAGACGTTGTGGGAGCGCACCCCCTAGTGTCCGGCTTTGGCAAGCTCCTTCTTGTGCTCGTCGATTACTTTCTGGGCGACGTGGGCGGGCACTTCGGCGTAATGGTCGAACTGCATCGTGAACGAGCCGCGGCCCTGGGTGATTGAGCGAAGGTCGGTGGCGTACCGTTGCAGTTCGGCCAAGGGGGCCTCGGCTTCGATGGTCGTGTGGCCCTTGCCCGCCGGCGTCATGCCCTGGGTCCGCGCCCGCTTGGTGTTCAGGTCGCCAATGACATCGCCGGTGTAATGGTCCGGCACGGTGATAGCCAACGACATGATCGGCTCGATCAGGATCGGTTTCGCCTGGGGAACACCTTCTTTGATCGCCTGCGAGCCGGCGATCTCGAACGCGACGGCTTTTGAGTCTACCGGGTGGGTCTTGCCGTCCACGAGCGTGACGCGGACGTCCACCACGGGGTAACCGGCAATGACGCCGGCCGACATCGCCTCGCGCACCCCTTTTTCGACCGCTGGCCAGTACTCACGCGGGACCGTGCCGCCTACGATGTGCTCGGTAAACTCGAATCCCGAACCGCGCGGCTGCGGCTCAATCTCGATGTCGATCTCGCCGAACTGGCCGGCGCCGCCCGTTTGCTTCTTGTGGCGGTAGTGTGCGTGCGTTTTCTGCGTGATCGTTTCACGGTATGGGACCCTCGGCAACCGCACATCTACGCCAACATTGAACTTGCGAAGCATCTTCTCCGCCGCTACTTCGACGTGCGATTCTCCAAGGCCGGAGAGGATCATCTCACCGGTCTCCAGGTCGCGTTCGACGTGCAGTGTGGGGTCTTCCTCGGCCAGCCGGTGCAGCGCCTGGCCCACTTTGTCGGCGTCGGTTCGCGTCTTCGGAAAGACGGCGGCGCGGTAGACGGGTTCCGGCAGGGAGATGGGGGACAGGATGAGCGGATGGTCCTTATGGCACAGCGTATCGTTGGTGCCGGTGTCGACGAGCTTCGACACCGCGGCGATGTCGCCCGCAATCACCTGCGGCACCGGCTCTTGTGCTTTGCCGCGCACTTGGAATAGCTGACCGATGCGCTCGGCCTTGCCGCGGTTGGCGTTCCACACTTCTGCATTACTGTGCATAACGCCCGAGTACACGCGAAAGTATGTCAACCGGCCGACGAACGGATCTGCAGTCGTCTTGAATACGAGCGCCGCCAGCGGCCCGGCCGGGTCGGCAGTTAGCTGCACCTCTTCGCCGGACGGCTTCTTCGCCGCGGGCATCGGCACTTCGGCAGGCGATGCGAAGTTCTTCACGATCTCGTCGAGCAGGCAGTCGACGCCGACATTTCGTGCCGCCGAGCCAACCATGATCGGGGACGCGATACCTTGTACTACCGCAGCTCGAAGGGCGCGGCTGATCTCTTCTTCGCTAAGCTCCTCGCCCTCGAGGTACTTATTGATCACGTCGTCGTCGGCTTCGGCGATAGCCTCGATCATTTGTTCGCGGTACTGTAGGGCGGTCTGCGCCAGGTCTTCCGGAATCGACGCCTCGCTCGCTTTGTCGCCCATGAACGCTTTCATGGCGATCAGATCGACGATGCCGGTAAAGCGCTCCTGCGCTCCGATGGGAAGCTGGATCGGGACGCACTTGTTGCCAAATATCTCGCGGATCTTGGTGACCGCCGCGTCGAAGTCGGCGTTTTCGCGGTCGATGCGGTTTACGAAGAAGGCCCTTGGGGATCCGGCATCATCGGCGCACTCCCACGCGATCTCGGTTCCGACCTGAACGCCTGCTGCCGCATCGACCACTATAAGGGCGGCATCTGCAGCCCGAACGCCGCACTTCTCTTCGCCGATAAAATCGGCGTAACCAGGCGTGTCGATGAGGTTTACCTTGACTCCCTTCCATTCACAAGGCAGGACCGAAAGGTTGACGCTAATCTTGCGCTTGATCTCGTCGGGGTCGAAATCGGAAGTCGTCGTTCCCTCGTCTACGCGACCCATCCGGGCGATCGCGCCGGACTCAAACAGCATGGCTTCGGCCAGCGAGGTCTTACCTGTGCCGCCGTGGGCGATCAGCGCGACGTTGCGGATGGACCGGGTGTCATACTCCTTCATAACGGCAAAACCCCCTCAAGCTTACGTGCCCCGATTATAGAGGCGCGGCACGGATTGTGCAGTAGAAAGGCGTTTGCAGGGTTTGTCGTTGCCCCGGCGGCGCCCGCTTAGCTTGGGGCGAAGTCTTTGACGTGCAGATCCGGCCGGCCACGATCGTCCAGCTTGATGGCAATCAGGGCGTCGATCTTCGCGCCATTCTGGGAAGAAGCGTGAGCCAGTCCGAATGCGATGGCCGGCCAGACGGCATTCGCCGACCGCAGCCGAAGCTTGAGATGCGTACTATCTGCGCCTACCGCCCGGCTTTCGACAACGGTTAGTCCACGGGCCACGAACAGCGGCTCAGGGTTGCCGAGCCCGAACGGCTCCAGGAATGACATCCATTTGAACTCCTGGGCGCCGTAGCTGTCGAGGTCCAAGTCGTCGTCGTACTCGAGCACCGGTGTCAGATCCTCGGTTGCGAGCCGCTCTCCCGCCCATGCGATCAGTTGCTCGCGCAGCGCTTCGATGTTCCTGGTCGGTGCACTGAAGCCGCCCGCCTGGCGGTGGCCGCCGAACCGGGTGAGCAGCGGCTGCGCCTGCTGCAACGCCTCGACAATGTTGAACTGGGCGATGCTCCGGGCACTGCCGCGGCAGGTCTCTTCGCCGCGTTCGTAAACGATCGCTGGGCGATTGTACGTATCGGCCAGCCGCGACGCGACCAGTCCGACGATTCCCTGAGAGATCTCCGCGTGGCCGATCATCAGTAGCGGTGCGCCAGCCTGGTCGCCATCCACCAGGCCTTGCGAGATCTCCACCGCGATGGCGGTGAGTCGCTGACGTTCCGCATTCAGCCGGTCGAGTTGTCGCGCGAGCTCTTCGGCGCGCTGCTGGTCGTGCGTCGTCACCAGTTCGTAGGCGAGCCGCGCGTGATCCAGGCGGCCGGCGGCGTTGAGTCGCGGACCGAGCCGGAAGCCGAGCGTTTCGGCGTCAGCCCGGCTGAGATCCGAGCCGCTGGCCGCGGCGAGCGCCCGGAGCCCCGGGCGCCGAGTGCGTCGGAGGCTGCGCAGCCCCTTGCGCACGAGAGACCGATTTTCGCCCCGCAACGGCGCCATGTCACAGACGGTGCCGAGCGCCACCAGGTCGAGGTGCTGCTCGGGGTCGTACGGCCGCCCGAGAAAGTCGGATAACGCGATCAGCAGCTTGAACGCCACGCCGCAGGCAGCAAGCTCGGTACATGGGTAACGGCAGCCGTCGAGCTTGGGATCGACAAGCGCCACGGCTGCCGGAACACGGGCAGGAACCTCGTGGTGGTCGACTACCACGACGTCGAGGCCGATTTCATTGGCGAAATCGACCTCCTCCGCATTGCTGATGCCGCAATCAACCGTGATCACCAGTGATACGCCGCGACCCCGCAGATCGGAAAGTGCGGCGTTGTTGACGCCGTAGCCTTCGGTGAAGCGGTGGGGCAGGTAGGGAATTACACGGCCGCCGAGGGCGCTGATGCCTTCGACCAGGATGGCGGTGCCGGTGACCCCGTCCACATCGTAATCGCCGAATACGGCTATTAGCTCGCCGTCGCGTACAGCGCCCGCAATACGCCGGAGTGCGGCTTCAATGTTTGGCAGATCGTTCGGGTCGTGCTCACGGTCCAAGTCGCCGCGCAGAAAGCTCTCGGCTTCTTCGACCGAGCGCAGGCCGCGGTTGGAAAGTAATCGATTGATCGCGACCGGAAGGCGGGGATGCTGGAAAGCGGTAGCGGTGCCGCCACGACGGCGCCATTGCTTCCCTGTCGCCGTCTTCTGCACCGCATCTTCGCGCGCCCCGCTAGGCAACGTATTTCTTGAAGATCAGCGCCGCATTGTGCCCGCCAAAGCCGAACGAGTTGGAGAGTGTGACGCCAACGTTCTGACAGCGCGCCTTGTTGGGCACGTAGTCGAGGTCACAATCAGGGTCCGGATGCTCGTAGTTGATGGTTGGCGGGATCATGCCGGTGAGTATCGTCTTTACACAGAAGGCGGCCTCGATCGCTCCTGCGGCGCCCAGCAGATGGCCAACCATCGACTTGGTCGACGAGACCGGGATGCCGTACGCTCGCTCGCCAAAAACGGTCTTGATCGCCTGGGTCTCGAACTTGTCATTGATCGGTGTCGACGTGCCGTGGGCGTTGATGTAATCGACGTCCTCGGGTTCGAGCCCGGCCTGCTTGAGAGCGCGACGCATGGCGCGAACGCCGCCTTCGCCCCCCTCAATCGGCTGCGTAATGTGGTGGGCGTCGCCGGTGGCGCCGTAGCCTACGAGCTCGGCGAGGATCGTCGCGCCGCGCTGCCGCGCGAACTCGAGATCTTCGAGAATGAGCACCGCCGCCCCCTCGCCCATCACAAAGCCGTCGCGCTCGGCGTCGAACGGTTGCGACGCGTGCGCGTCGGTGCGGGTGGTGAGGGCGCGCGCCGAAGTGAATCCGGCGACGCCGACCGGTACGATCGCCGCTTCGGAGCCGCCCGCGATCATCGCCCTGGCGTCGCCGCGACGGATGATCTCGTATGCGCCGCCGATCGCGTCGGCGCCGGTAGCGCAGGCAGAAACCGTGGAAAAGTTCGGCCCGCGGGCTCCCGTGGAGATGCTCACCTGCCCTGAAGCCATGTCGACGATCATCATCGGGATCAGGAACGGGCTGACGCGGCTCGGCCCTTTCTCCCGCAGCACATCGTACTGCTCGGACAGGGTGATGATGCCGCCGTTGCCGCTGCCGATGATCACGCCGACGTCGTCGGCGATATCCCGATCGATGACGAGTGATGCGTGGTCGAGAGCTTCGCGGGCAGACGCGACGGCGAACTGCACGAATCGGTCGGTGCGACGCGCCTCCTTCCGGTCCATGTACCTGGTCGGCTCGAAGCCCTTGACCTCGCCGGCGATCTTCGCGGCGAATGCCGTCGTATCGAAGCAGGTGATAGGGCCGATCCCCGACTCGCCGCGGACAATGCCGTCCCAGGTTTCCTGGGTGGTCAGGCCCAGCGGACTGACCATACCAAGTCCAGTAACTACCACTCGCTGTGTCACGAATATCCCCTCAGATTCCGGTTGAACGTCGGGCGGCAACCAGGTGGGGCGGGGCAGTCGCGGCGCGCACAGGAAGGAAGCCGCCCGAAACGCTCATGCACCCGCACAAGCATACATGGCGGCTTCGGTATGTTCATGCTCGGCGCGGCGTCAGTCGCTACCTTTGGTGCTTCTACACGCGGACGGGTATCGCTCCGCCGCTGCGCTGCTTTTTCTGCTCCATGCGCTTGAAGATCAGCTCGTACAGCCGGTCGATGGGCTTGAGCCGGTCGATGAAGCGTTGATACAGCTCACGGGACTCCTGCATCGTCCAGCGCTTGTCATAATGCACGAACTGCCGGCCGGTGAACAGTTCGTAGGGCGGCATCTTGCCTTCGGACAGGATGCTCCCGTCGCGGTCGAGAAGGGTCAGCCCCGTGCCGTGCTCGTTCGGCCAGTTAATCGTGGCCGGAAGCGGGGTCAGCAGGTTGGCAGTTTGATAGTGGCTGATGCCCGTCACCCACTGTGCGAGCTCCATGATCGAGTCTTCCGTGTCGAACGGAAGCCCGATGATCGTCATGGCGACGACTCGAAACCCGGCCTCTTTGAGCGCCACCAGGTCCTTGTGCATCTGGTCCGGTTCCTGGCGCTTGTGGATCGCTTTCAGGTTTTCGGCAGACGAAGACTCGACGCCGACGTACAGCATTTCGATGCCGGCTTTGAGGAACGCATCCACCAGCTCCGGGTCTGAGCCGAGCTCGGCGCGATTCTGGCTGATGAAGCGCATCCCCTGTGTGCGGGTCTCCCAGCTCTTCGCCCGGGCGAGCCTGTCGTTGCGGAATTTGACGGCGCGCTTCGGCGGCGAGTGCAGGTCGTCGGAGATGAAGACGCGGATATTACCGTCGGGCCAGCGATAGACCAGCCCGTCGGCGGCCATGCGCTCTAGTTGTGCCAAGCGCTTGTGTTCGGTTTCCGGCTTGACCATGCGATAGCCGACGAACTGCTCGATGACCTCACAGTAAGTGCAGCTTTCGGTGCAGCCGCGCGATGTCTCCAGCACACCCGCGGCCATGGGGTTAGCGCGCGTAAGGTCGCGGATGGAAGCGTAGTCGGGCAGATCGATATAGTCGGAATCGATCATGCGGCGGAACGGCTGCTGTACGAGGTGATCATCCTCCATGAAGGCGATACCGTTGAGCTTGTTCAGCTCGGTCTTCAGGTCGGCGCCTTTGAACTTCATGAACAGGTCGCAGAGCGGACCGATCACGTCCTCAGCTTCGCGCTGCACGATGCAATCCATACCGGTTTCGCGCATCGCCTCTTCGGGTAGCGGGCCCATTTGCGGGCCGCCGCCGAGCACGATCAGGTTGGGATGGTAGAGCTTTGCTTCTCTGGCGACCTGGTAGGCGCGGGGCGTCTCATTGATGAGCGCCGTGACCAGCAGCATGTCCGCGTCGGCGAGGTCGTAGTTGGGGTCGATTTTGCCGCTGCGATCCTCGAACCAGATCTCGCGCTCGTAGCGAAACTCGGCGTCTTCGCGCTGGCTCCATTTATCGAGAGCGGCCGAGAGGAAGAGCGTCCCCTGGCGGGGGATGGCGACGTATTCGAAGTTTCCGCCGGTCGACCGGGGCTGAAGAAGCACGACACGCTTCGTTTTGGGCATGGGGACTCTCTTTCAAGAAGAACGGCGCCGGTAGGCGCCTATTTAGTAACTACATCATGATCATACTACGCTCTGAACGGTTGTCGCAGCGCGTCAAGGCGCCGCAAACCCCTTGCATATATCAACCGGGATACTAAATGCCGCCGGAGCCACCGAGGCCGCCGAGTCCCCCGGCGCCTCCCGCCCCACCCGCTCCGCCGAACGCGCCAAAACCGCCGGAGGCGAACGAGAGCGGTGCCGTGTTGAGTCCGAGCATCTCCAGGCGCGCCTTCGGTAATGCGTTCAGCACGTCGGACGCCAACACCCCGGCGTCGCCCATCTCTTTACGCAGGAGGTCGCCGGCGGTGCCGTGCAGGAAAACGGCGCAGCACGCCGCTTCGGCGGCCGGTAGGCCCTGCGCCAGCATCGCGGCAACCGCCCCTGCCAGCACGTCGCCGGTTCCCGCGCTGGCCAGTGCCGCGTTCGAGAACGGCGAGAGCCAAACGCGGCCGTCCGGCGCGGCGATAATCGTGCCCGCGCCCTTTAGTACCACGACCTGGCGCCACTTCTGCGCGGAGTCGTGCGCGATTGCCATGCGTTTGCCCTGAATCTCGTCGACGCTGAGGCCGGTCAGACGGGCCATCTCGCCGGGATGCGGCGTCAGGACGCAGCCTTCCGGCAGGAGCGTCCACCAACTGTCGGTCTGCGACAGGATGTTCAACGCATCGGCGTCGAGAACCACGCCCTTCAGGTCTTTCGGCAGTGACTGCAACAGCGATCGAAGCTCAGTGGCGACCGAGGCGCGCTGCGACAGGCCGCATCCCGCGAGCAAAACGTCGTACCGCCCGATCTCTTCCATCACGGCGCTAGCCGCTCCGCCGGCGAGAAAGCCGCCTTCGTCGGGCAGAGGCAGAAACGTCGCCTCGGAGAATTTGGTTGCAAGCACCGGCACCAGGCTGCGGCCGCAGGCAAAGGTGACGAGTCCTGCCCCGGCACGGGCCGCCCCGGCCGTGGACAGGTACGCGGCGCCAATGTAATTGCCCGAGCCGGTGAGCGAGAGCACCTTGCCAAAGGTTCCCTTGTTGGCGCCGGCGGGTCGTGCAGGCATCCGCTTGCGCACCCAGGCTGTGGCGAGTAGTTCAAGCGGCAGATCCTCTTCCAGGCCGGCGGGGATGCCGATATCGACCACTTGGAGCCGGCCGGCGACATCGCGTTCTTGCGTGTAAAGGCCGAGCTTGGGGAAACCGAAGGTCACCGTTTGGTCCGCGGTCACCGTGTGTGGATCCACTTTCCCGTTGTTCGCGTCCAGGCCGGTCGGCAGATCCACCGCGAGCAGTTTGAAGGGCATCGTCGCTTCCCGGATTGCCGACAGTGCGCCCAGGATCTCCGCGAGCTTGCCTTCGATCGGGCGAGCGCGTCCGGTGCCTACCAGCGCGTCAATCACGAGGTCGGCCCCAGTGATCGCCTCCTTCAGCGATTGCAGCTCAGGGTCGTCCTCGGCGCACATGATCGGAACTTGGAACTCGCGAAGCCGGTCGATCAGCGGGTCGGCGTCGCGCGGCTTGAGCAGGTAGACGTACACCTCGACGCCCCAGTCGGCCAGGCAGCGTGACGCTACGAGCCCGTCACCGCCGTTGTTGCCCGGTCCGCAGAGGACGATGATGCGACGGTCCTCCAGCGAACCGAGCAGCATCCACGCCTCCTGCGCCACGGCGAGGCCGGCGTTCTCCATGAGCTGTGCCGTGCTCACCCCAGCCCGCTCGGCCGCCTGTTCGAGTCCGTGCATCTGTTCGCTGGTGACGAGTTTCATGGAAAGTCTACCCCTACGCCTAACGGGAGGTACCGGTCCGACGGCTATCGGGGGACGCGGCCCCCAATCCCCCTTCCCCTTGCCCCCAATTCTGGGGGTAAGGGGCGATC
>DAINSK010000024.1:0-55404 GCA_036741355.1 Chloroflexota bacterium
CAGGACTTCACCGCGGTCTCGTAGGTTTCAGCACCAGTTGGGAGACACGCGGTCTGGCGGTCGAGGTAGAAGTCGTATCGGCTCCGCTCTTCCTGCATCTATGGACCCTGGCGCGCCACGGCCCCACTGGAGACGGCTGGCGCGCTGCCTCGGTCACGCTGGCATTGTCGTCGATGGCACTGCTAGTGATCGTCGCGGGGCTGATCGTGCTGGCGGTAGGGAGGTAAGCTCGAGGTTTCCCGCTGGCGGTAACGTCGCTATCGTGGACGTGTTGCCGCCGCACTGGCAGTGCCCGGGGTACGGGTGCACCTGTATGACAAAGCCGCACGAGCCGGCCGCAAGGTGGGTCGCGTGACGGCGTTGGGGGCCGAAATGAACGAGGCGCGTGGCCGGGCGCTGAAAGCCGCATCGCTTCTTTCGGGAAGCACATCCACGGAGGTGCCGGTGTGAGCCGCTCGCCAGGCCAGAATCGGTCGGCGGGTCGCGCCGTCGTCGGGATCGTCATGGGGTCGGACTCGGACCTACCGGTGATGCGCGCCGCAGCCGAAGCGCTCGCGGAGTTCGGCGTGGCCTGCGAAGTGCGTGTCGTTTCGGCGCACCGCACCCCCGCCGAGGCGCTGGAATACGGGCGCATGGCAGCGTCGCGCGGACTCCGGGTGATCATCGCGGGTGCGGGCGGGGCTGCCCACCTGCCCGGTATACTCGCCGCGTCAACGCCGCTACCGGTCATCGGTGTGCCGGTGCCGCTCAAATTCCTGGACGGACTCGATTCGCTGCTGTCGATCGTGCAAATGCCTGCCGGCGTTCCGGTCGCGACCGTTGCGATCGGCAACGCCCGCAACGCGGGCCTGCTGGCAGTGCGCATCCTGGCGGCCACTGACCCGAAGCTCCGGGCCGCGATGGAGCGGTTCCAGGCCGGTCTGGTTGACCTCGTGCACGAGAAAGATGAAGCGGTGCGCGGGCAATTTCCGCAGGCGTGAGAGGATAGAAGCACCGGCTAGGGGCTATCGTCATGACGATCAAACGCAAGTATGTCCACGTCGATCCTGAGAGCGATCTCGGCCACCTGCTCGACGAAGCCGGCAAGGCATCGGTGTTCCTGGAAAAGAACGGGGTCGTCTATCGCCTGGCACCTGAGGTCTCATCGGGTGACGAGAAAGACTATGACCCGAATGCGGCGCTCGCAGGCATGCGCAAGGCTGCTGGCAGCTGGGCCGATGTCGACGCCGAGCGGTTCAAAGCCTTCATCTACCGGGCGAGAGAGGAAGGGACTCGGAACGATGAGCAGTCGTGAGCTACCTCGTAGACACCGACTGGATCATCGATGCAATCGCCGGGATTCGACCCGCGATAACAGCGCCTGAGTAGAACTCGGCCAGATTACGGTTTCCACGCCGCATGAACCGGCAGACGCTTGCTGCCGGTTGCCGATACTGCGGACAGCCGCCATGCTGCGGGGGTGCGCTTCTACCTTGATGAGAACCTCTCGCAGCAGATCGCCGTCATTGCTCGCTCGCTGGGTGTCGATGTCACGAGCGCGCAGGAGCTCGGGCGGTTGGGCATCGAAGATGAAGACCAGTTGGCTTTCGCGGCAGGCGAAGCCCGGTGCATTGTCAGCCGCGATTACAAGGACTTCCCGCAGCTTACGGAAGAGTTCCGGAGGCACGGACGGCCGCACCATGGGGTATTGTCTGTATCGCCATCGCTCCACCAGCGTGGGGCCGCTGCCGTAGCCACAGCGCTTGCCCGCTACGATCGCGAGCATCTGGAAGGGATGCTCGCTTACGAATTCGGCTGGCTCACTTTTCCCAGTGAGGCTTCATGAAGGGGTACTTCTCCCAAAGCTCGCGCACATACGCCTCGACATCATCGATGAGCTTGGCGTTGACCTCGTCGGGATAGGCGGCATAGTAGTCGAGCGCGGCTTGAATCTGCTCCTCGCTCAACCACTCGAACGATGCGCGCAAATGGTCCAGATCCCAGTCGACATCCTTATAGACCTGGATGATCTCGACCACCTCCAGCCCGGTGCCCTTGATCCAGGGCTGGCGCTCGCCTACGTCGGTGACGAAGAAGATGCCCGGCACCCGCCGCATCTTCTCCGCTTCGCTCACAACCTCGGTCGCCATCTCACACTCTCCAATTCCAGCGTAGCATGCAAACATGAAGTGTGATGCAGCAAAATTGGCTGCTGAGCGCTTGAGTAGCCGCCCCCGGATTGATACGCTCCGCGTAACCTGACGCGGGGCGGGTGGCTCCGTGTATTGTCTCATCGGGAGACGAGAGAGGAACCCGACGTGAAGTTCGTTTCCTTCAACCTCATGCCCTATCGCGAGCTCCCCGACGACTTCGAGGAGCGGTATCCGAGCGTATGGGTGACGCCGCCGAAGACCCTGTATGACCCCAAACGGGGTCACAAGATGTACCACGACTACGTCGACGAGCTTGAGTACGCCATCGACCTGGGTTTCGACGGCGTCGGCGTGAACGAACACCACAGCAACGCCTACGGCATGATGCCGTCGCCGAACCTCTTCGGATCCATCCTCTCGCGCAAGGTCCGTAACAGCTCCAAGACGTCGTTGCTGGTGCTGGGCAACAGCCTGGCGCTGTATAACCCACCGATCCGCGTTGCCGAAGAGTTTGCCATGCTCGACGTGCTCACCGGCGGCAAGCTGATCGCCGGCTTCCCGGTCGGCACGTCGATGGATACAAATTACGCCTACGGCGTCAACCCCGCCGAGTTGCGGGAGCGCTACTATGAAGCGCACGACCTCGTGATGAAGACCTGGACTACCGACGAGCTGTTCATGTGGAACGGCAAATACAACCAGTTGCGCTACGTGAATCCGTGGCCGAGGCCGGCCCAGCGACCGCATCCGCCGGTATGGATTCCCGGCGGGGGCAGCGTCGAGACCTACGACTTCGCGATCAACAACAAGTATTCGTTCTCATACCTCAGTTTCTTCGGTCACCAGTACGCCAAGAAGGTCATGGACCAGTTCTGGGAACGGGCGAAGGCGCTGGACGGTGATATGAATCCCTATCGTGCCGGCTTCGCGCAGATCGTCTGTGTATCTGAGACGGATGCCCGAGCGCAGGAAGATTACGAAGAGCACGTACGCTACTTCTTCAATAAGTGTCTGCACGTCGACCCGCGAATCGCGGAAGCGCCCGGATACCGCACGGTGAAGAGCCTTCGCGCCGGACTGCGCTCGCAGTTTGACGGCACGATGAAGAGCGCCTCGCAGCTTCTGAAAGAGGGACTGAGCTGGAACGAGCTGGTGGACATGGGCTTCATCGTGGCCGGCTCGCCCGCAACGGTGATCGACCGTATCAAGGACTTCTCCGATACGTTGCGTGTCGGCAACGTCATGCTGCTGCTGCACATCGGCTCGATGCCGCATTACCTGACGATGAAGAACCTCCAGCTCTTTGCCGAGGAAGTACTGCCGCACGTGCAGCCGATCTTCGGCGAATGGGACGCTTCCCACTACTGGCCGAGCGGCTTCGCCGAGGACCGACCGGCCGAGGCAACCGAGCCAGAACGACAGCCCGAGCGCGTGCCGGCTCGAGCGTGATGGGGACGCTCCCGAACCCTCCTGTCCCTTACCGGTGCGGAAAGGGGCGATCGTTTGAAGCAGAGACCCAGCCGCGGTACAGCGCGGGCAACCTCACCCCCTTCCCCTCTCCGAAACGGAGAGGGGCGATTATTGGCAGCAGGGAGCGGGCAGGGATGCACCGGCTTCTGCAGCAACTAGTTGCGCACTCAAGCTCCCCTCCCCGCATCGGGGAGGGGCCGGGGGAGAGGTAACCATGGCCCAGCCAAAAGAACGGCTCATCCCGGCGAACGACGCCGTAACCTTTGGGGTCAAGGTCGCTGGACAGGGCGACCCGGTCGTCTACCTGCACGGTGCGGGCGGTCTGATCTGGGACCCATTCCTGGACAGGCTCTCCGATTCGTACACCGTCTATGCCCCCAACCTGCCCGGCACCGGCAGCTCAACGGGGCTGGAAAACATCCGCGACCTTTGGGACCTCGCGCTTTGCTACTACGACCTTTTCGACAAGCTTGGACTGGACTCGCCGGATGTGATCGGGCACTCGCTGGGTGGCATGATCGCGGCGGAACTGGCTGCCACCGACCAAAGCCGCGTCAAGCGGCTGGTGCTGTTGGCGCCTGCCGGTCTTTGGCGCGACGACGTGCCGATTCCAGATATGTTCGCCATGCTGCCTCAGGAGCTGGGTCAGTTGGTCGTCGCCGACCCGAACTCGCCCGTGGCGCAGGCGATGGCAAAGATGCCCGAGAGCATTGAGGAACGCATGGAAATGATGGTCGCCCGCATCCAGAATATGCAGGCGGCTGCCAAATTCCTGTGGCCGATTCCTGATAAGGGTCTCAGTCGCCGGATTCACCGCATCAAGGCGCCGACCCTGATCGTCTGGGGCAAACAGGACCGATTGATCGCGCCGGTGTACGGCGAAGACTTTCAGCGGCAGATTCCCGGCTCGAAGCTGATCACGATCGACAACGCCTCGCACCTGTTGCCGGTGGAACAAACCACCAGGGTGCTCGAGGCTGTCACCGGCTTCCTCGCGAGTCAGCCCGCCGTGGCGGTTGCGTAGCGAAGCCTTATCATCCCGGCAGTGCAGTCGATTCTTCCTCGCCGGTCCGGAGCCAGTCGTCCAGGGCGTTTTCGGGCGGCAGCCAGGGCGGCAGCGGCATCAACAGGAACGTCGAGAGCGCGGCGACGTACGGCTCGTAGAGCCGGCGCAGGTCTGCTACCAACTGGTCCGAGATCTGGCCGCCGTCTGAGGGTACGCCTGCTTCGGACAGAAGCTCACGCAGCCGTACTAGATCGCCGGACGTCAGCCGATCGGCCGACGGTTTAGCCGGCTTCAGACTGACGACGTTGCTCAGATCGACCGCCGCATGGCGGGCGATCGCGAACGTCAACCGCGCTTGTCCTCGATCGTCGGTGTTGGCCCCGGCTAGCACGAGTGCACACAGGTCGAGAACCATTGTTAGAGAGGCGACCCACGACTGGTTTTCGTGCTGAGAGCGGTAGAAAGCGAGCAGAGGATACGAAAGCTGGCTTTCCAGGAGCTCTGCCGCCCAGCGCTCCCACTCCGCGAGCAGACCGCTGAGCCCCGTATGGGTGCCATCGCGAGCGAAGCGCCGCAACATCTCGGCGGCGCAGGGCGGCGAGCCGGCGCGTGCATCGAGCAGCGCGATGCTCCCCTCGCGGCGAGAGAATGCCTGGTAGAGGATCGGTAGGTAGCCGATCACCAGCGCCAGCAGCGCGAAACCGGTGCCGCCCTCCGCGACCGCCAGGATCCGGCCAACGGTTGTGTGTGGAAACACGTCCCCAAGACCGAGGGTGAAGAGAGTCGTGCCGCTCATATACAGCTCGACGCCAAATCCCGTCGTGCCGTTCGGCGTTACAAGGTGCGAGCCGAAGCTCCAGTGCAGTAAAGCAAATCCGACGATGAGTCCACCGGCCCAAACGCCCAACAACAAGATCAATGAGAGCGGCCCGTAAAAGCTCAGAAAGCTCTCGCGCCGCTCGTCGCTCTTGATCCGGCGTGCGACCGCCGCCCACGGATTCCAGGTTCCAAAGTAGAACGCACGCGCCAGCCTCACGCGACCGGTGACGCGGCGCGGCAGTATGACGGTCTCGAACGCGTCCCAGAGGACGATCGCGATCAGGGCAAAGCCGGCAGCGACACCGAGGCTGGATGGCCACATGCGATCTGTCACCCGAGCGCAGGTAGGGACGGCCCGACGAGCGGAGACAGGCACCGCCCCGTCCCCATTCTAGAGATGTAGGGGATGGGGCGCTGCGATATCGGTCAGTCAACTGGCCAGCACGGACCGCACGTCGCTGCAATGACGGCGCGATTTGGGCAGCGGAAACTCTATTACTCCCGGCGTACAGCGGCGACGTTGAGCGCAACCTTCACCTTGTCGCCGACGACTACGCCGCCTGTCTCGATCAGCCCGTTCCAGTTGAGGCCGAACTCCTTGCGGCTGACCGCCGTCTCGGCCGCGAAGGCCGCTCGCTGCTTACCGTAAGCGTCCTTGATCTGGCCCTCAAACTCGGTCTCGAGCACGACTTCTTTCGTCACATCGCGGATCGTGAGCTCTCCGGTGATACGCCATTTCTCGTCGCTCAGTTTCTCAATACGCTTGCTCTGGAAAATGATCTGTGGGAAACGCTCGGCATTGAAGAAGTCGTCCGAGCGCAGGTGGTTATCGCGATTCGCATCGCCCGTCTCCACGCTTGCGGTATCGATCACGGCGCTGACCGACGACGCGGCCGGGTTCGTCTCATCGAGCTGAATTGTCCCCTTTAGCGAGCGGAAGCGGCCCTTCACGGTCGAAACCATCATGTGCTTGACCGCGAATTCGGCGTTCGAATGGACGGGATCGATGTCCCAGGTGTTGACTGCGGTTGATGTAGTCGTCATCTCTTTCTCCTCCGGCACGGCCACCGTTCTCTCTGCGCCCGGCGGCAAGTGGCTTACTTTAGATAAGTAACTTTAGATCACGGTAGCTCTCAGTGTCAAGTTCCTGATCAAATATAATTGTTGGCTCGGTGCCGGCCGTATCGTTCCAAGCCTGGTGCGGTAGCATGCGGCGGGGAGGACCAGCATGACCAGTGCAAGCTACGACCCCGTGATTCGCAACGCCCGCCTGATCGACGGTACCGGCTCGCCATCCCGCGCCGGGGACCTTGCTATCGAAGGCGAGCGCATCGCCGAGGTCGTGGTAAACGGCGCCGTCGCCTGCGAGCAAGGCCGCCATACCTACGCGGGAACCGGCCGCTTGCTGTACTTTAACGACGGATAGCGAGACATCGAACCGTGCGCCTCGGCTGAGACAGCCAGCGTCATTGAGGAGCTTGCGTGCGGGTTTCGTTGCCAACCGGGAAGGCTCCATTGCCGGCCGGCGTAGCCGCACCGGCCCAGGATCAACACGCTTCGGCGAAGTCCACGTTGCTCTGGCTGGCACTGACCACCTTTACAATTTATCTCGGCTGGGGCATCGTCACGCCGGTGCTGCCAAAATACGCTGAGAGTTTCGGCGTCGGCAGCTTCGCGGTAGGCGTCCTTGTCGCGAGCTTTTCTATCACCAGCTTCGCCTTTGACCTCTACGGTGGGCGGTTGTCGGACCGTTACGGCGCCCGGCGGATGGCTTGCTCCGGAGCGATCCTGGTAGCGGCCGGCAGCGTGATCGCCGGGGCGGCTCCGTCGTACGGACTGCTGCTCGCCGGACGAGCGTTGGCCGGCGTCGGATCGGCGCTCTACGTCACCGCAGCCATGAACATCCTGGCAAGGACGACGCCCGCGGCGCGCATGGCCAGATCGATGAGCATCTACCAGGCGGCCATCATGTCCGGCGTGGCTTTCGGACCGTCGCTGGGCGGCCTGCTCGCCGGTCTGTTCAATTACCGTGTGCCCCTATACAGCTACGCCGCTCTCGCTGTGATCTGCGCTTCTGTTGCCGTGTTTACGCTGCCGGCGCGGCTACCGGCGCTGGCTCCTCGGGGCCAGGACCGCTCGGGTTCGACATTCGCATTGCTGCGAGACGGGGCATTCGCGAGCGCGGTTGCGCTGTCCACCGTCGTGTTCGTGATACGAGCGGGTGTACTTTCGACGCTCACGCCGCTCTTTGCCGATCACACGCTGCACCTCTCCACGCAGGTGATCGGCTATGCGCTCACCGTAGCGGCCGCGGTTAACCTGGCGGTCCTGCCACATGCGGGCAGTCTTTCGGACCGTCGGCCCCGCAAAGTGGCAGTGCTGGTAGGCCTCGGCGCCGGAATCGCCGGCATGCTGGTACTCGCGGGCCCGGCGAACGTACCGCTGCTCTTCGTCGCGATGATCGGTCTTGGCATCTGCACCGGCTACGCGGGCGTTTCTCCGGCGGCAATCATCGTCGACGTGGCGCCTCCGGAACGTTCCGGCGCCGCGATGGGACTCTACCGGATGGGCGTCGATTTCGGCAGCGTGACCGGCCCGCTCCTTGCCGGCCAACTGGCAGCGTCGACTTCGTATCGAACGACGTTCCTCGTGCTCACCCTGCCGGTTGGCCTGATGTGCCTCGTCGCCGCGCGGTTACGGGACACCCGGCAACGTTCATAAAAAACGAGTTGAGAATCTATGAGACGTAAACAATTCCTCCTTCTAGCACTGGTTGTCAGTCTCGCCGTTTCACTGCGCTTCCGCCCCGTTTCGGCACAGACTGTCACCGACGACGACCTGGCCGCGGTGATGATTTCGGCTGACGCGGTACCGGGATTCCACGTCATCGGCGATGCGTCTCCGACCCCGCGCCGGCCCACTGCCACAAACGAGCAGCGAACACGGGTCTTCGTTGCCGACGGGTCGACGGCGCAGGATTACACTCTCTTGTCCGTAATCGTCACCGTTCCTACGCAGTACGCTGTTTGCCTGCCGTTCTTTCCCGGCAACATCGCGAACGGCGATGTGCTCGGTCTGAACGCCGACAAGCCAAACTTTCAGGAGATCGGTTCACTCGGCGTCGGCGACGTCGATATCTTCGGGTCATGGTCGGACCTTGACAGCGGCGCGAACGTCTGGCTGACCGTGGGGACGGAAGTGTTCATTCGCGGCCAGGTGACGGTCTACCTGAATTACCGCACGAACGAAGATTCAATCGACCCCGCGACCATCGCCGGCTACGCCCGGGCCCAGGACGAATTGTTACTGGCCGCGGCCGCCGCCGGAACGCCGATCGGCGTGCTGGCGTCGACGCCGGTGCCGCCTGAACCTGAAACCCGACCGGAAATTTGCGGTTGAGCGGAGCTACCGCAACGGCTTAGCGGGCGCTGCTTACCACCGCCTTCGCCGCCGCGGTACCAGCCCTGCGACCAAACACGGACCCCGCCATCAGGCCCGAACCGCCCGCATAGTTGTGGTAAAAGAGGCCGCCGACCAGTTCGCCTGTCGCGTAGAGCCCGGGTATCGGATGGTCTTCGGTGTCCAGTACCTGGGCCGTGCCGGCTTCGATGCGGAGCCCGCCGAACGTGAAGGTAATCCCACACGTAACGGCGAACCCGGTATAAGGCGGCATGTCCAATCGCTGGGCCCAATTTGATTTCGGCGGCGTGATGCCGAGCGTCCCCTTGCCGTCGAGCACCGCCGGGTTGAATTCGCCGTCTTGCACCGCGGCGTTGTAGGCGCGGACCGTCTCGGTCAGCCCATCGCGGTCGATCCCCAAGGCATTCGCCAGCCCTGCGATGGTGTCGGAAGTGGCTTTAGTGATGCGCGAGATGCGGTATTCATCCCGTAACATGTCCATCACCCTGGCGTCGAAAAGCTGGAAGGCGGTGCGTTCCGGCTGGGCAAGAATCGCGCGCCCGTACTTGGCGTACGTGTAGTTGCGAAAGTCGGCGCCCTCGTCCACGAAGCGCTTCCCTTCCAGGTTCACAATCAGCCCGAGCGGGTAGCTGTGTTTCTGGAAGAGATCGCCCACTTTCAGGTCGCCGAACGGCGGCGCGTTCAGATCCCAGGCGACCGCGTGACAACCGGACCAGTGCCCGAACGGCTGAGCCCCCGCTTTGAGCGCCATGCGGATGCCGTCGCCGGTGTTATAGCGGGTGCCACGAACCTTCGCCAGCTCCCAGCCCGCGCCAAGGTAGCGCGTGCGCCACTCGGGGTTAGCCTCAAAGCCGCCCGCGGCGAGCACGATCGCGCCGCAGGCGATGGACCGGTCGCCATCAGGCCCGCGGACCCGCAGCCCGGTGACGGCGCCGCGATCGTCCTGTTCGAGATCCATAGCTTTAGTTTCGTAGACAACGTTTATGTCCCGCGCCTTGCAGAGGCCGAACATCTGATCGGAAAGGCCTTGACCGCCGCCGACCGCCTCGACGATCAGCCCACCCCAGAAGTGCAGCTTGTCGCCGACGCGGTACGCCTGCCTTCCGTAGAGCAGCACCCAGCGCATCCCTGTTTGCTCCAGCCAACGCATCGTGGGAAAACTGTCGTTGACCAGGGCATCGGCGAGGTCCACGTCCGAAAGACCCTCGGTGACACGCATCAGGTCGTCGTAGAACTGGGCTCGCGGATAGGAGCCGACCTCTATGCTTGCAGCCTCGTCATCCGAAAGGTCGGGAAGCAAGCGGCGCACGTCGTCGAAACCATCGTAGGCGAAGCGAAAGCCGCCGCCCGTGAAGGCGGTATTGCCGCCTCGAAGATGCAGGGGCGCTTTTTCGACCACCAACACCTTCGCGCCCGCCTCTTGTGCGGCCAGCGCCGCGCACAGCGCCGCATTCCCGGCGCCCACCACGATGACGTCATATCGCTCCCCGAGACCTACCGGCGTCGCGACCATGTTTGACCTCCTCACACCCTGTCCCGCACCCTAAAGCGACCACTTGCGTGGCGACCGTGCCACGATCAGCAGCATAATCGCGCTTCCAAGAGCGGAAAAGCCGAACAGGACATTGGGAGCGTAGAGGTGGAAGCTGCCTTGGCGGAATGTCGGTGACAGAAACCGCCCCCGCAATCATAAGACAGCGGGGGCGGCTTTTCGGCTACGATTTCGGGCATCGGACCTCGTCCGGCGCCCCGGTGATTGGGCGACGCCGCGTTATCGCATGACGCGACGCAGAGCATAGACGCCAGCGCCGCAGAGCAGCAGTGCGGCCACCAGCAGCGGCAGCATAGGCTCCGACGAGCCGTTCTGTCCACCGGTACCGGTGTTGGGAAGTGCCGGTCGAGCGGCAGCTTGGGCGGCAGGAACAGCCGCCCGTGCGGGGGCCTGCGCCGCTGCCGGAGCGGCCGGTCGAGCCGCCGTCGGAGCAGCCGCAGCCGGTAGCGTGAAGGGTACGGTCACTGTCGTCGTAGTTCCCGGTGCGACGGACGCCGTTACCGGTGCGCCTGAAGTTCCGGCGGGTACATTATTGGCCGGCGGTGGGTTGTTTCCCGGCGGCGGGTTGTTTCCCGGCGGCGGGTTGTTGGCTGGTGGAGAAGCGGCGGGGCCCGTTTGTCCATAGACCGGTCCCAGATTGCCCGGAAGCGCGACAATGAGTAACAACGCAGCCATCACAGCCACGGCAGCGCAGGGCACGAGTGCTGAGCGGCGATGCGCGGTGAGCCACGTGCGTAACACAAACATGCTATTCAACCTCCCTTGTGTCTCGCGCAGTATACCTCAAGTGCCACATTGCCGATCGGAAGACCGATATGGCAATGGCGCTTAAGGGCCACTTATTCGCAGCAGCATATCAATACGACCCGTCGCGTTCGAAGATGCGCCGCGGATTTGTTACCAGCATCGCGTAGATTTGCTCGTCGGTCACACCTTTGGACCGCAGTGCGGGCAGCACGTCGTCGAACACGTGGTTGAAGTGCCAGTGCGGCAGCCGCTGTCTGATATCGAACCCCGGAAAGAAGCCGTAATCACAATTTGCATCGTGGGAGAGGACCATACGGTCGCTGTACCCGAGACGGCACAGTTGAGCGACCGTGTCGACCCGTTGCTCGAACGGACACATCTGGTCGAGTCCAAAGCGATCCATGCCGATTGTCGAGCCCTTGTCCATCAGCCCGCGCAGGTAATCCAGGTCGGTACTGTCGCCGCTGTGACCGATGACGATCCGGCTCAGATCGACCCCTTCCTCCTCGAAGATCCGCTGCTGATCTTCGCCACGCCTGCTGGCTACATCGGTATGTGTACTTATCGGTACGCCGGTCGCACGATGGGCCCGCGCTCCGGCGCGGAGCATTTTCTCGATCGGCGCCGTCAACCCGTCCTTATCCGTCGCAAGCTTGATAATGCCCGCGCGTATGCCGGTGTCAGCGATGCCTTCGTCGATCTCGCGCGCCCAGAGCTCCACCAGCCACTCGATCGGGGCGCTCGCAAAGAAACGGGGAGGCTGCCACCAGCAACCAGACGCGACGATGATGTTGCACCCCGTTCGCCGGGCGACCTCCGCTACCAACGTCACGTCACGATCCAGGTCCACCGTCGTCAGGTCCACCAGGGTCCTCGCACCTCTGGCCATCACCTGCCGAACGCCGTCAACTGCCTTTTCGACGGCCGCTTCTCGATTCCATACGCCCGGCAGATTCATCCGCACAGTCCAGGGAATCAGAACGATGTGTTCGTGCATGAGGGTCTGACCAAGCTGGGCGGTATCTACGGAGCCGGCAGCAGTCTGGATGGCGGGCATATGGTTCCTCCGGGTGTATGAGAGCTAGCTTGCCGGAGCAGCAGTCTCCTGCGCCGCGCGGCGGGCCTTGTCTCGGAAAGCCAGCTTGTCGGAGTCGTGCGGCGGCGCTGTGTGTTTCCAGAAGCCGGATTCGACCGCCTCATCCCCCGAATCGCTATGGCGGTACAGCGTGGCGGTATACAGGTCACGCCGGCCGAGCGAATGTTGACCGGGCATCAGCCGCAGGACCGCGACGTGGTACCTGCCTGCCTCTCCCTGCACCGGCTCGCTGGTCCAAAAAACCTTACCGCGTGCGGCCATTGTCCAATCCACCTCGCTTCGGTGGCGACTGCGAAGCATCACCACAATGCTCTTGTCTACCGGTTTTCAGGCTACGGGCAGCGGTTCGACCGGTCAATGTTCATCCCGGCGCGGTCTCCTTCCGCGTGCCGGTACACCGCGTGTATCCTCGGCTGTGATGACTGCGCATGTGGACCAGCAGATCGGCATCCTGGGGGGCACTTTCGATCCGATTCACCTGGCGCATCTCCGCCTGGCCGAAGAGGCGCGCGAGCAGCTTCATCTCTCCCAGGTGTTGTTCATGCCGGCACCTCAGCCCTGGCGCAAGGTAAACCGTCCGATCGCGCCGGTCGCCGACAGACTCGCAATGGTGCGGCTGGCAACTGCCAGCAACCCGTTCTTCTCCGTCTCGACCGTAGAGATCGAGCACGATGGCCCGACCTACACCGCCAATACGCTTGCCGCGTTACATCGGCAGTTCGGACCGGGTGTAACCTTCCACTTCATCCTGGGCGCGGATGCACTGCTGGACCTGCCGAACTGGCACGCGCCCCAGCGAATCATCGCCCAGACCCGCCTTTCTGTAGCCGCGCGTGCCGGCACAGTGATACCGGACAATACCGCCCTCGAGGCCTGGGTTCCGGGCGTGACTGCCGTGATCGAGCTCTTCGTAATGCCGGAGCTGGAGATCAGCTCGTCCGACATCCGGCGGCGCGCCGTCGACAGCCGCTCGTTACGATATCTCGTGCCCGCATCTGTGGCCGGCTACATCGATGAGCGTGGGCTCTACGGGGGGGCAGTCGGCAGTAGGCAGTCGTTTAGCCCAATACCTCGTGGCCCTTAAGCATTGCAGAGCTCAAGTAAACCGCGTCCACAGGCTGCGCAGCTGCGCGTCCACGGCCTCGGGGTCCCGTCCATTCACAACGTGCTCGCAGAGGATGTCCGCAGGCATCGGTTCCCAGTAGGCGCGGATATAGGCCTCGGCCTGGGTGACACCGATGTTAACCAGGCTGACCTTGCGCGCTTCCAGCCGCTCCTCCCAGAGCGCACGCGGAGTTTTCACAAGCACAAAAACGATCGAACCCTCCGGGAACTGGTCGAGTACGAGTCGACGCGAGGCGTTGGTAGGCAGTCCGTCAGCCACCGCGACGTGCGGGCGACAGGCAGGATCCGCCCTTATGTGGCCGGTGTAGCGCTGAATGTTGGCGTGTCGCATCGCCTGGGTGTACCGGCCGAATGCCGCCGCTTCCCGCTCCTCGGGGGTCATGAACTGATCCGTATCAATACCGCGAATATTGTTCAACTCGGCGAACCGATCGGTCAGCGTCGTTTTGCCCGCCCCGGGGTGACCGAAAAAAACGAAGATGGTCATTGGTCTAAGTCGCTTCGTCGGACACTGTGGTCACTATCCGGCTTATCTCTCCATGCGGCGGGTTGTCGCCGGAATGTCGGGGATAGCGGGCATAACGAATGAGCCCGTCGGTGCCAACCACGAAGAGGCCGCCGAGCTGATAGACGTCGTCCACGGGCCGTCCAATGAGATGGCCCTTAGCGGCGGCGCGCAGGCCGGCGAGTATCGGACCCGGCCCTATCACCTCGCCGATCGTTCCGCGCCGCAATCCGTAGGCGCGGTAGGAACCGCGCTCCGGATCGGAGAGACAGGTGAATGGCAGCCGGTGGACGTGGCAAAATTCGGCCGCCGCTTCGGGCTTGCCCATCGTGACGATCGCCACCGCGACCACTCGTTGCTGTCCAGTCTCGTCGCGCAACTGCGCGGCCAGCTCGCGGCAGAACGGTCAGCCGTAGTGACGCAGGAAAGCGAGCAGGACGGGCCGCTCCCGCCACAATTCGGAGAGCTGAACGGTTTCGCCTTCCGAATTCAGAACCGCCACGTCGGGGGCGTGATCTCCCGGGCGAAGCACTGTCCGTTGCAAGCAGGGTTCTCCCGTGTTCGTTACGGCCACAGCATCCAGAACACTGCCCGGAGCTATGGCGACAACGATTGCTCGATTTGGAGCTTGAGCTTTGTTCGCTTCTCTATGAAGCGTCGAACGCGTTTGACGTACAGTGGCGTCGTGAACGCCACCGCATCGCTGTTGAGCAGCGGCGGACCGGCGTCAGGCAGGAACGTGGGCAGGAAGACCATCATCCAGCGCAGACCAGCATATACCTCGCCGTAGCGAAGCTGCTTGCGATTCAGCCGGCACGCCTCCCACAGGCAGCCGAGGTAGACGCGGTGAGTGACCGTGCGGAAGGGAGCCAGTTTCCGGTCCTCTTTGCGGTCGGCGGACGTGGCGGTGGCGATCAGCATGCTCGACCAGCCGATGTCCTCGTGCTTGTTGGCGAAGCCGCCCGAACCCCAATCGATGATGCCGCTGATCTGTGCGCCCTCGACGAAGATATTGAGGGGATGAAAATCGCCATGGATCAGCACCTCCTCGCCGGCTTCGATCGACGACCGGTTGGCTTCCAGCCAGTCGATAACCGGCAGCAACTGCTTCAGGTTGCGCGACTCCAGCTCGCGTCGGGCGGCCGCGAGGCGCTGGGGAGCCCATGCCAGTGGTCCGAGTTCGGTATTTTCCGTTGCGGGGACAAGTGAGCGCCCCTCCGGCCACTCGATCTTGTAGATCGAGACCTGTGCCCGGGCAAAGTTTCGGATCATACGCACGACCGCAATTGGCCCTGCGCCCAGAGCTGCCTGGTCCATCCTCGTCCCTGACACCAGCCCAAGGAGCAGAAACGGCCCGCCAAGCGGCGCCGGGTTGGGCTCGTAGAGGTATACCGGGGGTACCGGCACACCTTCGTCCCGCACCCGCTCAATGATTCGCGCCTCCCACGTCGACCGCTCCACGACGCCTGGACCGCGATAGATGCGCAGGATCAGCCGCTCGCCGGCCGGCAGAAGTGTATTTGGAGGACCGTCGCCGTACAGCCGCTCAACACGAATTCCATAAATGAACGTCTCGAAGCCACCGGATATGCGCTCGCATTCGATCACGCGCAGGCCGACGCCGCGCCCGTCGAGGTAACGCTCCATGGCCGCTTGAACCTCTGCATTGGGCGGAGGCGCATCAGAGAGAACTACGCCGGGTGCTTCCCTGTTAATCGGCTGTCCTCCAGGATCAGTTTCGCCCGCGCGAGGAAGCTCGGCCCTCCCTCCCGGCCCCGCGGGCCCTCACCCCCGGCCCCTCTCCCAATTCTGGGCGAGGGGAGCTTGGAGTCGGCACGGCCTGCTGCAATCGCCAATGCGGCATGCCAATGGCATGCCCGCGTTCCGGAGGGTGTCTTTAACCCGCGACACCAACGTCGTCGCTCCCAAGGGTTGCCCCCTTCTCCCAGTATTGGGAGAAGGGGGTCAGGGGGATGAAGGCCAACCCCGCCGCCGCACCCCCGTCAGTTCAACGAGTGCGCCGTGTAGTGCGCCTCAACGGCCCTGGCGAGGATGACGAGCGGGTCGAACGTCTCTTCGCCGGGCACCGTGCTGAACGCCACGGTGAAGAGCAGGCGACCGTGCCGCCAAACGATCTCGCGCAGACCGGTGTCGGCCCACTGCCCCTTGAATCCGATCGATTGGTCGCCGAGCTGGAGCGGTGAGGCGACAGGCACGAGCAGATCGGGGAAATCTTTCCCAGCCATCGCGGTGGCGGCGCCGTCCGCGTTCGTATAGAGATCCGCCTCCACGACCATGGCCGGGCCTTCCGGATCCTGACCGAAGAACTGGAGCAACGCCCCCTGCCAGCCGCGCTGGCGGGCGAGGTCGCGCGACGCGAAGCCGTCTCTACCGCCACCCTCCCAATTGTTCCACTCGTTATAGCGGTTGATCACGAAGTCCCCGAAGCTATTTACCGTCTGGATTTCCGGCGCCTGGGGCACTTCCGCGGTCGATACCTCGTACGCCGACAGCGCGGAGCGGACGTCAGCTTCGGAAAGCGTCGCATCGGTAACCGCGGGCGGTGTAAAGGACTGCTGGCCGGCAAGCGCCGACTCGGCCGCCTCGATCACCGGATCGCGCCCCGCAGCCAGATCAGACAAGGTTGGCGGACCGGCCTGCACGTCCGCGGCCACACCGACGTTGTCGATCTGCGTGCCGTAGCGGCCGCTGACCACCCGCGCCACAGTAACTTCTAAACCGGCGCCGTCGGGGAGCGGGAAAATATCGGCCGATCCGAGACCGCCGGCCGAGCGCGTTCCGACGAGCGTCGCGCGCCCGTATTCGTGCAGCGTCGACGCGACGACTTCTGATGAAGAGGCGGAACCGCCGTTGATCAGCACGGCCAGCGGCCGCTGCACCGGAAATACGTGCCCATCGACCAGGTATTCGGCGCGGTGACCGCGGTCGTCGGTATCAATATCGGTTCGACCGTCGGCAAGGAACCGGCCGGCGAACGCCTGGTTTGTCAGGCCGGCGCCGCCCAGGTTGTCGCGTAGATCCAAGATCCACTCGGTGACGCCGGCGCTCTCAAACGATTTCAGCGCAGCGTCGAGCTCCTGGAGGACGTTCTGGTTGTTGTCTAGCGCGATCCAGGGATTGACGAAACTACGCAGGCGCATATAGCCCACACCTTCGGGGAGGATCGCCGACGAAAAGATCGGCAAGCGGAACGGCCCGAGCACGACCGTGATATCGACGGTCGCCCGCGACCCAGGCCGGCGAACCGTTACGGTCTCGGCACTGCCCGCAGGGCCGCCGAGCGCATCGTCGTACGCCCCGTCGGCCAGGAACTCAACACTCTGACTATTGATCGCCACGATCGAATCGCCGGGTCTGATCCCCGCCTGCTCCGCAGGTCCACCCGGCGCGAGCTCGAACACCACGTGAGGGGGCTCGCTGTTGCTGTCCACTCCCAGTCCAATCTGAGTCGAATCGGCGCCGCCCAGATCCTGCTGTTCAGCCTGGTAGATATCGGGGGACAGAAAACCGGTGTGATCGTCATTCAGCGAGTTAGCCATCGCATTGTCGGCAGCGAATGCAACCAACGTCATATCGAACCGCCCAGCAACTTCCACGCCGAGCGCAGCCCATGAGTCGCCGAAGGTGGCGAACGCCTGGTCACGGTCACCCTGGAGGCGCGGAGGCGGCGTGCTCACCGTCATCCCTTTGCGACGCAGATAGCTGGTGGCGCCGCTCCAGGCGACGTCCAGCAGCTCCGTGGAATCGAGCGGGCGCACATAGAGGTCGAGCAGGATGCCGTACTCAACCTTTACCGTCTGCAGGTGACTTTCGTTGGCTTGCGCTCGTACGGCCGGCGCTGCTCGGCCGGCGACCGAGCAGAGAGCAACCAGCGCGATGAGCGCAAAGAAAAGCAGCGCCGGCCGCCGAACATGGGACGGCCTTCTCAGTCCGGCGTCCGGGCGCGCTGAGGCTGCGGGCTGACTTGCTGTGGGATCAGTCATGCGGGGGACCGTCCTTTTCGGAGCTTCAGTGCGTGGTGGGCAGGAAATTATGTGCCGTGAGTGTAGCATTCACCGTCATTCGGGACGCGAGGGACAGCCCGCGCAGCGTTCCAAAACGGCGTCGGGCGCCTGCGTCCGACTGTCCGGACGCAGGCGCAAAAGCAAGTCGCGAACCGTCCAGAGCGGTAGCCCCATCACGTTGCAATAGCAACCGTCGAACTGCTCCACCGGGCGCAACAGCGGATCCTGGATGGCGTAGCCCCCGGCCTTGTCGAAAGGAGTTCCTGCCGCAATCGACGCGTCGATTTCGGCGGTCGAGTACTGCCGCATTGTGACGCCGGTGCAAACTGTTTCGGAAATCCGCCGCTCGCCGTCACACACGACGACCGCGGTGTACACGTCGTGGCGGCGGCCGGCCAAGGCGGCCAGCATGCCGCGCGCCTCCGGAGCGTCGGCGGGTTTCCCGAGTACCCGCCCATCGAGCACGACCACCGTGTCGGCCGCAAGCACCAGAGACTGACCGCCGTTCGCCGCGCGCGCCGCGGTTGCCTTGCGTTCGGCGATCGACCGCACGGCCGCCTCCGGCGCCTGCGCGGGATCGACATCCTCTTCCGCGTTCGCCGGCCGAACCGTAAACGGAACATCGAGCGCGGACAGCAGCTCCCGCCGTCGCGGCGAAGCCGACGCGAGGATCAGCCGGACGTGCTGCAGTTTGGCGGACACGCGGGCTTCCCGTGAGAGCGTGGACCGGCACGGGCGATAGTCCGCCGCCAGACCCAACATCATGGTCGCATGAGCGCGGCCGGATGCAGAAACCGGGAGCCAGGAGCCCATCTACGCGGGTTGGCACTGAAGCTGTTGCCAGCACGGATGGCCTACGCCTTGAGCAGCTCTTTGTGGCGCAGGGCGCGTTCGAGCGAGGGCTGCATCTTCATCGCGCGGAACTCTTCGATCGCGACGTCGAGGTGCGCGACGGCCTCTGCGTGCTCGGCCGGGTCCGAACCGTCGAGCAGCAACTCGGCGAGCTGCAGGTGCGTGAGCGCGATCTCGGGGCGGAAGCGGATCTTGCCCGCCGCCTCCAGCGCCTGAAGGTAATAGACCCACGCCTGCTCGCGCTCGCCCAGCAGCGCCGCCGCCCCGCCCAGCAGCCGGGCAGGGCATGCCGGATAACCGAGCGCCATAGAGGCCGGCGCCGCGGGCGCGAGCAGCGGCGCCAGCAGCCGGGCCGACTCCCGATCCCCCAAGACCACCGCCGCCTCCAGAAGAACGGCGAGCCACGTCATGCTGGTCGCGTCCTCAGCAGAACCGACATGGCGTATCTCCAGCAGACGGCGCAACGCCGCTCGTGCCTCAGGGTGCCGGCCCAGGTGGGCAAGACAGAGGGCGCGCGTGGACTCCCGGAGGGTTACAGACCGATCGCTAACCGCTTCAACGGCGGCCAGCGCTTCGGCAGCCCTGCCGAGGTGCAGCAGTGGCGTTACGCGGCTCAAAACCAAATCGATGACTCCACCGGACTCGCCCGCACGCGCCGCCACGTGCTGCCCCGCCTCCGCCGCCGCATCCAGCCTCCCGTCGAGATAGGCGAGCAGTGTTTCCCACCCCGCGGGTAAGACCGGCAAGAAGGCGTCACGCGAGCGCTCGGCGATATCCTTTAGTTCCGTCCCCAGCGCCTCGGCGGACGGGCGCCGGCCCAGGCCGAGCTCGACCGCGGTACAAATGTTTAATAGGTAGCCGAAGGTGCGCGGCCGGACGCCTTCCCTGGCACCCGTGAGCAGCTCCTCCGCCAGCGCCCCGTGCTCCCGCCACTGTTCCGGCGTCGTTGCACCCAGGATCAGCCAGCCCACGTAAGCGGTCGCCTCGCGGTTGTGCAACTGCCGCGCCTGCTCCAGCGCTTGGGCGCGCCGCGCCTGCCCGTCCTTCGTATTTCCCAACGCGTCCCACATGTAGGAAAGCGAGATGTCGGCGTAGAGCCGGTCGACCGTGTTGGGGTCGGCGTAGCGGTCGCCGCGCTCCGCCCACTGCCGCCATTGCGGCGTCGCCAGGCGGGCGCCGTAGCTGGTCAGCGCCTGTAGCACTAACTGGCAGGCGCGAGACGCCTGCCGCCGGTCGCCCAGCGCCTCCGCCAGCCGGAACCCTTCCGGCCCGACCTCCTCCGCGGCGCGCAGTGGCTCGCCCGCCGGCAGCAGCACCCCACCCAGCGCCAGCAGCAACTGGCAACGGCGCTCCGTGTTCGCCGGGTCGGCCACTTCCTGCACCTGGATCGCCTGCTCCAGCAACCGCGCCGCTTCGCCGTAGGCGTAGACGCCGCGCGCCCGCCGGGAGGCGAGCTCACCGTACTCCACCGCTTTGGCCAGGTCGGCCGGGTCGGTGGACTGGGCGAAGTGGTCGGCCAGCTCGGCCGCGTGCTCCTCCAGGCGGTTTGCGTACTGCAGCTCCAGCGCCCGCGCCACCTGCTGGTGGATGCGCAGCCGCCGCGGCGCGATCAGCTCCTCGTAGAGCGTCTGGCGGAAGAAGGCGTGCTGGAAACGGTAGCGCACGCTGCCCGGCCGGCTCTGTTCCTGCAGCACCGCCACCCGCAGCGCCTCTTCCAGCGCCGCCAGCAGCGTCTCCTCCTCGATGCCAGCCACCGCCCGCAGCGTCCCGAGCTCGAACTCGCGCCCGATCACCGCCGCCACGGCCAGCACCTGGTTGCACTGCGGGCTCAGCCGCGCCAGCCGCTTGCCGATCACGTCGCGCAGCCCCTCGGGGATGGCGCTCGCCAGCGGCCCTTCGCTCGCCGCCCGCCAACGGCCGCCTTCGCGCTTGATCAGCCCCTCCTCCGCCAGGTAACGCACGACCTCCTGCACGAACAGCGGATTGCCCTCGGTCTGGCGGTGGACCGCCTCCGCCAGTCCCCACTGCACCTCGTGGCCGGCGATCGTCGCCAGCATGCGCTGCACTTCGTCGGCGGTGAGGCCGCGCAGCAGCACGCGGCTGAGCCCGGCGCTGCGCCGCAGCTCGGCCAGGGCGGCCGAGAGCGGGTGCATGCGGTCCACCTCGATGTCGCGGTAGGTGCCGATCACGAGCAGGCGGCTGCCGGCGAGGTTCCGCGCCAGGTGCTGCAGCAGGTCGAGCGTGCCGCGGTCGGCGTCGTGCAGGTCTTCCAGCACCAGCACCAGCGGCTGCACCGCGGCGGCGTTGCGCAGAAACGAGGTGATCGCCTGCAGGAGGCGGTAGCGCTCCTCCTCGGGGTCGCCCGACGGCGGCGACGGCTCGACCGCCAGCCGCTGGCGCACCTCGCTGACAATGCGCGCCACCTCGCCGGCGCCGCTGCCCAGCTCCTTGCCCAGCGGCTCTGGGTCGCGGCTGAGCACGTAGGTGCGGAGCGCCTCGACGAAGGGGAGATAGGCCAGCGAGAGCGAGCCCGCCTCGTAGCAGTGGCCGACGAGGGTGCGGCCGCCGCGCACAGCGGCATAGGTTGCGAGCTGCTCGCAGAGGGTCGTCTTGCCGATCCCCGGCTCGCCCACCACCATCACCAGCGCGCCGCGGCCGGACTGCGCCGCGTCGAAGGCGGCCTCCAGCGTGCGCAGCTCCTGGTCGCGGCCGACGAAGGCCCGCTGGTACATGGGGCTCTGCCCGGCCTGCTCGCCGGTCGCTTGCGCCTGCTGCGCGCTGCCCGCCGTCTCGCTGCTGCCTTTCCCGGCGGTGATACCGGCCAGCGCCTCGCGCACCACGGCGGCGGATGCCGGGCGCTTGCCCGGGTCCTTCTCCAGCAGGTGCAATATCAGCCGCTCCAGCGCCGGCGGGCAGGCAGGGTTGTGCCAGGAAGGCGCAACGGCAGCGGTGTTGAGGTGCTGGCCGATGATCGCCACGCCCTCGTCGCCCACGAACGGCGGCCGCCCGGTGACCAGCTCGTAGAGCATCGCGCCCAGGCTGTAGAGGTCCGAGCGCGCCGTTATCTCACCGCCCAGCGCCTGCTCAGGCGGCATGTAGCTCACCGTGCCGACCATCATCCCCGCCTGTGTCAGCCTGCTGCGGTCCAACGCCACGGCGAGGCCGAAGTCGCCGATCTTCGCCGTGCCGTCGGCCGTCAGCCAGACGTTGCCCGGCTTGAGGTCGCGGTGCACGACCTCCTGCGCGTGAGCGAATTCCAGCCCCCGGCAGACCTGTCCCCCGATCTCCAGCGCCCGCGTCAGCGGCAGGCGGTGCTCGGGCGCATTCTCGATCAGCCCCTCGACGTCGCCGCCGACCATCAACTCGGTGACGATGTAGGGCTGGGCATGTGAAGTCTCCGACCGTCTCCCCAGGGCTTTGCTCATGGGGCCGGCGTGAGAAGTCTGCGACGGTCTCCCCTGAGCTTCGGGTCCCCCGGGCTCATCGCCCAAGTCGAAGACGGAGACGATGTGCGGGTGGGCGCCGAGGCGGCCCATCGTACGCGCCTCGCGCTGGATACGCTCGCGGCCGGCGTCATCGAGCCCTTCGGTCTTGATCAGGGCGAAGGCGACGTCGCGGTCGAGCAGCGTATCGTGGGCGAGATAGACGCGCTTCTTGCCGCCCTCACCCAGGAAGCGCGTCACCTGGTAGCGGCCGTTCGCGAATGCAGTCGGAATTGGTGCGACGGCAGCGGGTGACGGGCTGGATGGAGGCACCGCGCCGCTAACGGTTGGCCCTACCGGAGGAGCGGCGTTTTTGAGCCAGCGCTCTGCCGCCGCCAACAACGCGGTGGCGTCGGCGTTCTCGGCGTCGAGCGCAAGCACGTCCTGGGCGCAGGCCCGTACCTGCGCCCAATCCCGCGCGGCGAGCGCTTGATCTGCCTCATCCAGGAGTCGCTCGATATGGCGCTGTACGCGTTCGTTGGGCATGCGACTCCCCAATGCAGTAGAAGCATTGCAGCACGATGGAGTATACAGCGGAAGTGGCTCTACAACGGGGGCCCGGCACAGCGACTCGCCCTGCGTCGCGCGTCGCTGTTTGATGGCAGCGCGAGCGCCATGAGGTCGTGCCTGCGATCTGCAGGCAGCAGCCTGGCGGACGGCGTCGGCTGCGAACCGGCTGAACCACCGGGGGTGGTGCCGCCGCTCGTTGCCACACTCAGCACGTAGTAGGCACTTCTGGCGGCCAGTTCTGTCTGTCGGGTAATGACCTACAAACCGACCGATGCCGCTGCGCTTATCCGATGTAGCACTCGCACCCCGGCGCGTCGATCCAAATGGCCGTTCATGGTACGCATGGACGGACATATCGACATATCATGAGCTACGAGGGCTAACCATTACCGGATGGCACCGTTAGGTCTGGAGAGAGTAATGGACACCGTACCCGCACATATTGAAGTCACCCCGGCCGTCGTGAGTGGTAAGCCGCGCATTGCCGGTCACCGCATAACGGTGCAAAACGTCGTCGTCTGGCACGAGCGCCTCGGCCTGAGCGCTGACGAAATTGCCGGCGAACACGATCTGTCGCTGTCCGACGTGTACGCGGCGTTGGCCTACTACTACGACCATCGCGAGGAGATCGACCTGGCCATCAACGCGGACGAAGAGTTCATAGCTGCCCTCCGCGAGCGCACACCATCGAATGAGGGCGAAGCTGGGTAGCTGAGCGCATCAATTTCTGCATGGACGAACACGTGGCACGCGCAGCGACAGAGGGGTTGCGTCGTCGAGGGGTGGATGTGCTCACAGCACAAGATGCCGGCATGCTAGGAGCGGACGACGAGCAGCATTTGGCGTTTGCACCGCGAGAGTGCCGTACCATCTTTACGCAAGACGCTGACTTCCTGCGCTTACACGCTGCCAGTCACCCGCACAGCGGGATCGTCTATGCGCCACAGCAAACCGCTATCGGCACGGTCGTACGTGCCCTCATGCTGATCCACGAAAGTGTTGAGCCCGACCGACCTGAGCGGTCGTGTAGAGTTCCTCTAAGCGAAACGAAGCCGCGCGACCGCTGGACTGCGTGGCTCTTGGGT
This sequence comes from Chloroflexota bacterium, assembly GCA_036741355.1. Lineage (GTDB taxonomy): Bacteria > Chloroflexota > Dehalococcoidia > CAUJGQ01 > CAUJGQ01 > JBBRGK01. Next base: position 23,827 of record DAINSK010000024.1, read on the forward strand.
GGGCGCGAGCGTGGGCTGAGCGCAACGCAGCAGCGCCAGATGGTGCGCGAGTTGAACGGGATCACTCGCCGATCCAAGCAACTAGCGATTTCGCGATCGCTTCCACGCCTCGAACTCGGAGCGCGTTGCTTCATTCGGTGGGTAGACGCCCACGATGGACGAGCCTCCGGCGATCTTCTGCTGCACGAACGTCTCGAGCTCGTCCTGCTCGCGTGCGGCGCGCGCGACTTCGGCGGCAACGGAGCGAGGCAGCACAACTACGCCGTCGTCGTCGCCGACGACCACGTCTCCCGGCCGCACCATCACGCCGCCACAGCCGATGGTCTCATCGATGCCGACGGCGAAATGGCGGTCGGTGTGCTGCGCCGGATGGGCGCCGGCAGCGAACACCGGCCAGTCCATCGCTCGAATGCTGCCCGCATCCCGCAGCGCACCGTCCGTGATCAACCCTTTGGCACCTCTCGCCTTCATGCGCGTCACAAGGATATCGCCGAGGATGCCAGCGCGGGTGTCGCCCCGCGCGTCGACGACCAGCACCTTGCCGGAGGGGATGTTTTCGACGGCCTTGCGCTGCGGATACTCCGGGTTGGCGAGCATCGCCGGGTCGGACATATCCTCGCGCGCCGGCACGAAACGCAGCGTCATCGCCTCGCCCGCCACCTTTGCCCCCGGCCGCAGCGGGAACACGCCGGTCATCATCGTCGAGCGCAACCCGCGCCGGATCAACACCGTGCTCAGCGTCGCCGTCGTGGCGATCGCCAGGTCCCGCCACAGCGACTCTGGTAGTGGATCCATCGGTTACCTCCTAACCCTCGGCCCCTTCCCTGCGCGGGAAGGGGAGCTTGTTAGGGTGCTAAAGTGTCGTTATCGGTAGGGTCGTTTTTGAGGGCGGCTTCGCCGATAGTCGATAGGACTGCCGCCATGTTGTGGCGTACCTGGTCATTTCTAACACGCAGAATTCGCAGACCTCTACGGGCTAAAGCTTGGTCTCGTTCGGCGTCGGCCTCTGCCAGATTCTCGTGCACAGAACCGTCCACTTCGACAACCAGGCCGACCGCATGACAGTAGAAATCCACGATGAATCCATCAATCACATGTTGGCGTCGAAAGTGCAGTCCGTTCAGTCCGTTGCCTCGTAGCCGCTGCCATAGCAACTGTTCTTGGTCCGTCATCTCTCTTCGAAAGTCTCTGGCCCGTTGCGTCTTTATCGGATTCATTCTGCGACCTATGACGAGGTGACGTTCAGGCAAGCGGTCGCTCCTAACCCCCAGCCCCTTCCCGGTGCGGGAAGGGGAGCTTGAATACGAATGTATTCACTGCAGGCGCTACCGGGGCGCGTTACAACCAAGACCGAATCCATCTCCCAATGATCGTCCCTTCCCGCACCGGGAAGGGAGACGAGGGTTAGGAGCCTTCCTCGAAAATACTCAACGGCAAAAAGGCCGAGACGACCCAGTTGGGCGCGTCGACCACTTCGCTGATCTTTAGGTCCACGGCCACGGAACACAGAATGTACGCCTCTTCGCGCGAAAAACCGTAGCGGTCGGCGAGGTGGGTGATCATGTGCCGCACCGCCTGGCGCGCCGCCTCCATCAAGTCCGGGCCGTGGCCGGTAGTCGCGTAGTAACCGGCGGTGTTGGTGCGCGGCGAAAGCGGTCCGGCGGTCTCGAACTGGAACTCCTGCAGCCGCCTGCCCTTGTGTAACCCGAAGCGCAATGTGGAGGTCATCTCGCATTCGATCGCCGTTACGCAGACTTCGCCATCGCCTTGCGCCGCGTGCCCGTCGCCGCACGAGAACAGCGCCCCGGGCACCAGCACAGGCAGGAACAGCTTTGTGCCCGCCGTTAGCTGCTTGACGTCGATGTTGCCGGCGTTGCGGCGCGGCGGCATCGTATTGAATCGACCCGCCTCCTCGGGCGCCACGCCCATCACACCCAGGAACGGCTCCTTGGGGATATGGACGCCGCGCAGGTACGGGACCGGATCCTCGGTCAGGTCCCAGTAGTGAAGGTACGGACCGACCATCTCTTCGCCGAGCAACCCGACTCCCTGTCGAAAGCTGGTGTAGCCCCAGGTAACCGTCTGCAGTTCGAGGATCCCAACTTCAAGCGTGTCGCCGGGCTCGGCGCCGCGCACCAGTACCGGCCCCGTCAGCGGGTGGACGCGCGTTCGGTCGTACTGGGAGAACTCCACCGGCTTCGGGGGAGCCATCTGGCCGTCGGAGGCGTCGCGGGTCTCGAACACGACCGTGTCGCCGGGATCGATCTCCAGCAACGGCGGCCAGCTATTGTCCCAGAACGCGTGTACCCGCTCGCGGGTGATGCGATGGGTGCGGCTGGTGGTCGTCATCTTCATTCCTCGAGGCCGCGACGCCTCGGCGGTTTTGTGTGGACCGCCGGATCATAGCACGGAAAACCGGCTCCTCAGCTTGCAGTCCGGCTCGGGGCATGGTACGACCCGTGGGAACCAACTACGCAAAACTCAACGCACCCGCTCGCAATCGGAGGACCTCGTGGGCTTCAGGCTTGCAACCAACGTCAACTGGACCGGCAACCGCGACGCGGAACAGGTATTCAACTTTGTCCGAGCCGCCGATGAGGGCGGCGTGCATTCGATCTGGGTGGCCGAAGCCTGGGGCCAGGACGCCGTGCCGATGATGACCCAACTGGTAGAGCGCACGAAGAACATCCAGATCGGCTCGGGTATCCTCAACATCTTCTCGCGCACGCCTGGACTGATGGCGCAGACGTTCGGAACGTTGGATTTGCTATCCGACGGCCGCATGATCATCGGTCTGGGCAGTAGCGGCGCCAATGTGATCGAGCACTTCCACGGCGTTCCGTTCCGGATGCCGCTGCAGCGTATGCACGAGTACGTGGACATCATCAACACGCTCATGCGTGGCGAAAAGCTGGTCCATCACGGCAAGATCTTCAACCTCGATCGCGGCTTCACTCTGCGTTTCGACGTTCTCCGTCCGCATATTCCCATCTTCATCGCGTCGCTGACGCCGAAGAGCGTGGTTCAGACCGCGCAGATCGCGGACGGCTGGCTGCCAATCTGGACGCCGCTGCAGGACGTCGAGAAGGAGATCAATGCGTTTCGTGCTGCAGCCGCGAAAGCGGGCCGCGACCCGAGAAGCCTGACGGTCCGCGCCCCCGGCACGGTACACGTTACGAGCTCGAAAAATATCGACCGCGTCAGGCAGGGCGTCGCCGGCGGTTTCGCCTTCTATGTCTCACGCATGGGGACGTTCTACTACGAGCACGTCTCTCGACTGGGCTACGGCGAAGAGGCGGCGGCGATCAAATCGGCGTTCGACAAGAGCGGCTCGGCTGCCGCCACGGCCGAAGTGCCGGCGGAGATGCAGCAGGGCCTCGGATTCGTGACTGACTCGATCGACGCGGCGCGCGAGCGCCTCGCCGCGCAAGAAGCGGCCGGTATCGACCTGCACTCGATCGACGTCCAGGCCGAAACCCCCAAGGAAGCGCAAAGGATCTACGAGCGGCTGGTGGCGTAGGCGGCCGCGGGCGGCCCTGCTCCTAACCCCCAGCCCCTTCCCTGAGAGGGAAGGGGAGCTTGAACACGAACGTATTTGCTGCAAAAGCTACGGTAGGGGCGCGTAGCAACGCGCCCGGCTGCGCGCCGCTACACCATTGCCCGTACCGACCACCGGATGATCGGCCCTTCCCGGCGTTAGGGGAGCGGTCGGGGTTAGGTCCCCGGCTGCGCGCCGCTGCAACTTGGTCCGAACTCATCTCCCAATAATCGTCCCTTCCCTCTCAGGGAAGGGAGACGAGGGTTAGGAGGCGTCGCGACTGCCTACTGCCGACTGCCCCCTCTATACAATGAGGCTCACGTCCCCGAACTCGTGCGACAGGTAGCCAGCGGTGATCGCCCGCGGGTAGGCGGGGCCGGCACGTTCGGGCAGACGAAGGCGCTCAGCATGTCGAGGTGGGTCGCCTCCGGCTCGTGCAGACCGGTCAGCAGGCCGCAGGGTGCCTTCGCACTAGGTAGGCAATGCACCCGCCTCCATATGAATGACCTCTTCCACCCAGCGGCCGCGGGCGCAGCCGGCGATGAACTCAAGCGCCTGGGCAACGGTCATCGTGTAGCGGTTGAGGTGCGCTTCGCCTGGCAGCGCGGCAGCGGGATCGACGGTCCAGACCGTGAGCAATTGCTCCTGGGCGGCTCGCCGAAGCGGCTCTATCTGTGAAGGCGAGGCATGCCGGTAAATTGCCGGGCGGCCGGTCCAGCTATCGCGATCTACGGAGACTGTTTCCGCGTGCGGGTGGAATCCGAGTAGCGCGCCCCAACGTTCGCGTTGCCGCGGGCTAGGCGACAGCCGGTTGTCTCGCTCCCGTTTGGGCAACCGAGCTAGGCCAAGAGCTTTTGTGCGATTTCCACCAACGTCTTCCGCAGCTCTGCACTGGAGTTGACGTTCAGCGTTACCGGAGGCATCTGCTGGCTGCCGCGCTGTACCTGGACCGTAGTGCGCGAAGGACCGTTTCGTGACGCCGAAGTGTCGATGCGGATCGTCGCCGTCTCGCCCCTTGGCAGGCGCAAAAGCTCGAGGGCGGCCGACTGCGCGCCGGCCACCGCCTCCGCTGGTTTGGCGGTCACGCCAAGATCGCCCAGCCGTTGGGCCAGCTCCTCCAGGCTTTGCTGCGCCTGGATCGCGGCCCAGGCCTTGATTGCTTCTTGCGCAGCGCGCTGCGCCGCATTGCGCTGCTCTTCCTGCCGCGTGATCTCTTCTGCCCGCTTGGTCTTCACGCTATCGACGAGCTGGTCGAGCTCGGGCCAACTCGAGTCCGGCTCCGCCTTGGTGGCGCCCGCCGGCTCGCTCTTCTTGGCTGGCGCCGGCTCAGCTCCGCCCTCGAGGTTCGATTCTTTGGTGGTCATATCCGCTCCCCTGGCTGAGACAGCCCGCGGAACACCGCCCGACGGGCAATATCTCGTTAAGAACAGGATACCCTCAAAGCCTACAACGTTGGAGTAAGAGGGGCAGCAGTGGCAAATGGCGTGCTCGCACCGCTCCGCCCCTTCCTCCAGCATTCATCAGCAGGGCGGGTCCACTTCATGACCGAAGGGAGCACCTCCGGTGTGGCACCGATGCCGACGCCGGTGCCGGTCAAGAGCGCAAAAACGCGGGAAACCAGCGTGATCTCGCCCGGCATCTCCACCCACGGGTTGGCAACCCGACGGCCGTCATGCAGGACGGCACGGTGTACCTGCGCCAGGCTCGCGGCGGCGACGGCATCATGTTCGATCGATCGAGGCGAACACCTCTTCAATCGGACGGCCAAGCTCCTGCTCGATCGCGGGCCGCGCCACATTCCACGGTCGCGCGGGCACGGCGTCTTGCAAACGTGAGAGGACGGTGATGTATTCGGCCGGCATTGCGGTCGGGTTAGAGCCAATCGTCTGCCCAACCTTAATCATAAGCCCCTGCATGCGCAGCGCGGCGTCGTAGATCCGCTCGGCGCTGCGGACGTGGTAGGCGTGAGTTGCCGCCCGGTACGCGACCCGCTGCTCGGGGCGCCGGTACCGCAGTTTTAGCAGGCGGTATCCCGCGAGGGTCCGGCCGGCCATCGACATCGCATAGCCGAAGCGCAGTGCGGGTGCCTCTTGCAGACGGCGGACGGGGTTCCATGCAGTGACCCCGACGGAGCCGACCATTTGTGACTCCTCTCACAATGTGTCCCTATCGCCATTCTCCACCGCGACGACGCTTTAGGGAAGCGCCGTCCGAACACCGTCTCAGAAGGCCGCTGTCCGGTTGATCGACGCCGTTAAACAGAAACGGTAGGCTTTGCACCATAGTCGCGTCCGAGGTGTGCCATGCCGTTTATCGCGAAACCCCGACGTAGCGTCTGGATGCACGGCTTCGAGTCAGAGGAGCCGAGTCCGGCACAGCGATCGGAACAGGCCAAACGTCTTTCCGAACAGATCGGTGTCGAGGTCGAGCCGCCGCCGGTACCGCGGATCGACGATCTGAAGCTGCGGCCGCCGCGCATCAAGCCGCCGGACGCCATCGCCGAATTCTGCTTTACCGACAACTATGAGCGGGCGCAGCACGCCAAGGGCGACCGTCTGCTCGAGATCCGCGGCATCTTCGACAATCCACCCGACGTCGTTGCCCATCCGCAGACCGAACAGGAGCTCGAAGCGACGCTTTCCTGGTGTTCGGAGAAGGGATATGTCGCGATTCCATACGGCGGCGGTTCGTCGGTCGTCGATGGGGTTACCCCTCCCGATGGCTACGAAGCGGTCGTCACAATCGACATGGACCAGTTCGACCGCGTCCTGGAGATCGACGCGACCTCCCGCGCGGCCCGCATTCAGGCCGGCGTCTACGGGCCCGCGCTAGAAGACCAGCTTCGTCCGCACGGTCTTACGCTGCGGCACTTCCCCCAGAGCTTCACCATGTCGACCCTGGGCGGCTGGATCGCCACCCGCTCCGGCGGCCATTACGCCACCAACCAAACGCACATCGACGAATTCGTGGAGTCGGCGCGCATGTTGACGCCGGCCGGTTGGTGGGAGGCGAGGCGCTTGCCCGGCAGCGGCGCCGGCCCCGACCCGAATCGCATCGTCATCGGCAGCGAGGGGATCCTTGGCGTCATCACCGAAGCGTGGATGCGGGTACAGGCACGGCCGCGGTTCCGCGGCACCGCGGGCGTCACCTTTCCATCGTGGGAAGCCGGCTATGAAGCGACCCGCCGCATCGTTCAGGCCAAGCTCTGGCCCGCCAACCTGCGGCTTCTGGACCCGCTGCTGTCGCGAGAAAGCGCGAATCTCGACGGTACGAGGTCGCTACTGATCATCGGCTTCGAGTCCGCCGAAGTTCCCCAGGATCAGTTCATTCGCCAGGCGGTCGCCATCGCTCGCGATGCCGGCGGCCAGATCGACGACGCGGAGATCATCACGTCCGGCTCGGGGGAACCGACCGGCCGTGGCGGCGCGGTCGGCGCCTGGCGAGAGGCGTTCATCTCTGTGGGCGGCGCGATTTCGAGCGGCATCGGCATGGTGACCGGCACATTCGAGACCGCCATCACCTGGGACAGATGGCCCGAGTTCGACGCCCAGGTCCGGGCGGCGGCGCTGCAGGCGCTACGCGAGATCTGCGGCGGCGGAACGGTGAACTGCCGTTTCACGCATGTGTACACCGACGGTCCCGCGCCCTACTACAGTTACGCGGGGCTCTACCGACCCGGTCTGACCGCAAAGGATCAGATGGCGCTCAAGCGGGCGGCATCGGACGCGATCATGAAGGCCGGCGGCACGATCACCCATCACCACGCGGTGGGCAGAATGCACCGTCCCTGGTACGACCACGAACGTCCGGACACCTTTGCCGCCGCTCTCAGGGCAGTCAAGCAAACACTTGACCCGAACGGAATCCTCAACCCCGGCGTGTTGATCGATCCGTAAGTGAGCACTCTGGGGTAACTCCAAAGCGCACTTGCTGGGCCCAGCACGACGGTATACCGTGCGACCATCAGAGACGCCGCGCTATGTTTCTACGTTTCAAGGAATGCGGCGCGGATGCACGCCGGAGGAGGTGGGGGTCACCGCCGCTTCGTTGCAGTGGACCGAGGAGTTCGCCGAGGTCGCGGGTGAGAAGCTCTATCTGCGCCGTGGCGGCAGTGGTTCGCCGGTGCTGGTGCTGCACCACGACATCGGTGACCCTGGGCCGCTGCCGTTCTACGACCTGATCGCCGAGCAACACACCGTCTACGTCCCCTCGCATCCTGGCTTCGGCCGCTCCGATCGCCCCGCATGGATGCGCAGCGTGCGCGACCTCGCCGCCGTCTACCAGTGGCTGCTGGCGGACCTGGGAGCGGAGCGTGCGGCGCTCGTGGGACTCGGCTTTGGCGGTTGGATCGCGGCCGAGATGGCCTCGCTCGCTCCCGCCGGCTTCTCCGGCCTGGTGCTGGTCGGCGCGATGGGCCTGAAGCCGCCCGAGGGCGAAATCCTCGACCAGGCACTGCTCAACCATGTCGCCTACCTGCGCGCCGGCTTCCAGGACCCCACAGTATGTGACGCCGTCTTCGGCGCCGAGCCGCCTATCGAGCAGCTCGAGGCGTGGGAGATCAACCGCGATATGGTATTCCGCATCGCCTGGCGGCCGTACATGTTCAACCCGACGCTGCCGCACCTGCTCGGCGGTGTGCGCAGCCCCGCGCTGGTCGTCTGGGGACGCGACGACCGCATCGTGCCGCTGAGCGCCGGAGAGGCCTACGCGCGGGTGTTGCCGCGGGCGCGGCTAGAGATCATCGAGGACTGCGGCCACTGGGTCGAGATGGAGCGGCCCGACGTGCTCGGCCGGCTCGTGACTGACTTCCTCGCGGCAGTCTGAGCGCCACCGGTCACGCTCCAGATGAGGAGATAACCATGCATCTGATGTACTTCACCGAACAGCCGATGTCGGCCTACCCCGAAGGCGAGGGACAGCAGTTCGGCGCCACCGCGCTGATGTTCTCCAACCGCTATTTCGACCCCGTCGCCGGCAGCCGGCTCTACAACGAACGGATCGAGGAGTACGTCTACGCCGAAGAGATGGGCGTGGACGGCATCATGCTGAACGAGCACCACAACGCGCCGTTCTGCATGCAGGCCAAGTGCAACATCTTCGCCAGCATCCTCGCCGCCGTCACGCAGCGGGTGAAGATCGTCCTGCTCGGCAACCCGCTGCCGCTGGCCGAGAACCCGGTGCGCCTCGCTGAAGAACTGGCGATGATCGATATGATCTCCAAGGGGCGGCTCGTCTCGGGATTTGTGCGCAGGGGCGGGCAGGAGCAGCTCGCCACCGGCGTCAACCCGGCCTACAACCGCGAGCGGTTCGAGGAGGCACACGACCTGATCGTCAAGGCGTGGACGGTGCCGGGGCCGTTCCGCTGGGAGGGCAACCACTACTTCCACCGCGTCGTCAACCCCTGGGCGGTGCCGTTGCAGAAGCCGCACCCGCGCATCTGGATCCCCGGCGTGGCCAGCCGCGAGACGGTGATCTGGGCGGCGAAGCACCGCTACCCGTACATCTGTCTCAACACCAGCATCGAAGACACCAAGAAGATCTGGGCGATCTACGACCAGGCGGCGGAGGTCGGCTACACGCCGGGTCCGGAGAACCGCGGCTACCTGCTGCGCGTGCACGTGGCCGAGAGCGAGGAGAAGGCGCTGCAGAACGCCCGCCAGTTCATGTGGATGCAGGGCGAGTTCACCGGCCTTGCCCACCCGGTCTGGAGCAACCCGGCCGGCTACGGATCGCCCGCGCACCGGCGGGCGTTCGTCGAGATCGCCAACGGCCGCCGTCCGCACGCCCGCTCCACGCCGTTCGATCAGCAAATCGACGCCTTACAGATCATCGCCGGCACGCCCGACCAGGTGATCGGCAAGCTGCGCACAATCATGGAGGCGACTCGGCCGGGCATCTTCGCCTTCTGGGGTAGCGACGGCAAGGTCAGCCACGATGATACGCGTACCTGCATCCGCCTGCTGGGCCAGGAGGTCTTCCCCGCCGTGCGCGAGATCGCGCGGGAACTCGAGTTGACGGACCCCTGGGAGGCACACGCTGCCGTCAGCCTTGATCAGTCCGCGCCGGCCACGATCAAGCAGCCGGTGCTTGCTGGCGATTGAGCCCGTCCGGCAGCAGTAGCCGGAGTGTCTAACGGGTCTCGAATCCGGCTGTTCGTCCTCAATGAGATGTGCTCACGATGACCCAACAGAATGAAGCATTGCGCAAGACGCAAACGGATCTCCTCGCGCAGTCCACGCAGCTCTATGAGCAGTTCGGCAAACCACTGGAGGCTGAGCATCATGGCCAGTACGTCGCCATCTCGTCAGATGGGCGTACGCTCCTGGGCAAGAGCGCGAGCGAGGTTGGCAGAAGGGCCAGGGAAGCCTTTGGTCCAGGTAACTTCGTGTTCAAACTGGGGCCGCGCGTCGTAGGCAGATGGCTGTAGTACGCGTCGAGAACGAACGTTTTCCCTATCTGCCGCTCACGCTCACGCTTGGTGAGTATGCGGCAGTCGTTGAAGCGCTCTTGGATACCGGCTTCGACGGTGACGTCGTTATACCGCTTAGCCTCATCACAGTAGGCAAGCAACCCGACGAGTACCGGCAGTGGGCGCTAGCCGACGGTTCGACTACCCCAGCCTTGATCCCTATAAAAGCGCAAGCTTCGCCGCGCAGTATCACGGGGCGTACATCTATAGCCGCCTTTCCATGTTCAAGTCCGGTGCGGGAGTGGACCCGAACTCGTTCGAGGTCGCGCCCGACGCGGCCACCGGGTTTGAGACGGCAGATCGGCTCACGTACAACTATCACCTGCGGCCGAGCATGAAGTTCGGCAACATCCCGCCGGTGAGTGGCAGAGCCCTCGACTCGAGCGACGTCAAGTTCAGCTATGACCGCTTCGTGAGCGTTTCACCCAGCCAGGCGGCGCTGACCAACCTAGTGGACAGCATTTCTACACACGACGCGACGACGGTACAGTTCAAGCTCAAGCTCAAGTACGCGCCGTTCCCCGGACAGATCGCGTCCGCCACCGAAGCCTTCTTTCTCTACCCCAAAGAGGCAGACTCGTTCGACCCGGCGAAGCTCAATATCGGCACCGGTCCATACACGCTGGATAAAGACACGCCGTCGGTCGGCACGACCTACACGCGCCGCCAGGACTGGTGGCAAAAGGGTCTGCCGTAGGACAACACGCAGCGCATCATCATTCCCGAGCAAGCGCAGTACCTGGCGCAGTTCCTCGCCAAGAAGATTGACGAGTACGGTCCTACGAACGAAGAGGTGATCCAAGTCAAGAGCCAGGAGCCCGAGGCGCTATTGGGCAGGGGCGCGATCGGCGTCGGCATGTCGATGATCTACTTCTCGGGACAGGAGCCCGATTCTCCGTTCAAAGATCCGCGCGTGCGGCGAGCCGTCTCGATGGAGCTCGACCGCGACGGCCTGATCGACAGCTTCGGAAACGTGCAGGCGATCAAGAAGGCGGGCCTGCCGATCTCGACGGCATGGTCGAACATACCGGTGCCCGCCGGATTCTCCAGCTACTGGCTCGATCCAAAGGACCCTTCGTTTAAAGAGGGCCAGTGGTACAAGTTCGACCTGAAGGCAGCCAAGCAGCTTCGGGCCGCAGCCGGTTTCCCGAACGGCTTCAAGACCGAGTACTACTACGCGCCAACGCGTTACGGCCAGACCTTCGACAGCAGCGCCGAGGCGGTCATCGAGATGATGAAACAGCTGAGGCTCGACCTCGACGTCCATCCGGACGACTACAACAAGGTCTACATTCCGGAGGTCTTCACGAAAGGCAACTTCAAGGGCATGACCTATGGGCTGGAGAGCGGCTATTCCGACGTCGACGGCTACGCTTTCAACATGCTTCACCCGAACGGCACCCGCAACCACAGCCACGTTAATCAGACCGGTGGCACGCTATTCCAGGACGGCGGCAAGCTGACCGGCATGATCGAAGCGCAGCGTCAGGAGACCGACCTGCAAAAGCGCAAGGCAGTCGTCGGCGACATGCAGCGCTACGTCTCCGACAATATGATCTACGTGCCGACGGCGGTCTACAGATACACCGGGTTCTCCTTTGCCTGGCCGTGGGTACACAACGCCTTCGCCTTCCGCTCGAGCACCTATGCGCAGGCCACCGAAGCCTGGGCGCACTACTGGGTAGACGACAACGAGCGCAAGGCCAAGGGCGGGTAACGGGCGAGCGGCGCTTCGCTGCCCCATTTCCGCGGCTGACCACAGTCGACTGAAGCGGTCGAGCGGGCTGACCATTCCTGCTCGGCCGCCTCAACTCTTCACCACTTTGAGAACCGCCCTGGGTGGGAGCGGTACCTGCAGAACTGCGTGCGTGCCAGTGTTCCATCACTCCGGTGTTGAAGGAAATAGGCTTTTGAGGCGCATGCGTGCGGATGGAACAAACAGATTGGTTTATGTAAACAACTCCACTAAATGACATAGGCCGACCGTTGCGCGCCCCAACATCTGAACGTCACAAGAAGCCCACCGGGCGGCCGCGCCGGCTGCCGCCCAAAGATGTGCGACGCGGGCGGGGTCCGTGAGATAATGCAAATACCCTCGTTCAGGAAGTGTGACCGATGGCAGAACAACCCGTCCAGGCAGCCAGTTTCGACGCGACAGAGGACCAACCCTTGATTGCCGTGCCGCTGGAGGAGAATGGCCGCCGGATCGTGCGCTACTTCGTCGACACTAAGGTCGCTGACAGGGAGCTGGCAAAGCTAAGTCCGCGTGACGGTTGCCACCTTGCTGGGATCTGGAAGGATCTCGACCCCGATCTCGATTGGGACGAACTGGCAGACGAGCTGGATCGCGTTCGCCACGAAAGCAAGCCCACGCCGCCAATTGAGTTCGACGATCTCGGCCTGCCCGTCACCAGGCGTTGAAGGCATTGCTCACCGATCTCCAGCCGTACGAACTGACCTACCCGATTCTTGATAGGCACTCCGAATCCGGCGGCATCTCCGTCCGCCCTATGGCTCTGGGCTAATCGGGCGTACGCGTCAAAGGCTTGCGGAGCGCGCTGCCGGGCGCCAGCGGCATCCGGACACGCCCGGCGACTGAAATCGCGCGCTCTCCAGACGAAGTCCGCCTGCGCGGACTGTCCCAAGCGGCAGCGGCCGGTTTCGTGGTCTAAGCCCGCGGTTTCAACCGCCGGGCGATCGGGCGAGCCGCCGCGTGCGTGGGCCGCGCACACACATATTCATGGCGATGAACGATGTAGAGTGCACTTATAAGGAAGGAGACTACCGTGGCCAACAGACTCGAAGGCAAAGTTGCAATCGTCACCGGTGCGGGACGCGGCATCGGCCGCGGTGAGGCGATGCTGCTGGCGTCGGAGGGCGCCGCTGTCGTCGTGAACGACGCGGGCGTCAACCCGGACGGCACCGGTAACGACGGCGGCCCGGCCGACCACGTTGTGGCGGAGATCAAGGCCGCCGGCGGCAGGGCAGCCGCCAGCTACGACAACGTCGCCGGCATGAAGGGCGGCGAGAACATGGTCAAAATCGCGTTGGATACCTTTGGGCGGCTCGACATCCTCGTCAACAACGCCGGCATCCTGCGCGACCGCATGGTGTTCAACATGAGTGAAGAGGAATGGGACGCCGTAATTGCCGTCCACCTCAAGGGCCATTTCACCACCACTAAAGCAGCCGGCGTCATTTTCCGCCAGCAGCGATCCGGACGCATCATCAACACGTCCTCAACTTCCGGCCTCGGCAACATGGGGCAGGCGAATTACAGCGCCGCCAAGGAAGGGATCGTCGGCCTCACCCGCACGGTGGCACGCGACCTCGGCCGCTACGGCGTCACCTGCAATGCCATCCGCCCCACGGCCGGCACCCGCCTGACGCTCAGCCCGGAGATGGCGGCGGCGGCGCAACGGTCGCAGGCCGCGGGCGTGCGCCGCGCGGGCGCCAGCACGCTCGCCGACTTCGCCCCCGAGGCGATCGCGCCGATGGTTACCTACCTGGCGACCGACGAGGCACAGTTCATCAACGGCCGCACATTCATGGTGCGCGGCCGCCAGATCGGCCTCTATAGCGAGCCGGTTACCGAACGCGTCATCTTCGCGCCCGGCGACCGCTGGACTGTGGACGAACTGATCGAGGTTGTACCCCAAACCATCGGTCAGGGGCTTCGCAATGAATTCGCGCCCAAGGAGGAGAAAACCTCGTGACTGCTCCTACGCGAGGCAAGCAACTGCCCGTGCCGACACCCGACACCGAGCCATACTGGGAAGGATGCAGGCAGCACGAGCTGCGTCTCCCGTTCTGCACGGAATGCAAAGCGTTCTTCTTCTACCCGCGGAGCTACTGCCCCACCTGCCTGTCAGACGCGCTCGAATGGCGACAGGTTTCTGGCAAAGGAACGCTGCACACGTACGTGATCAGCGCCCGTCCCGCTCCCGGCTTTGAGAACGAGACGCCTTACGTCATCGCCGTCGTCAAGCTCGCCGAAGGGCCTTACATGATGTCGAACATCGTCAACGTCGAGGCGAAGCCTGAGAACCTGCCGGCCGGGATGCCGGTCGAAGTGCTGTTCGACGACGTCAACGACAAGGTGACGCTGCCCAAGTTTCAGCCTGCAAGGAGCGCCTGATGCCCACCGATCTGCGCAATAAGGTCGCGATCATCGGCGCGGCCGAGACTACTGAGCTCGGCGTCATTCCCACCATGTCCGCGGTCCAGCTTCACGCCAATGCGGCGCGCAACGCGATCCTCGATTGCGGCATCGACAAGAACCTGATCGACGGCATCGCCTGCGCCGGACAGTCCCCGGTTGCAGTCGCCGACTACCTGGGCATCATCCCAGCCTACATCGACGGCACCTCCGTCGGCGGCTCGTCGTACATGATCCACGTCGCGCACGCGGTAGCGGCGCTGGAAGCCGGCTACTGCAACTACGTGCTGATCACGCACGGCGAAAGCGGACGCTCGCGCATCGGGATGGGCGGCTTTGGCGGTGGCGCGAGCTCGCCGCCCGGGCAGTTCGAAGCGCCGTACGGCACCATGGGCCCGCCTTCGACGTTTACCGTGCCGATCGTGGCCCACATGAAGAAATACGGCACGACGGAGGAGCAACTCGCCTCGGTCGCCGTCGCCACGCGCGCCTGGGCAGTCAAGAACAAGCGGGCAATGATGCGCGACCCGATCACCGTCGACGACGTGCTCAATTCGCGCCTGATCGCCTGGCCGGTGCACCTGCTGGAGTGCTGCCTCGTGACCGATGGCGGTGGGGCGCTGATCCTCACGACGGCCGACCGGGCGCGGGACTTCAAGAAGCCCCCCATTTACGTGATGGGCACGGGCGAGGGCGCCGAAAACGTGATGATCAGCTCGATGCACGACTTCACCGAGTCGCAGGCGTTCAAGAAGTCCGCCGACCGCGCCTTCCGGCTCTCCGGCGTCGAACGGAAGGATGTGGACCACCTCCAGCTCTACGACGCGTTCGTTCACACGCCGATGTACGGGCTCGAGGCGCTCGGCTTCGTGAAGCCGGGCGAAAGCGGTCCCTGGTTCGCCGAGGGCCACTCGGCTCCGGGTGGCGACCTGCCGATCAACACCAACGGCGGCGGCCTGTCCTACACGCACACCGGCATGTACGGCATGTTCGCGATGCAGGAGTCGGTGCGCCAGCTTCGCGGCGAAGCCGACGCCCAGGTGCCCAACGCCAAGATCAGCATCGCCCACGGCCCCGCGGGCTTCTTCGCGGCCGCCGGCACCGTGGTGATGACCAACCAGGCGTAACGCGGCCTTTACAGCCGTACGCACCACATCCGCAATAGCGAGGTTTGGCACAAACATGACCATGGACACCGCCTCGCCGCCGACCACGGTGACACTCGTCACCCAGACGCGCATTCTGCCCGGTCACTCCGACGAATTTGAGGTGTGGCAGAAGCGGATCGATAGCGTCATCGCCAACGCCCCCGGATTTATCGACGTGGCGTTGTTGCCCCCGACACCTCCGATTCAACTCGACTGGGTGATCATGCAGCGCTTCTCGACGATGGAAGCAGCCCGGGGATGGCTGCAGTCGCCGGAGCGTGAGGCGCTGCTGCACGAGATTCAGCCGGCGCTGGTCGGGCCGGTTGACATTCACCTGTTCAGCGGCAATGACCCGCGGCTGCCGAACGCACCGGTGTCGATCGTCATCTCCACAAAGGTAAAGCCCGGGCAGGAGGACGCCTTTAAACAGTGGCAACGGCGGGCAGCCGTGGCCCAGGCGAAATTCGAGGGCTTCCAGGGATACAAGCTCGAACCACCAATCAGCGGGGTCCAGGAAGACTGGGTGACCGTGCTGCGCTTCGACTCCGACGCTCACCTGGAAGCGTGGCTGACCTCTGAGCAGCGCCTGCGCCTGCTGGACGATACGGCCGGCTTTAACGTCGAAACGCACGCACGCAAAGTCCACAGCGGCTTTGAATCGTGGTTTCCATCCGGGGAAGGTGGCGAACCGCCGCCGCCGGTCTGGAAGCAGAACATGATCGTCCTGATGATCCTGTTTCCTCTGGCCTACCTGTTGGGAAAGTGGGTTTGGACGCCGCTGTTGCTCGATCGCGGCGTCTCATCCTCGCTGGCGCTATTTGCCGCCAATTCGGTGAATGTATTTTTGCTTGGCTATTTGCTGGTGCCGCACGTCAATACCCTCCTGACGTGGTGGCTGTACCCAGCTTCTGAGCGCAAACAGACGCGAAACCTGGCTGGGACTGCGCTCGTCCTGGCCGTCTACGGTGTGTGTCTAATCGGAGCGGTTCTGTACGGTTAGCCCGGCCTCATACGACCACGGCATCCCGCAGCAATTTCATTGCGTGCCGGTTATGCTCTTCGATGATCGGCTCCATCTCGATGGTGGCGATGCGGCCGTCTTCGACGATGCATCGGCCGCCGACGACCGTGTAGCGGGGTGTCTGCGGTGCGCCAAAGACGACCGCCGCCACGGGATCGGCAAGGCCGCCGGCGTACCCAACAAAGTTCAGGTCCAGCGTGAAGAAGTCGGCGCACTTGCCCGGCTCCAGCGAACCGATGTCCAATCGTCCCAACACTGCCGCGCCTCCCAGTGTTGCCATCTCCAGCGCCTGGCGCGCCGTCATCCATTCCCCTGCCCGCAGCGGGTCAGACGTCGAGAGCACGGTCTGCGGTCCCTCGGGTGGGAGCAGTCCCATCTTGAGGCGGGCGAGCAGCATCGCTTCCCGCACCTCGACGAGCAGGTTGGATCCGTCGTTGCTGGCCGAGCCGTCCACGCCGAGGCCCGTCTTGACGCCCGCGTCGAGGTACTTCTTCACGGGCGCGATTCCGGAGGCGAGACGCATATTCGACGAGGGGCAGTGGCAGACGCCCGCTCCCTTCGCCGCGAAGAGGCGAACTTCGTCGTCGTTCACGTGAACGGCGTGCGCGTACCAGACGTCGTTTGCGACCCAGTCGAGCGTCTCCATGTATGCCACCGGCCGCAGGCCGAAGTGCTCCAACGTGAAGCGCTCCTCGTCAAACGTTTCGCAGAGGTGTGTGTGCAGGCGCACACCGTAGCGCCGCGCCAGGCTCGCGGATTCGCGCATCAGGTCGGCCGTAACCGAGAACGGCGAACAGGGCGCGAGCACGATCTGGAGCATCGAGCCCGGCTTCGCGTTGTGATACCGCTCGATCACGCGCTGGGAATCTTCGAGGATCGCCGCCTCGTCCTCGACACAGTCGTCCGGGGGCAGGCCGCCCTTCGACTCGCCGAGGGACATACTCCCGCGGGAGACGACGAACCGGCTGCCGAGCTCCGTCGCCGCGTGGATCTGATCGTCCACGCGACAGCCGTTCTGGAACACATAGGCATGGTCGAAGGCCGTCGTACAGCCGGAAAGCGCCAGTTCGGCGAGACCCACGATCGTGGCGGTGCGGGTCGAGGCTGGAGTCCGGGCCGCCCACAGGCGATAATGCGCCCGCAGCCAGGGAAAAAGATTGATGTTCTGCCCCGCGGGGATGTTACGGGTCAACGTCTGGTCGAGATGGTGGTGGCAATTCACAAGACCGGGCAGGATGATTTGGCCGTGCAGGTCCAGCACCGTGTCGGCGCTACTGGGTAACTCGTCCATTGAACCGACCTGCTCGATGAAGCCGTCCCTGATGAAGAGCCCGGCGTTTGACAGCTCGCGCCGCTGCCCATCCATCGTCACAACCATCGCCGCATTCTTCGCCAGCATCGTTGACATCGGGGATCTCCCATCGTCTATACATGACCTGCATCGCCCAGCAGTTCTGAACTACGGTATCCGCGATAACGCTGCAACACCAGAGGCAACCGCCGCGGCCGGTAAAGCCGCCAAGACTCCCGTTCGTTGCATTCTGTTGCGATCGCCTTTAAGGCGCGCATTGAGGCAACGCAGCACCAATGATAGGCTCCCTCAGACACGTTCGTGAGGTGCGGCATGGATCTAAACACCGTCCTGGACGTCAGCCGGCCCAGGGGTCGTGAGAACCTTGACGGCTGGCGCCCGGGCGACGCCTGGCTCGCGGGTGGAACCTGGCTGTTTTCGGAGCCGCAACCCGCGATCGATCGGTTGGTCGACCTCGACGGCCTGGGATGGCCGTCGATCACGATCGACGAACGAGGGCTCATCATCGCAGCGACCTGTCGGATCGCCGAACTATACGAGCTCGCGGCGTCGCCTGCATGGACGGCAGCACCGCTCATCGCCCAGTGCTGTCGGTCGCTGCTCGCCTCATTCAAGATCTGGAACGCGGCGACGGTCGGCGGGAACGTCTGCATGTCGCTGCCGGCCGGCGCCATGATCTCACTCGTCACCGCGCTGCGGGGCGACTGCGTCATCTGGTGCGCGGACGGAAGCGAGCGCCGGCTGCCGGTGGAGCAGTTCGTGACCGGTGTGCACGAAAACGCCCTGCGACCGGGCGATCTCCTGCGAGCAATTGAGCTGCCGCTCGCCGCACTTCAAGCGACGACGAGCTTCCGCCAGATTTCACTCAGCCCCCTCGGACGCTCGGCCGCGCTGCTGATCGGCTCGCTAAGCCCGCTCTATGGCACATTTGCGTTAACGGTTACTGCTTCGACCGTTCGGCCGCTACGGCTCGAATTCTCCACGCTGCCGTCGGGGAGTGAGCTCAGCGCGCGGGTCACTGAGG
Source organism: Chloroflexota bacterium (assembly GCA_036741355.1). Lineage (GTDB taxonomy): Bacteria > Chloroflexota > Dehalococcoidia > CAUJGQ01 > CAUJGQ01 > JBBRGK01. The sequence continues at coordinate 42,498 of DAINSK010000024.1, forward strand.
AGATTCCGGACTCGCTCTATCTCGACGACGTGCACGGAGAGCCCGCATACCGCAAGCACATCACCTATCTTTTTGCCGAACAGATCCGGAACGAACTCGCCCAAGGAGCATCCCGATGAGCTTCAACGTCAACGGCACGGCCTTCGACGAGCGTCCGCGCCCGGGCCAGTGCCTGCGCACCTTCCTGCGCGACCTCGGCTGGTTCGGCGTGAAAAAAGGGTGTGACGCCGGGGACTGCGGCGCCTGCACGGTGCTGGTCGACGGCAAGCCGGTGCATAGCTGCCTCTACCCGGCGTTCCGCGCGGAAGGGCGGCGGATTACGACGATCGAGGGGCTGGCACCGGACGGTGAGCTGCACCCCATGCAGCGCGCCTTCCTCAACGCTCAGGGATTCCAGTGCGGCTTCTGCACGGCGGGCATGGTGCTGACCGCATCGACGTTCGACCAAGAACAACTTGCAGACCTTCCGCATGCTCTGAAAGGCAACCTGTGCCGCTGCACCGGCTACAACGCGATCGAGGATGCAATTCGCGGCGTCATACATATCGACGCGGATGAACCGGGAATGAGCAGCGGGCGCAGCCTGCCCGCGCCCGCCGGACCGGCGATCGTGACCGGCCAGGCCCGCTACACCCTCGACACGGCTGTTGAGGGGCTGCTGCACGCAAAGCTACTGCGGTCGCCCCACGCCCACGCAAAGATTCTCTCGATCGACAAGGACGAGGCATTGGCCGTTCCGGGCGTCCACGCCGTCTTCACCTGGGAAGATGTGCCGCGCCGGCTGTATACGACCGCGCGCCACGATAATCCACGCGTCGACCCCAATGACACCTACGTCCTGGACGACGTCGTGCGGTTCGCCGGCCAGCGCATCGCCGCCGTGGTCGCCGAAACCGAAGGCGCCGCCGAAGAAGGCTGCCGCCGGTTGAAGGTCGAATACGAGCTGCTGCCGGCCGTGTTCGATCCAGAGGGGGCGATGCAGCCCGGCGCACCGGTCATCCACAACAAGGGCGGGGAATCGCGCATCCGCCGCCCGGGCCAAAATATCCTGGCCGAGCTCCACGGCGAGGTTGGCGACGTCGCTGCCGGATTCGCCCAGGCCGACGTCATTCACGAGGCGACGTACGAGACGAGCCGGGCGCAGCACGCTCACCTCGAGACGCACGCCAGCATCGCCTGGGTGGACGACTCCGGGCGGCTGCACGTCCGCACCAGTTCGCAGGCCCCGTTCCTGACCAAACAGGCACTTTGCTACCTGTTCGACCTCGACCCGACGAACGTTCACGTCTTTTGCGAACGCGTGGGCGGCGGCTTTGGCGGTAAACAGGAGATGCTCACCGAGGAGATCTGCGTTCTCGCGGTATTGAAGACCGGCAGGCCGGTGAAGCTGGAGTTCACCCGCGAAGAGGAGTTCATCGGCGCGCCGTCGCGTCATCCGATGAGCATTCATGTCAAAGCGGGCGCCCGAAGCGACGGTACGCTCACCTCCCTCCAGATGCGGGTGGTTTCGAACACCGGCGCCTACGGCAACCACGGCAGCGAGACGCTGTTCCACGCTTGCGGCAACTCGATCGGCGTCTATCGCTGCCCGAATAAAAAGGTCGACGGATATGCCGTGTACACGAACATTGTTCCCGCCGGCGCTTTCCGCGGCTACGGCATCAGCCAGACGACCTTCGCGGTGGAATCGGCGATGGAAGAACTGGCGCGTTCGCTACAAATCGACCCGATCGAGTTCCGTCTGCGCAACGTCGTACGTGCCATCGATCCGGTGGTAACGGTGGATTCCGGACCGACGGACGCAGAATTCGGCAGCTACGGCCTCGATCAATGCCTGCGCCTCGTACAGGAATCGTTAGAGCGCGGCAACGGGGTGCCTTCTCCTGAGGGAGACGATTGGCTCACGGGCAAAGGCGTGGCGCTGGCGATGATCGACTGCGCCCCGCCAACGGAGCACCGTTCCGAGGCGTGGATCCGCCTTGCAGCCGACGGCTCGTACGACCTTGCGATCGGTACGGCGGAATTTGGAAACGGCACGACGACCGTTCACTGCCAGATCGCGGCAAGCCGTCTGGGAACGACGATGTCGCGCATTCGCGTCGTTCAGTCTGATACGGACCGGACCGGCTATGACACGGGCGCTTTTGGCTCCACGGGGGTCGTCGTTGCGGGAAAGGCGGTCGCAATGGCAGCCGAGGCACTATCTACTCGCATCCTGGCTTTCGCCTCCGAGCACGCCGGGGTCCCGCCGGATGCGTGCCGGTTGGACGGCGACGCGGTGATCTGCGGCGGCAAGCGGTTCACCCTCAGTGAGGTTTACGGTGCCGCGGTTAGCGCCGGGCGTGAGTTAGCGACGGTCCGCAAAGCGAGCAATTCTCCGCGTTCCATTGCGTTCAACGTTCACGGTTTCCGTATCGCCGTGCACCGACTTACCGGTCAAATCACCATCCTGCAGAGCGTCCACGCTGCCGACGCGGGCACGGTGATGAACCCACGGCAGTGTCGCGGGCAGATCGAGGGCGCCGTGGCGCAGGCGATCGGTTGGACGCTATACGAAAAGATGGTGTTCGACGGCCAGGGCCGGATGGTCAACCCGACCTTCCGCAACTATCACATCCCGGCCTTTGCCGACGTGCCGCGAACCGAAGTGCATTTTGCCGTGACGTACGACTCGTTCGGCCCATCAGGCGCGAAATCCGCGGGCGAAGGTCCGTTCGACCCCGTCGCACCGGCGCTTGCCAACGCTCTGGCCAATGCCACCGGAGTACGATTCCATTCGCTACCCCTCGCACCAGACCGGATCTATAAGGCCATTGGCGAAAGACTGGCATTACGGAGTGTATAACGCATGGACCTCGAACAAGCCGCCTCTGAACCGTCTGCTGTGCCTACTGAAGGTTCGGGCACCGCTGCCGAGTCGACGGTCATTCCGAGCTCCGGCGATGCGATCGCAGGCCGCGGTATAAAACTGTCGCGGCGGCGCTTCGTCGGGCTTGTCGGGGCAGGCACAAGTGCGGTTGCGGGGCTGGCAATCAGTCCTGTCGGACTCACCAACCGACCGCGCCACCTCGCTGCATCGTCCAATGACGACCAGGATACCGGTTTTCGGGAACCAGCCAGCCAACGCAGTCAGAATGGCGTGCTAGCCGTTACCTTGCACGCCAGCGTCAGCCAGACCTCCTTCGCCGGACGGCCGGTCACTTCGGCGCTTTACAATGGCACTTTTCCGGGTCCCACGTTGCGCGTACATCCGGGAGATCTGCTTGTAGTCACGCTCGTCAACGACCTGGCTGAGCCGACCAACCTCCATTTCCACGGATCGCACGTGTCGCCCGCCGGACATGGAGATAACATCTTCATCCACGTGCTGCCCGGCGAGAGCTTCACGTACGCCTACGATATCGCCAGCGACCATCGGGCCGGACTCAACTGGTACCACCCTCATTCCCACGGCACGAATGAGAACCAGGTCTTCGGCGGGATGGCCGGCGCCATTATCGTCGAAGGCGACCTCGACGAACTCCCGGGTATAACGGGCCTCGAGGAACGGCTGCTGTTCCTGCAATACACGGTGGTAGGCAATGACGGTCGCACTCTGCACGTCGATGAAACACACGTGGACGACCCGGCGGACCTGCCGGGCGTGGAATATGTGCTCGTAAACGGGCAGTTCGAGCCGACCCTGAGCATCCGGCCGGGAGAAACTCAGCGGTGGCGGATAGCCAACGCGAGTGCCAACCGGTTTTTCCTGCTGGTCTTGGAGGGGCATCAGTTCCATCTCATCGCCCGCGACGGCGACCCGCTTTCGCACGTCCAGACGGTGGACGAGCTATTGATGGGCCCCGGTCAGCGGCGGGAGGTTCTCGTACAGGGCGGCCCCGCCGGGGTTTATACGTTACGGTCGCTCGCCTATGCGTGGGGCTTCGATACTGATCCGTATGCGACGGTCGGTTATCTCAAATCAGAAGGCGAGCCACTGGCACTGCAACCGTTGCCGGCCGCGCTGTTGCCGGTCCTGGACCTGCGCGATCTCGCCATCGACCGGAAACGCGAGTTCACGCTCGGCATCGAACAGACCGACGATCTGGCGAACCCGCGTTTCGTCGTCGATGGCCAGATTTTCGACCCGAACCGAATCGACGTTGTGACGGAACTGGGTTCCATCGAGGAATGGACCATCATCAACGCGTCCGACGATTGGCACCCATTCCATATTCACATCAACGATATCCAGGTGGTCGCCATCAACGGTCAGCCGGTGGACAACTTCGGCTACGAAGATACGGTTCTCGTCCCACCCAAGGGCGGCACAATGACGTTCCGGACGCATTTCGAGGACTTCCTTGGCAAGTTCGTGTGGCATTGCCACATTTTGCGCCACGAAGAACGCGGCATGATGCAGGTTATCGAGGTGGTGGCCAGAGGTTCGGCTGCGTCATTCCCGCAATCCACACCAACGAGCGGTACTGCGCCGGCCCCCGGCGACCACACGCATCACTAGCCGGCAGCCTCATTGCCCAACCTCGGCTGCCACCCCGGAAAGCGCGCTTGGTCCGTCATCGAGCTAGAGATTGAAGAACGCGGTTTCCGCAGCGCCCTGAAGGATGATGTCGAAGCGGTAAACGGCTCTACCGTCGTCGGTTGTACGTTGAGCCATCAGTGATGAACGCCGATCGGGTGGAACGCGCTGCAGCACCGGGTCGGCGGCGTTGGCCGGGTCGTCCGCGAAGTACATCCGCGTCGAGAGGTGGTTCAAAAGGCCGCGGGCTAGCACGATAACGCAGATGTGCGGCGCCTGCCAGGCTGTCTCGTCGAACGGGACGCGACCCGGCTTCACCGTCTCGAAGAAAAAGCCGCCCGTGTCGTCAGTGCCTGCCCGCCCGAAGCCGCTGAACCCGGCGTCCAGGGAAACCGGTCGCTGGTCGAATGGATGGTTGTAGCGACCGTGGCAATTCGCTTGCCACAGCTCAACTACAGCGTCCGCGACCGGGTCGCCGCTTCCATCCAACACCCGCCCCTCGATCCGGATCGGTTGGCCTTTTGTGCCTGGCTGCACGAGCACGTTCTGGACCTCGCGCAGGAGGCACGGATGGAAGAACGGTCCCACGGTCTGGGACGGGGTAATGCCCGGCACACTCATCGAGCCCCGCCGTTCGGCGCCTCGAACGGCGTCGCGCAGAGGCCGCGCAGCACGATATCCCAGCGCCACCCCAGCGCCCATTCCTGCTCCGTGACGTCGTGCGCGTACGACGAAATCAGCCGCGCCCGCGCGGCCTCGCCCGGCACCGAGTTGAAGATCGGGTCGATCGCGAGCAAGGGATCGTCGGGAAAGTACATCTGCGTGACCAGGCGCGAGACCAGCGAGGGGCCGAAGACAGAAAAGTGAATGTGCGCCGGCCGCCAGGCGTTCGAGTGGTTGCGCCACGGATAGGCGCCGGGCCGGATCGTGAGGAACCGGTAGACGCCGTTCCCGTCCGTGAGACAGCGCCCCATACCAAGGAAATTGGGATCAAGCGGTCCCGGCCACTGGTCGCTGCGATGGGAATACCGACCCGCGGCGTTCGCCTGCCAGATCTCGAGCAGCGTGTTGGGCACCGGCTCGCCGCGCTCGTCGAGCACGCGACCAGTCACGATAATCCGCTGGCCGATCGCCTCGCCGCCGGTGCCGGCGTTGCGCGTTAAATCAGCATCCTCTGGCGTCACCGAGCTGACCGCAGGGCCGGGCCCGGTCAGCTCCGATAACGTTAGCGGAACGTCGACGAGCGGCAGCGACGGCGCCCGGCGGCGCGTTGACTGATACGCCTCGTACAGGTACGGCGGAAAGACGTCCACCTCGCGGCGGGCGATCGACGCGATCGTCGTTAGCATCGCTGCCCCCTTGCCTCACAAATCGCCGTTCTCAGTATAGAGGACCCCCGACGGCAGCAATGTGCAGTGACCCACGGAAGACGCTCGGCCGGAAGCAACTGATACAATCGATATCGAAGCGTTAAACGACGCCTAGACGCGCATTGCCGCGTTGCAGTCGCGCACCGGTTGGTGGGGCGTGTGGGAGCGAGACCGCGACGAGCACACCTGGATCGGCGGCTCGCCAGGGACTGACCTGGCTTTGCGGTGAATGGCTGTACGACCACGAGGTCGCCGCCGTGGCGGTCGACAACATCGCCGTGGAGGTCTCTGCCTTTCAGGTGGAGGGCGTGGCGGTCCTGCCCATGCACCTTCTGTGCCTTCGTGAGATGGGTATGATGCTGGGCGAGATGTGGAACCTGGAAGCACTGGGCCGGGACTGCGCCGAGGATGGTCAGTACACCTTCCAAATCTGCGCGCCGCCATTACGCATTACGGGCGCAGTCGGCTCGCCGATTAACCCGATCGCGGTCAAGTAAACCGACTCTCCCGGTGATGAGCGCAATGGGCGATATTCCCCCGGGATGTCTGGTCGAGGCTTGATGGGTCTATGAGAACGGTTCTACCACCATACGGCTGCCGAGAATCTGGCCCTCGACTGGCGCGCTCTGCTCGTCCTTCAGGTTGAACGTGAAGATGCGAAAGAGGCCGGTGAAGCTATCGCCGGACGGGTCAAGCGTGATACGCAACCAAGACTTGCGGCGGCCGATGTACGTCCCAGCGCTGTCGAACTCCAGCGCGAGGTAGGTAACGTCGTAGACCGCATCGTCAACCTGCTGCCAGACCCCCAGGCCAGGGCTCTCGGTCGGATGCGTGTTTCCGGTGCGTATGAAGCCACCGTCGGACATGACCCTGACTAGGATACCGTTGGGCACGCTGCCCGCCCGCGTGCTGGTCACGATCCAGGTCCCAACCAACGATGAGTTGTTTTGCCTGACGCCCGCCTTCGTCGTCCGAGGAACCATACCGGTCGCCAGCGCAGCCCCAACAGCGAGTGCGGTGCCGGCTCCGCGCACGATGCTGCGGCGACTGATCCGCTGTTTCTGTGCCATGGCCTACCTCCTATTAACCCGAATATTTCGGCCTCGGTAAAGCATACCACGGTTTGTCGATGGCCGACTGGGAGTGATAGTTTGATGTGGCTTGCGGGGGAGCCGTAAACTGGCCCGGCGGAGCGGTATGATGACCGACCCAACGCGCGCCCTGGATGGTCTGCGCGTCGTCGAGTACGGCGATAACGTCTCCGCACCGTACACCGCCAAGTACTCATAAGGCATGTTTGCGGCGTTGCCAAGCAGCGTGTCGAATCGGCCAGTGCACGTAACGTCTCGGCCTCGTCGACGTGGGCCCCGCCGTCCAGGAGGTCCCGAGCCGTCGCGACGCTGCGGGTCAATCGCCCGCACGCTGCACTCCGACGCGGGCAACGGAACAATAAAGCGGCGCGCAGGCTTGACAAGGCAGGGTTGACGAGCTCTAATAGTCTCATACCCACCCCATGGGGGTAGGGTTCAGAGAGACAGCCAATGACAGTGACGCATCCACCATCCCAGATTGAGCCGACGCAGATCGTCCTACCGGTCACCGGTATGACCTGTGCTTCATGCGTCCACCGCATCGAAAGAGCGCTGGCCAAAGTCGACGGTGTGCAAAGCGCAAGCGTGAACCTGGCGACAGAGCGGGCCAAGGTCTCCTACACCCCGAGTGTCGTGGGTGTGGACCGGCTGGTGAACGCCATCGAGAAGGCCGGCTATGGTGTGCGTGAGTTGCCCGTGGCCGAGCCACAAGCACCGGCGGCGCCAGGCGAGCCAGTGACTGATCGGACGCAGGAAGTGGTACTGTCGGTCGAAGGCATGACGTGCGCCTCCTGTGTGCGGCGTATCGAGAAGACCCTGGCCAAAGTCCCTGGCGTCCAGGAAGCCGCCGTGAACTTGGCAACCGAGCAAGCTCGGGTTGTCTTTGACCCGAGCGTGGCCGATGTGGATCAACTGGGCGCTGCGGTAACGAAGGCCGGCTACAAGGTCGGCCAATCAGCGGCGACCGTGGTACCTCGTGCCCATGGGGCGGCCGCGCCGGTAGACCGGCACGAGCTTGAGCGCCAGCGCGAAGTCGACGACCTCAAGCGCAAATCGCTTGTGAGCCTCGGCGTCGGCGCGGTCATGATGGCCTTCATGTATCTGCCGGTAGGCATCGACATGAAGACCCTGGCCCCCTTCTTGCTAATTGCGGGCACCGTCATTCAATTCTGGGCCGGCCGGCCGTTCTATCAAGCGGCATGGGCGGCGGGCAAACACGGCGGCACCAACATGAATACGCTGGTCGCCGTCGGCACCAGCGTTGCCTACGGCTACAGTGCCTTCGTCACGCTGTGGCCGGATGCCGCCATCAGCTGGGGCTTTCAGTACCACCTTTACTACGAGACGGCCGTCATCATCATCGCCCTTATTCTCATGGGCCGCTGGCTCGAAGCCCGCGCCAAGAAGCAGACCAGTGCCGCGATAAAGGCCTTAATGGGGCTGCAAGCCAAGACCGCCCGGGTCATTCGCGGCAGCGTCGAGCAGGACGTGCCGGTCGAATCGCTCCTGGTGGGTGACCGCATCCGCGTGCGCCCGGGTGAGAAGGTGCCGGTCGACGGCGTCATTACTGAGGGGCGCTCCGCGCTCGACGAAAGCATGCTCACCGGCGAGAGCTTACCGGTCGAGAAGGGCGAGGGCGACCACGTCATTGGCGCCACGTTGAATAAGACCGGTGGTTTCGTCTTTCAGGCGACCAAGGTCGGCAAAGACACGACTCTGGCGCAGATCGTGCGCATGGTGGAGGACGCCCAGGGTTCAAAGGCGCCGATGCAGCGCCTGGCCGACACCATCGCCGGATACTTCGTGCCGGCCGTACTCATCCTCGCTGCCTTGACCTGGATCGGCTGGCTCGTCATCGGCCCTGACCCGCGGGTGACCAACGCATTGCAAGCGATGATTGCAGTCCTCGTTATCGCCTGCCCCTGTGCTCTGGGTCTTGCTGCACCAACGGCCATCATGGTTGGCACCGGCAAGGCGGCTGAGAACGGCGTGCTGATCCGCGGGGGTGAGGCGCTCGAGCAGGCACGGCGTATCACCGCCATCGTGCTCGATAAGACCGGCACCATGACACGCGGTAAGCCGGCGGTCACCGAGGTCTTTGCGAGCGGCCTGAGTGAGCGCGAGCTCCTGCGCCTTGCAGCCGCGGTTGAAGTCGGGTCCGAGCATCCGCTGGCTGAAGCAATCGTCAGCCGAGCTCGAGAACAGACCCCTGACCTCCCGAAGGCCGAGTTCTTCCAGGCCTTTGCCGGTCGGGGTGTACAGGCTCGGATCGAGGGCCGCGAGGTCGTGCTGGGCAACGGAGCGCTGATGGCTGACTACGGCATCGCCGTGGGCGACCTTGACGAGCGTGCACAGGCTGTGGCGGAAAACGGCGCCACACCGATGTACGTCGCGGTCGAGGGCCGGTTGGCGGGCCTCATCGCAGTGGCCGATACGCTCAAACCTGAATCGCGTGATGCAGTGGAGCAGCTGGCGGCCCTGGGCCTTGATGTCTGGATGTTGACCGGTGACAAACTCGCCACCGCTGAGGCCATCGCGCGGCAAGCCGGAGTCGGGCACGTGCTGGCCGAGGTGTTGCCCGACCAGAAGGCGGAGAAGGTCCGAGAGCTGCAGGTGCAGGGCCGGGTCGTAGCAATGGTCGGCGACGGCATCAACGACGCCCCGGCGCTGGCCCAGGCGAACCTCGGCATCGCGATTGGGACCGGTACCGATGTGGCGATGGCGGCCTCGGACATCACCCTCATCGGCGGTGACCTGCGCGGCATCGTGACCGCCATCGCCCTCTCGCGGCAGACGGTCACTACGATTAAGCAGGGGCTCTTCTGGGCCTTCGCTTACAACGTCGTGCTCATCCCTGTCGCAATGGGGCTGCTCTACCCGTTCTTCGGCGTGCTCCTGAGCCCGGTGCTGGCAGCCGCGGCGATGGCGATGAGCAGCGTGAGTGTGGTGACCAACGCGCTGCGCCTCCGCGGTTTCCACCGGCCCGACGGCGCCGAGGCGATCCTCCATCCGCCGGTGGCCCAGCGAGTGCGCGAGTACGGATACCTCCTGGGCATCGCAGCGGTAGCGGCCGCCATCGGTATCGCAGCCCTCGTCTTCGCCCAGCGTGGTCGTACAGGCAAGCACATGAGCGGCACGCCGCATGCGGTTTCGGCCGACCGAACGATTACGCTTGACGCGACCGACCAGCTCCGCTTTTCGTCCCGTACCCTAACGGTCCACGCGGGCGAGACGGTCGCGTTTACCGTGACCTACACCGGCAAGACCGGCCACGAATTCATGATTGGTGACGCCGCTGCGCAGCAGGGCAACATTACCGTCGAACCGTCCTAATAAGGAGAGGAGAATAGAGCCATGGCAACCGCGATTCTGAGCGTACCCGACATCTCGTGTGAGCACTGCGAACGCACCATCAATGGTGCACTCAGCCCCGTTCCGGGAGTGCGCGGCGTTTCGGTCGACATTCCCGCCAAGCAGGTGCGCATTGAGTACGACGAGAACGCTATCACCGTCGACCGCATGAAAACCATCCTCGCGGAAGAGGACTACCCCGTGGCGGCAACCGAGCCGAGCTGAGCTCACGAAGCAACCGCACACGAAAGGACGTGAGGCGTATGGCAGCGATGACAAAAGACCTGGTCTGCGGCATGGATGTTGACCCGGCGACCGCGACCCAGAAGAGCGAGTACCAGGGCCAGACCTATTACTTCTGCGCTCCGGGCTGTAAGAAAGCTTTCGATCAAAACCCGCAGCAGTATGTGAAATAGGGTGGGTGCGGCCGCCGCGGAGTGTTTTCCGCAGAAGTCTAGGAGATGGAGATATGCAAGCGGACAAGCACGAAGCGCTCAAGCGCCTCGCCTATATCGAAGGCCACCTCAAGGGCATTCGCAAAATGGTCGAAGAAGACCAGTATTGCGTCGACGTGCTCAAGCAGACCCACGCGGTCAAGCGAGCACTCGATAAGTTCGACGCGCTGCTCTTAGAGGGACATCTCGATGGCTGCGTCCGCGAGGGCTTCGCCCAAGGGCGGGCTGACCAGGTGCTTGGGGAACTCGGCGAGTTGTTCGAGCTCTCCAGAAAGTAGGCCCCCTGGCCATTACCACCGCACCGGGCGATGCCCAGCGCACCGCCACTGCTCCGCAACGACCCCCGGGCATCTCGACCGTCAAGGACCGTCATCGTCATACCAGTGACAGCCAGCCCTGGCCCGAAGCTCGTAGTGTGATGACCAATCCCGCCAAAATGACTGCCGCAGCACTGGCGATGGGGAGGAACCTACCCACACGACCTGCCACCGTGTCATCGAAGAAGCGGTTTACAAGCCGGCCAGCATGGACCAGCAGCAAGCCGATACCCGTCAGCACCGCGGCCAAACCGAAGCTAAACGCCACCACTAAGACCAGGCCAAAGCCGGCCCGATTGAGCGATATTGATGTTAACAGCACCACGATCGCGGTCGGACATGGAATCAGGCCGCCGTAAACGCCGAGCGACAGCAAACTGCGCCAGGTCACTGGCTTTCCATCGAATCCCGGCACCGCGTGGCTATGCCCGTGTTCACCGTGGTCGTGGTCGTGGTCCGGGTCATGGTCGTGGTCGTGGTCGTGGTCGTGATCGTGGAGGTCAGCCTGGCCAGCACGGTGGTGACGGCGGACCTCCGGGAACATAGTGAGCGGCACCGCCGACCCGCCGGTTGCCAGTACAGGTGAGGGAGACAGCCGCGGCAGGGACAGCCGCAAGTGGCGCGCCGCCGGCCAGCGGCCGGCGGCCCTCAGACGGCTAACCAACAGTGTCAGACCCAGCACAACCACGAGGAGGCCGGAAGTGATCGTCAACGCAGGATACAGCTTCTCTGGCACGATGTAGTGCGAAGCAAACAACGTGATAAAGCCCAAAAGGTAGGTGCTGGCGGTGTGCGTCAGGGTGACCGTGGTTCCGAGCATCACCGCGTGCTTGGCCGTTCCGCGTGAGCCGACTAGATAGCCCGCTACCACGGTCTTACCGTGGCCCGGTCCGACCGCGTGGACTGCGCCCCAGAAGACAGCGGCGATCACAAGAAAGGCAATGAGCGACGGCGTTAGATTTTTGGTAGCAGCCGAATCGGCAAACCGGCCCAATACCCCGGGGCTAACCGCTCTACTGGTCCGCTTCGCGACCTGGGCCGCCGTGTTTGCTGCATTCGGAGCCGCCGCAATACCGCGCTGAAACCGGAAATGGGCCTGGCGGACGTTTAAGGGGCTCTGCAAGGCATCTTGTGGATAGGAGCGCAGCATGTCGCTGACGCCCGTCGCGGGGACGCTGCTCTCTGTGACCGCCGCACCCTCAGTGCCCTGCACCACGATTTCCTTCCAGCCCAGGCGGTCGTCGTAATTCGTATCACGCACCTGGGCGTCCACGACCCCGCTCGGCATCTCCTCCAGATATGCGGCGGAGAAGTCCGCGTCGATGCGCAATATCTTTAAGCCCCCCTGACCATCGCTGAACGAGAGATTCCCGCTGTCGACGAGCAGGCTCAGGGCTTTGCCGTTGACCGTAAGCTTGAGATTGCGCGCGAGCTCAGGCAGCTTCTTAGCCAGGTAGGCGGAGCGCTCGGCGTCGTTGACCGTGCCGTTGTGGTCGCGGTCAATCGTGTCAATCTCCTGGTACGTGGGAATCTCAGCCATATCGAGCGCGTACACGACATGTGCCGCATCGGTCTGCAGCGCGATCTGCGCATAGCGATTGATAGTGAAGTTGCCAAGCGGGTGCGCTGCCGCCGCCTGCGGGCGGCGCGCAATAGCGAGCGCCACCACGGAAAGCAGGACGGCGACGGTGATGTGCCGGCGTACGCGGCTGACCCAGGCAACTGGACTGGTCATCGCCCTTGGGCCTCCCTAGGAGCCTGTCCGAGTAACAGGGATCGACAGGATGCGCGCCGTCTGGGATCA
>DAINSK010000025.1:0-52164 GCA_036741355.1 Chloroflexota bacterium
TGATCCCAGACGGCGCGCATCCTGTCGATCCCTGTTACTCGGACAGGCTCCTAGGCGGACCATTGTGCCCTTGTCCCAACGATCAAGCATGAATGGCCCGGAGCCCACCCAGCGCTTGTCGAGGCTGCCATCGGCCTCGACGATCTCGTGCGGGATAATGCCCATTCCGGGACCGTGCGCGATGTCACTCATCAGCACGGCGTTTGGCCCCTTGAGATTGAGGACCACCGTGTACGGGTCGGGCGTCTGGATCGACGCGACCGGTTCGACCTTGTAATTCCAAACGTACTCCGGATCGTCAGTGTCTACCCGCGTTAACGTGTACTTGACGTCATCAGCCACTAACTCGCGCCCGTTAAGCGGAGCGGTATTTTGCCACTTCACACCTTTCCGTAGGTGAAAAACGACTTTATCGCCGGTCTGCTCCCAGGTTTCGGCCAGTTCGGGCCGCGTAACCCAGGTGTTAGGCGGACTCGAATAGTCCCAGCTCATCAGTCGGCTGTAGACCATACCGGAGATATTCTGCGTCGGCGTTGAGATTGTGCGCTGGAAATCCAGGCGCTGGAGGTCACCGCTTGGAGAGTACATGGAGAGGGTGCCACCCTTCTTCCTTGGCACCGTGCTCGCCGCGCTCGGCGTCGACGTTCGACTGATGGCAGGCGCCGCCGCCTGGGAATTTCCCCCTGCTTGCGTAGCAGCCTGCTGGACGGCGGCGGTCGGGCTAGCCTTCGTGTTGTTGCTACCACCGCAGGCGGCGAGCAAGGCGGCGGCCGACAGAGACATGCCACCAGCCGCACCTGCGCCGAGCAGGCTTCTACGGCTGACAGCCCTACGGGCTATTGCCATGGTTTCATCCTCCCTTGCCCAACCAGCGCTCCACCGCGCTGAATTCGGCTCTACTACCGAGTAGTTGATTGCAAGGTCCGTCGCTGCCCTGAGCTCAACTTCGCAAGCGCGGATCGAAAGTGTCGCGGATTGAATCTCCGAGTACGTTGATCCCAAAGATCACCAAGCTAATCGCCAAGCCCGGGAATATTGCCATCCACGGCGCCACGAGCATGAACCGCCGGCTGGTGCCGCTAAGCATTACACCCCAGCTGGGCGTCGGAGGCTGCACGCCGAGTCCAAGGAATGAAAGCGACGCTTCGGCAATGATGGCCGCGCCGAACGCCAGGCTGCCGATCACGATCAACGGCGCCAACGTGTTGGGCAGCACGTGACGGTACACGATTCTCGTGGTCGTTGCGCCCACCACCCTGGCAGAGACCACGTAGTCTTCCTGCTTCACCGACAACACCGTGCCGCGGATGATACGCGCCGACGAGGGAACCGCACCGACCGCGATTGCCAAGGTGATATTGCGCAGGCTGGGACCCAGCATGGCCACTAGCGCCATCGCGAGTATCAGGCTCGGCATGGCCATCATGATGTCAACTGCCCGCTGCAAGGTGTTGTCCAGCCAGCCCCCGGCGTAGCCTGAAAGCAGACCGAGCGCCGTTCCGAACACCACCCCGAACAGCACTGAGGCGAAGCCAACGTACAGCGACACGCGTGCGCCGTAGACGATACGGCTAAGCAGGTCGCGGCTTAAATTGTCCGTTCCCATCAGGTGGCTGGCGGAAGGCCCCAGCAGCCTTGCATGAGAGAGGCTCTTGTTCGGGTCATACGGTGCAATCACTGGCGCAAGCGCAGCAGTCACCAGCAGCGCCGCAAGAATGACGGCACCGAAAGCGCCGAGAGGATTCCGACGCAACCAATTCAGTGCCGGCTGCGCGGAGATGCGTCGGGAAAAGCCAATGGAGCCCGCCCCAGCGGGAAGAGATAGCGCTCCTGATTCACCCATAACGGATCCTCGGGTTGAGGACCGTATACGAGAGATCTACCAGTAGGTTTGCAACAACGTAGACAACACCGAAAATCAGTACACAACTTTGTATTAGCGGATAGTCCCGCTGACCAATCGCGTTTACGGTGAGCGTACCGAAGCCCGGCAGGTTGAAGATTGTTTCCGTGACGATCGCACCGGTCAAGAGGGTGCCGACAATCGTGCCGTACATTGTGACGACTGGAATCATCGCGTTTTTGAGCGCATGGCCAAGGATCACGTTGCGCGATGTAAGCCCCTTAGCTCTTGCCGTGCGTACGTAGTCTTGGCGCAGCACCTCCAGCATGGTTGAGCGAACCATACGCATCATGGCGGCCGCGGCCGACAGCCCAATGACGATGGCGGGTAGCCACATCTGGCCGAGGTTGGAAAGGGGCGCATTCCAGATAGGGTGATAGGTCGCTGGAGGCGTCCAGTGCCACCACACTGCCGGCAACACAAGGACCAGCGTGCCGAGCCAGAAATGAGGAATGGACAATCCCAGGATGCTGGCTGAGCGGCCCAAATAATCCCAGATCGTGTTGCGACGCACCGCGGATAAGATACCCACCGGCAATGAGAGCACTAGCGCCAATGCCGACGCTAACAAGGTAAGCTCAGCCGTTACAGGTGCGGCGCGGCCGATGTCATTGATGACCGGACTATTCGTCCAGAAGGAGGTACCAAAGTCTCCCCGCGGAATGCCCGAAATCCAGAAGGCGTACTGCTGATACAGGGGCCGATTGAGACCAAGTTCCGTGCGTAGCTTATCTTTATGAGAGGCAGTCGGGCTATCGGCCAGCAACGCTGAGGCGGCGTCACCGGGGATGACCCGCATGATGAGGAAAATTGCGAGCGAGAGCCCGAGGAGCACCGGCACCATCAGGACGATGCGTCTAATAATGTACTGAGACACGTCGAGTCCGTTCAATCCCAGTCGGTTGCGGCGGCGTGGTCGAATTTCAGTGCGTCGGAGCGGCCACCAAACTGTTGCCCCAGGTGTTCAGATAACAAACCTGATCCAGCGGCTTGCGAGGCCCCATGCCGAATTTTCCAAGCGGCCAGCCCATTGGAATCAAAGCAACATAGCTTGAGTTATCCGGGATTTCTAGCAGCCCTCTAACGCCGGCCTGATTGTCACGTAATACCGTTGTCAGCGACGTGCCGAGACCAAGCGCCCGCGCCGCCAGCAGCAGATTTTGGATCGCCGGGTAGATGCTGCCACCGGAACCGGGCTCACCGATGGTGCATGCCAGGATAAGGACGGGGACCTCGTGCAGGTGGTCGGCGAGGTATGTACCCGCGTTGAGCGCTGCCTGAATACTGCGAGCCTGTTCCGGCGGCCGCTCGGAGAGGGGCTTGCCCTTGCCGATCGTCTCCCGCAGGTAGCGGTTCCATCCCATGACGAAGTACTCCTGCAGCCTCTTTCGCTTTTCAGGGTCGGTTATAACAAGGAACCGCCACGGCTGGCGGTTGCTTCCGCTCGGTGCGCACGTTGCTGCCCAGAGAACTTTTTCGACGTATTCCATCGGAACCGGATCGGACTTGAGACGTCGGATCGCGCGTGTGCTGCCGACGACCTCAAAAAAATCAGCGACAGCCACTTCTGGCTCGGACACAGAACATCCCTCCCGTAGAATTAGCCCCAAATGATAACCTTGCTGAATGTAAATCGTAGACGACCAGGGCCAATTGCCCTATTCTTCGTCAATCGGTTCGGTGGTTATCATCCCGGAGTATGCGGTGACCGAGGGCAAGGCATCAACGAGCAATGATCGTGCGAGATTGACGAAAAAGTCGTGTCGCTGGTCAGCTGATCCGAGCGGTCGAGCAACGGCCGAGCGGACGTCAGGGTAGCGGTGGAACTGTCAAAAAATGCGAATCGACGCCATAGCCTCATTTCAAAAGCTGGTCGAAACAGGCTCCTACGCTGCCGCCGCAGAAGCCCTGTTCATGAGCCCTACGACGCTTCAGAGCCACATCAAGTCCGTCGAAAATGAGCTGGGCACGCCGATTGTCCGATTCGCCAGCCGTAAACTGGTACTAACGCATGCCGGCACATTATTCCTCGTGTTTGCTGAAAGGACACTTGGTGATTACGAACAGTTGCAGGGCGCGATCTCGGAGTTGGGGAGCACCCCGCGGAACCACCTTCGGATCGCAGCACTAGGTGCCGCCGCAGTACATTTAGCTCCGCCAGTAATTCATCGCTTCAAAACGCGCAGACCTGACATCGTTATCTCAGTAGAAACCGGCCGAGTGGGAGGAGTGCTGGCAGCCCTGGTCGGAGGCGAGGCAGATCTTGCGATCGTTCAAGACTTACATGCTGAACTCACGCATGGCATGTTCATATCTACCCAGATTCTGGAGGACGATCTAATAATGATCGTCCGGAGGGACCTTTATAGAGAGCCAGTGGAAAAGCTTCTGTCTACATATCCGTTTGCCGTGCAAACGCCTACAAGCCTATCCAGGCACTATGTAGAGCGTTGGGCTCGAACACAAGGCATTCACCTTAATGTGGCAATCGAACATAGTTCCTTCGACGGCATCATTGCATCGGTGCTGGAAGGTGCCTGTATCGGTATCGTTGGTGGCTACGTGCTCGCGCGAAATCCAGCTGCCCCGTTCCTACGTGTACTCGATCTTCCTACCTTCACCTGTGTACGAAAGGTCGTTGCATTGCGTTCAAGCACGGCCGACCCAGTTGTAACAGATTTCGTGAGCGCTCTTGTTGAATATCACAGCCCGAGTTTGCGGGACTGAGACACCAAGCCCAAGCCGGAGGAGAGACGATGACAGGACGCGTCGATGGCAAGGTCGCGCTTATCATGGGCGGCGGTCAGACTCCTGGCGAGACGATCGGGAACGGGCGAGCCACCGCGCTTGTCCTGGCCCGTGAGGGCGCGCGCGTGGTCGTGGTCGACCGGTCGCTTGCTTCGGCGCAAGACACGGTTGCGATGATCCAAAAGGACGGCGGTGAGGCGATCGCCTACGCGGCAGACGTCGTCGAGGAGAGCCAGGTGCAGGCGGCGGTCGAGGAATGCGTCCGCCGCTTCGGCCGGATTGACCTCCTCCAAAACAACGTCGGCGCCAGCCTGGCGCTTGATGACGCGCCCGCCACCGAACTGACTGTCGAGGCGTTCGACCGAATATTCGCGGTGAATCTGCGCGGCATGTGGCTTGCCTGCAAGCACGCGCTGCCGCAGATGCGCCTGCAGGCAAGCGGCTCGATCGTCAATATCTCCTCGATGGCGGCGCGGACGCCGTACCCGTATGTGGGCTATAAGACGACCAAGGTCGCCGTGATCGGCCTGACCGAGAACCTCGCCGCGCACAACGCCCAGTTCGGTATCCGCGTGAATACGATTTTGCCAGGTCTCATGAACACGCCGATGGCGATCGAGGCGCGGGTAGCGGCCGGCGGGGACCGCTCGGAGATAATCGCCGCGCGCGACAAGCAGGTGCCGCTCGGTCGCAAAATGGGGACCGGCTGGGACGTCGCGTATGCGTCGCTCTTTTTGCACAGCGACGAGGCGCAGTTCATCACGGGCGTTTCGCTCCCCGTCGATGGAGGCAGCAGCGTCGGACGCTAGCTCGATCGCGTCCCGGAAGCAACTTTCTTCCACGAAACAACGTCTGACACCCCGTCGGTCTATGCAGAGCGGTCGCCCGGCGGTTAAAACCGCAGGCTCATGCTACGAAACCGGCTGCTGCCGGTTGGTGACCCGCGCCAGTTCGGGAGCCCGCGCATGCGGGCTTTGTTGATCAAGCCCGCGACTTTAGTCGCCGGGCGGCGATTAACGCGCCCCAAGCCCGCCGTGCTACGGTAGGCTCGCACGGCGTCTGCCCTCCCACCGGCACGCCGTGCGAGACCGCCGAGGGAGGCAGCGGTGGCCGACTTCACGCTTCTCGACCGCCCACACGTCCGCGAAATCATGTTCTACCCGCGCTCCGACCGCTCGTCGCCGCCTGCCGGAGCGCAGGACCTGTTCGTGCCGGTGGAACCGGACGTGCGGCTGCACACGCGCATCTACGGCGGCTCGCCCGACCTTCCGACCGTCTTGCTCTTTCACGGCAATGGCGAGGTGGTGTCCGACTACGACGACCTTTCCAGTCTGTACCGGCAGTTCGGCCTTAATCTGGCCGTCGGCGACTACCGCGGCTACGGCCTGAGCGGCGGCAGACCGACGTTCACGGCGATGATGGCCGACGCCCACGCGGTGAAAGCGGCTGTGCTGGCGCGGCTCGACGAGCTCGGCTGGAGCCACGGCCGCTTCCTCATGGGGCGATCGCTGGGTGCTCTCTCTGCCGTGGAGCTCGCCGCGACCGACCCGGGCGGCTTTCGCGGCTTGATCATCGAGTCGGGCGCGGCCAATCTGCGCGGCTGGAGGCGTTTTGCTTCTCCCGGCGAGGAGGATGCTTGGGAGGCGCTGGCCGGCGCTCAGCGCGACCGGCTGGCGGCGATCCGGTTGCCGTTGCTCACCATCCACGGAGCGCAGGACGAGCTCATTCCACTCGAGCGCGCTCTGGAGGCGCATGAGGCGACGGGATCTGATCACAAAGAACTCGTCGTCATCCCCGGAGTTGGGCACAACGACCTGCTTGCAGCGGGAGTGCAGGTGTACTTCCAGGCGATCGCGGCATTTGTCGGGCAGTACGAGAACGACTGATTTATTGCGGCTGCATGGCAGACGACGAACCATCGAGTGTCGGGGTGTCCTTGCTGACTGGTCGATGCGGCGAGCCTACCCACTCACCGCCTGTCGCGGTCGCGGCAAGAGGCTTTCCGGCATTCCGGCTGCAACTGCGCACACGGCGCAGACGAAGCTCACGCCTCAGGCAACGAGTCCGGGCACCCGATCGCTGGCGACGCCACAGGCGGGCGCGGAAGGGTAGCGCTTGAAGTCGAAGTGAAACCACTCCCCGCAGAGGAGACACGGCTCGCCCTCGCCGCGCGCGATCGGCTCGTGACAGACGCTGCAAGCTCTTTCCACCATGGCACGCCTCCGGATCCAACGTTCTTATTGTACGTGATCCTCACCTGTGGCGCGGCGACGTCGGTACGGTAGAGTGGATGCGGCGAGCGTTGCATTAAGGCGACGCGGGCGCCGGCACGAAAGGAGAAGACGATGGCTACCGAGTATCACCGCATAGCCCATGAGGAACACGGAGGCGCGTTCGGCAGCGGCGACTTCGGCAAGTTCGGGGAGACGATCGCCCGCTTCTTCGGCACACCGCAGTACCTCATCGGCCAGACGCTGGTCGTCGTGGTCTGGATCGTGTTCAACGGCTACGAGCTGCTGGTGCACTTCGATCCGTACCCATTCATTCTGCTCAACCTGGGGTTCTCGCTGCAGGCCGCATACGCGGCGCCACTCATCCTGCTCGCCCAAACCCGCCAGGCGGCACGCGACAAGGCGTTCTCGGATGCTGACGCCCAGCACCGGGAAGAGATCACCGCGAAGCAGACTGCCCTGCTCGTCGAGAACACGCACCTTACCGAGGAAATCCACCGCTTGACGCTCGCGGTGCATGAGCTCGTCTCCCAGAACCGCGCGCCGAGCTAGCTCTGTTGGTTAGGGCAGGCCGTGTTACGAAGGGGAGAAATCGGTATGGGTCGTGTATTCGGGTGGTCGAGCGTGCTCGGCGCGAGCCTGTTAATTCTGCTGCTCGTCGTGCAGGCCCGGCGGCAGCCGGCCTACGCGCAGGGTCAGCCCGCCGTGACTGGGGTGAGCGTCGGCTCTCTCTCCGTCACGGGGACCAGGTGGAACTTTGACGCCGATGTCGCCCTCGGCGGCGGCCCCTGGATGGGGGTCATCGTGACCAACCTCGGCGGCTGCGACCGCCCGCTGCCCATACCGGGGACCGCCCAGGCAGGCGCGATCGTCTTCACCGCCCAGCTCGTTGCAGTCGCATCGCAGACTGGGCACGCGGTTTCTGAGGGCGACCTTCTGCCTTTCCGTGGATCCGCGGCCAGCGGCTACGTGTTCCTGACCACGCCACAAGAACCAGGTGCCCCGACGCACATCGACGCCGGCCTGTTTGGCCTCGAACAGTTTGCGGTCAATAACACCTTCAGGGTCTGCCTCGTCAGCGGGCCCGGCACGCCTTCGGGTTCCGGTGCAGCGCCCAGTTTCACCAGCCAGGTGCTCGCCGACGTGCAGACGGTGCTCGGAATGGGCTATGACGCGTCGGGCGTCGTGACCACTGCGAGCCCGGTAGGCAGCAGCTTCATCGGGATCTCCGGCGTCAACGTGGCCAGCGCCGATGGCGCTTCGCAATGGGTGTTCTTCTTCAGCGGCACGACATACCTCGGCACCGATACCGCCGATACCAGCCCCTCCCTGTCGCTGGCCGGAAGTCCGGGCTCCGGGCAGATCGACGTCAAGTACTCGGCCTACGCGCCCAGTGACCCGCTTTGCTGCCCGAGCCTGCCCCCAGTGACGATCACCTATACCTGGGACGGTGCCTCGGTGACCGCGAGCGGCACCCCGCCCGGGCATTGATTCCAAAGCGTCACAATAGTTGTCGAAACGCAGTCATGCTGGCCATTAATTCGGGACCGTGGTACCATGCGGTTGTTATGGCGAAGGAATTCCTAAACCGCATTGACATCAGCGATGTGCCGGCGCTCGTCAAATTGGCCGAAGAAGTTCGGAGCAGCAATCGTTCGGCGGTGCTGATCTGCGGAAGTGAGGAATTGGCGATGTTAACACCAAGGCGAATGCACGGTGCGCCGCACGTGCCAACCTTGGCCGACCCAGATGACATCTGGGCTGGCTACGACCCGGAGCATGTCAAGCAGGCGCTGGTGGACAGTGCCGGTATCTTCAGAGACCTTGACCGCGATGCCTTTCTGGTGGACCTCGAGGAGCAGGGACAGCAGGACAGTAGCGGCCGTTCAATTGACGGATGAGCTACCTCTTGGACACTACCCATGTCGTCGACCATCTTCGCGACGATCGTGCCGTGGTCCAACTTCTGTAGTCTCTTAGTCCCGACGGTATTGCGGCAAGCATCATCACGTATCTCAACGCTTTCCAGGGCACGATTCGTCTGCAGCGCTCAATACCCCGAGAGACATTCGACGCCTTCTTCGACTCCGTGCCGGTTCTGCCGTTGACACCAGCCATCGCCCAGCGATGTGCTCACCTTCGCGAACATCTCAAGCGACAGGGCAAGCGGCCAAATCGTCGGGCCTTCGACCTCATCATTGCGGGGACCGCGCTCGAACACGGCTTAACCCTGGTGACCCATAACCGCCAAGACTTCAGCGACATCCCAGGGCTTATCTTGTTCCAGCCGTAGGGCCTTTCTCTATTCCACGGAGGAGCAGCTGCGTACCCGGCCTCAGCCGCAGCTGCTCGGTTAATCGCGTGAGCCGTTGCCACCTGCATCCGTCAGGCCGAACCGCTTTGCGCCACGAGCCTTCGCCCTGGTGGCTTCCACGTCTCGATCGCGGGCGGGCGCGTTGGTCACCAGCAAATCAACCAGCCGTCGGGCGACCTGGAACACGTCGTCCACCGCGCGGTTGAACGCGGCCTCGTTCGCCTTGGACGGCGCGCTGAAGCCGCTAAGCTTGCGTATGAACTGCAGCGAGGCGGCGCGGACTTCGTCGTCCGTGGCGGACGGCTCGAAATTGAAGAGCGTCCGGATATTCCTGCACATGGCGCGGAACCACCTCCCCGACCCGTCAACCCGTCATCCCCCAGCTGATCGCGTTGCGCACCAGGGTTTGAAACGCGGGCGTCTCCCACGGAACGCGGAAGGTGAGCGGCGTCTGTCTATCAGGATCGACGCTGCGGTCCACTGACGTCTGCACGTTATCGGTCGGATTGTGACAATGGCCAAGGGCGATATAGGTCACGCCGCCCGCGCCCACGTCCCGTGTATAGCCCAGCACCCGCGTCTTGCCGTCAGGGAGGAGTGATGTGTCCTTCTCATAAATCGTCCCGATGGCCGGCGACACCGCATCCGGACCATACTCGGCCGTGAGCATCACCCGGGTCGACGGCGGATCCTGGACCTCTATGAAATACGGTTCGTCCGCAACCTCGAACGAGCCGGGAAGACCGTCGGTAAGACTGTCCGGCCCATCGCCGACGCTCACACGGAACTTGCGGATCGGCGGGTGCGTAAGGAAGTAGCCGCCGAGGACCGCGTGGTGGTCGAGCTTCAGCATTCGTCGCTGCCGCTGTCCCTCGACCCGCACCGCGCGCCCACCGGCGGTGCCGTGCAGACCCAGCCAGCGTCCCCCCGATTCCAACCACCGCCGAATCGCGACTGATTGTCCTGCATCGGGGTAGGGCCCGGCCACATAGGTGATGAGCAAGCGGCTCACTGGGAGCCACTTGTCTACGTCGGCAAAATCACCCGCGACCGACGCGGGCACTTCCTGCTCGTGCAGGTACTCCAGCAGCCGCAAGCGGGCAAAGTCGTGGTCGTGACCGGCATCCTTGCCGAGCGGGAAGCCGCCGGCGATGACGTGGGCGCGACCGATCATCGATCCATTCATGGCATAGCCTTCCTTCGGCAGCACGGCCCTATGGCAAACAGATGACGCAATGACGCGCCCGAATCAGATCAGCGCAACCGGCTCCAGCTTGAACTCGGACATGAACTCCTGGATGTGGTCGATGCGGCCCGTCACCGACTTCGGCTCACTGCGGGCGATGAAGCAGACCGCCTCGGCGATCGCCTCGGGCGGAGACTGCATGGCCTTGTTCTGCTCGTTGACCAGACCGTGCAGCACCGTCCCAGGGGTGGCGACCAGTCCCGGCGAAATCGCGTTGACGGCGACGTTATCCTGGAACACCTCAGAGGCGAAGCCCGTCGAGAAGCGCTCCATCGCCGCCTTGCACATTCCGTAAACCGTGCCACCTCTAGCGGCGCCGGCCGGATACGGCTGACGCGGGTGTCGCGCGGCACCCGACGAGATGTAGATGATGTGACCGCGACCCTTGTCCTTCATGCCGCCGTAGACCATTTGCGACAGTTCAATCGGTCCGAATACCTGCACTTCGAACATGAGGTGGATCCGCTTCTCGGGAAACTGGGTCATCGGAATGTAGAAGGTCACTGCTGCATTGTTCACGAGGATGTCTACGGGACCGTACGTGTCCACCGTCTCCTCGATTAGCCGTTTGCGGTCCTCGGGACGGGACATATCGGCCTTGACCGCATGCGCCTCGCCGCCGGCTGCTCGAATGCGAGCTACGGTGTCCGTAATCGTGCCGGGAAGCGGGTGCTCTCCCTGCTCAACCGTACGGGCGGACACGATGACCTTCGCCCCTTCCATCGCCAGCCGGCGGGCGATCGCCTCGCCGATGCCGCGGCTCGATCCGGTCACGACCGCTACACGACCGGCCAGCTTGCCGTTTGGATCGACCCTTGGTTCACTCACGGGATCCCCTCCTCCGAGTTCAGAAATACAGATACCGTCGGGACTCAAGTGTGCACCGATAGCCGCCAACGGTAAACGCCCAAGACCGAGCTGGGAAGGCTTGCGGATCGCGGTGCCAAGCGCCGGCGGCCTCCGGACCCGCCCGGCGACTGAAGTCGCGGGCTCAATAGACGAAGTCCGCCGGCGCGGACTATTCATTTGAATCCCCGCCGGCGGGCTTGGCCGGCGAGCTCGGGCCGCTCCGCCGGCGGGTCCCGGGTGCATCCCCGCCGGCGGGCTTGGCCGGCGAGCTCGGGCCGCTCCGCCGGCGGGTCCCGGGTGCATTCCCGCCGGCATGCGTGGTCGGCGGGCCCGCACCGCTCTGCCGGTGGGTCCCTGAACCGGCGCCGACCGGTTTCGTTGTGTAAGCCCGCGGTTTTAACCGCCAGGCGATCGGGCGGGGCGCCGAGTGCGTGGGCCGCGCAAAACGCTGCGGCGCACCCGACCTAGCTAATAGCAGACCAAGCGAAACGGGTAGACTGGCATCATCATTTGTACGCCGGAGAGACTCATGCGCCACTCACCGTTCCGATCAGCGACCGTGACCCCGACCATCGTTATAGCGCTGCTCGTCATTGCCGTGATCAGTGCTGGGGCCCGCGCCCGGCCGTTACACGCCGCCGGAGTCTGTAGTGCAAACCCGGATCCCCCCAGTGCGATGAGGCCGGTCATAGTCGTATCGGCGCCGCTGCCCAACGCGCAAAGCACGAGTCCGCTCGCGGTCAGCGGTCAGGCGCGCGTATTCGAAGCAGTCGTCTCGCTCGCGCTGAAGGACGCCGGCGGCGCCACGATCGTCGCGGGCACCACGCAAACGCAGGCGGGAGCGCCGGCACTGGCGCCGTTTGCCGCCGCGCTTTCGTTCAACGTCACGGGAGTCACTCCGGCGTGCCTGTGGGTCTTCGAGGCCAGTGCCCGTGACGGCAGCCCGGTCAACGTCGTGCAGGTACCGCTCACGCTGCTGCCCGCCTCGCCGAGCGTCCCGATCACTTATCCGGCCGGCTGGAACATGATCGGCGTTCCGGCCGGCGCAATAATCCCGGGACCGCTTGGCCCTCTCTATACCTTCCAGGCCGGCGACACCGGTTACCATGCTGTGCAGAACCTCCAGCCGGGGTTCGGATATTGGGCCTTTTTCGCCACGCCGGCGACGGCGACGTTGCCGTTCACCGGACCGCTGATCCTCACCAGAACAATGCCGGCGGGCCAGTACATTATGGTCGGCAACCCGGGGAGTGCGGCGGCGATCTTGTCGGGCGCCGATGTGGCCTACATATACGACCCGGCCACCGGCTACCAACAAACGGACCAGATACCGCCCGGTGAGGGTGCCTGGGTGTTCTCGTATGCAGGCGGTACGCTCACGATCACGAGCGGGCCGCGCTGAGCGCCGCCGACGGTTATCGCCTTCTGGCCCGAAAAGCGGCAAACTCAGTGATTGCGGACAATCGATTCGGCTAATCGCCCGCGGCGCCTTCGGACCGCATCTGTTTTGGCTCCGCGCGAAGTCCCAAGCGCGGGAAGCGTAGGGGAGCGTTTGCCAGCCAGTAGGCGCCGCCCACGAACACCGCCCCGCCCACGATGTTGCCGAGCGTCACCGGCACCATGTTGTGAACGAATCCCGCGACCGTCACTCCAGCGCCATGTGGCTGCATCAGACCGATCGCCAGCAAGGTCATATTCGCCACACTGTGCTCGAAGCCGGCTCCGATAAAGGCGAAAAGGCACCAGAAGATGAGCACCAGTTTGCCCGCCTCACTTTTGGACCGCATCGCCGTCCAGACTGCCAGGCAGACCAGCCAGTTGCAGAGCACTCCCCGATAGAAGAGCACGTCGAACGGCAGCGTCATCTTGGTGTTCACGGTCTTTTCGATCACGCCCAGGTGCGGTGTGCTCGCCAGGACACCGCTCTTCATCACCAGCCACGCCAGCCCCAGCGCACCCAGCAGGTTCCCGACGAAGCTCACCACCCACACCGCACCAAGCGCGACGGGTGAAACGGTCCGCCGAAACACGCCAATCGTCATCACCATGTTGTTGCCGGTGAAGAGCTCTGACCCCGCGAAGATCACCAGCGTGAGGGCGATGCCGAACGAGGCTCCCATCGCCAGCTTCGCGGCCGCGGAGTTCGCGGCTATGAGCGGCGCCCCGATCGCGAAGATTAGCACGATACCGAACCCGACATAGACACCGGCGAGCATCGAGAGAACGAAGTAGCCGGCGGGGTTTGTGCGGAGATAGGTAAATTTTGTGCGGGCCATTTCGGCCGCCTCGACAACGCTCTGTTCAGTCATGCCACATCCTCCTGCTCATTCGCGGCGGATGCCGCGCGCTTGATTCGTTCAAGCGGTTTCGTACGCCGTTCGCTCAACAGTTCCTCCGCAACGTCCGCCAGATCGCCCAGCAGGACATTTTCGCGAGCACGGACGGCCAACCTACCGACGTCGCCCAGATGGCCGTCGACGAAGATGTCCACCGCCTCTTCCACTCGGTCCCCGAACCGGACGTTCGTTCCAACCAGCCCGATCGTGCCGACGTGGTGTTTGCCGCAAGCGTGGACGCAGCCGGAGATGTTGATGCGGGTCCCGCGGGGCGCCTCTACGCCCCGCTGCTCCAGCTCCCTGGCCAGCTCGATTGCGCGGCCCTTGGTGTCGATCAGGGAGAAATGACAGTAATCGTTGCCGGTGCAACACACGAGGTTTCGCCAGATTCCCGACGGATCGGGGCGCAACTCCGTCAACAGCGGCTCGCCAAGGAGGCGGGCCAACCGGCTGCTCGTGACGTTCGGAAGGACGAGGTTCTGGTCGATCGTGAGGCGAACCTCGTTTGAACCGTACTCATCCGCCAGCCGCGCGACTTCGTCTATTTGATCGGCGGTGATGCGGCCGACGGGGACGTGGAGTCCGACGTAGCGCAGACCCATCATGCGCTGGTAGTGCACTCCGAGGTGATCCCCGGCCACACGCACTGTCTCGGGACTCCCCGCGCGCGGCAACGCATAGCCCACTACACTCTCGACGGCAGCGCGCAGTCGCTCGTCACCCCACTCATCCAGTAACCATTTCAGCCGGGCCTTCGTGCGTTGTTCGCGGGGGCCGTAGTCGCGATAGACCTCCAAGAGCGCAATGAAGAGGTCGACGACCTGCTCGGGGCGGACGAACACATCAAGCGGGGTGGCGAGCCGCGGGCTCGTTCCACCCAGCGCCCCGCCGACAAGCACGTTGAAGCCGAGGACACGGCGCCCGTCTATCTCTCGTGTGGCCGGCAGGAACCCCAGGTCCTGGGTCTGCGCTTGTCCGCAGTCTTCGCGGCAGCCGGTAATCGAGACGTTGAACTTTCGCGGCAGGTTGCTGAACGCTTTTTCCGCAGCCAGCAGCGCCTCCTGAAGCTCCGCGATGAGCTCCGTGGTGTCGTAGACCTCCGCCGCGTCGATCCCTGCCAGCGGACAGCCGATGAAGTTGCGGACGTTGTCCATGCCCGACTGACGGGTGGAAATACCCGCGGCTCCGAGCCGGCACAGGATGGCGGGGACATCCGGCAAGGTCAGACCGCGCAACTGCAGGTTCTGACGCGTGGTGATGTCTGCCGTGCCGCCGCCAAAGTCGCGCGCCATGGCCGCGATCTCGCGAAGTTGGTCGCCGGTAAGGCGTCCGCCGGGCGTACGCAGACGCAGCATGAATAGTCCCGGAGTCTGCTTGCGGTGGAAGACGCCGTACCATTTCAAGCGGTCGAGGTCGTCGGCGGGGATATCGTCGATCGGGGTTCGTTCGGCCGCGTAGCGGTGCAGGTCTGGCAGGACGTCCAGACCATCCTTTTCCGCCTTCATGGCCTCAAATTTATTCATGGCGAACCCTCTCCCGTGATTCAGCGCTCACGAGGAGGATATCGAGGGCGGATTACAAGCCGGTGCCAATGCGATTACGCGGAGAAGACAACTTGGTTTACGTACCGTCACAGAACGGTTTACCCGCGTTTAGCGGCGAGCAGGTGCACACGAACGCGGAGGGCTCGCCGAACGGCTACGCGACGCTCTCGGCCGTGACCATGGACACCTCAACGTCATCTGTGCGGCTGTCGTGCAGGAAAGCAGCGAGGATCAGGACGGGAATAGCAGCCAGCAATAGCACGACAAACGTCTCGTGGAATCCCAGCACGGCTCCGTGTACCGTCGCTGCGCCCGCATCGCGCACCGTGCGCAGCGAGGAACCCACCGGTGTGTGAGCCGACACCCGCGCCTGGAGGAACGTTGCCAGGAATGCTACGGCCAGCGCGCTTGCAATCTGCCTGGTGATATTCACCAGCGCAGAGACGCGCGCTTCCGAGACACCACGGCCGGCGACCATGGCAGCGGTGGTCGTGGACATCATGCCGAGCCCCATGCCCAGACCGCGCACGGTCAGGATGAGGACAATCACCAACCAGCTCGTATTCGCATCCATCAGGAGCAGCAGCGCCGTCGCTCCGGCGAGCAGCGAGAATCCCAAAATCGTGGGCAGCCGGGAGCCGGCACGGTCGAACATGCGGCCGCCGATGGGCATCGATACGGCTGAGGCCAGCGCCTGTGGCAGCAGGAGCATCCCCGCCTGGAACGACGTGTAGCCGTGTAGGTTCTGGAAGAACAGCGGTAGTAAAAACGTGCCGCCGAAGAGGGCAAGCGCGCTCAGGCAGGTGATCACCATCGGCAGCGTGAAAGCGACCCGTTCAAACAGGCGCAATTCCAGGAGTGCGTGGGAGCTCCGAAGCTCAACGCCCACCAGGGCGGCCAGTAGGATGACGCCGGCCATCAGGGGAATGAGTACCTGCGCAGATCCCCATCCGACACTGCCGGCCTCGGCGACGCCGTAGAGGAGGCTTACCGTTCCGGCGGAGCACAGTAATAACCCCGGCACATCGAGGCGAGGCCGCTCTTCGGCCCGATAGTCGCGCAGCCAGACCAGCGCAAGCGCAATACCCAAAAGCCCGACCGGCAGATTGATGAAGAAGATCAACCGCCAGCTCGCGAACTCGACAAGGTATCCGCCCAACGTCGGACCGATTGCCGGGGCGATCAGGATCGGCACGCCGGAATACCCCATGGCGCGGCCGACCTCTGCCGGTGGGAATGCGCGGAACGTGAGCGCCAGCGAGAGCGGCATCAGCCCACCGCCGGCCAGACCCTGGAGCACGCGGAAGCCGATCAACATCGACAAATTCTGGGCAAATCCGCAGAGCGCTGAAGTAACCGTGAAGGCGACGAGGGCACCGATGTAGACCCGCTTGATCCCGTAGCGGTCGGCCAGGTAGGCGGTGATTGGAATGCTGGCGCCGAGCGCGAGCAGGTACGCGGTAATCACCCACTGCACGTCGGAGACCCGTGCATGAAAGCTGCCGATCAACGAGGGCACGGCGATATTGACGATGGTGCTGTCCAGCACGCTCATGAACACGCCCACAACCGCGACGACCAGCACCAGCCACTTGTAGGGGACACCCTTCATCACCGGACCTCCGCCAGACCGCGCCGAGGATGCTCTCCATCATACGTGACCATGCCGACGAGAAGCAGCGAAGTAAGATCATAAGCAGGCGATGCCGAACCCGTTACCAACGATCGTCGGAGCCGTCTGCATATTTGAAGAAGAAAACGAAACTGGTCATGGCAGCTTCGGAACCTCCTGGAGCAAGTCGTACTCGGGCTGTTCACCGATGAAGACCGTCTCCGACAGGAAGCCCGGATTTCCGTACGGCGGCGCCGTCCAGCGCGGCATCTTGGTTACGGCTCCTTCCTGCCAGGCATCCCAGCCGGCAAAGGCGAGCTCAGTCAGTCTGTCCCACTTGCTCCGCATTTGTTCGGCGATTCCCGCGGGACGCCGCTCAGCGAGCCACGACACGTAGCGCTGCAGGCCGTGCATCCGCTTGGCTTCCTGCGTGTGGGTGCCCAGGTACCAGGATTCCCCCGCTTCATTAGAAATGCCCTCCGGATAGCGCAGCACGAACAACCACCTGACCAATCGACCCTCGTCGTTCGGGCTAAGTCCGCCGGGAGCAGGCGAGTTGCCGAGAAAGTTGTGGTCGGGGCTATCGGAGATGAAGATTGTCTCGGCAACGAAGCCTCGCGGTCCGTAGGGAGCGGGCGTGTACGACGGCACATTTGTGATCGTCGCTTCCTGCCACGCCTGCCAGTTGTCGAATCCCAGCTCGGTCACCCGATCCCACTGGTTCAACCGATCGACGGTCGTCCACGGGGGCGCGACCGCCGCCTTCTGTGCCGGCCAGGTTGCGTAGCGGCGCAGGCCCAGCAGCCGTTTTGCCTCCTGCGTATGCGTTCCCAGATACCAGCGCTCGCCTTCATCCTTCGCGATGCCCTCGGGATATCGCAGTAAGAACACCCATCGCAGCATGGCTCCCTCCTTTGCTACAACAGCCCTATTGCCCTTCGCGGGCATTACCATCGCGCCGAAATAAAATCTCAGCGAGTCGTATCGACAGGCCGCAATGCCGCGAACCCACCAGCTGCGGGAACAGCCGGCGCGCTCGGATTGCGCTGCGCCAGGATATCCTCCATGCGCCGCCGCACGCCGTCGAGCACGTTGAGATGGGTCAGGACATAGAAGCGCTCGTCGCGGATCGCGCTAACCACGGCCTCGGCGACCTCGACGGTCGGCATGCCGAACTCGTGCCAGCGCGCCATGGCCGCCGCGCGGCGCTCCTCCTGGGCGAGCCGTTCAACAGACGTCGGCGCCACGTCCCTGTACTCGTCCGGACGGTTGCGCTCGGCGGCCAGGATGCTGGTGGCGACCGCACCCGGACAGAGAACCGAGCACTTCACGTTGCTTCCCCGCGCCTGCAGGTCGTAGTAGAGGCCCTCGGTGAGCCCCTGGACAGCGAACTTTGACACCCCGTAAGGCGCGCCGTTCCGCGCAACCAACCCCAACACCGAGGAGGTGTTTACGACGTGGCCTTCATCCTGCTCGAGCATGATCGGCAGGAAGTAGTGGATTCCGTGCACGACACCCATCAGGTTGATGCCGAGCAGCCACTCCCAGTCTTTGAGCGTGTGTTCCCAGGAGCTGCCGGATCCCGCGACGACGCCCGCGTTGTTACAGAGGACGTGCACGCCACCGTAGGCGTCGACCGTGCGTTTCGCCAGCGCCTCGACGTCGGCAGCACGCGCGACGTTGGTCTCGACGCCGAGGACGTCAAACTCCTGTTGCTTCAGCTCTTTAACTGCGGCGTCGAGCGCGTCCCGTTCGACATCGGCCAGAACGACCTTCATTCCTTCACGCGCGAACCGCTCCGCGAGCGCCCGCCCAATACCGCTCGCTGCGCCGGTGACGACCGCAACCTTCCCGTCAAACTGCTGCATGCGCCCTCCACGAACGCCGGCGCCTCTCAGGGTTCGGCGAAAGCCCACCAGCGACATGGCTCACTGCTTAACGCGCGTCCCGGCTTCGAGTGGCACAAAGTCGTCGAGGATACGCGCGAAGCGCTCCACGTAGCGCGGCTTGAAGCTCAAGTGAGTGTGGATATAAAGCCGGTTCTCGCTGATGCCGCGCACGACGAGCGCGCCAACCTCCATTGGATCCAGCACGTCGGTCCGCCGTTCTCGCGCTGCAGGCAACGGCTCGGAAAATATCGGGCCACCGAACTGCTGCTGGCGATTGCGACGCGACTGCGTAATACGCGTTTGTACGCCGCTTGGGCAAAGCACCGATACCCCTATCTGCTCCTGCTCGAGTTCTTCACGCAGCCGCTCGGTGTAACCGACGACCGCGTACTTGGTCGCCGTGTACGCTCCCTGGTTCGGCGTCGGGTATAGCCCTGACACGGACCCGGTGTTGACGATGTGCGCCTGGCCGCCCTGCAGGCGCAGTCGCGGCAGGAAGGCGCGCACGCCGTTCACCACACCCATCAGGTTGACTGCGATCAGCCACGCCCACTCTTCGGGCGGGGTATCGGCCAGCGCTCCGCCGATGAACACACCGGCGTTATTACAGAGCACGTGCACGGCTCCGAACTCGTCGTAGCCGCGCGCGGCGAGCCCCTCCACTGATGCGGGATCGACGACGTCGGCCTGGACTGCGATCGCGCGCACGCCCCGCTCCCGGAGCTCTGCCGCTACCGCCTCCGCCGGCTCTCGCTCGATGTCGCCGATCACGACGTTCATCCCCTCGCCCGCAAAGGCGTGGGCAATGCCGCGGCCGATGCCGCTGCCACCGCCGGTCACGACCGCAACCTTGTTTCGTAGCTCTCTCACCAGCACCATCCTTGGTTACGAGCCCGTACCTGGACCGGCTGATTACGCCCCCTGACCCGCAAATCGCTGCTTGAAAGAGTTTTTCTCGGCCTCGACGATGATATTGAGCGCAAACTCGTAATACTGGATCGCCTCGACGAACGAGACGCTGTTGCGGTCGAAGACGATGGTCGGTTCGGGGCCATCCATATCGAGTTTGGCGACGAAGCGAGGCCACATGAACGGCGCCACCCGAATAACCTTGGCTTCGATGCCCGCCTTGATCTCCTCGTTGGCCAGCGCCCTCTCCAGCCCGCGCTTCACCGCTGGGAACTGTTTCAGGCCGCGCAGATAGGCATCCGCACACTTCTCTACGCACAACCGGTTCTGCCCCACGTCGAGCGCCTGGCTTGCGGACTCCAGCAACTCTCGCAGGTCCTTGTCCTTGATGTCAGACGGGTGAAGGCTCACCGACTATTTGCCCCCATCTCCCCGGCCCTCTTCCCCCAATTCTAGGGGAAGAGGGAGCTGGTGCTGAGTGTCGGTACTCCGCTCGGACATCTTGCCACACGGAACGCTGCAAACGTTCGCTACACAGATGACCTGACCGGGTACTTGAACCCCTGAAGTTGTCGCTCTCGCCACGGCTTGTGAACCGTCTCGTGACGCTCCTTGAAGTCAGGTAGCACCGTGCGGCCGAATAGCTCGAGCGAGGCCATGATGTCCTCGTGTCTGCGTGTGCCCGACTGGGCAACGAACAGCATGATGTCCTGGTGCGCCTCTTCGTACTTCGCGAGGAACGCGCGGATTTGATCCGGAGTCCCGATCGCGGATCGCGACTGCGCCGCGCGCCACAGGCCGCGCGCCGTCTCGTTTTCGGGCTCGGGCGTGGCCGTGGCTACACCGGCGCCCGCGAGCTGTTCGAGTTGGTCTTGCTCGCCGCCGTGGATGGCGGCCCGCCGCGCAACCCTGGCCTGAAACATCTTGAGCCGCTCTTCCTCGGGTGTATCGCGGAACTCTCGGTACAGGTTCGTCCGGCCGGGGCGGTGGTCCCGGCCGCCTGTCGTGTTGTAGAAGTGTCCCGCGGAGAAGCCAAAGAATGCTCCGCCGTCTCCGGCGCGCTTGATCGCCGCTTCCTCGGTATCGGCGCAGGCGAACTGGCTAAGAATGCACAGCGCCGGGTTCACCGCTTTGCCGACCGGGCGGCATTCCATCCGCATCAGCTCCCAGTACGTGGACACCCGCTCTTCGGCCTCTTCCGGTGTCTCGAAGGCGAATCCGAGCGAGCCCATGCCGAGGCGCGCCGCGGTGAGCACGGTCTCACGCCGGCCACCAGCCACCCAGAGCGGCGGGTGCGGTTTCTGGAGCGGCTTCGGGACGATGTTGCGCTCGGGAAACTTGATGTACTCGCCTTCATAGCCGCTGAACGGCTCCTCCGTCATCATGCGGAGAGTGACCCGCAGTCCCTCCTCCCACATCGCCTTCTTCTGGTCCCAGGGGACCCCGTAGGCGCCGAGCTCCATCTCGGTGGACGACTCGCCGCTGCCGAACTCCACGCGACCGTCGCTGACGAGGTCGAGCGCAGCGATGCGCTCGGCGATGCGGCCGGGCGGGTTGTAGGCCGGCGGCGTCAGCGTGATGCCGTGGCCAAGACGAATGTTCTTCGTGCGCTGACTGGCGGCGGCAAGCACGATCTCGGGCGCCGACGAGTGCGCGTATTCTTCGAGGTGGTGGTGCTCGACCTCAAAGACGTAGTCAAACCCGAGACGATCGGCCAGCTCGATCTGCTCCAACGTCTCCTTGTAGATCCGATGCTCGTCATCCGGATTCCAGGTCTCTTTGTCGTAAGGTTTTGGTAATTGCAGTTCAAAAAATAGTCCGAGCTTCATTGCAGGTTCCTCCAAAGTACTGTTCGCCGGGCGCCATTCGAGCCGGACAGGTCGTCGCATAGTTTAATGACGCTCAGTCGCGCGAAGGGTTCAGCCAAACACGTAGGCCGCACGACTAGGCCCCGCGCCCGGGTGGCGGGCCTTCGATGGCGGGAATCCCTGCCTGCAGAAGTTCCAGCGCGTACGCCACGCCCGCAAGCTGGCGCTTTGCGCCCTCGGGGCGTTTCATCGTGGGCGCCGCTTCGGGGAAGCCGGTGAAGGCGTACGTCTGATAGCCGGCTTCCACCGACGGCGTGTAACCCATTATGTCGAGCGCGTTGTTTACCATGAGCTTGGTCATGCGCGGACCCACCGCCCCTCTGCCCGCGACACGCTCCGCATACGCGAGTGTCTCACGTTCGAGGTCGCCCGGCGGGTAGATCCGGTTGACGAAGCCGAGTTCCTGCGCTTCCCGCGGCGTGATAAAGCGACCCTCGTAAAGGATCTCCTTCGCCTTTTTCGGTCCAACGTCCCAGGGAGCGCTGAAGTACTGCAGGTTGGACGGAAGGAACAGCGCGTCGCTCGCCGCGAAGACGAGGTCCATCGACGCCGCGAAGATCCAGCCGCCGAAGATGCAATAGCCGTGAACCATCGCGATCGTCGGCTTGGGCACGTTGCGCCAGCGCAACGTCGACTCGACGTACTGCTCCCGCTGGCGGACGTAGCGGCCCAGCCGGTCGGACGGCGCCATCCAGCGGCGCGGGTCCTCCATCTCTTCGGGCGTGCCGATGTCGTGTCCGGCGCAGAAGCTCTTGCCCGCGCCGGAGAGGACGATCACCCGCACGTCGGGGTCCGAGCCGGCGGTGCGAAAGGCGTCGTCCAGCTCGTAGATCATGCGGGCGCTTTGCGCGTTGCGGTACCGCGGGCGGTTGAGGATGATCCTCGTCACCGGTCCCGGTTGGCAGAGGATGTGCTGAAAGTCCATGGACGGTGGTTGTCCTTTGGTGGTCGGGAATGATCGGAGGTTACCTGCCGCGCAGGCTGGGGTCCAGGGCGTCCCGCAACCCGTCGCCGATCAGGCTAAACGACAGGATCGTCATCGAGATCGCCACGCCGGGCACGATCGAGAGGTAGGCCGAGCCGTAGAGGTACTGGTATGCGTACTGGAGCAGGGAGCCCCAGCTAGGCGTGGGAGGCGGCACGCCCAGGCCGAGAAAGCTCAGACCGGACTCAGCTAGCACGGCGAAGCCCACACCGAGCGATAGAGAAACGATCACTGGCGCCGTGCAGTTGGGCCAGATGTGCCTGAAGAGTATCCGCACGTTGCCGCCGCCCAGGGTCCGGGCCGCCATGACGTAGTCCAGCTCGCGCACGGAGAGCACCTGCGAGCGTACGAGACGGGCGAGGAAGGCGACGCTGCCGATGCCGATCGCGATGACGAGCGTGTGTACGCTACGCCCCAGCGCTGCGAGCAGCCCCAGGGCCAGGACCAGCCCGGGAAATGCCAGCAGCACCTCCATGCAGCGCATGATCACGTCGTCGACGAAACCGCGGAAGAAGCCCGCGATCAGCCCGAGCACCACGCCAACGCTGGCGCCGAGCGCCGTTGCGACGACGCCGATACCCAGCGACACGCGGGCTCCGTACAGCATGCGGCTCAGCAGGTCGCGGCCCAGCACGTCGGTGCCGAGCAGGTGCTTCGTCGATGGCCCCTGCAGGAATTCGCCCGCGTTTGTGTTTACAAGGTACGGGTCGTACGGCGCCAGCACGGGAGCGAAGATCGCGCAGCACGCAAAGAATATGACGATCAAGACGCTGGTGGCGATGATGGGGTCGCGCAGCATGCGCACGAACGGGCGTAGACGCGACGGCACTTGCCACCGCCGCATCAGGACGGGCTGAGTTGCCAGCGGCTCGGACGTCGACGTCATACTCAGTTCCTGAGAACGAAAGTCAGCGGAAGCGGATGCGTGGGTCCAGGAATGCGTAGGTCAGGTCGGTAAGCAGGCTGGCAAGGAGGACGCAGGTCCCGACCAGCAGCACGAACCCCTGCACGACGGGGAAGTCCTTATCGGAAAACCCGGCGATGGCGAAGCGGCCGATGCCGGGGATGGCGAAGACCTGCTCCACGATCACCGCGCCGGCGAGCAGGAACCCGATCTGCAGGCCGATGATGGTGGCGACCGGCAGCATGGCGTTCTTCAGCGCATGCAGCCAGACGACCTGGGTTCCGGCCAGCCCCTTCGCCCGCGCGGTGCGGATGTAGTCGGTGCGCAAGACCTCGAGCAACGACGAGCGGATAAAGCGCGTGAGCCCGCCGATGCCGCCGGCGCTCAGAACGAACGCCGGCATGATCAGTAGCTTGATCGCCTTACCCGGGTTGCTGGTGATCTGCGTGAAGCCGGACGGCGGCAGCCACTTCAGCTTCACGCCGAAGAGGATGATCAGCAGGATGCCGAGGAAGAAGTTGGGAATCGACACCCCCGCGATCGAGAACACGGTGATGGCGCGGTCCAGCGGCGAGTTGCGGTAGATCGCGGCAACGATCCCCAGGGGGAACGAGACCACGATCGCGAGGAAAAGGGCGGCGAGGCCGAGCTGCAGCGTGACCGGTATCCGCGCCCGGATCTCCGTGGTGATCGGCCGCTGGCTCTTGATCGACTTGCCGAGGTCCCCGTGCAGCACGTGGTTCAGCCAGATCGCGTACTGCACGGGAACCGGGTCGTTCAGGTGGAACTCCTTCCGATAGACCGCAATCTGTTCTTTGGTGAGCGACTGGCCGCCGCTCGTGCCGATAAGCGCGGTAACCGGATCGCCCGGCAGCAGCAGCTCCAGCGAGAATACCAGGAAGGTGATCAGGATCAGGACCGGTATTGCCTGGAGCAGCCGCCTGGCGATGTACGCTTGCACTAGGTCAGGAGCCCTTGTTCCAGAGGAACTGCAGCCTCGCGATGCCGATGTCGGGCACCGCCTGGACACCACCGATGTTGTTGCGCCAGGCGGAGTACGGGGTTGCCAGCACCATCGGAACGAAAAAGCACTGGTCGACGGTGATGATTTTGCTGATCTGCGCGTAGAGATCCGTGCGCTGGGCAAGGTCGAAGGTCTGCCGCGCCTTCGCGATCAGGGCGTCCAACCCCGGCTGGACCTCGTGCTTCGTGCAGTTGTAGAACGCATCCTTCTGATAGACGAGCGTACATGAGCCGTTGGGCTCGGTGTCGGTGCCGCCCCAGGCAGTCGAGTACAGCGGAAACTGGCCGTTGGTAAAGAAGTTTGCGGTGGCCGGACCCACGTCCTGGATGACGATATTCGCGTTGATGCCGATCTGCTTCAAGTTCGCCTGGTACAGCTCGGCCTGCTGGTTGATGGTCGGCGAGTTGTAGACGACCATGTCGAAGCTGAAGCCGTTGGGCTGGCCGCCGTCCGCAAGGAACTTCTTGGCCTGGGCCAGGTCGTACGTCGGCCGACCGGGAGTGTCCTGGTAGGCCCAGCTACCGAGCTGGATCATGGCGTCCTTGCCCACTTGGTATTTGCCAAAGTAGACCGTCCTGTTCACAGCTTCCGCGTCGCACGCGAATGCCACCGCCTTGCGCAGGTTGACGTTGTTGAGCGGCGCTTTGTCGGGGTTAAATGCCAGCACCGAAGCGATAGAGCTGCCCGGGACGCCCTGAATGACGGCCAGGTTCTTGTCAGCGCTCGCCGGCGTCAACAGGTTGAGCGAGCCGATGCCGGCGTAATCTACGCTGCCCGCCTGAAGGTTGGCGAACTGCGTATTGGGGTCGGGGATCGCCGTGAACGTGACCTGGTCCAGGTACGGCAGCGCCTTGCCGGCGACGTCTTTCATCCAGTAATTGGGGTTCTTCTTTACTGTCAAATGGCTGCCGGTCACCCACTCCTGGAAGGCGAACGGCCCCGTTCCGACCGGATTCGACTTGAACTTGTCGCCAAATTTCTCTACAGCCTGGCGGGAGACTGGCACGGCCGTGTACGCCGCGATGGCGAAGAAGATAGCGGCGTTTGGCTCCTTGAGCACCATCGCCGCGGTCTGCGGATCGGGCGTGTCGATGTGATCGATGCTGGCGAGCTGGCCGAGCGAGACGCCTTTGTTGGCGGGGTCCTGCAGCCGCTTCATGTTCCACTGGTAGTTGGCAGAATCCCAGGGCGAACCGTCGTGGAAGGTAACGCCCTGACGTAGGTGGAAGTTGATGTGCGTCGGATCGACGATCTCCCACTTGTCCGTGAGCGAGGTCGTCGGGTCGGTGTTGAAGTGACGAATAGCGACGAAGAAATCGTACATTGCTTCGCCGTAGGGGTAATCGCCGCCGGACAGCGCGGCCAGCGGGTCGAGCGTGGCGGGCTCGAGCGTCTGTGCGAGGTTCAGCTTGCCGCCCGGTACGCCCGCTGCCAACGGAATAGCGGTGCTCTGAGAGGCCGGGATCGCGAGCGAGCCGCCGGCCGCGGTCGTGCCGGTGATCGGCGCAATGCCGCCGGTTACCGTGGACGTGCGCGCCGGTGCCGGCGCTGCGCCAGAGGTGGCCGCCGTGTTCACCGCATTGTTCTTCGTGCTGCCGCCGCAGGCGGCATAGAAAGCGGCCATTGCTCCCGCAACGCCTACGGCTCCGCCCCGCAGTGCGCGGCGCCTGCTCAGACGTCGGTCCCAGTATCCGCCCCGGTAACCACGCGAGTCGTCCATGGTCTCTCCTCCTCGTCCACAGTTGTTTCTGACCAGGATCCGCTACCAGCCTATACGCGCTGGCTCTTAACTCGCCAGTATAATCTTCGCAGCCTAAACGTCAAGGTCTAATTTATTTCAGGAGGCCGCGGCGGCGCGGCCGGCAACCCGACCCGTGACCAGGGCGGTCGCCAGACCGCCCATGTAGCCCCGGTTGCTGACGAAGCCGACGTCACAGCCGGCAGCGTACAGACCGGCGATCGGAGTGGCGCCCAGTTCGGTGGGATCGGCCACGAGCCCGTCCGCCCGGCCATTAAGCAGCGCCGAGTTGTAGCCTCGCAGCGTGTCGAGCGCCCGACCGGAGTGAATACCCCAGCCGGCGAGGCCGTCACACAGCTCCTCGAGCGTACCGGCCTCCAACGTCGGACCACCCCGGTCGCGCACCCGACCGATCGTCGCCCGGGGCACTTCAGCGCCCCGATTTGACATCTCGGCAATCGACGCATCGACGATATAGGCAGCCGTGGCATCGGTCTGCCTGGCCACGAACTGGTTGAGGTGCTCTTCGCCCGTGCCGGCGGATTCGTCCGCGAACCGGCGGCCTTCCCGATTCAGCGCGACGGCGAGCGGGCCAAAGCGTTGCGTCACCTCCAGGAAATTCCGCGCCGTGAACCTCGTCGGCGGCGCGGCCAGCGCATGACCGTAGAAGCAGTTCATCCCCGGCGTAACGGCCGCGCCGATCTGCGTCGCCGCGAGGAAGCCGTCGCCGGTGCTCCAGGGATTGGCGCGCAGGTAGAGCTTGTCCACAAACGGGGTGACATAGCGGGCAACCAGTTCGGAGTTGCCCTGGAAACCGCCCGTCGCCAGGATCACCGCGTCCGCTTCTATCTCCACGGCGCCCGCGGCTTCGTGTGCAACCATCGCGGTAACCCGGCCGGACTCGGCGCGGAGGGAGTCGAGCGCGGTGCGCAGCAAGAACGTGCCGCCCATCGCGACGAAACGCTCGACCAGCTTCGCCGAAAGCTCGGAAGGATCGACCAGCCGGCCCCGCCCATACCACATGAACGGGCGGCTGTCGCTCAGCTCGACGCCGTGGCCAGCGAGCCAGTTCAGACCGTCGTCGAGGTTATCGACCACCAGGTCCTGCAGATCGCGGTTACCCTCGGGAATCTCCTCGTGTAGCTGCACCTTGTCGTGAAAAGACCAGATTAGGCCCCCGGAAAGCCGCATGGAGCCGCCGCTGCGATTGCCCTTTTCGATCGTGATGACGCTAGCGCCCGCCTCCAACGCGGCGAGCGACGCACACAGCCCGGCCATGCCGCCGCCCGCGACGACGACGTCTGCCCGCATCTTTCGCGTCATCCACCGCTCCCTGACTCGTCGTGCGTAAGTCCGCTGGAGGTTCAGACGATCTGGTCTTCCTGCCCCGGCACGATCTGGTACGACTTTCCGTTGAGGCTGTCATCGATTATGAGCTTCATGACGGCCTCGGCAACTGCTTCAGGCGAAAGATGAGGCTGAGAGTACAGCTGCTCCCGGCTGCGATTGAACTCTGCACTCTCCTCCGGCGTAAGCTGGGCGCTCGTGTGCTGGGAAAGCCCGGTTTCGACGAGGCCTGGGCAAACGCAGTTGACGCGGATCCCCGCCTCCCGCTGAAGGGACACCAGCGATCGCGTGAGGTTGACGAGGCCGGCTTTGGTCGCCGCGTACAACGGGTCGATATGATGCGGCGTCAGGCCGGAGATCGACGCGGTGATGACGATGGAGCCCCCGCCGCGCCGCTTCAAGACGGGAACGGCACAGTAGATGCTCCAGAGCACGCCTTCCAGGTTGATCGCGATCGTGCGCAGCCATAGGTCGGGCTTGGCGTCGGGAAAGCGGGCGCCCGTCAGTCGGCCCGCGTTCGCGTGGAGGATGTCGAGGCCGCCGAACCGCTCTTCGGCCGTGGAGACGGCGTTACGCACGTCGCGCTCGCTCGTCACGTCGGTGTGCACGAAGACCGCTCTGCCACCCGCGGAGACGATCGCCGCGGCCGCCTCGTTTCCCGCGGCGTCGTCGACATCGCTGACCACCACCGCAGCGCCCGCCTGTCCGAGCGCGAGCGCGGTTGCCCGCCCGATGCCAGAACCCGCTCCGGTAACCAGCGCCGTCTTACCCGCGATTTCCACCTCGTCCCTCCTGCAAGCGATCACGTGAACAGCAGGCATTATAATGCCGCGGCGTTTGCTCTGCGTTGACAGCCCCGAGGGCGGCCGGTAGCCTGCCCGCATGGCAAGAGAAGACGGAGTGGATGGCATAGGACCACATGCGGGTGGCATATGACTAAATCGACCTGGTGGGACGAGGAGTTCGACGTCGTGGTCGCCGGAGGAGGCGGCGCTGGACTGGTGACGGCGGTCGAGGCGGCGGACCGCGGCGCCTCCGTGTTGCTGGTCGAAAAGCAGCCCGCGCCCGGCGGCGCCACGGCGATAGCCGTCGGGTCGATCACCGCTGCCGGCACGGCCCTGCAGAGAGCGGCCGGCATCGAAGACAATACCGAAAAGCACTTCAGCGACCTGCTCGCCATGGTGGACGCCTCGGGCAGGCGCGATCAGGTCGACCTCGAGCTTTCTCGGCTGATGATCGAGCGGGCGCCTGCGGCACTGCAACGGCTCATCGCGCTTGGCGTTAAGTTCTCCGGCCCCCACCCCGAAACACCCCACAAGATCTATCGAATGCACAACGTGCTGCTGGAGACGCCGTTCATCGAGACGCTCGCGCAGGCCGCCGCCACGCGAGGCGTAACGATCAGGACCGATACGGTCATCCAGGAGCTTCAGCAGGACGAATCGGGGGCCGTATCGTCGATCAGCCTGCGCCGGGAGCGCGGCCATCAGTCCCGGGCCGTGCACGTTCGCCGCGGCGTCGTGCTGGCCACCGGCGACTTCAGCGCAAACGACGAGCTCGCGCGTGCGCACGGGCGACCGCCCGCGATCAGCGCGATCGATCCGCTCAGGTCGTACGCCACCGGCGACGGCATCGTACTCGCCATGGCCCTTGGCGCGGCCGCGGTTGGACTGAACCGTTCGGGCGGTGCGAGCTTCCGTACCGTTCTGCCGCCGTATTGCGCGCCCGAGAGGAGCCTCTTGCGTGAAGGCGGCGTGCTGGTCAACCGGTTGGGGCGCCGGTATACGAATGAGCTCGATACGCCCGAGTTCAGCACCAACGAGCAGCCGGGCAAGACCGCCCACCTCGTATTCGACTCTCGGTTGGCCGCAAGAGTGGCGACGGCGGATGAAGACTCGTCTGTGCACAGCCGTGACGGCTGGTATACGAAGCAAAAGCTCTTCCTCTCGACGTTTCCGGGCGTCGCCTACGGCTACGTGGAGGACTATCGGACGCAGACCGAATACTTTTTCGAAGCAGACAGCCTTGACGGTCTGGCGCGAAAGCTGGATCTGGATCCGGCCGCTTTTACCGAGAGCATCGGCACGTTTAACCGGGCAGCGGCCGGCCAGCACGAAGACGAGTTCGGTCGAAAGCAGACGGGGCCGGGCATGGCCGCTCCGCCGTTTTACGCCATTGGCCCGATCAAGCCGTTCAACATCTTCTCGGCCGGCGGCCTGAAAGTCGACCGCGACATGCACGTCCTCGACCAACAGGGTCGTCCGATCCCGCACCTTTATGCGGCCGGTGTGAATGCCGAGGCCGGTGTGTTCCTGGGCGGCCACGGCCATCACCTGACGTGGGCGTTCGGAACCGGTATGATTGCCGGCGTCAACGCCGCCGCGGAAGCGAGCCGCTGAGACGGCGCTGCGCATGAGGACCCGGCCTGAGGCCGTTTTGTCGAATCTGGATACCACGGGAGCAACCCATGAAACATGCGTCGTTCGACGAGTCGTGCGGCATCTGCCGCATGAATAGCAGCGGGCGTCAGCTTTTCGAGAACGATCAGTGGGCAGTGTTCCGGCTGGGTCCCGGCCTCGGCGTGCCCGGCTGGATGATGCTCACGTCGCAGCGCCACGTTGCAGGCGCCGCCTACTTTGACGATGCCGAAGCCGCGAGCTTTGGACCCGCGCTGCGACATTTCGAAAAGCTGCTGGAGCAGGTAACCGGCGCCCTGCGCATCTACACGGCGGCGATGGGTGAAAGCTTCCCGCATTTCCATGCCCACATGGTGCCTCGCTACGCGCAGATGCCGAAAGAGGCGTCGGGCTGGCCCGTGTTCGACCTCTATCGAGCGACCCAGGCTGGCGAAGTGCCGGTGGACGAAGAGGAGGTTGGGCGCGTAGCCGAGGCGTACCGCGGCGCACTGGCTCAGCAGCCTCCGCCGTAGCCCGCGCTGCGCCACCTGCCGCGCGTCAACGGATTCAACAAACGGGATGGGAGAGCCTTCGATGTCAATGCCAAAACGCATCGCCGTCATCGACGTCAGTCACTGGCACTCTACGTACGACGCTTCGTATCTAAAGATCTTGACCGACCTGGAGAGGGATATCGTCGGCGTATCCGACCGCGACGAGGCGATCGCCCGCGACCGCGCACGGCGGTTCAACAGCGTGCCGTTCACCGACTACCGCGAGATGATTGAGAAGACCCGGCCGGAGTTCGTGATCGCGCTGGGCCGGCACAGCGATATGCCCCAGACCTTTCGCTACCTCGTCGATGCCGGCGTCCCGTTTATCATGGAGAAGCCGTGGGGAACCGACGCGGATACCGTCGCGGGCCTCGCCGAGCTAGCGGAGCACCGCGGCGCCTGGGTCGGCGCCCCGTTCGTCACACGAACGTCGTTCTGGTCGCTGACCGCAAAACGGATGGTCGAACAGGGCGAGTTCGGCAGGATATCCCACATGACGTTTCGCATGATCCGCCCCACCATGCAGCGGTACGTGGAGTGGGATTCGCCGTGGATGAACTCGCGCGAGATAGCGGGCGGCGGTGCACTGGTCAATCTCGGCAGCCACGGCTTCGACATCGCGCGCTTCATC
This sequence comes from Chloroflexota bacterium, assembly GCA_036741355.1. Classification (GTDB taxonomy): domain Bacteria; phylum Chloroflexota; class Dehalococcoidia; order CAUJGQ01; family CAUJGQ01; genus JBBRGK01. The sequence goes on from DAINSK010000025.1 coordinate 31,029, forward strand.
ACAGGCGAGGAGCCGGAGGTCGTCTCGGCGGTCATCAGCAACGCGGTCCACCAGGAAGAAGTCGAGGACTACGCGCACGTCACGTTGCGCACGCCGAGCGGCATTATCTTCCATAACGAGGTCGGTTACACCATGCCCACCTGGCCGAAAAACAGCACCGACGGCGAGCAGAAAGTCGCCGGTGAGAAGCTGCTGCTCCGCGCCCATCCACAGGGATTACACGTGCTGGCGCCGGGGCGTGACGAGGTCATACCGACTCCCGAGGTCATATCGACTCCCGAGGGCTTCCAGGCGGGATTCTCGAAGATCGTCAAGGATTCGCTGGAAGCGTACGGCCGTGGGGACCCGCCGCCGGTCGGTCCCTGGGAACTGGTGAAGGCGGTTCGCCTTATCCATGCCGCGTATGCAATTGCAAGACCTCAGCAGTAGACGGCGAATGGGGACCGCGCATGAGGCGCATTGCCCATCAGGCGAGAATCGTTGAAATCAGGCTGGTACTGTAGCGGCCCTCGACAAACTCCGCGTGGTCGATGATTCGGCGTAGCAGTGGCACGTTCGTCTTGACGCCTTCCACTTCCACTCCGTCGAGTGCACCGCGCATCCGCCGGATCGCCATGTGACGGTCGGGCGCCCAGACGACGAGCTTTGCCAGCAGCGGGTCGTAGAGAGGGCTCACAACGCTTCCCTGTTCAACGCCCGAGTCTACCCGCACGTCGTTTCCGTCGGGAACCCGCCACGTCGTAATCGTGCCCGGCGAAGGCAGAAGCGTCAGCGGATCCTCGGCGTAGATGCGGCATTCGATGGCCGAGCCGTCCCTGTGTACCTCTCCCTGGAGGAGGCGCAACGGTTCGCCCGCGGCTACCCGTAACTGCAGTTCCACAAGGTCGAGGCCGCTTGTCATCTCCGTCACCGGATGCTCGACCTGGAGCCGCGTATTCATCTCGAGAAAGTAGAACTCGGCGTTCGGCGCGAGCAGAAACTCGACCGTGCCGGCGTTCGTGTATCCCACCGAGGCTGCAGCGCGCAGCGCCGCTTCCGCCAGCGCCTCACGCAGTGCGGGAGCAAGCCCCGGCGCGGGCGCCTCCTCCACCACCTTCTGGTGCCGGCGTTGCACCGAGCACTCTCGGTCGCCCAGCGCCAGCAAGTTGCCGTTCCTGTCGCCGAACACCTGCACCTCGATGTGACGGGCGCGCTCGACGAAACGCTCGAGGTACACGACGTCGCTACCGAACGCGCGAGAGGATGAACGGCGCGCCCGATCGACGGCCTGGATAAGCTTTCCCGGCTCGTGCACGATGGTCATGCCAATGCCGCCACCCCCATCGTTCGCCTTAACCATGACTGGATAGCCGACTGTCGCGGCGACCGCCTCCACGTCATCGCCCGGCTGGACCGGCCCCTCGCTTCCGGGAGCGAGCGGCACTCCCGCCGCCGCGACCCGCGCCCTGGCGGCCGTTTTGCTCGCCATGGCGGCGATCGCATGCGGAGGTGGTCCGATGAACACCAACCCGGCATCCTGCACGGCCTGCGCGAAGTCGGGCCGCTCCGAAAGCAGCCCGTAACCGGGATGGATCGCCTCTGCACCGGTCTGCTTTGCGACGGCGATGATGGCTGGAACGTTGAGGTAGCTTTCGGCGAGCGGCGGCGAACCAATCAACACGGCTACGTCAGCCTGGCGGACGTGCAGCGCGCCGGATTCGGCGTCAGAGTAGATCGCGACCGATTCGACACCCATGCGGCGGCAGGTGCGGGCGACTCGACAGGCGATCTCGCCGCGGTTGGCGATCAGGATACGGCGGAACATCGGACCCTCCGGGGCGGCGGCCGGCGGACACGGCCGAAGCGCATGGCGCTACGCGTCCAGCGTCACCAGGAGGTCGTTCTCCTGAACGGTGTCGCCCGCGGAGACGTGGACCTCGCGGACCACCCCCGTGACGGGCGAAGCGACCGGGATCTCCATTTTCATGGATTCGATGATCACGAGGTCGTCCTCGACCTCTACCCGGCCGCCGGCGTTGACCACCACTTCGATGATCTTGCCTACCATTGGGGCGCGGACTTCGGTCGACATAGGGAACTCCTCGCTTGACGTTGTGCAGGCTGAGATTAAACTGACAAGTCAGGCGGGGGCAAGCGCGCGATCGCAGACCGGGCTTGGAAGGGACACGTTTTCACATGGGCCGTTATATCGCACAGCGACTAATGCTCTCGATTCCGACGTTGGTCGGGATCACCATTCTCACTTTCGTCGCCTTGCGTGTGCTGCTGCCGAGCAACATCGTCAACGTGATTCTAGGCGACTACGGGCACAACGACGAGCAGCTCAAGGCGAGCATCCGCAAAGAGCTCGGGCTTGACGGTTCTCTGCCCGTGCAGTACTTCCACTGGGTTGGCGGGATCATGACCGGCGACCTCGGGAAATCACTTCATTCGGGCCGGTCGATCAGCGGAGAGCTCCGGTCGCGCTTGCCGCTGAGCCTGGAACTCGGACTTTGGGGGTTGGTCACGGCGCTGCTGTGGTCGATCCCGCTTGGCGTCTGGGCGGCGGTCAAGCAGGACCGGTTCCCCGACTACGGCATCCGCGCCGGGGCGATCCTGCTCAACGCCGTTCCCGGCTTCTGGATCGCGATCCTCGTGATCACGTTTGGCTCGGTGTGGTTCAACTGGGCGCCGCCGATCCATTTTAAATACTTGACCCAGGACCCCATCGCCCACCTGAAAATCATGTTGGTACCGGGGCTGATCATCGGGCTCACGCCCAGCGCCGGCTTGTTGCGTCTTGTGCGGACCGTCATGCTCGAGGTGATGCGTGAGGACTACGTACGCACGGCCCGCGCCAAAGGGCTGGGCTCCAGTACGGTCCTGTACCGGCACGCATTCCGTAACGCGATGATCCCGGTTGTCACGGTGGTGGGCGTGGCGCTGCCTGGCCTGATCGCCGGCACGGTGATCTTTGAAACGATCTTCGTCATCCCCGGCATGGGTCGCTACCTCGTGGATTCTGTGAATACGCTGGATTACCCGGTGATCGAAGCGATCAACTTGATCTTTGCGGCGCTGCTCGTGGGTTCCGTGTTGTTGGTCGACATCAGCTACTCATTCCTTGATCCACGCATCCGCTTCACGTGAGCCGGCAAACGCGAGATGTCAATCCTCAAGCACACCGGGACGGATGGGAATGAGCGTCAATACGGCCGGAATGAACGAGACGGCGATCGGTGCGGGGACGAGGCCGCCGCCCATCTGGCTGCGGGGGCCGGCATCGCTGATGCGGTTTGCGCGTCGCAAGCCGCTCGGATTCCTGGGGCTGATCATCATTACCGCGCTCGTCGTTCTCGCCATTCCTCCGGTTACGCACGCGGTCGCGCCCTACGGCTACAGCACGCAACAGCTTCGACATCGCCTGGAGGGTGCGTCCGCGACGCATCCGTTGGGCACGGATGGCTCGGGACGCGACGTGCTGAGCAGGTTGATCTACGGCTCCCGGGTGACGGTGCTCGTCGGCTTCGGCGCGGTGGCCATCAGCGAACTGATGGGGTCCGTTATTGGGCTGTTCAGTGGCTACTATGGCGGCTGGTTCGACAAGATCTTCCAGCGAGTTGTCGACCTGTTCCAGTCGTTACCGCAGTTGGTCGTGCTGATCTCATTGCTCGGGCTGTTTGGCTCGGGGCTCTGGCAGATGGTGATTGCGATCGGCCTGCTCGGCGGCCCGGGGGGCTCGCGAATCATCCGCGGCCAGGTGCTTACCACGATGCGGCGCCCGTTCGTCGAAGCCGCCCGTCTCACAGGTGCGGGCGACCTTCGCATCATGCTTCAACACGTGCTGCCCAACGTCGTGCCGCTGATCATCTTCAGCGCCTCCGTGCGTATCGGCGCGGTGATCTTACTTGAAGCGAGCCTGAGCTTCCTCGGCTTCGGACTGCCGCCGCCGTTCCCTTCATGGGGACAGATGCTGACGCTGGATGGGCGCGAGTTCATGCGCCGGGCGCCGGGCCTCGCCCTTTATCCCGGTATCGCCATCGGCCTCGCGGTCTTTTCGTTCAACGTCCTGGGCGACGCCCTGCGCGACGTGCTCGACCCGCGGTTGAAGAGCGGACGGTAGGGTTGGCCTGGCCCCCGGTTCCCCGTCTGCGCGGGCCCCCTAACCCCCGTCCCCTTCCGCCCCAATTCTGGGGGGAAGGGGCGATCCCTGGGTGATGGGTGCGAACCGCAGTTGGCGTTCCGTATTTCCTCCTACACCCGAACTCGTCTGCCAACCCCCGCGTAAGCTCCCTCTTGCCCCTAGAATTGGGGGCCCACCGCGGTCCCGATATCCGCACAGCTCGAGAGCCGGCCGTTGTATGTACTATAGTAAGCGCCGATCGCGTCGCTCCATGCGGCCACGGCGTTCGCGCCGACGCCGCGTCTAAGGCGAGTCTACCGGAGAGAGGAGACTTTATGACAAAACAACGCACGATCACCCACATAATCAACAGCGAATCTGATGTCCCATCGCACTTCGATAGCGAGGCTGATGAAGCAGCCTTCTGGGACTCCGCCGACTTCACAATGGAGTTCTTTAGGACGGCGGAGCGCGTCCCGGATGGCGTGCTGCCACCGGTACGAGGACGCACACGGCCTGTCACGATCCGCTTCGATGCCGACGTCATGCGCCGGCTGAAAGTAGTCGCCAGGGAGAAGGGGAAGGGCTACCAGACACTGCTCAAGGAGTTCGTGACCGAGCGTCTGTACGAAGAAGAAGTGCGGGAAGGGCTCATTCGGAAGGGCACGAGGGCGAAGGCTCGGCCAGTTGCTCGTCGCGAGCCTGCTCACGAACCCTCCGCGTAAGCTCGTTCTTGCCGCCAGCCAGACACTTTCCGCGGATCGCCGGCTTCGGACGGTCGTGCCATCTTGAGTCCGCTACTACTACGAGAGGACGGGAGCGCCGCCCACCAGCACGCCTTCGCCCTCCAGCGCGTCGATCTCGTCCTCGCTCACCCCAAATACATCTCTAAGGACCATGCGGTTGTGCTCACCGCGGGCCGGCGCCGCCCGCCACTCCCGCGGCTTCTCGTCGTCGATCGTGATCGGCGTGCCAGGCATCGGCAACAGCTCGCCATTGCCGGTCATCGCGTGCACGAAGAAGTCCCGGTGCGCGAGCTGCAGATTCTCGACGAGCTCTCGCCCGTTGGCGACCGCGCCCGCCGGCACCCCCGCGCGCTGAAGTTTCTCCATCGCCTCCCACTTGTCGAGCCCCAGCGCCCACGCGCCGATCGCGGCATCAAGCGCGGCCCGGTGCCCTCGGCGTCCGGCCGCGGAAGCGTAGTCCGGGTCAGCGACCAGCTGGTCGAGTCCGGCAACGGCGCAGAAACGCCGCCACTCCTCGTCATCGCGGACCGCAAGCGACAACCATTCGTCTTCTCCGCGACAACGATACGTGCCGTGCGGCGCCCAGTCGGGATGGCGGTTGCCAGTCCGCTCCGGCCGCCGGCCCTGCTGGTACTCCACGAGGTACTCGCCGATCATGCCGATCGCGCCCTCGACCTGCGAGTGGTCGATGTACTGTCCCTCTCCGGTCCGCTCGCGATAGGCCAGCGCGGCCAGGACAGCGCAGGCGCCCGTCAGCCCCGCCACCGGATCGGGATAGGCGATCGCGGTGTTCAACGGCTCCTCGCCCGAGTAACCGAGCAGACTGTTGATGCCGGTGATCGCCTCGGTTGCGGAGCCGTACGCAAGGTCGTTGCGGTACGGACCCGTCGTGCCGAAGCCGGACAACGACAGCATGACGAGGCGTGGATTCAATCGGCGGAGGGAATCGTAGTCCAGCCCGAGGTTTGGCATCACCCGGACGCTGAAGTTCTCGACAACGACGTCGGACTGGGGCACCAGCCTACGGATCAGGTCGCGGCCTTTCGCCAGGTGCAGGTCGACCGCGATGCTCAACTTGTTGCGATTGAGCTTCTGCATGCCGCCGCCCCGCATGAACGCGCCCGCTGGGCCGGGCTGTCCGCCCGGACCGGCGAAGGCGGGCGGCATCGGCGCCTCGACCTTGATGACGCGAGCGCCCAGATCGGCGAGGATGCGCGTCGACAATGGACCGGACCATACACGCGTAAAGTCGAGGACCGTGATGCCCGCGAGGGGATGCACCACGGTCGCGTCGGCGGCGGCGGCTCGGTCGTCAGTTCGCCGCGCGTTTTGTACTGCACGTCGACGCGGCGCCCCGCTACGCAAGCGGGCCATGACCTCGTCTGTTTGTTCGCCCGGTTTTGGTACGGGGCCGATCAGCCACGGCGTGACACTCATGCTGACTGGCAGGCCGGGCTGGACGGCCGGAAGGGCGCACCCACCCGGTTGAGCCCAGAACCGCCGCTCCTTGAGCTGCGGGTCTGTCAGGACCTCCCCGACGTCGAAGTAAGGCTGCATCGGCAGGCGCCACTGTGCCTGCGCCTCACGGAACAGCTCCATCTTGCCGCGATCCCGGAAATAGTCGACCAAGATCTCATCCAGGGCATCCGCATGAGCGTGTCGGGCGATCGGCGTAACGAAGCGCGGATCGGTCATCATCTCGGGGCGGCCGAGCATCGCACAGAGCCGTGACCACATATCGGGAGTCGTAATCGACATGGCCATATAGCCGTTTGAGCATGGCAGCATGGTGATCGGGTACAGGTTCTGCCAGCGGTTGCCGTGCCGGCTTCGGATGATGCCCTGGTAGAGCCACATGCTGGTTGTGAATTGGTGCAGCGAGGCAAGCGTCTCGAGCGCGGTAACCTCGAACTGACGCCCTCTACCCTGTCGAAGCAGGCCCAGCACGCCGGCCAGGGCGCAGGCAGCACCGTAGAGGCCGGTCAGATACTCGGCCTGCTTTCCCGGAAGCATCAGCGGCTCGCGGCCGGGCTCGCCGGTGAGGAACTGGTACCCACCCAGTGCGAGCAGCACATTGGGGGTTGCGGCGAAGCCATCGTACGGCCCGCCGGACCCGAACGCAGAAAGCACAACGACGATCAGCTCAGGCCGCGCGGCCTGGAGCCCTGCGGTATCAAGCCCAAACACCGCTGCTTCGTCCGCGTGCAAGCCGTGCACGACGACGTCTGATTCGAGACAGAGGTTTCGCACCGTCTGTCTGCCCCCGGCGGTCTCCAGATCGAGTGAGACGCTCTTGAACCCGGTATAGAGGTACGAAGCCAGCGCGCCCGCGAGGGTCCCTGGCTCGACTTCGCCGGACGGGCTCTCGCGCCGAAGCCGGTCCCCGCCCGGCGGCTCGACTTTGATGACTTCGGCGCCAAGCGCGGCGAGCCACTTGCCGGCGAAGGCATGCGCCACGCCGTTTCCGAGCAGGGTGACGCGAGTTCCGGTCAATGCTCGCGGAGCATCTCCCGTCCCCTCGGTCATCGGCGCCCCCGGGAGCCGCGCAGCCTCGGGTCGAGCACGTCACGCAGCCGGTCACCCAGCAGGTTAACGGCCAGAACGAAGAGGATGATCGCGATGCCGGGCGCCACCGAGATCCAGTAGTTGCTGCGGATCACCGTGAACCCGTCCTGGATGACCACTCCCCAGGTCGCCGTCGGCGGCTTGACGCCGATGCCGAGGAAGCTCAAGCCGGCCGCGGCGAGTACCGCCGCGCCGACCGCGAGCGAGCCCTGGACGATCACCGGCTGGATCGTATTCGGCAGGATGTGGCGAAACATGACGCCGCGATCGGTCGCGCCCAGCGCCCGCGCACCGATCACGTAATCCCGCTCCTTGATCGAGAGAGTCTGGGCGCGGATGAGGCGCGCGTAGACGGGGAAGCTGCTCAGCCCGATCGCGATCATCACATTGGTCGTGCCGGGCCCGAGGATCGCGATTACGCCGAGCAACAGGATGAGCGGAGGAAAGGCGATCCAGGTGTCGACGACGCGCATGATCAACTCGTCGACCCATTTCCCATAGAAACCGGAGACGAGACCCAGCGGCACTCCGATCAACGCCGCGATGCCGACGGCGATGAACCCGACCCGTAACGAGACCTGCGTCCCGTAGATCACCCTGCTCAGCACGTCCCGCCCCAATCGGTCCGTCCCGAACCAATGGGTGGCGGATGGCTGCACGAGGCTCGCGCGTGTATTCTGCTGGTTCTCACCGAAGGGCGCGATCACCGGAGCCAAGAGCGCGATCACGAGGAAGGCAACCAGGATGACGCACGCAACTGTCGCCTTCGGATCCGCGAAGAACCGGCGCGCAGCCTTGAAGAAGCCGCCCGCCGGCGCCCCGGTTCCAAGTACTGGCGCCAAAGCCTCGAGTGTGGTTGTCCCCTGCATCATCGACTTCCGCCTTTAGTGGCTTGTTCTGGCGCGACTGTGTCCCTTAGCTGTATCGGATACGCGGATCGAGCCAGGCGTACATGATGTCGGTGAACAGGTTTGCCAGCACGATCGCTGTCGCGGACATCAGCACGATCCCTTCGACCACCGGGTAGTCGCGATTCTGGGTCGAATCCAGCGCCAGGCGTCCGACGCCAGGGATCGCAAAAACCCGCTCGATGAGCACGGAGCCGCCGATCAGCCCGGCCAGCGACAGGCCGAGCAGCGTCATAATCGGCAGCATGCCGTTCTTTAGCGCGTGTCGCACGATGACCACCCGCTCAGGTAGCCGCTTGGCCCGCGCCGTCGTCACGTAGTCCTGGCGCAGCGCTTCCAGCAACGCGGAGCGTGTCTGGCGCATGATCGTGGCCGAACCGAAAATCTCGAGCGCGATGACGGGCATCACCAAGTGCTTAATGCCATCGACCGGATGGACAAATGGATCTACCCATCCCGAGGCAGGAAGCCAGTTCAGCTTTACCGAGAACAGGATTATGAGGATGATCGCGAGCCAGAACCCCGGAGTTGCCACCCCCAGCACCGCCCATCCCGTGGCGAGTAGATCGATGATCGTTCCCGCGTACAGCGCCGCGATGATCCCCAGCGTCACGGCCAGCACGATGTGGATCACGAACGTAATCGAGGCGAGCTTGACGCTGACCGAGAGGCGCTGACGGATCGTATCTGTGACCGGGAGCTTGGTGCGAAACGACTTGCCGAAGTCGCCGTGCGCGGCCTTATTCAGGTACTTGGCGTACTGGACGAAGATCGGCTGATCGAGCCCGTAGTCGTGCCGCAGCCCTTTCAGGTCTGCCGCGGTCAGCCCGCTTTCCTGGTCGGCGCCGATGATCGCGAGCAGCGGATCGCCGGGTAGCAGCTTCTGCCCAATGAACGTCAGCATCGAGACGAGGAAGATCACGGGGATCGCCGTTAGGAGCCGTCTCAGGATGTAGCCACGCATGTCGCCCTCCTACCAGAGCCCGCGACGTGTGCACACAGGGCCGGACACCCGCTCGCTGTCGTGGCCGAGCAGCAAGCGGACGCGATGCCGCGCTGTTCCCCTGGAAGGAGGTAACGTCTCAGATCCAGAGGTTCGCATAGTGCGACTTGCCTTCGCCGCCGTAATAGGCGCCGAAGTTGCCCACTTTGGCGCTGGAGAACGCCAGCGCGATCGAGTAGTTCAGCAGGATCGCCGAATACAGATTCTCTTCGCCCTGTGCCTGTAGCTGGCTGTACAGCTTCTTGCGCTCGTTCTGATCGTAGCTCTGGCGCGCCTGGTCCACCAGGTTCTCGGTGTCCGGGCACGGCGCCTGGCCGGCGTTGTAGGCGCCGTTTTGTGTGTAGAACTGCCCGACGATACCGTCCGGGTCGACGCGCAGGCTGAACGCGGAGAAATACCCGCCGGTGGAGCCGTCGCCGCCGAGACCCTTCAACACATGCTTGGCCCAGCCGTTGACCTCGGGCGTTGCCCAGTCCACTGAGATGCCGTTGGTCTTGAGGCTCTGCTCCCAGAACTCCTCGCCCTGGCTAATGGGAGCAGTAAACGGCTGCAGCTTCACCCGCCACTGGGATTGCGGCAAGCCGCTCTGCTGCAGGAAAGCCTTTACCTTCGCCGTATCGTACGTGTAGTTCTGGATCGTCGGGTCGTACGCCCAGCTCACGGGAGTGAGGATACCCGTCGCAATTGGCTCCTGGCCGAGCAGGAAGTTCTGGATGTAGTTCTGCCGGTCGAGCGCCGCCGAGAAGGCGCGGCGGAACATGAGGTTGTCAAACGGCGGGAAGGTGTGGTTGATGTACACCATGCCGGTCGACGAGCCGACAAACTGTGTGTACTGGTAGCGCTTGTCGGCCTCCAGCCGTTTTACCTCGGAAACCGGCGCGTCGGAGACGTCGATATCCCCCTGCTCAAACGAGGCGAGGCGCACGGTGCCGTCGGGGATCGATTTTAGCTGGATACTCTGCAGGTAGGGAAGCTGGCGGCCGGCGGCGTCTTTGCGCCAGTAATTGGGGTTCCGGTCGTAGGTCAACGACGCGTCGGTGGTCCACTGCTTGAGCGTGAACGCCCCGGTTCCAACGGGCGCGTGTCCGTAGGCGTCCTTGCCGAGCTTCTGCAACGCCGTCGGCGAGAGGATCATGCCGCCGCGGTCGCCGAAGTTGGTCAAGACCGGCGCGCTCGGCGTCTTGAGGTGGAGCACCACCCGACCGCTGTCCGGCGTCTCGACGGAGTCGATCGTCGCCAGGTCGGAGCGCGGCGTCGCCTTGGTCGCGGGGTCCAGGATGCGATCCAGGTTGAACTTCACCGCCGCAGCGTTGAAGTCCGTGCCGTCGTGGAACTTTACACCGGTGCGCAGCGTCAGCGCGATCGTCGTCGCGTCGGGCTGTTCCCACTTTTGAGCAAGCGAAAGCGACGGATCGAGGTTGCCCTTCTGGTCGTAGCCTACAAGGGGGTCGTATATCGGATACATGAAGGCGTGGTCCGCGCCCGAGGTGCTCAGATGAGGGTCGAGGAAGGTCGGATCCGTCGCGTAACCAACGCGCAGCGTACCGCCCGTCTTCGGCTGGGCGCCGGCCGCGGCAGCCGCTGTCGATCCGGAGATTGGAGCCGTGATCGAAGTGGCGGCGACATTCGGCGTAGACGGCGCCCCCGGCGCCCGCGTACCGGCAGCGGTGGCCAGTGCGGCGGGTTTGTTGTTGCTCGTGCTTCCGCCGCCGCAGGCTGCGAGAAAGGCTGCGCTAAAGCCGGCGGAGGCGACGATCAGACGCCGTCGCGACGTTCTCCTTCGAAGTCGTCCCGCCCAGTAGCCATCCATCCCATTCCTCTTTCGCACTTCGACCACAGCCCGTGATCCGGCTGACCGCGCCGATATGCTACGCCCAGAGGTTGGCCCAGCGCATCTTGCCCTCACCGCCGTACAGGTTAGCCATGTTGCCAACCTTCGCCGACGCATGGGTATAGACGATCGTGTAGTTGAGCATGAAGGTGGAGTAGACGTTCTCCATCCCCTTCTGCTGAATGTCGTGGTAGAGCTTCTTGCGCTCGTTAATGTCGTAGGTCGAGCGCGCCTTGACGACGAGCTCCTCAGTCTCGGGCACCTTCGCGAGGCCGGCGTTGTACGTCCCCTGCTGCGTGTAGAACTGCGCTACGCTGCCGTCCGGGTCGACCCGCATGCCCCAACTACTGAGGTCCATGCCGAGGCTGCCATCCCCGCCGAAGCCCTTCATCAGGGCGCCGCCGAACTGGCCGGTGCCGGTGACAAAGTCGAGCGCGATGCCGATGCTTTTCAGACTGGCCTCGAAGAACTGGTCTGCCGTGCTGGGCGTCGTGTTTCCCTCGGTCTTTATCCGCCATGCCGACTGGGGCAGCCCAGACGCCTGCAGGAATTGCTTCGCCTTCGCCGTGTCGAAGTTGAAGTTCTGGATGTCGGGTGCGTACGCCCAGCTTGCCGGCGTGAGTATGCCGTTCGCGATCGGCTCATCGCCGGAGAGGAAGTTCTTGATGTAATTGTCGCGGTCGAGCCCCGAGGAAACGGCGCGCCGGAACAGGAGGTTGTCCAGCGGCGGGAACTCGTGATTCATGTAGTAGATCGCCGTCTTGTCGCCGATGAACCGCTGCGAAACGATGTTCTTGTCGCCGTTGAGTACCTTCAGTCCGGCCGCCGGCGTAAATGGCAGCACGGAGATATCGCCGCTCTGCAACGAAGCTACTTGCACGGTCACATCTGGGAACACGCCGCCGTCTGCAGCCTTACGCCAGTAGTTCGGGTTGCGCTCGTAGATGAAGAACGCGCCGTTTTGCCACTCCTTGAAGACGAAAGGCCCGGTGCCGACCGGCGCCTTGGCGAAACCATCCTTGCCCAGCTTGGTGAGCGCTGTGGGCGAGATCATCATGCCGCCCCGATCCCCGAACGCGGTCAGCAAGGCCGCGTTCGGCGTCTTTAGGTGCAGCACGATCGTGTTCTTGTCGGGATTGTCGACGCGGTCGATGGAGGCAAGGTCGGGACGCGGCACCGATGGAGTTTTGGGGTCCTGGATGCGCGCAATGTTGAACTTTACGTCGTCGGAGCTGAACGGCGTGCCGTCGTGGAACGTGATCCCTTGCCGTAACGTCAGCGTGACCGTCGTCGGATCGGTCTGTTCCCACTTTTGGGCCAGCGACTGCGAGGGGTCGAGCAGGCCCTTCGCATCGTAGGCGATGAGCTGATCGAAGATCGGGTACCACCAGTAGTGAACGCCCTGGACCTCGGTGTGCGGATCCTGTGTCGCCGAATCGCTCGTGGTGCCAACGGTGATCGTGCCGCCCCGCTTCGGCTGGGCCGCGGCATTGGCCTGCGTGCTGTCGCCCAATAGCCGTCCATACGCCTCCTCCTCCTGACCGGGCGCGGATCCCGCGATCGGTATCACGGGTTTCCGCCCCGGAATTTGTACCCGCTAGTATGATACCCGCGAATCAAATGATGCAAGCAGGTCCTATCACACCACCCCAGCCTCTCGCATGCTGTCTATTTCCCTGGAGCTCATGCCCAGCAGTCCGCCGTAAATCTGCTCGTTGTGTTCGCCGAGGAGGGGCGCGCGGTTGGGCACGGCCGGCGCCTGCACGCCAGTGAACGGCAGCCCCGGACACGACACACGGCCGCCGTCGCCGAGCTCGGCCGTCTGGAAGAAGCCGCGCGTCGCGAGCTGCGGGCTGCCGAGGAGCGTAGGCGCGTCGTCGATCGGCGCGAACGTGTACCCCACCTCGGCGGCGGCTGAGAACCACTCGTAGCGACCGCGAGAGGCGACCGCTTCCCGGAAGTGCGGATCGATTTCCGACCAGCGCGCCTGGCGCTCCGCAGGATCGCTCCATTCATGCGTGGCGAACCGGTCGAGTCCTGAGAAGGTGGCGAACGACTCCCACTCGGCCCGCAGTGCCAGCAGGTAGAGCCAGCCGTCTTTAGCGCTCATTGTGTGGGGGAAGCCCTGTTTGCCGAGCGAACGGCTCTCGCGCGCCATTTCCAGTCCATGGTGAACGTACTGCGATATGTGGCGCGCCCAGTGGGCGGCGAACGCCTCCTGAATGGAAATATCGATGTGGATGCCCCGCTCGAGGCCCGCACGTACCGCGAACACGGCCGCCACCGTGGCAATCGCGCCATTCAGCCCGGCGATGTGCTGCGCGACGTTGCCTGCCAGCCGCAGTGGCTCGGCCTCCGCCCAGCCGGTCGCCGCGACGATCCCACCGGTCGATTGCAGGACGATCTCAGTCGCCTCCCAGTCGCGGCGCGGGCCCGTCTGTCCGAAGTTGCTGATGCTGGTGAGGACGATTTCGCGGCTAGCCCGACGCATCCATCGATAGGAGAGCCCCAGCCGTTCGAGGGTACCGGGACGGAAGTTTTCCACGACTGCATCGGCGTCTGTCAGCAGCCGTCGCAAGAGCGCCCGCCCGCGCCGGCTCTTCCAGTTCAGCGTTACGCTCCGCTTGCGTCGATTGAGGAAATCGAACTCCACCGACCCTGATCTCGCGGAATACGAACGCAGCGGGTCGCCGCGATCCGGTCGCTCTACTTTGATCACCTCGTGCCCTAGCTCGGCCATCAGCAGTGTGGCGAACGGTCCGGCCACGTGGTGCGAAAGATCGATCACCCTCATCGGCCATCCCCGTCGCCGACGGGTAGAGGGAGGTCGAGCTTGCGCGCGAAGCCGGGATCCGTCGTGCCGGCCAGCTGGTTGGGCGGCACGCGAACTTCGCTTGTCCGGACAGGAACCAGAGCGCCCACGCGCTCGAGCCGCGTCACTTCGGCGGCCCCAACGCCCAGCCACGCCTTCAACACGCTGCGGTTGTCCTTGCCGATCGGCCGCTCAGGGGCCAGCGCCGTGCCGGGCGCTCCCACCACGCGCAGAGCAAGCGTCAGGTGCGGGTGAGCCGTGTGGCCGAGCACGGGGGCCAGCCGTGTTACCGGCTGCAACGCCTCGCGGGCGACGAGCTGTGCGTCGAAAGGAAGGTCCGATGCCTTTTGTACCGGACCGGCGGCGATGCCGCGCCCCTGCAACAATGCAGATGCCTCTTCCTTGGTACGATCCCGCGTCCAGGCCGCGACCTGAAGGTTGATGCGGTCATGATGCGCCAGCCGGCTTTCCACACTGTCGAACACGGGATCGCATAGACCCTCGGAGCCGATCAGTTCCCGCAGCACCTGCCATTGGTTGTCGTCACAAATGCTCAGCGCCAGCCAGTTGTCGTCACCGCTGCACGGATAGATGCCCTGCGGGACGCAGGCGTCGTCGCGGTTGCCGGTCCGCGGCGGGGCAGTACCGTTGCGCGCGGCATACAGGACGGAATTTCCGAGCAAGTGGACGATCGCTTCGTACATGGAGAGGTCGAGCGTGCGTCCCTCCCCTGTCCGCTGACGATGTTCGAGCGCAGAGATCAAAGCCAGCGCGGCGTAGCGGCCGCTCGCCTGATCGGAGAAGACGCCGCTGCCGACCCGCATCGGCGGATCGTCGACGGTACCCATCGACGCGTTCATTCCGCCCGCGGCCTCCGTACTGGGGCCGTAGGCAGGAAAGTTCTGCCAGGGACCAGGCACGCCGTACCCGGAAAGTTGCAAAACGATCAGATCGTGCTTGATTGCCCGCAACGCTGCTTCGTCAAAGCCGTAGGCTTTCATGACGGGCGGCCGGAAGTTGTTGCAGACGACGTCGGTGCTGGCGACGAGCCGGCGGGCGATCTCGTTACCTTCATGATTGCGGAGGTCGATGCCGATCGTCCGCTTGTTCAGGCCGATACCATCGATGACGGCGATGTAGTTGTCGTAGGTACCGCCTGGCCAGCCCACGCGCACCACGTCTGCCCCCATGTCGGCGAGCAGCCGGGTGCCCGACGGAAGCGAAAATGCCGCCTCGAACGCAAGCACGCGCACACCGCGCAGAGGCCGCCATTGCCTCATCTACGCCGACTGCTTACTGCCAACTGCCCGCAGCCGATGGTTGTTAACTCTTCTTCTTCGAGGCGTCGTACCAGTAGAAGGGATAGATATCGTTCGCGGCAATGTAGACCGGCCACGGGTGGTACAACGTGACGTCCCCGACCCAGGGCCAGTACAGGTTGAGTCCTCTCGCCTTGTAGCTGAACGGAATCGTGTACATCTGGCTACCCAGGTACTTCTCGATGCTGTGGGAAGTCGCGACCGCCTTCTGTAGATCCGACTCACGCAGCAGCGATTCGACCAATCCATCGAGCTGAGTGTCCTTCTGCCCGGCAGGCTTGCCGATCTTCGACGGCGCAAACGGCGATCGGTCCTGCACGGACGCCGAGTGGTAATTGCTGCGCAGGTTATTCGCCACGCCGCCGTAGGTCGTGTTGGTAAAGATGGAGATGCCGTCGAAGGCCTGGTTGTAGTTGTAGTTCGGCACGTAGTCGCCGGAATAATCGACGTTTTTGAACTCCACCTGGATACCAGCCTGCTGCCACATGCCGGCCAGCGTGTCGGCCCAGCGCTGGTAGTCTGTGCCGTACGGGGCGCCGTTCGGACCGTAAAACGTGGTTTTGAGCCCGTCGGCGTGCCCGGCCGCCGCGAGCAGCTTCTTCGCCTCGGCGACGTCATATTTGAAGTTCTGAGCCGAATCGCCCATGTCGCTGCTAAAGGGATCGATCCAGTAATCGCCCCATCCCTTACCCAGGAAGTTGTCGTACGCGAGGTCCAGGTTGATACCCGCCGCCTTGAACTTGTCGACGTCCGAGAACGACTGCGCGAAAAGCTGGCGATCGATCAGCTTGGACATCGCCTGACGCACACGGATGTCTTGAAATGGGCTGTTGCTCCAACCAAAGAACACGCCGGGCGGCGACGCGCCGTAGTCGGTCTGGTACAGCACCAACTGCGGCAGGTCCTTCTTGGTCTGGAGCACATCTTCCTGCCGCGCCACATTGCCCCAGATGCCGCCTGCCCGAAACTGGGACAGCAAAGTCGCGTACTCCGGCACGATGGGCCGCTCCCAGCCGTCGAGGTAGGGACGATCCTTTAAGTACCAACCGGGGTTGCGCTTGTAGCTGAACCCAACCGATGGCTTGTAGCTGTCGCGATACCAGCCGGTTGAGCCACGCGCATCGTGCTTCGGGTCAAAGGCGCCGCCGGCCTCACGCGGCATCACGTAGAAGCCGAGGGTGTTACCCAGGTAATCGAAAACGGCGCCGAGCGGGAACGCCGTCTTCAGCACCACCGTCTGGTTGTCGGGCGTCTCGACGCTCGTGAACGGCGAAGCCGGATTGAGGTCCTGGAACCAGTCCTTGCGGTAGACGGATTCGGCGTGGAACTTGTCGAAGCTG
Organism: Chloroflexota bacterium; assembly: GCA_036741355.1. Lineage (GTDB taxonomy): Bacteria > Chloroflexota > Dehalococcoidia > CAUJGQ01 > CAUJGQ01 > JBBRGK01. The sequence goes on from DAINSK010000025.1 coordinate 47,655, forward strand.
AACTTGATGTCCTGGGCATCGACTAACCGGCCGTTCGTCGGCGGTCGGGGGTCCCAATGTGCGTTTTGACGCAGCTTCATCGTGATCTGCAGGGCGTTCGGGTTGAGCTCGTAGCTCTCCACGATGTCGCCCTCGATCTCTCCGGTTGCCGGCTTACCGATGCCCGGCTTCCATTTAAAGAGGCGGCTGTACACGTAACCCGCCTCTGTACGATCGATGTTCGCGGTCGCGGCGATCGGGTCCATACTTGTAATGTCGGTGGTCGTGTAATCCTGGTACACGCCTCCGGGCTGGATCGCCGCGGCCTGCGCCGCCTGCGGAGTGGCGGTCCGCACGCCCTGCTGCGAGCCCGACGCCGGCTTGGCCCCGGTCGCTTGATTGTTTTTACTGGAGCTACAACCGACGATCACCATTCCGGCAGCCGCGGCGCCCACTGCACCCGCGCCGCGAAGCAGCCTCCTGCGGCTGAACTCTGTTGCTAACACGCCACCCGACCCCATGCGCTGAGGCATTTTCCCCTCCTGCAGGCGCTTTCCAGCCATCGACAACATTTGCACGCTGAGTATAATCTCAATCGTCAAGGAATCAAGTATTCGGCACGTACTTCGCGAAGAAACAAAGGTGGTTACGACGATGAGTACTACCAGCGGATTGCGCGGTCACCGCGTCCAAAACGTCGAGAAGGCAGAAGGCCGGCGGCGGGACATCCTGGTGGCGGCAGCTCATATCTTTGCCCGAGACGGTTATGTGAGTGCTTCGCTGGACGACGTGGCCGCGAAGATTGGGGTGACCAAGGGTGTCATTTATTACTACTTCCGCAGCAAGGAAGAGATCTTCACCGAAATCCGGGCGACCGCCATTCGCGAGGCGACCGAGCGGCTGGAAGCGATCATGGCGTCGGGCATGCCCGCGGACGTGATGCTGCGCCTGGCCGTCCATGACATTGTGAGCCACATCCCCGACGACCTCGACCGCTATGCAAACATCCTTCACGCCGGAGAGCGCCTAAGCGTTCAGAGCCACGAGCTCGTCCGAGAACTGCAGAGGCGCTTCGAGCAGCTGTTCCGAGAGATCGTCGAGGGCGGTATTCGCCAAGGCACGTTCGTCGAACATAATGCAAAAGTGGTGACCTTTACGATCTTGCGCGCCTGCCTTGGCGTGGCCGACTGGTACTCACCGGACGGGCCGCTTTCGGCAGAGGTCATCGCCCAGCAAGTCACGGACCTGGTGATGACCGGTATCATCAAACCACGCCTGTCCGAGGACTCATGACCAACGCCTCCGGTCCAATCCACGGATTTCGCGTTCTCGACGCCTGCGACGAGCTTGCCGTCTACGCCACGCGGTTGCTGGTGAACCTGGGTGCGGAGGTGGTGCGGCTGGAACCACCCGGCGGCGATCCGATGCGCCGGTTCCCTCCGCTCGTCGACGGCGTCAGCCTCTACAACGAACATTTCAACGCCGGCAAACGCAGCCTGACACTCGACCTCTCCACCGCCGACGGAGTCGCTTGGCTCGGTCGCCTGCTGGCGACGTGTAACGCCGTAGTCGAGTCTGGCCCGGCAGACGGACTGCTCAGCACGCGTGTCGGCGTGGAGCGCCTGCGCGAATTCCGGCCGGACCTGGTGATCGTCAGCGTCACCCCCTTCGGGCTGAACGGACCGCGGCGCGGGAACAGCGGCGGCGATCTTGTCGTCTCAGCCGAGAGCGGACTGCTGGCGCTCAACGGTCGCCCGGACGGCCCTCCGCACCGCCCCGGCGGAGAGCAGGCGGCGCACATGGCCGGCCTGCTGGCGGCGAACGCGGCGCTGATGGGGATCTTCGATCAGCAGCGTAACGGCCGCGGCTGTCACGTCGAGGTGCCGGCAAACTTCGCGGCGACTCTTTCCACGCTGCAGACCGGTAATGCCAACGCATACACCTGGCAGGGGCGCGTTCCGAAGCGCCGCGGCATGGGAATGCCGGCGTTTCGGTCGTTGTACGAGGCCGCGGACGGCTGGATCGTGTTGGTTGCGCTTCCGGGGCAGTGGGATAACCTGGTGCGCCTGCTGGCGGCGCACGACGCCGAAGGAGATCTGGGCGCGCCGGAGTACCAGGACGGTCAGCACCGTTTCGCCCACGCCGATCACATCAACGGCGTGATCGGCGCGTTCACCCGGTGCCATGACAAGCAGTTCCTGTTCGAGACGGCGCAGACCGCGGGCGTGGCGTGCACGCCGGTGAACTACCCATCCGACATCGTCGCCGACCCGTTCCTGAAGCAGCGGGACTTCTTCCGCGAGGTCGAGCATCCGCGATTGAACCGGAATCTCACCTATTCAGGCCCGCCGTTTCACTTCGCGGACCGCCCGGTCGGCACCTGGACGGCCGCTGCTGAAACGGGCCAGGACAACCGGGCGATATGGGCGGATGAGTTGGGCATGAGTGCGGAAACGCCGGTGTCGCTCAGCCAAACGGAGGGATCATGACGAGCCACGACGGCGAATGGCTGCCGCTGCAGGGCGTGCGAGTGCTGGATCTCACCTGGATGATCGCCGGTCCGCTCTGCACCAGGCTGCTGGCGAACTTCGGCGCCGACGTAATCAAGATCGAATCCTATAACCGCGTCGACCGTGTACGCGAGACGGGGCCGCACCCGGATGGACCGTGGAGCTATAACGAAGATGGCTCCTTCAACGACGTCAACCTCGGCAAGCGAAGCACGCTTGTCAACTTGAACAAGCCAGAGGGGCAGGCGCTCGCCAAACGGATGGCGGCGGTGTCGGACGTGGTCATGGCGAATTTCACCGGCGACCGGCTGGACCGTTGGAACCTCGGCTTTCGAGACCTCGTGCCGGTGCGTCCGGACCTGATCTTTCTCAATATGCCGGTCTTTGAAAGCAGCGGTCCTCGACAACGCTGGGGCGCGATCGGGAATCATATCAACGCGCTCGGCGGGGTCAACGGCATCTCGGGGTCAGAATCCGACCCACCGTTTGGGTTGGGTCCGCTCTATCCCGATTTCAGCGGCAACCCCTTTCATGCCGCGGCTGCGATCATCTCCGCACTGATCGAGCGCGATCGTGGCTCGGGCGCGCAGATGATCGAGGTCAGCCAGTACGAGTCCACGATCAGCTTGCTGGGACCGGCGCTGATGCAGCAGGCCGCCACCGGCCGCAATCCCGCCCGCCGCGGCAGCCGTTCCGACCGCAGTTGCCCGCATAACGTCTACCCGGCCGCCGGTGAGGACCGCTGGATCGCGATCGACGTGTCGACTGAAGCGCAGTGGGAAGCGCTGTGTCGTTCCCTCGACCAGGATGCGTGGCGCTGCGACGCGCGCTTTGCTACGTTGGACGGGCGGCGGGCAAACGAAGACGCACTCGATGAGCTGATCGCGTCACAGACCGTTCACTTCACCGCCCCCGAGCTCGGCGGTCGCCTGCAGACCGCTGGCGTCGGGGCGTCGCCGGTTAACCACCTCGACGATTTGTTAGCCGATCCGTGGTACCGCGACGAGTACTTCACCGAGTTGAGCGGCCCCGAAGGCTGCCTTTTTACCACGCACAGCGAGCCGATACGCCCGTTCGGACATAAGCAACCGGTCTACCGTTCGCCTATGCTCGGCGAGCACACAGACGAGGTGCTTCACGGCCTATTCGGAATGGAGCAGCCCGCGATCGACGAGCTTCATGCGGCCGGTGTGCTCGCCTGACGCGCCGATCGGTGGTCGAGAGGGTGGTCCCGAGGCCAGTTGCTGATCTGTCTCGTACCGCGCCGCCTTGGATTACGGCTTTTATGCCGGTGCTCGCCAGTATCGGGCGGTACCGGCAAGCGTCGCTTCATTGGGAAGGGATGGAGTATGGGCACAAGGATGGAGGGCAAGGTCGCGGTCGTCACGGGCGGGACGAGCGGCATCGGCGAAGCTACGGTCCGCCTGTTCGTTCAGGAGGGCGCCCGCGTCGTCTTCTCGGGTCGATCTGAAGAAGCGGGTGAATCGCTCGCGTCCGAACTCGGAGCCAGTGTGCGTTTCATCCGGGCCGACGTTACGCGGGAACCCGAGATCAAGGAGACGATCGACCTCGCCGTCTCGAAGTTTGGACGGCTCGACTCTCTTTTCAACAATGCCGGCGGACCGACACGCGGCGGAATCGAAGACGTCACTGTAGAAGATTTTCACTACGCCATGGACCTGCTGCTCGGCAGCGTTGTGTTCGGCATCAAGCACGCGGCGCCGATCATGAAGTCGCAGGGCAGCGGAAGGATCATCAACAACTCCAGCGTAGCGGCGCTGCGTACTGGAATGGGCGACTTACTCTACAGCGCGGCAAAAGCAGCAGTCACCCAGGTGACGCGAATCGCGGGCATGGAGCTTGGGCGGTACGGCATCACCGTGAACAGCATCTCTCCCGGCGCGATCGCCACGCCAATCTTCTACGGCGGCTCGGCGGCCGCGCGCAGACTGGAGCCGGCGCACGATGCGGCGAAGATGCGCAAACTCACGTCGAACCTCGGCAAAGCCACGCCGCTGCAT
>DAINSK010000026.1:0-44784 GCA_036741355.1 Chloroflexota bacterium
ACGCGTAGGCCGGTCCACCGAGTTGGTTCAAGTGTTAGCCGGACAGGCTCCTAGCGGCCGGAACATCTGGCCCAGAGGAACACCGTAATACACCGCCGGGCGGTTCAGAACGCCGCGCAAGACGGTCGCCGGAACCCTCTGCACGCCCAGCCGCCGTTCCAACGGCTTATCGGACCCAAGCTGGTGGATGCTCAGGCCGATGCGGTCGTTGAGGTGAGACAGCTCTTCGAGCAGCGCCTGCACGTCGTCGCAGAAGCGGCACTGTTCGCGGCCGGGTACGACGACTGTGGAGGTTCGCTGCGTGAAGTAATCGATCTTGACGCGGTCCTTCAGCGCATTGCCAAACAACTCGCGAAGGGCGCGTTGCTCTTCCAAAGGGATCATGCTAATGCGGATCCTCGGCGCCGAGCATGCCTTTTGTTTTCTCACGGGCGTGGTACAGGCGCTGCACGGCAGTGATGTTTGTACCGATCGCCAGGATCCAAAGCGTTACGGTGAGCACCCAGCCCCATCCCAGGCGTCCCGCGAGCAGCAGCGCCGCGGCCAGCAACAGGACCCGTTCGGCGCGCGTGAACGTACCTTCTTTGAGGTCCATGCCGACGGCTTCGACCCGGGCCTTCACATAGCTCGTCTGAATCGACCCGGCCATCGCCGCAAATAGCAGGATTGGCTTAACTTTGTCCCCTTGTGAAACGTAATACGCTAATAGGCCGAAAAGGTTCGCCGTCTCGGCCCAGCGGTCGGCGCTCGCATCGAAAATGGAGCCAAAGAGCGACGAGCGACCGGTCGCGCGGGCCACGGCTCCGTCGAGCAGGTCGAGGCCCCCCCCGGCCAGAATCAACGATCCGCCAAGGCCGAACCGCCCTAGCGCCAGCGCGGCGCCCGCGGCTACGTTAGCCGCCAGGCCGGCGCTGGTGACCATATCGGGTGTGACCCCGGTCTTCGCCACCAGTTTTGCAATCGGGTCGGCGTAGCGGCGTGGAACAGCGTGAGGGATGAACGACGGCATCAGTTACACCTCGACTGCAGTAAATCGAGCGCACTATACGATACGCCGAAATTCGGTCAGGCCCCGCGGCTCATTCCGTGCTCGTAGAGCAGGCGCTCGTAATACGACATGACTTTCCGAGCGATGCGGTCCCAGCTGTAGTTGTCGGCGCTGAGGCGCGCACTCTCGCCCATGCTGCGGCGCATATTTTCGTCCGCCAGGATGTGGACAAGCGACAAGGCGATGGCATCCGAGTCTTTCGGTAGAGTGAGCAGACCCTCAACTCCGTGAGTCACAACCGACGCGTAGCCCTCGATGTTGCTGGCTACCACCGGTTTGCCGGATGCCATCGCCTCCAGCAACACATAGCCCTGGCTCTCGTTGCCGGTTGCAGGGAAGCAGCAGACATCGGCGGTCTGGTAGTAGCGCGGTAGCTCAGTCTCGCTGACGCCGCCCGTGAAGACAACGTCCTCCAGCTCGGCTTTGCGTACGTAGCGTTCGTACCCTTCGCGCCGGCCGGGTCCGACGACGATCAGCCGCGTGTTCGGCAACTCGCGTTTGACGTGCGGCCAGGCGCGGAGCAGGTACGCCAACCCTTTCCGTTTCTCCATGCGCCCCACGAACAGCACATTGTCCTTGCCGTCGCGGAACTCGGGAATCGGACAGGGATCGCCGGTAAAGCGGGCAAGCTCGATGCCGTTCGGGATGATGTTGTAGTAGCCGGCAAAGTAGCGGCTGACCAGCAGCTCGGCGGCCGGCGAGACCGCGATCTTGCCGTCGAGCTTGCGAAAGAAGCGCCGTAATACCGTGCGCGTATACGAGTAGAGCCGGTTTCCGCCCTCCTTAGCCGCATGGAAAGTGCCGACATTGACGGATTCCGAAAAGCGGAGGAACTGGATCGGTAGGATCGGCATCAGCGGTTCATGGACGTGAACGATGTCGAACTGTTCTTCCGCGAGCACCTCTTTGACACGCCGCGAAAGTCGGAATGATAGCGTGATGCGCGCCACGGAACCGCTGGCGGGGATGCCACGCGGCTTGCCGATAACGATCACACCCGGCTCGGTTGGGGGCGATTCGTCCGAAGACGGCCCGATGATACGAACGTCGTGGCCCATGCCGGTGAAGTTCTGAGCTAGGCGCCGCACGTGGGTGTTCACGCCGCCCGGTACCGCCAGATCGTATGGTGAGACGAGCGCAATTTTCATCGCCGCGGCTCCCGCACGCCCGTCAGCCCGACGGCGTTCAGCGCTCGTCGAGCGGGCCGGCCGATGACCTTGCTGGGCGTAGCCCACAGCGCACGCGCCGTCTGAAGCGCGATCTGGCGGGCTCCAATTTCGCGTAGGCTGGGCTGGCGTCCGAAACCGGCAGAGCTGGAGCAAGACAGGATTACCGCACGCAAGTCGGCGGCAGTTGTCCCGTGAAAACTGGTGAACGAGGAGCCGATTACGGGCAAGTAATGTGCGTCGCTGCCGCCGACTTCGGCAAGGTGAAAGCGCGTTCGGTTGAGCTCGCAGGCACGGCGAGCGCGGATGCGGCCCGCGGGGCTTTGATTGGCCAGTTCGATGCCGTCGAACCAAACGCCATCACCAGCTCCGCGCAGAACGCGCTCGATGCCATGCTGTCCCACGCTGCGAGTGAGCGGGCTCATAGGATGGGGGATGACGGCCAGACCGTTCTGGGCGTGGATCGCGGCGAGTGTGGAGCGCAGCGACCGGAAACTGGGTACCCGCTGTTCGACGAACAACGCGAGCACATGGCCTTCGATGGTCGTCACTTCCATGCCGGGAACGAACTCAAACCGATAATTGCGCCGCGCGTGAATCTCTCTCGCCCGCAGGGCCGGCGCCAGGTCGTCGTGGTCGGTGATCGCGATCACCGAGAGGGACGTCTGGTGCTCCGCGTACTCCAACACCTCTTCCGGACTGGCCATGCCGTCGCTGCCCGTCGTGTGGATATGCAGGTCAGCTGTCCCCAACGGCTCCCCCGGTGCTGCGCGGACCGCGATCAGTCACCCCAGTATACGCCGGACCCACGCCGGGCGTCCGTTCGTTCCACAACGGCAGCAAGACGATCCATTGCTCAGGTTCGCGGCGCAGATATGGCTCCAATTCAGCCAGAACAGCCTCGATTTCCACCCGCAACATCTTTGGTTTCCTGCGGTCTGATTCCGGTAAGACGGCGGGTAACAGCGTCACCTCATACCGATTGTGTGGTCGCCAGCGCCCGATCGCGGGAATAATGGCGGCGCCGGTAAGGTGTGCAAGTTCCACTGGTCCGGCAGGTACGCGCACGGTTCCACCGCAGAAGGTGACATGCAAACCGCCGCCGGTTACGTCGCGGTCGACCATGAGGGCCACAACGCCGCCGGACTTCAGCGTCCGGATCAGTTGTCGTGCGCCCGCGCGACCGGGGAAAACGTACTGATTGCCGTGGGCTTCGCGTAGGCACAAGAACAGCTTCGCCAGTGGGATCGGGCGAATGCGTTCGATCATCGCCGTGTAACGAATTCCACGGCCGCCAAACGCCTGGAGCACGATCTCGGCGGGACCATAGTGCAGACTGGCAACAATGACGCCGGCACCCCGTTCATTGGCGGCCGCGAAGTTTTCCCACCCCGTTACGTCGATGCGACCGTGGAGCTCGTCAATCTCTGTGTAGGGCAGCCGGAGTAGCTCGACATAATACCTGGCCACCGAGCGGAAGACGGCGCGTGACAGCGACCGTATCCGCACAGATCCGGCGGCCGGCTCGATGAAGGCGACGTTGCGGGCGACCGCGCGCCGCTGCCTCACCGCAACCAGCCATGCCACGTCGCCGGCCAGCGGACTTGCCTGCTGCACTAGGCTGGGGGCCACACGCACCGCTGCGGAGGCGACCTGGAACATCCGCCACTTGAGAACGGGTATAAGCCCAAGATGCCCGCGATGCGACATGGTTCAGGATTCTGCAGTCACTGCCGGCGGCGTCTCCACCCTTGCGCCCGCGGGCCACATCCGGCGGAACATATACCACTGGTCGGGGTGCTGACGAATGACGCGTTCGTGCGAGGTCATTATCTGCTGCGTCAGCGACTGCACGTCCCGCTCCATGTTGCCGGTGTGTACCTGCCTCACGTCGAAATCGATAATCGCCCTTACGCGGTCGGCAACGGCCAGCAGGCTGACCGGGAAAACCCGCGCTCCAGTACGGAGGGCGATGCGCGCCGGACCTTCCGGCACGCGCGTCTCCGCGCCGAAAAACTGCACCGCTACCCCTCCCTCGGTCAATGGCCGGTCGATAAGGATGGCGAGCATCTCGTTGCGGCGCATGGCTCGGACGATGCCGGTGGCCGCTCGTTCCATGGGAATCAGCTTCATGCCGCGGGTGAGCCGAGCTGCAACGATCGCATCGTTAAAGCGGCTGTGCGCCTGCGTCTCGGCGATCACGTTCAGCGTGTAGCCGTGTGCGGTGAGTGCGGCGCCGCCGAGGTCCCAGTTGCCAAAATGCATCAGCACAAGGATGATGCCGCGACCGTTCGCCAGAGCTGCATCGAACTCGTGCCAGTCATCGAAGTCGAGCCTGGCCATCAGGTCGTCCGGATTGATTTCCGGGTGGCGCATAAAATCGATGGCGTACTTGGCGTAGTTGCGAAACGATCTGCGGGCGAGCGATTTGGCCTTTGGGTTCGACCGGCTGCCGACTACCTGCGTCATGTTCTCGACGGCGTTGCGACGCTGGACAGGCATGAATAGCCACGCCACGTCCGCGACGGGCCCCGCCACGGCATACGAGACGCGCAGCGGCACGAATCTCACGAGCGATAGGCCCAACCGCCAGAGCCAATAGATCATGGGGTACGATCAGCGGCGCCGGGTCGCAGCACGTCCGGCTATTCCTGCTCGAGCGCGTGGTCGGGCTGACTGCCCGCGATGAACTGTTCGAGCTGGCGGCGCGCGTCGTCGTCGTGGTACTGCTGCGGCGGCGACTTCATGAAGTACGACGATGGGGCAAAGAGGGCGCCCGACATGCCCCGGTCGAGTGCGAGCTTAACGCAGCGGATCGCGTCGATCACGACGCCGGCCGAGTTCGGGCTATCCCATACTTCGAGCTTCAGTTCCAGGTTTAGCGGTACGTCGCCGAAGGTCGTCCCTTCGATGCGGATGTGGCACCACTTACGGTCCTGCAGCCATGGGACGTAGTCGCTGGGGCCGACATGGATGTTATCGGGATCGAGCGGGCTGTTCGTGAGTTGTGACGTGACCGCGTTGGTCTTGGAGATCTTTTTCGACTCAAGCCGCTCGCGCTCGAGCATGTTTAAGAAGTCGGTGTTGCCGCCGAAGTTCAACTGGTAGGTGCGGTCGATGCGCACTCCACGGTCTTCGAATAAGCGCGTCAAAACGCGATGCGTAATCGTGGCGCCAACCTGCGACTTGATGTCATCGCCGATGATCGGCACGCCGACGTCCTCAAACCGCTTGCGCCAGTAGGGTTCGCGGGCGATAAACACGGGGATGCAGTTGATCATCCCGCAGCCCGCCTGGAGCACCTGTTCGACGTACCACCGGGTCGCTTCTTCGCTGCCGACGGGCAGGTAGTTGATCACGACGTCGGTCTTGGTTTCTTTGAGGATGTTGACGATGTCGGCCGTCGGCCCCGGCGCCTTTGTGATTACCTGCGACAGGTACTTGCCGAGGCCGTCGTGGGTCATCCCGCGGTGAACGATAACGCCGGTTTTCGGCACCGGGCAGAATTTAAACGTGTTGTTCTGCCCGGAGAAAATGGCTTCTGACAGGTCTTTGCCAACTTTGTCGGCGTCGATGTCGAAAGCAGCCACGACCCGGCAGTCACGGATGTGGTAGCCGCCCAGGTTGACGTGCATCAAACCCGGGACGAATTCATCCTCTTTCGCGTTCTTGTAGTATTCGATCCCCTGAACCAGGGAGGACGCGCAGTTTCCCACGCCAACGATGGCTACGTTGATTTTGCCCAAGATGCCGGTTGCTCCTCGCCCATGTCCGCCGCGAAAACGCACTGCGAACCGTGGCCACGGCTGGGCGAACCCGCTGTTTTATGCCACATGGTTCAGGCCCCGCCAGCGGACGAGGCCCAACGCGGATTGTAACAGCGCCCGAAACGTCCGAGCAAGTTACGGGCGGTCATAAAATCTCGGAACCGAGCGATTATAGCGTCACGCCTCGCACTCAGGCGGACGTGAGTGCGGCGATGGGATCTGCCACCAGGTCGTAGGGCATCGCGCCGGTCACGCGCACCGGCAACAACGTACCCGGTGCGAACTCGCCGCGCACAATCACCACTCCGTCCACTTCAGGTGCGTCGCGGTAGCTGCGACCGATAGAGACCACTTGACCGCTCCCGCCTCTCTCCTGTGAGCTCGCCTCAATCAGGACGGTTAACTCGCTTCCGATCAACGACCGGTTTCGCTCGTTCGAGATAGTCTGCAGTATCTCCATGAGTTCGGCGCGCCGCCGGCGCTTGGTCCTCTCCGGCACCTGGGCATCCATGGTTGCCGACGGAGTCCCATCCTGTGGCGAATACGTGAAGACGCCCGCATGGTCGAAGCGGACTTCGCCCACGAAGTCCTTCAGTTCTGAGAACTCAGATTCCGTTTCGCCCGGAAATCCAACGATCAACGAGGTGCGGAGGGCGATGTCCGGCATCGCCGAGCGCAGGTCCGCGAGTGTGCGCCGCACCATCTCCATGTTTGCGGGGCGCCGCATACGCTTCAACATCTTCACGCTCGCGTGCTGCAAGGGCATGTCGAGGTAGTGGACAACGTTCGGGATCGTCGCCATTGCGTCAATCAGCCGGGGAGATACACGGCCGGGGTAGGCGTACATGATGCGGAGCCACGGACGCTCCGGCAGCGAATCAGCCAGTACGTGGAGCAGATCTGCCAGCCCATCCCGCAGCCCGATGTCCTCGCCCCAGGCGGTGCTATCCTGTGCGACCAACACGAGTTCCCGCGCGCCTTCGGCGACCAGCCGCCGCGCCTCACCGACGACCTGTCCCGCGCTGGCGCTGGTAAAGCGGCCCTTAATCTGCGGGATGATGCAGAACGTGCACGGCGCATTACAGCCATCCGAGATCTTGAGGTAGGCGCTGGTACGCGCCACCATTGGCGACGACGTAACTGGGATATCCCACGGGGCCTTGCGCTCCCCGGCGGCGAGCGCGGCCACGCTCTCCCATTGGTTGACTCCGAATATGTGATCGACCTCGGGAATTTCGCTTGCCACGTCGTCGCCGTAGAGCTGCGTCATACAGCCCGCGGCCACGAGCTTTTGTCCGGGTTTCTTGAGCGCTGCCAGTCGCAGGATCGTGTTGACCGATTCCTCTTTCGAGGCGTCGATGAAGCCGCACGTATTGACGATCAACAGGTCTGCATCGGAAGGCCGCACCGTTGGCGTGTGCTTACTGGCGAGCAGGAGCCGTTCCAGTTGCTCTGAATCGACCGTATTTTTGGGGCAACCGAGTGTGACAAGGTGATACCGCATGTGATTCCTAATTACTATCGGGCTGGAGCCGTAGCCGTGCGCGTACCAGATGGTGTGCCAAAGGCGGGAACCCGCGGCGGCGTCGAGATAGCTGGGGCGCCCGGGGCCGGCGCAGCCTGATCCACCACCAACGTAACGCCGGAGTTGGTGGTGATGCCCGTGCCGGCCGACGGCTCCTGGCGAATGACGGTGCCGGGGCGGTCGGCACGGTTCGTGCTGGTCACCGACACGACTAGCGGCGTTACGCCGCGCTGCTGCAATTGCTGAATCGCCGACTGGGCATCCTGGCCCAGGAGAGCCGGCATCGCTCCGGCGCTGCGCGAGGGTGGGGTGGGTGTCAGTCTGGGTTGGGCGGCACCGGATGTTCTGCGTGGGCCACCTGGCGTTGGGGCAGCGGCGCCTCCGCTGCGAACCGGACTGCTGGCGCTACGTCCGGCTGCCTTTCCGGCGACAAAAGCAATCACCCCCATGCATACCACGAGGCCGGCGGCGACCGCTAGCACACGCGAACCGGGGGTGTGTTCGGCCGGAGCCAGGTTGGGTCGGGACAGCGGACTGGGTGGCTCGGTGCCACGGGTAACCGCAACCCGGCGTGGAGGTGTGCGATCTTGGACCCGTCCGCGACGGTATTCAATGTCATCGCGGGTGCTTTCCGGCTCTGGAGCAGCCGCCGCAGCAGCCGGTGATTGCGGCCAGTACGACAGCATCTCTTCGGGGTCAAGCCCGAGATACTGGCTGTAGTTACGGAGAAATCCCCGCGCGAAAACGGGAGCGACAAAGACGGAAAAATCTTCGTCCTCGAGGGCCTGGAGGTAACGTCGCGAGATATGCGTTGCTCGCTCGGCCTCCTCCAGAGAGACGCCGCGCATGTGGCGCGTATTCTGGAGGCTCTCTCCGAGGCCCGCCATCCGTCCTCCGGTGTGAAGGGTGGTAGACGTGCCCTCGAGTGTCAGGCGCTATTCGCCGTCGCGGCATTGAGTTTGTGCATCAACCGGGATTTGCGACGCGCTGCGTTGTTCTTGTGGATGATGCCCTTCTCGGCCGCCTTATCGAGGGCGCGGATCGCAAGGTGAATCGTCGAAGCTGCAGAACCCGATTCGCCCAGTGACAGTTCACGTTCGGCGCGGTGAATGTACGTCCTGGTGGTGCTAATCACGATACGGTTACGCAGGCGTCGCTTGCCTGCCTGCCGCATCCGCTTTCGGGCGGAGGCAATATTCGGCAACTTGGGAACCCCTCTGTTGGTGAGCTAATCCACCCTATGATACGGAAGTAAGCAAACTGTGTCCAGAACGGTCACGCGGCGCACGCGCTCGACCGCGACCTTTCGCACGTGCGTCAATAGATGATCCGCCGTCTCAACGCAGCCGCCTTGACGACGGTGATCCGTTGCCGTCCCAGCAGGATGAGGCCGGCATGCTGGAATCGTCGCAGACACTGGTTGACGCTTTCCCGAGTTGCACCCACCATCGATCCTAGCTCTGCCTGGCTGAGCGACAGTTCGATTCGCCGTCCTTCGGGTACGTCAACCCCGTGAGAATGAGCCAATTCAAGCAAGCGCTTCGCGATACGAGCGTCGAGGTTCAGGAAGATCATGTCGCCGACTCCGTTGGTCAGCCGCCTGATCTGCGAGGCCAGCAAACTGAAGATCTGGCGGGATACGGCGGGGTAGTGATCGATGATCGAGAAAAAGTCCTCACGGGCGAGATTGAGCGTCTGGGTCGTCTCCATCGCCACTACGTCGGCCGAATGGGGCACGTCGTCGAACAGCGCCAGCTCGCCGAAAAACTCACCCGGGCCCATTACCGCCAGCATTGCTTCCTGGCCCTGCTCGGAGACCGAAACGATCTTTACGTGGCCCGAATCGATCAGGCACAGCGATCGTCCCGGGTCGCCCTCGTGAAAGATCACTTCGCCAGAGTTGTAGCGCCGCCGCCGAACCCGCGCGCCGATGGCATCAATCACCGCCGTAGGCAGATTTCCGAACAGAGGAACACACGAGAGTGCGCGGGCGGTCTCATCGGTTTGCACCGCGAAAGTGCTCCTCGACATGTGGAGATGATTACGGATGACAGAATGCCGCGGGCTCACTCTACACTGCCGGCTGTGCCCGATGCCACTGTTGGCGCCGCGCGGCCAGCGCGTTGACGCGCGTTCAACGCGACATCTAGCATTCTTTTGATGACCTCCGTACCGAAATCGCTGCGGCGAGGTGCCTCGCCGGACGACCCGCGGGGGACCCAAGCACCCGCGGCGGATGTGCCGCTTTGGACTTCATCGTTCCTCCTCGTGATGGTCATCGTTCATACCTTTTTCCTGAGCAACTTTCTGCTTACCGCCGCGTTGCCCCTGTACGTTGCCAAGTCACCACGTTGGCAAGTGGGGCTTGTCGTCGGGGTTCCGTTCATAGCATCGCTGATTCTGCGGCCATTCACCGGCCGCCTCGTCGATCGTTCCGGCAGGCGCGTCTACCTGATCACGGGTGCAGCTGGCTGCGCGGCGATGATGGCGCTGCACGCGGTAAGCGCCAATATCTGGTTTCTGGCTGGGGTGCGGCTCTTGCTGGGAGCAGCGTCGGCGTTTATCACGACAGCAATCATGGCCTCGCTCGCGGACGTCCTCCCTCCTACCCGTCGCGGTGCTGGTATGGGGTGGTACGGCATCTTTTACACGAGCACCAACCTCTACGGACCCGCGCTTGGTCTGTGGCTGGCAAGCAGCTTCGGATACGCCTTCATGTTTGGCTTCGACGCGGCGCTAAACGTGGCAGCATTATTGGTTGCCCTCGTTCTGACCGAAACCGGCGTGCGCACAATGAAGAGCACGCCGCCTGCCAGGCTATTCAGCCGGTCGGCCCTGCTGCCGATGTCGACGTTCCTATCGATCACGATTCCAGCCGGAGCAGTGACCGCTTTCCTTGCGCTCGTGGAGAAACAACGCCATGGCGGCGACCCGGGCCTCTTTTTCCTGCTGTTCGGCGTCACTTTGATGTCCGGTCGCGTCATCGGCGGCTGGGTTTCGGACCGCTTCTCGCGGAGCGCGGCGATCGTGCCGGGCCTGGTGCTAACTGGCGTGGCAATGCTGGGCCTCGCCGCAGCCGGAGCGCCGGTCGCCTTTTACCTGGTGGCGCTGATGTATGGATTCGGCTTCGCGTTGGGTCATACGGGTTCGACGATCCTCACGATGGACCGGGCGCCCGAAGCCGAGCGCGGTGCGGCCATGGCGACGCTCACCGTTGCGTGGGACATCGGGACGTTGGTCGGAGCCTTCATGCTTGGCTTTTTGGTCGATGCCGCCGGCTACGGCGTGGTCTTTTTGCTTGTCGGCCTAATCCCAATTGCCCAGGCAGGTATCTACATGGTGATCGCAAAGCCGCGCCGTAGCGTGGTCGCGCCCAGTTAATTGCCACTTCACGGCAGGCGCGCGGTCCACGTCGGTCAGCGGGCTGATTCCATGGGTTAGTAGCGGCCGATCTCGTGCAGACGGTCATCGTCGATGCCGAAGTGATGCGCGAGCTCGTGTAGGACGGTGTGGCGCACCAGTTCGGTCAGATGCTCTTCATCGCGGGCGATGCGTTCCAGCGGCTGCTGGAAAATGAAGATGCGGTCGGGGAGCGCGAAGTTATAGCCGTATCCCCGCCGCGTGAGGTCCGTGCCTACGTACAGGCCGAGTAGTGTCTGTCTCGGCTGAGTCTTCCCCGCGTGTAGCTGGTCATCATTAGCACGGGCGCGCACCACGATGTCGATGTTTTCTAGCCGGCCGGCAAACTCCGCTGGCAAGTCCTTCAGGGCACGACGGACAAGCGACTCAAAGCGACGGCGGGAGACGGAGCGGCGCTCGTACATCCTGGCTAGCTCCGCACGTGACGGCGCTCGAAACATGGCAGCGCATTATTCGGCGTGCTGCTCCGAGCGGACACCTTCGGGACACGTCGTATGGACGGTCGCGTCGCAGACCGGGCACCGCCGGAACGAAAGGACGACGAAACAGCCCGATGCAATTGAGCATGCATGCCCGAGCGGAGGGTCCTTGTGGCGTAGTGCATACGGCAGGTCGCAATGGCGGCACGTCGTCCAGCGGATGTACTCTGAGGGTAGCTCAACTCGCGAAGGCGAGGTTTGGCTCGACGTCAAGGTCGAAGTCCTTTGCGTCTCCGGCGCTGAAGTGGAAGTAGCCGCAGGCGCCGACCATCGCGGCGTTGTCGGTGCAGTACTTTGGCGGCGGAACGCGGACCTGCACCGGCGCCCGGGCGGTCAACTCTTTGCGAAGAGCGCCATTTGCTGCCACTCCTCCCGCCACGAGGATCTGCTTAACTCCGAACTCTCGCGCCGCGCGGACGGTCTTGGCGGCCAACACGTCCACGACTGATTCTTGGAACGCCTTGGCGATATCCGCCACCGGCGGGTGGTCCGGCTCGCGCAGCATATGGAGGACGGCGGTCTTCAGACCGCTGAAACTGAAGTTCCATGTCCCCGGCAGCCACGCCCGAGGAAGCACGACGTCCGTGTGGACGATGGTCGCGGCGGTCCACTCTATAGCGGGACCACCGGGAAACCCTAGCTCCAGCAGGCGGGCGACTTTGTCAAACGCCTCACCGGCCGCGTCGTCGACCGTGCGGCCAAGACGCTTGTACTCGCCGTGGCCACACATGATGATCAGGTCGGTGTGGCCGCCTGAAACCACCAGACAAAGCGCAGGGAATTCCGGCGGCTCGGTCGGCGTTTCGGTGTCCAACCAGTTCGCGTAGATGTGCGATTCGAGGTGATTCAGGCCGACGAGCGGCTTCCTTCGCGCAAATGCAACCGCTTTGGCCGCGTTCACGCCGACGAGCAGCGAGCCGGCCAGTCCCGGGCCGTGGGTTACGGCGATGCCGTCGATGTCATCCCAGTTGCAGCCGGACGAGTGCATCGCCGTCTCGATTACCGGGATGATCGTTTGGAGATGTTGTCGTGACGCCACTTCGGGCACGACGCCGCCGTAACGCCGATGGACATCGATCTGGGTGGCGACCATGTTGGACAGGATTCGATGACCGTCCTCGACGACCGCCGCGGCCGACTCATCGCAGGATGTCTCTACACTCAGGATACGCATCCAGGACTACTCCGGGCTTAGGGGGAGGCGCGTCTAGGCATCGTTTCGGCGTGCGGGCTGGGTTTGACCGAGCAGCCCCTCCTGTGCGGCGAAGGCGGCTGCTTGCTGGCGGTTTCGCAGGTCGAGCTTTTCCAGGATGTTGCGCAGGTGCACTTTCACGGTGTTGACAGCGATGTAGAGGTGATCGGCGATCTCCTGGTTGCGCCATCCCGCGGCGACGTACTCGAGGATCTCCCGCTCGCGACTGGTGAGCTGATCTAAACCAGGCCCGGCAGCCCTCGGCGGGGGGCTCGCCTTGGCGAATTCATCAAGCAGCCTCGTCGCAAGTACCGGCGTTATCGACGTGCCGCCGTCAGCGAGCACCTGGAGCGCGTCGTGCAACGCCGTGAGTTCGGTGTCTTTCAGCAGGTAACCCCGCGCCCCTGAGCGGATGGCCGCGAATAGGTCTTCGTCCTGCTCGGACACGGTAAGCATGCATACCGCCGTTTCAGGCGCAAGTTCCAGAATCGTCTTTGTAGCCTCGGTGCCCGGCATGCCGGGCATGCTCATATCCATCAGCACGACGTTAGGCTTGAACAGCTTGGCCTTTTCGATCGCCTCCGGGCCGCTGCCCGCCTCGGCGACGAGCTCGACGTCGTCGTAGGAGTTCAACAGGCTGGCAAGCCCATCGCGGAAGAGGCGGTGGTCGTCCACGACCATGAGCCGAACAGGTATGCCTGCCATGGGCATTTCTCCATGCGTGAAGCGGATATATTCGTTCCCGATCATAACACAGGCACACATGACGGGCGTCTCCGTTTCCATTCGACGTACTGGCGAGCGATCTCCGCGCCCAGTAGCACCAGGCTAGCGACCACATACGCGTAAAACACGAAAGCGATCACGGCTCCGAGTGAACCATACAGCTTGTCGAAGCGACCAAAGCTGCGCACGTACCAGCCGAAACCGTAGCTGGTCGCTTGGAAGCCCGCTGCGGCGACGGCAGCACCATGCCAGCAGTCGGTCCAGTGAACGCTAGCCGGTGACGTGACGACGTAGAGCTGGCTGAACGTTGCGAACGCGATTAAGAAGGGCAGAACGAGGAAGAAGACGCCGAGCCCGAATGACGTTAGTCCTGCGACGCGGGAGCCAAGCATCTCTTTCGTCAATTCGCTCAACGCGACAAGTCCGGCAACGCCGGCCAGAGCAAGCGCGAGTAACAGGCCGAAGCCGATTACACTGAGGAGGTCCACGGCTTTGGCAATGAGCCAGGGGCGCCCGTCGCTCGTATTCCAGACCACATTGAGTCCGGTGCGAACCGCCGTGAAGACCGCGCTGGCTCCCCACAACGCGCCGATCAGGCCGATGATTCCCAGCTCCGCTCGGCCCTCTGTAAAAGACTGCACCTGTTCGTAGATCTTGACGGTCGAAGCGCCGCCCAGCGCATCGGCAATGTTAGCAACCATGCGGTCGCGGTCTGAATTGGTGACGAAGTAACTGCCGAAACCAATGACGAATATTGACAGCGGAAGGACGGAGAACAGGGTGTAGTAGGCGATCGCCGCCGCGTAACTGCTTGCGCGGTCGCCCATATACGCCCGCAGCGAGCGTCCCACTACTGAAAACGCTGTTCGCACAGTCCCTCTGATGATCCGGTTACGGCGCCGCCTGACAAAGTCTTGTGGCTGTCAGGCTGCTGCTTTCTACTTTACCGGTCCCGGCTTTGACGGGTTTATATGAGGCGCATTGTTATCACGCTTCTTGACCGGCGTTATTAGCCGCTCCTACACTGCGTCAGCGGACAGGCCCGGGCGCCGCCCGCGCGCCGCCCGCGCTTGCGCCTTTCTTCCAGCTTGCAACGAGGGGACCGGATGGCTTCGACTCGAGGTCGGACTGGCAAGCGCGGCGCCGGTCAGATGCCTACCTGGCAGATTGCCACACTCAAGAATGGCATGCGCATCGTGACCACGCCGATTCCCACGGCGCAATCGGCCAGCGTCAACGTATTTGTCGGCGTCGGTTCGCGCGCCGAGGAGCGACGCGTCAACGGCGTGTCGCACTTCATGGAGCACATGCTTTTTAAGGGCACGAACCGGCGGCCGAACGCGATCATCATCGCCAGCGAAATCGAGGGCGCCGGCGGCGTGCTGAACGCCTACACGACGAAAGAACTCACGTGTTACTGGAACCAAGTTCCCTACGACATGTTGCCGCTCGCGATGGACGTCGTAGCGGATATGGTGCGCAACTCACTGTTGGAAGACGTTGAGGTCGAGCGCGAGCGAACGGTGGTACAGCAGGAAATTCGACGCGCCCATGACCAGCCTGGCGCATGGGTCGGCGAGCTTTTGTCGGGCGCCGTATACGGCGACCAGCCGATCGGCTGGAGCATCGCGGGGACGCTCGATATCGTGGCTGGCATCTCGCGTGACGACATGCGCCGGCACCTTGATACCTGGTACGTGCCGAGCAACTTGGTACTCAGCGTCGCCGGCAATGTGATCCATCAGCAGGTAGTGGAGCTATCGCAGAAGTTGTGGGAAGACATGCCCGGCGACGCCACCCCGTCTGTGACGCCGGCCGCTCCGGAAATGTCGCCCGACCGCATTCGTATGGACCAGCGCGACATTACGCAGGCAAACATGGCGATCGGGTTGCGCTCGTTGCACCGCAAGGATCCCGATCGGTTTGCGCTCACAATTCTGAACAACGTGCTGGGCCGTGGTATGAGCTCGCGTCTCTTTCGCGAGGTGCGTGAGCGACGGGGGCTGGCTTACTCGGTCGGCGCCTCGACCTCGCGTTACCTGGACGCGGGCACGTTCTCCATCGCCGCCGGCGTGAGCCCCGAGCATGCCGTAGAGGCGACGCAGGTCATCATGGAGGAACTAAGCAAGCTGGTGGAGACGCTCGTCGAGGAAGACGAACTTACCAAGGCGCGTGATTACGCGGCGGGCAGCTTCCGGCTAGGACTTGAAAGCAGCATGTCGCTGGCTCAACGTGCCGGCGAAAGCCTGCTGGTATTGGGAACTATCGAGTCGATTGAGGATGTCATTACGGGGCTGAAGAGCATCAGCGCTGACGACGTGCAACGGGTGGCCCGGCGCATCTTCCGCAGCGATAATCTGGCGATGGCCGTCGTCGGACCGGAGATGGACGCGGAAGGACTGCGCGCCACCCTCAGGCTGTAATGGACTTGCTAGATGTCCGAGCTCAGTCGACGAACGCGGTGCTGAGGAGAACGTTGGACAAGTCGCGCTGGAGCGATGGCGCCATCGGACGCATGCTCTCAGTTTCACGCAAATAGCAGCGTAGACAGATACATCGGCCGCTGGGTCCGCTAACGACCGTATCGTCCAGCGGGGCGTCGAAGTGGCAGATCATGCAGATGAACATGCGCGCGCCTCGTGCGCCAGCGTTGCAACTCGTGCAGCACTGGTTACCGCCCCAATCAACGGAGAGACTCAGGGATACCCCGTATGCCGTGACATAGCCGGTATCGATTCCGATACTATGCCGGCTAGGCTCGGATTTGGCGTTTTGTTATGACTATTTGGGCAAGCCTGCGGGGACTGGTTGCATCTAATCGGTGTGGGAAGACGGGAAGTTCATGTTCAGGCGACTCAGGGGGTCGTCCTTCATCGTGTCGACGTGGTCCATCTCCCGCTCGATCCGGGGGTCGAGTTGATCGAGCTGCATGCTGATTGAACGATGATAGGCGAAAGACGAAAGCTTGCGTTCGGAAGTGCTGCCGCAATACGGGCAGACGGGTGGAGTCTCACCGCCTGAACTCACGTGGCGCGCCAGCTTGCTGAAGCCTTGCGTGCAACCGGTGCAGCGGTACTCGTATAGGGGCACGTGACGGGCACCTCGTAACGGAGACTACGGATCAGGAACTGGCCATCGCCGTCATCTTGCTGTAGCAGTCCTGGCAGAAGATAACGCGGTTACCCGAGTCTGCCGAGACAGTGGTTTCTTTACCGCAGGCCATGCAGGTCGCGGTGTAGCTGCGCGGACCGTCGTTGCTGGCTGCGTCAAAGGAGCGCTTCCCGTTCCCGCCAATTCCGCTATCGGCGTCCCGCCCGCCGCGATCAAAATCACGACGCGGACCCCTGCCCCGTCCTCCGGCGCCGCCCCGGTTGCCGGGGCCGCTCGCTCGTCCCTGGCTCTGGGCCCGCGGACCGGTGTAGACCGGTTGGCCGCCGCCTCGTGGTGCGCCGCTGGCAGCGCCCACAACGGCGCTTGCCGGCGAATCCCCGCGCTGTTGTCGACGGTTCTGGCGACAGGATGGGCATCGCTTCGGTTCGTTTGTAAACCCTTTCGTTGCGTGAAATTCTTGGTCCCGCGCCGAGAACGTGAACGGGGCCTGGCAGTCGACGCAGGTGAGCGTCTTGTCGGTGTACGCCACGCGACAGCCTCCTGGGAGGTGATAGGCTCGGTTCGGTCATCGGAGCGGCCGGCTGTGAAAAACGCGGGGAAGGGGCCGCGAGCAGCGGCGCGATGGCGGAACTTACACCTCACGGATCGTATCACACGGCTGTGGCGGGGCAAAACAGAGGACGTTATGCGCCGCTTTGCGTTTTGCAATTTGGCTCGGGGAATAGAGGTTGACCGTCTCACCCAGGGGCATCGAACGCGAGCTTCGCTTCCGGCTGCGCGGCGACGGACGCGCGGACCTGGCCGACCGCGCCGTGGAAGGGGTGCGGCTGACCGACGATGGCAGCACCGTCTACGTTCACATCTTTATGCGACACGATTGGCCGAGATTCCGGCCCGGCGACGTCTACCCTCTTGCGTTTGCCGATCATCCCGACCTCAGGTCTTTGGCTCAATGGCGGGCGTTCCTTGAGGAGGCGAGGCTGCTGCTCGACGACGATTTCATCCGGATCATCGCCTGGCTAGACGGTCGCTAGGAATCGCTTCTCGGCGTCTACCCGGTTTTTCAGTCGTCGCCGAATGAGCTGATGCAATAGAGGCGTCCTGAACACGATACTGCGAGCTACTAGAAAGGCTGCGGGCGCGTCCCCATAACTCGGCGGCGTTGGAATCGTGAAAGGCGAGGATGGTGAGTAGCGTCGAACGAGCAGCAACTGGACTACAAACACGCGGGGAGAGCATCGTTGCTCTCCCCGTTGCGTGCTTTTACCCCGTGTATCCGGCATCGGACTAGGAACGCTTGCCTCGCTGCAGGCGGTACGGGTGCTCTACTTCGCTGTTTCTGAACTCGCGTTCGGCGCCACAAATCCGGCAAACTGCGTGACTGCAGGCGCCGGCCGGCGGGTCGATTTGCCAGTGGTGCTTACAATCCGGCGCAACCGCAACTTCCAAGCCTTCCATATACCTTCCCCTTAACTAAACGGCGCCGGGTTAGGTCGGAGAAGTCCGTACCCCACTGACGACCGTAGGAACGACACGGCCAGCACAGGACAGCAGTCCTGGCAGAAGAGGCAGCGAAAGGCGGGATCCTTGTGGGAGTGTAGCTCTACCGGCAACGACCGGAAATAGGATAGGAGCAACGCAGATAACGTGCAACCGTGACGACAGTATCACCGGGGCTGAAACCGCATCCAATGGGCAAGGTGAACACGCCGGGCTGTCTACAGGGCCATGTCCCTGACGTTCGGCGCAACCCGAAGCGTTGCTTCGGTGAGACTTACGACGTCCTCGACGGTGACTCCGGGAGCGACTTCGCGCAGCAGAAGCCCCTCGGCATCGACCTCGATGACCGCAAGGTCGGTGACGATCAAATCGACGCAGCGTTGCGCGGTGAGCGGATAGCTGCAGCGTTGCAGGATCTTCGGAGCCCCCTTCGGCGTCACATGCTCCATTGCGACGATCAGACGGCGAGCGCCCGCGGCAAGGTCCATGGCGCCGCCGATGCTCCCGCCGCCGCGCTCGGGGACGATCCAGTTGGCCAGGTCTCCGTGCTCCGATACCTGCAGTCCGCCGAGCACGGAGACATCGACGTGGCCGCCCCGAATCATGGCGAACGAGGCATCACTGCTGAAGAACGAGGCGCCGGGTTTGATACTGACCGGCTGACCTCCGGCGTTGATGATGTCCTGATCGAACTCGTCCTCGACGATGCCGCCGTAGCCCAGGATCCCATTCTCGGCCTGGAAGATAACGTGCACCCCTTCCGGCACGAAACTGGAGACCAGCGTCGGGAGACCGAACCCAAGGTTTACGCTCATACCATCGCGGAGCTCTCGGGCGATGCGTAGGGCGATCAATTCACGCGTCAGTCCCACTGGCGCCATCGGGGTGCCTCTTTTCGTCATGGCCCGCCTGTCAGGCGAGCCAGCGGATCTGGTGCCGCTCGCCGACTACGATACGGTCGACATAGATGCCGGGTGTGATGACCCTTTCCGGGTCGAGGTCTCCGGTCTCGACAATTTCGTCGACCTCCGCGATCACCACGATCGCGGCCGTCGCCATCGGCACGTTGAAATTGCGGCCGGAGCCGTGGTAGGTAAGGTTGCCCATGCGGTCGCCGCGATGCGCCTTGATCAAGGCGTAGTCCGCGAACAGTGGAAGCTCGAGCAGGTACTCGTCCCCGCTGAATGTCCGCTGTTCTTTCCCTTCGGCGACGGGAGTACCGACGCCGGTGCGCGTGTAAAAGCCGCCGATCCCGGCGCCCGCGGCGCGGATTCGTTCCGCGAGCGTACCCTGCGGCACGACCTCGAGCTCGACCCCGCCGGCACGATACTGCTGCTCAAAGAGACTCTGGCGTCCACCTGAGGCTCGGATGGCGAACGACGCGATCATTTTCTTCAACTGGCGCCGTTCGCACAGGACGTCGAGTTTGTCGCCCAGCCCGATGTTATTGGCGATGCCGGTGATATCCCGAGTCCCTTGGCGCTGGAGTGCGAGGATCAGCGAGGTGGGTGACCCGGCGGACGCGAAGCCGCCGAACATAATCGTCACGCCGTCAGGGATATCGGCCACCGCGGCGTCGGGATCGGAGAAGACTTTGTCGATCAAGCCGGACTGACCTCTCTACCAACTGAACCGAACCGACACGGAGCGTTTTCGGTAGCTCCGGAACATACCGCATGTTCCGACGTGGGCGCGCTCCTCTGCAAGCGCTTGCGGCTTGCAGCAGCGGTACATGATTTGAGAGAACAGGTGAAGCAACCGGCACTGGAGGATACCCGATTGGTTACCGGGATGAGCGAGGACGAGCGAAAACGGACAGGTTGTGGAGGAGATGGGGACGACTTGATGGCCGGGGAGAAGATCATTCGCGTCATGATCGTGGATGACCACGCGGTCGTGCGCGAGGGCCTACGGACATATCTCGACCTGAGCGATGAGATCGAGGTGGTCGGCGAGGCGCGAAACGGCCGCGAGGCGATCGAGCGCGCCGCGGTATTGAAGCCCGACGTCGTGCTCATGGACCTGCTGATGCCCGAAATGGACGGCATCGCTGCTACGCGCGGCATAAAAGAGATATGCCCGCAGACGAACGTGATCGTGCTTACCAGCTTTACCGACGACGAGCACATCACCCCCGCTTTACGTGCCGGCGCCACCGGTTATCTCCTCAAGGACATCTCCGCACCCGACCTGGTGAAGGCGATCGAGGGTGCAAATAAAGGGCAGGCGCAACTGCACCCCTACGTGGCGCGCAAGCTCATGGAGCAGGTGGCGATGCCCCAGCGGCGCGAGGAGCCGCCGGGGGCAGCATTGACGCCCCGTGAACTCGAGGTACTTCGCCTGATCGCCAACGGCATGAGCAACAAAGAGATAGCCCGCGACCTCGTTTTGAATGAGCGGACGGTCAAGGGCCACGTCAGCAACATCCTCAGCAAGCTGGGTCTGGCAGATCGTACCCAGGCTGCGTTATTTGCCGTACGCCAGGGCATCGTTCCGATGAACTGACAGCTAGAACCTCCCTGCCGGCGTCGCCTCTCCTTGAGCGGGCCGCTGGCCCAACTTATAGTGTAATCGGTGTGCGCCGGCGGAAATCCATCGTGGCGCAGTTTCATACGTGCGCAACGAACAAAAAGGGATCAGCGAGATGAAAGTAGTTTTCCTTGAAGAAGCGCCGGGGGCGCGTATTGGCGACATAAGAGAAGTAAAGAACGGCTACGCGCGCAATTACCTGCTGCCGCGCGGAATGGCGTTGCCTGCAACTATAACCTACATCGAGAAAGCCCAGTCCAGGATGCGTGCCGAAGAGCGGCGCCAGGCGTCGGTCGATACCCGGGCGCGCGAACTCGTCGAGAAGCTCGGCGACCAGCCGCTGGTAATGCATGCCAGGGTCGGCGAGACAGGGCGGCTCTATGGCTCCATTACCGCCGCGGACATTGCCGAGGCGTTGTCCGTGCGAGCCGGCCACGAGGTCGAACGGCGCACGATCGAGCTCGGTGAGCCGATCCGCCAGGTGGGCGAACACACGGTGCACGTGCGCTTGACTCGCAACGTGAGCACCGACGTTACTGTGAAGGTTGAGGCCCAGGAAGAAGAATCCGAATAACCGGCGCGGCTTGTCATAACCCCGGGGGTTCGGCGTGGCTGGCTCCCGGGGTTTGTTATAGAATTACGGAGCTTCGGTTCAGCCATGTCGTGAGGCGCACACCGTGGTTCTCGAGAAGTTGCCACCACACGACATCGCCGCCGAAGAGGCCGTGATCGCCTCGATCATGGTGGATGACGAGGCAGTTTTCAGGGTCTCGCCCTTGCTGCGCCCCGAGGATTTCTTTCTCGAGCGTAACGCCTGGATCTACGACACTTGCCTGGCGCTCTGGAACCGGAACGAGCCGACTAACCCGATCATGATCGCCCACGAACTGGGCGTCCGCGGCCAGCTCGAAGCGATCGGCGGCCCGGCCTACCTATCGCAGCTTACGACTGAACTTCCTACCGCGGTCGGCGTCGATTACTACGCCCGCATCGTAGCGCGCGACGCAGTCTATCGCCGCATGATCACCGCCGCAGGACGTATGGCGCAGATGGCCTACGAGGGCGGCGCCGACCTGGATACGGCCCTGAGCCGCGCCGAGAGCCTGCTGATGGCGCTGCGCATCGGGCAGGGCACGGGGGACTTTCGACACATCCGCGACCTGCTCGATAAGTTCATCCAGGATGTCGGCGAAGAGGACGCCGAAGGCGAGTCGATCGCGTACCTTCGGACGGGTTTTCCGGCGCTCGACGCGTACCTGGGCGGGATGAAGCGCTCCGATCTCTTAATCGTCGCCGCGAGGCCGGGACTTGGAAAAACGAGTCTAGCGCTGACGATCGCCCGCAATGCCGCGGTGGCGCAGAACGCCCACGTCGGTGTCTTCTCGCTCGAGATGTCGGGTGAACAGCTTGCACAACGGCTGCTATCCAGCGAATCGGGGGTCGATCAGAACCGTCTGCTGCTCATGGGCCATCTGCGCGAAGACGAAGAGCGCCGGGTCATGGATTCAGTCGGCAAGCTATCCGCGCTCGAGATCTACATCGACGACTCTGCCGGGTTGACGATCGCGGACATGCGGACTCGGGCCCGGAGGCTGGCGCACGAGCGCGGGCTGAACCTGATCATCGTTGACTATCTGCAGCTCATGCACTCCGGACTTTGGGGCGGGCAAGAAAACCGGGTACAGGAGATCAGCTTCATAACCCGCTC
Source organism: Chloroflexota bacterium (assembly GCA_036741355.1). Lineage (GTDB taxonomy): Bacteria > Chloroflexota > Dehalococcoidia > CAUJGQ01 > CAUJGQ01 > JBBRGK01. The sequence goes on from DAINSK010000026.1 coordinate 22,172, forward strand.
GCTAAAGGGGATCGCGCGCGAGCTCAACGTTCCGATCGTCGCCTGCTCTCAGTTATCGCGAGCGGTGGAATCTCGTACGCCGCACATCCCTATGCTGAGCGACCTGCGTGAATCTGGAAGCATCGAACAGGACGCCGACGTCGTCATGTTTATCTATCGCGAAGATGCCTACATGCGGAAGGACGACTGGCAGGACACTCATCCGGACCAACCGGGACGTAGCTACCCAACGGGCATCGCGTCGATCATCATCGCCAAGCACAGGAATGGACCGACAGGGCAGGTAGATCTGCGATTCCACAATCGCACAACGAAATTTGAAGACCTGCAAGTCACCGACTGATGGTAAACAGCGCATGAACGCCGGCGGATCGCCAAGCAGTATTAATGACCGAGTTCCCGAGAACCGCGGACCGGCGCGACAGGGCGGATTCCCTGCCGGCGCTCGCCAGACGGCGATACCGAGCGTGTTCTTCAGCGACGTGTTGCCGGCGATCGACGACCCCGCCGAGCTGCTCGTCACCCTGTACGCTTTCTATCTGGTGAGCCGCCGCCGGGGCAGCCGCCGCTGGTTCGACGAGGCAGAGCTGGCTGCCGAGCCGCCACTCATGCGTTCGCTGGCAAAGGTAAACCCGGATTCGGCGGCTGCGCTCCGCGGCGGTCTGGACGCCGCCGTGAACCGTGGGTCGTTGTTACGGGCCGTCAGACACCGCGACGGCAGATCCCTCCGGTTATACGCAGTTCACATGCCGGGTGCTGCGGAGATGCTGGCTTCGCTCGACGCGAGGGTCCATCGTCCGGTCGATGGCGCCGGCGGCGCGGACAGGCAAGATCCGCTGCCCAACATTTTTGTGCTGTACGAAGAGAATATCGGCGTGATCTCACCATTGCTGGCGGATCAGCTTGGCACCGCAGAGGCGGATTATCCCTGGCCCTGGATCGAGGCGGCATTTCGCGAGGCCGTGGCGCTGAACCGTCGCAGTTGGCGGTATATTGAGCGTATTCTCGAACGCTGGCGAACCGAGGGACCGGACCTTGAAGCGATTAGAAGATCTGCTGAGGGCGGGCGGAAGAGCCTGGCGGGACGATACTGGCGCCTCGTCAAGCGCTGATCTTCCGGCCACGTTTCTGGTCGGTGAACGCGGTTCGGGGGATCCGAACTGTCCCCAGTGCTCAGGCGCGGGGTTCGTGCGCCGTGCGGTAGAGTTTGGCCACCCTGACTTTGGTCGCGCAATTCCATGCGTCTGCGTCCTCACCGAACATGAGGACGAACGGCAGGAGCGCTTGCAGCGGTTCAGCAACCTTGGCGCGTTGGCTCGACAGAGCTTCGCGACGTTGCTGCCTCGCGGCCGCAGTCCCGAAGCATCGCATCAGGAGCGGTTCGCTCGCGCACTCGCCGACGCCGTACGGTATGCAGAAGACCCGCAGGGGTGGCTCGTGTTCGTGGGGGAGAGCGGAACCGGCAAAACCCACCTGGCGGCCGCGATCGCCAATCAATGCATCGAGAACGGAGTTCCGGTCTTTTTTGCGGTCGTGCCAGACCTGCTCGATCACCTGCGCGCGGCGTATGGACCGGCGAGCGAGATACCGTATGACCGTCTATTTGAAGTAGTGCGCAATGCGCCGGTGCTGGTGATGGACGCACTCGGGACACAGTTCAGTACTCCGTGGGCGGAAGAAAAACTGTTCCAGGTGCTCAACCACCGCTACAACAGCCAGTTGCCGACGGTGTTCACGTGCTCGATCGCGCTCGACGACCTTGACGAGCGCATTCGCACACGGATCTCCGATCCGGCTCTGTCGCGGATTCACGTTCTCGAGGACGGACCAGGAGTGTCGCGCAGCTTGCCGGACCCGCTGACGCTGGCGTTGGTTCGCGGGATGACCTTCCCAACGTTCGCCTTTAAGCCGGCGCCGCCGCAGATTACGGAGCAGGTCTCGAAGAACCTCCAGCGCGTTTTGCTGGCCGCCCGCAACTTCGCGGACCACCCCGAGGGCTGGCTCGTGCTGCTCGGCGAGACCGGCTGTGGTAAGACGCACCTTGCCGCGGCAATAGCCCATCACATCGCCGGCCAGCGTCAGCAGGTCCGGTTTGTCGTGGTGCCCGATCTTCTGGATTACCTGCGCAAGGCGAACTACGAGGTCAAAGACGGCCGCGACGCGATCGACGAGATGCGAACAGTGCCAATCCTCGTACTCGACGACCTTGGCGTACACAGCGCCACGCCATGGGCTCAGGAGAAACTTTTCCAGATCCTCAACTATCGGTACAACGCCAAGCTGGCCACGGTGATCACGCTGTCATGCTCGCTCGACGATCTGCCACAGTCGTGGGTGTCCCGCATGTATGACGACAAAGTGAGCATGATCCAAGAGATCCAGGCGCCCGATTACCGCGGTCTGCAGCGCGGAAAGAAGTCCGAACCCACAAGACGCACGCGGCGGTAGAGGACCTTACCGGCCATTGGTCGGCGTGGTGATGACTCGAAGCTTGACGGTCAGCAGGGCACTTGGGCCGATCACAGGGGCTGCCGTCCCCGGATACCAGACCACCGACTGACCATCGGCCCGCAGGTATGTTACGAAGACGACCTGATTGCCGAGCGGCGCCACGATCTGATCGAGCGATGTGGCCGCGCCGGTCCACTGATAAACGATCGATTCCGGTCCCCGGTCGCGCACGATGAGTCCGGCCTCGATTGGTGCAGCGCGTGTGGGAACTGGCGTAGCCGTCGCGGTGACGACCGACCGTACGGGTATACTCGCTGCAGGCGGCTCAGAGGTTGACGTCCGCGCTGCTACCGGGACCCCCGCGGTGGTCGTCGCCGGCTCGGTCGCGGGTTGGGTCTGCGCTGGTCGCGCGGGCGGTGCTGTTGGCACAGGCGTGAGCACCGCGGCCTCACGTGTTGGCGCGGCCCCCACTGTATTCGTCGAAGTGGCGGTTGCGGAAGGTGTTGCAGATGGCGTCGGAGAGGGTGCCGCGGTTGGAGAGGCAGGCGACGGTGTGGCCGATGCCGTCGCGGACGCTGCACTACTTACATCCGCTGGCACTGGCGGAGCGGGCGTGGGCGTGTTCGAAGGCGATGGCGACGGCTGATTTGACTGCTTTGCCTGCTGCGTCGGGATCGCCTTGACGACGCTATTCGCCTGCTTGGTGACGGAAACCGCCTCCTGGGCAACTGCCTTGACCGGCTTATCCTGCGTCGCGCTCTCGGCGATCGGCTGCAACACGACTTGTGCCTGCGACGTCACCGCCTCGAGCTGCTGCTTTTCGGAGCTTTGAATCAGGCCCTGCGTTTGCGCGGCGGTGGCAACCTGACTCAGGTCGGACGAGTAGTCTTTAATTAGAGCCGTGATTTCGCCCGCGTGGACATCCACTTGTCCATTGCTGGAAAGGCGCTCAATCTCCGTCAATCGCCGCCGGGCGAATTCGATGCGCAGTAGCCGGCGATCGGTAGGATCCGTCGCTATTGCCAGCCGTACGCGCTCCGTCGCCCGCTTGAAGCTGTAATTCCAGTCGCCAGGAACCGCGTTGGTATCGATGCTGCCGAGCACGGGAACGGCGACCGCTGCAAACAGCACCACGGCTATCCCGGCAGGGGCGAGCGCCAACCACGAGCGTCGCCGCACCGCAGCCCGGGGCATGATCGATACCGGCCGCCGCGACGCCGCGGCCGACCGCATAAGAGCAAATCTCGCGTTCAGTCGCGCCTGCTCGTTCGGGGTGATGCGGCTCAACGCTTGCATCCGCGAGCCCGCGTTCAGTAGCGGTTCGAGTTCACCGGCAAAGCTTGAGTAGCGCTGCAGGCAATCGTCGACCGAAGACCCGCCGCCGCGAATCGCTTCAAGCGATTCGGATAGCGCATCAGCGAACTCGCGCTCTCGATTATGCCTGCGAATTCCCAGCATCCTGCTGACTCATTACCTTCCGAAGCTTGCCTAACGCCTTGAACGTCAATTGCTTTACGTTGTTTTCGTTCTTGCCGAGCGCCGCCGCCGTCTCCGCGATGCTGAGCTCGGCCGCGTAACGCAATTGGATAACATCCCGTTCGAGCTCGGTGAGGCTCGACATCGCGGCAACCGCCTCCTGCACGCTGAGCAGATCCAGTACCAGCTCTGCAGGATCACCACCACCGATCGGGTCTAGCTCACCTTCCTCAATGCTCCATGCGCGGCCGGTGCTTCCACGCTTCCGGTAAAAGTCGTTCACCAGGTTGGTCGCGATCTGCATCAACCACGCTCGGAATGGCACGCCGCGTTGCTGAAACCGGTCGAGCGCCTGGTACATTCGCAGGAAGGTTTCCTGGGCGATGTCCTCGGCGTCCTGTTCCTGGATCACCTTGAAGCGGATGTATCGATACACACGCTCGTAGTTACCGTCGAACAGGCGGCCGAGCGCGGTCTGATCGCCGGCTTTCGCCTGTTCAACCAGTTTCCGCTCGTCGTTTTCCGAGCCTTCGTCCGAACGTGCCGGAGGATTCGCACTCACGTCGCTCGACGACGAGGAACTATGCGATGCCCCCGCATTGCTTCGGGCAACGGCCCGTCCTTCCACTAGATCAAACGTGGCCACGACGAAAAGGTTAACGCTATATGGTGACGCCAGCCACAAATACTTACCAATAATTCGGCATGTCAGAGTACTATCGAGGATGATACGCTGACAATGCGGCTCCCGACCGCGGTCGCCATTCCCCGTCATAAGCGTCGACACGTCCCAATCTAAGAATCGCCGAAGCGGGGATAATCGCCGGGTAGGGTGACGAGCACGCCCGGCCCGTTAAGTTTGCGTGTTAATTTCGGCAAGGTCTTGCAGAAGAGGGGTGGTTGATGGGCCGGACGCCGAGAGGGATACCGGGGTCGCTGGTAATTATCGCTGCCTCCCTCGCAATCGCGCTGTCCGTGGCCGCCGTTGACACCACGGGCGCGATAAGTCGACCCGCCACTCAGACCGGCAGTTCCACGGCGTTTCAGCAATCTACCGGACCCAGAGCAGTGTTTTCGGACACTGGCGATGTCCCGGTTGCTACCCCGGTTAGATTGGACGCCGGCGCGTCACAGGGCGATACACTCACCTATTCGTGGGATTTTGGCGACGGGACGGCTACGGCAACCGGCGCAAGCGTCCAGCATGCGTTTGCGTACGTCGATGACTATAATGCTGTCATTACAATTATGGACCGCCAGGGCAATGTAGACACCGCCTCGCAAACGATCCGGGTTGTGCCAACGGTACAGACGCTTACCGGTGAACCGCAGCTTGGTCAGATTGTGCCGGCATCCTCATTCACGGCCTTTCTCTCGCTGAATGCATCCGGGCCGGCGCAGGTGTCGCTCACGGTCGGCGGCCAATATCTATCCAGCGATAAATGGGACTTCGAGGGCAGCACCGCACCCGCGCTCTACCAGATCCCCGATATTCGAGTCGCCAACGAAGACAACGGCGATATCGCCGACAAGCTGCTGAATCATCCGGGGGCATCGATTCCGCTGACAAATAACGTCAACATAACGCTGACCTATCCCGTATCCAGCCGCGGCACCGAATCGGCAACGTATACGATGTCGCTTGGCCGTCCGCAGTCCAGCCCGCCGCCGGTTAGCAACCCGCCTCAGGCCGCGCCTATTGCAACGGTCACTCCGCAAGCTCGGCCCTCGACAACGGCCGTGCCACCGCCCCAGCCAGCGACATGGTCAATCACATACCCGAACTACCTCCCGATCGTCGGCCGGCCGGTCAACGAAGACGACGTCAACGACTACTACCTCAAGGGTGACCCTCAGTTTCACGCCGTCGATTCGCCGACACTGCGACGGTGGGCGATCAGTATCGCACGGAATGGCGGCGAATTTCCGAATGACCCGCAACGGGCGGCCGATAACATCTATCGCTACGTCAATGGACTGCTCGGTATTAGCGACCCTGGCGATTTGGAAGCCGATCTCACGATCCTTGGCCGAGTCGAAAACGGAGTGCTCGTACCCGGTGCCCGTAAAGGCGAGTATATCTGTATTGCGCACGCTTACTTTCTCTCGTCGTTGATACGGACGTTGGGGCTGCCGGACCGAGAACTAACGGTTGGGTTCGGACGCGGCGTGGATCGGGATGCGACCGGCGCCTGGAAGTTGAACTTTTACCAGGAAAGCGCGAACGAAGTCTGGTACGCCGGCTCATGGCACCATTACGACACCTGGATCGGCACCCGTGATCGGACGGACTACCTGGACACCAACCTGACCGAGATCGCCTGGTACGCATTCAGCGAGCAACACACGCGGTTCATCGACATCAACGGCGGCTCCGTCGGCCTTGCTGGTCATGATTTTGCCCTGGGCAAGTTTGTCGGCTCTCCCGGCTCGCCCGAACAGTGGCGGTTCTTGGAGCAACAGACACGTCCTGATGTTCGCCTGGCCGACCCGGGACCAGAGGCGTACGCGACAGTGGAGCGAGCCGAACCGGCGCCGCGGTCCTTTGAAACCGTCGTGGCCGGTATCACCAGCGCCAACGCACCCGCGGGTCAGTAACCGCTAAACGAGTGTGACAAAGCCAATGCTCTGGGAGCCGCGCCCCGGCAGCACGGCACCTCCCGGCGCGCTTTGCACTGAACATTCTGTAAGCTGAAGGAAGAAATCTGAAACTTGGAGGGGCCGGTAACCTGATGAGTCTTGTACATAAGCGCAGCAGTGACCGCCTGACGAAAATGTCTCTGGTGGCCAGTATCATGTGCGCATTCGCCGTGATCGCCTGCGGCGGCAAACCCAAGAGCGCCACGCCGACGTCCGCAGGCACATCCACCAACGCGTCGGTGACGGTTGCCGGTACTGCCGGCACTTCGCGGACAACCCCGCAGACGACCGCGTCGCCGGGGCCCGCTGTCGCAAAAGCTACCCCAACCGAGACACCCGACGACTCGCCGATGGCGCGGTTGGAGGTCCCTAAAATCAATGTCAACGCCAAATTCGTAACGCTGGGCATTGTCGCGTCCAACAATACGATGGATTCCCCAAAAAACAAGGATGACGTCGCTTACTACGACTTCACGCCACGCCCGGGATATGGCGGAAACACGGTGCTGTCCGGCCACGTCGACTGGTTTACGGGCCAGACCGGAGTCTTCTGGGACCTCAAAAAGCTGGAAAAAGGCGATGAGCTAGATATCGTCCTTGAAGACGGCAAGAAGTATCGCTACAAGATAACCGAGACACAGTTGTACAACAGCGACGATGCACCGATCGATCAGATCCTCGGCGATACGCCGGTCGAGTCGGTCACGATGATCACCTGCGAGGGGTCGTTCAACCCCAGCTCTGCCGAGTACAACAAGCGTCGCGTGGTGCGTGCCGAGCGCATCCTCTAGCCGTGGGCCCTATCTGCCCAACCTGCTCATGCCGGAGAGGCTGCATTGATTCGTTTGCGGCTGCAACTGCTCGCAATTGTGGCGTTGGTGGGCGTTGGGCTCTGCTCACAGCGCTCCAGTAGTGGATTCGCCGCTACGAACGGCGCGGCAAAGCATCGGCCGATCTCCGCCACGACACTGCTGGTCAAACTCCGCCCCGGCGGCACCGTAGATTTGCGCTGGCTCGCGGGCGTCGGCTCCGTGGCCATCCAGCGCGTCTTGCCTGCGATCGACACGGTGATCGTGCGCGTGACTCGTGGATCGGCCGATGGGGCGCGAGTCAAGCTTGCTGGCGACAATCGCGTGGAGTCCGCAGACGTCGACGCTCTGATCCATTCGGATATTGTTCCTGATGATTCGCTGTATCCCCGCCAGTGGGCGCTCGAGATGATGCAGGCGCCGTTTGCGTGGGAGATTGCAACAGGTAGTGCCAGCGTCGTCGTCGCAGTGCTGGACTCGGGCGTCGACCTGAACCACCCGGAACTTGCCTCGCACATTCTGTCGATCGGCTGCAATCTGGTTGCCGACGGCTCGTGCACGAGTGACGGGCACGGAACGCCGCCCCAGGATCTCGATGGACACGGTTCGCAGGTAGCGGGTGTAATCACGGCGCTCACCGACAACCATACGGGCGTCGCGGGGGTCGCCTGGAACGCGTCGATCTTGCCCGTCAAAGTGACGGGCAATCAGGGCGCAGGTTCTTCGCCGGTTGGCACGGAGAGCGACTTCATCACCGGGCTCATCTGGGCGGTCGATCACGCCGCCAACGTGTTGAACTTCAGCTTCAGCGAGGACTGCGGCGCCCAGGAATCGGCGGCGATGCGCGATGCGCTGGCCTACGCGTGGAATCATGGAGCCCTGCTGGTGGCTTCGGCGGGCAACGATGGCGGTTGCCCCGCGGGCGTATTTCCGGCGGCCGATCCGCACGTCCTGGCCGTGTCCGCCACTGATCTGAACGACCGCCCGCTTCAGGGATCCTCCGGATCGAACTTTGGACCGTGGGTTCGGGCGGCCGCCCCTGGACAGCACATTCAAACCGCATTTACAAACGGCCAGTATTCGTTCTTCGATGGGACGTCAGCCGCGGCGCCGCAGGTGGCGGGCCTTGCCGCGCTGCTATTCTCGCTTCCGGGCGCGACCAACAGCTCCGTCTTAAACTGGATCCTCTCCACCTGTGACGTGCCCGTCGGCTGGAATCCGGCCTACGGATGCGGACGGGTAAATGCGTACCGCGCCGTTTCCCTCGCAGCACGAGGGATGGATCCACGCGGTCCCGCTCCGGCACCGGTGAGCCTTCACCTCTCGCGTGGTTGGAATAACTTGCTCTACGTTGGATCAACTCGCTCCGTCGACAACGCACTGAGCACGATTCGCGGAAAGTACACGAGCGTATATGGTTGGGACTCCTTGCGGAACGTCTGGCATGTCTTTCTACCAGGTCAACCCGTGGCGAGCGACCTCGATGTCCTCGGCGAACGCAGCGCCTATTGGATCTTTGTGCCTGCCGACGTCGATCTGACGATGAATCCGACTGGAACGGCTCCGCCGCCGCAACTGACGCTGTCGCCCGGCTGGAACAACATCGCCTTACCCGCGGGTGCTCTTCCGGATGCTCTCCAGCGTTTCTCACGGCCGGTGAGCGGCGTATTTGCCTGGAACCCGGGCAAGAGCGCCTGGACCGGTTTTTTCGCGAATGCGACGGCTGTGAGCGATCTGAAGTCACTTCAGCCCGACTCCGCATACTGGGTGTACGCCCCGGCAAGGATAGTCGTCCGCTTCGGTCAGTAGGCCGCCACAACCAGAGCCGGTACGCGTTCCGGGCGTGTGATAGCGTGAAAGTCACGGGTGGTTTTTCGTTGAGGAGTTCAGGATGTTCGGGCGGGTGCTATCCGTACACGGGACAGCGAGTGCGCTCGCGGTGTTCGCCGCTACGCTCATGATCGCCGGCTGTTCGAATTCGAGTGCCGGTGCAGCGGGCGCAGCCGGCAGGTCCGCCTCCGGATCGCGCTCTGTCACGGCTCCGGCGCAGGTAGCACCGTCTGCAACCGTTTCGCAGGCCGTAGCCGGCGCATTGCCCGCGGTAACGTTCAGGCCTCAAGCGGACGACTCGGTGGGCATGTTCGTGGAGATTGCCGATACGCCGGACAAACAAGAATACGGGCTGATGAATCGCACGAGCATGCCCGACGATCGCGGCATGATCTTCATGTTCAGTCGGGAGGTGGCTATCCCATTCTGGATGAAAGATACGCTGATTGACCTCTCGATCGCGTTCATCGACTCTAACGGCGTGATAGTTGATATCCAGGAGATGAAAGTCGAACCGCCCGGTACTCCCGATAAGCTGTTTCCCAATTACTACCCGGCAAAGCCATACCAGTACGCAATCGAAGCCAACGCCGCATGGTACTCTCGCCATGGCATCGCCGTCGGCGATTTCGCCGATGTTAGCCAGGCGGTTGCCGGTTCATCGGTTTTCGGAAATGCGACTCCCACGCCAAGCGGCGGACAATAGGCCGTCGCAGTTACGTACCGTCTAGGTGTAGCCGCGGATTGACAAGATGCCGGTGTTAATCAAGGCGCTTACCCGAACAGTTTCCTCCGTTGTTAACGAGCTTCTACCAGAGCGGTGCGGCATTTGCCGCACGTTCGGAGAGCTACTGTGCAGCCGCTGCGCCGCGGAGCTGCCACTGCCGTCAGCGGGGCGGCGCTGCGCGCGGTGCGGGACACTGAGCGGTGCGTCATTCTGTCCCCGTTGTGATGAATACGGCTCCGACTGTACGTCGGTGAGCGGCTGTTTTGGTTACGCAGGCGGCGCTAAACAGTTGATCGCCGCGGTAAAGTACGGTGGGTCGCACGCGCTGACCCGATCCATGTCTCACCTGATGGCGCAGCAATGGCAGAAGCTGGGAACGGCTGTTGACGCGGTCGTCGCAGTGCCGCTTCATCCCCGTCGTGAGCGTTCGCGCGGGTTCAATCAGGCCGGATTCCTCGCGCGCTGGCTAGCGCTCGAGCTGGGTCTACCCTTTGAGCCTTCGCTGGTCCGTCGACGTCGGTACACAACGGCGCAGGCGCGTGTGGCCGATGAGCTGCAGCGACGGTCAAACGTTTACGGCGCTTTCAGTTCCAAGCGCGGAGCCGCAGCCGGCCGCCGTGTCCTGCTGATCGACGACGTGACCACCACCGGCGCCACATTTGGAGCCTGTGCGCTGGCGCTCACCGAAGCGGGAGCGGCAGAGGTACACGGGCTCGCATTCGCAATCGCGGATTAGCGAGTCCTGGCCGTTCCCAGGCAACTACAACTACCGCAGGAGGACAAATCGATGACGCAGGTGGCTGGCGGTCAGAGCGTGCTGCAGGCGGAGGACCCCGCCGTATTCGAGGCGATTCGCCAGGAACAGCACCGCCAGCGATTCAATCTCGAAATGATCGCGTCGGAGAATTACACCAGTCCGGCCGTGCTCGAAGCGGTCGGAACCGTGCTCACCAACAAGTACGCGGAGGGTTATCCGGGAGCGCGGTATTACGGCGGCTGCGAGTATGTGGACGTCATCGAGAACCTGGCGCGCGACCGTGCGAAGGAGCTGTTCGGCGCCGACCACGCGAACGTCCAGCCGCATGCGGGCGCTCAGGCAAACATGGCGGCATATTTCGCCATGCTCGAGCCGGGCGACACGGCGATGGGGCTCAACCTGCAGCAGGGTGGGCACCTGACTCACGGACTGCCGGTCAACTTTTCCGGGCGGCTCTACAAGTTTGTGCCGTACGGCGTGGACCGCGAATCGGAGCAGATCGACTACGACGTGCTCGCGCAGACCGCCCGTGAATGCCGTCCGAAGCTTATCGTTGCCGGCGCGACGGCCTACCCCCGACTGCTCGACTTCAAGCGGTTCCGTGAAGTTGCCGACGAGGTCGGCGCGAAGCTAATGGTCGACATGGCGCATATCAGCGGCCTCGTCGCCGCCGGCCTACACCCGACGCCCGTGCCATACGCCGACGTGGTGACGTCGACCACGCACAAAACGCTGCGCGGCCCGCGCGGCGCGTTCATTCTTTGTCGCGAAGAGCTTGCCAGGGACATCGATCGGTCGGTGTTCCCCGGCATGCAAGGCGGTCCGCTGATGCACGTCATCGCCGGCAAGGCCGTGGCGTTTGCTGAAGCGATGCGGCCGGAGTTTCGCGAGTACCAGCAGTCGGTGCTGGAGAACGCGCGGGTGCTTGCCGAGTCGCTCCAGGCTGGTGGCATGCGGATCGTTTCCGGCGGCACGGATACGCACCTCATTCTCGGCGATGTGTCGTCGCTTGGCATCAGCGGCAAGAAGGCGGAGCGATTGTTGGATCTGGCGGGGATAACGGTCAACAAGAATACGATTCCATACGACGAGCGCCCGCCGACGATCGGCAGCGGCGTACGCTTCGGCACGCCGGCTCTGACTACACGCGGCATGGGCGTCGCCGAGATGCGAACGATTGCTACGTGGATTCTCGAAGTAATACGGGGCAACGGAGACGAGCGGCTCACCGATCGCGTTCGTCACAGCGTCGAAGAGCTGTGCCGTGACTATCCGGTTCCCGGCGTACCGAACGACGTCTAGGGCCGGTCGTGTCCGAAGATTGAGTCTTGCTATGCTATACTGAGCGGGCTCTGGCGGCGGTTTCGCATGCCCGCTCGCCGTGGCGCGCACGAGGAGGAACGCTTGCATCGGTATGAGCTCGTAACGATCTTGAGCCCGCAGCTTGGCGACGAAGAAGTGCCGGCTGCCGTGGATCGGATCAACAATTTTGTCGTGAGCCGCGGTGGCGAAATACAGGATGTCGACAATTGGGGGCGCAGGCGTCTGGCATACCCAATTCAACGATTCAACGAGGGAAACTACGTAGTTACACAGCTTTTGCTCGACGCTCCTCGTGCTGCGGAGTTGGAAGCCAACCTGCGAATCTCCGAGGACGTCATCCGTCACTTACTGGTCAGGAATGAGGCCTAGTAACCGATTGATCGTGGAGGTGCCCCGGTCTTGACCGGGGATGACATATATTGTCGGGACAGCGGGGCATAAAGCAAGCTTGTTGGAGTACGAACAGGAGTTCCGGCCATGGCAGGTCTAAACAAGGTCATGATCATCGGTAACCTTGGCAAGGATCCGGAGATGCGCTTCACGGCCAACGGCAGCGCCGTCACCAACTTCAGCGTCGCCGTCAGCAGGTCGTATGCGGCCGCCGATGGCGAGCGGCGCGAAGAGACCGAATGGTTCAAGGTCGTCGCCTGGACCAAACTAGCGGAACAGTGCAACCAATTCCTGCAAAAGGGCCGCAAGGTCTACGTTGAAGGACGCCTGCAGACTCGATCCTGGGATGGCCAGGACGGCCAGAAGCGTTACCAGACTGAAGTAGTCGCGACAGAGGTGCAGTTCCTCGATCGCGGTCCCGGCGGTACAGGCGGCGGCGACCGCGAGCCGATGGACAACGATATCACTGACCCGGACGACCTGCCGTTCGAGTAGGACGCCGGCCCGGGTCATACAGTTCTGTGGGCGCCCCATCGCGCCCGAGTGAGGAATGGCTACGTGACGATGCAACACGAGTCGGCAGCGGGCGGCGCTGCCGAACCATCGATGGCTGGTCCGGGCGGACCTTCCGGGGCGCGGCCCGCGCCGCCGAGGCGACGGCGCGGATTTGTTCCGAGGCGTAAGGTCTGCCAGTTCTGCGTGGACAAGGTGGACACGATCGACTACAAGGATTTTCGGCGGCTCCAGCGCTACGTTTCGGAGCGCGGCAAGATTGAGCCCAGACGGAAGACCGGTACCTGCTCCAAGCACCAACGCACCTTGACGACCGCGTTGAAGCGGGCGCGTCACATCGCGTTGCTCCCGTTCACCGGAGCGCACATGCGCGAAGCCAGTCCGTACTCACCGCGCGGTTAATCTTTGTGGTGCAGAAAAAACCTGTAATTCCGCAGAAAACGATGGCAGCACAAAAGCGAGCCGCCGCAGCGCGTCCGACGACGCGCGCCGGCCGGCAGGTAGCGCGACACTCGGGTCGCGAAGAGGTTGGCAGCCGCCTCGCGTTGATGATCGGCGGAGGACTGGCGCTACTGGTCCTGCTGCTGATCGGGATCGGGTACTACAGCACATACATTGGTCCCGCCCGCGATACGGCTATCCGCGTCGGTAACCACGATATTAGCCTCGGCGAGTATCGAGACCGCCTGCGTGCGGCGACGCTTGCATCTGATCCGAACGCCACGCAGGCCGATGCTTTCAACAAGGAATCGAGCACGACCGAACTCCTTGAAACCGAACAGATCTACTTGCAACGCGCCCAGACGCTCGGCATATCCGCCGATGACGATGCTATCGCCGTTTCCATGGCGACGGGCGTGCACGTGCCGACCAAGGACAACCAAATCGTCGACATTGCAACGTACGAAACCATCCTTCGCAACGAACTGCAACGGCAGGGCCTTTCGCTGGATCAGGAGCGTAACGCGGCGCGTGCTTCAGTTTTGAAGAACAACGTGCTGCAAAAATTCAGGGCAGATGTCCCGAAACAGGCACTTGCGGTCAAAGCGACAGAGCTCGTTTTCACCAGCCGGCAGCAAGGCCAGGCGGCCCAGCAACGGCTGGGTAACGGCGATTCGGTCAGCGACATCGCCCAGGATACAGTCGGCGATCCGTCCATTGGTCACGCACAGCCGTTCGATTGGACTCCTACTGGATTTGGCATATTGCCGGCGTCGCTTGACGAGGTTGCGACGAAGCTGAACCCGGGCGAGGTAAGCGACCTCATTCAAATAACGCCCACCGCAGGCTCCACCGCACCCCAATGGTACCTGCTGGCGATCACGGATCGCGACCCGAACCACGACGTCAATGACACGCAGGCACTGCAGATCGGGAACGCGAAAGTCTCGACGTGGCTTGATCAACAGAAGCAATTACTCGGCTTGCACTCGTTCGTGGACGGCGCCAAGGCGACCTGGGCCGCCGTCCATAGCGGACTTCCCGAGACGGCGAGGGCAACGCCCACACCCGTATCGGTTCCGGCGAGAGCTCCTGGCGCTCCGGGTGCTCCGCCGTCTGTTCCGCAACCGCTCGTGCCCGGTGCCGGACCGTCCCAGCCAGGTGTTCCGGCTCCGCCGGGTGGTGCTGCGCCCGCAGGTCCGCCCGCGCCGAGCGGCAACCCGCCGGTGCCCAATGGCACACCATAACGAGGACGCGCACTCGATTCCCGTCGGCTTGATGGGGTTGGGTGTCGTGGGCGGTGGCGTTGCTTCGATCCTGCTGGATCGTCTTGATGTGTATGCGCGCCGCATTGGCCGGCCATTGGAATTGCGGCACGTGCTCGTGCGCGACGAGAGCAAGCCGCGCTCTGTCACGCTCGCGGCGGGCATTGTTACCACGGATCCGCGCCGCATTCTCGACGACGACGCGGTAGAGATCATCATCGAGGTGATGGGTGGCGAGCATCCGGCCCTCGAATACATCACGGAAGCGCTGGACCGCGGCCGTTCAGTCGTAACGGCCAATAAAGAGGTCATGGCGAAGCATGGCCCAAGACTCCTCGACCTGGCGCAAAAACGGGGCGTCCAGTTGCTGTATGAAGCGAGCGTCGGCGGTGGAATTCCGTTGATCGCGCCCCTCAAGCGCGACATGCTCGCCAATGAACTGACCTCGGTTCGCGCGATCATCAACGGAACGACCAACTACATTCTCACGCGCATGAGCAAAGAGGGCGCCGACTTTGGTGAAGCGCTCGCCGCCGCGCAGGAGCTCGGTTACGCCGAGGCGGATCCGACAAACGACGTCGAAGCATTTGACGCCGTATACAAGCTGGCGATCCTGGCCGGCCTCGCGTTCCGCACCGAAGTGCGGCCCGACCAGGTGTTCCGTGAAGGGATCACACGGCTAACGGCGCGCGACTTCCGCTACGCGCACGAGCTCGGTTATGCGATCAAACTGCTCGCCATCGGCAGGCGAACAGAAGCCGGGCTTGAAGTCAGGGTTCACCCTGCTTTCATCCCGGCGGACGCGCCGCTGGCAAAGGTCGATGGCGTGTTCAACGCGGTTCAGCTTGAGGGCGACCTGATCGGCACGGTGCTGTTGCAGGGTCAGGGCGCCGGCTCGATGCCGACGACCAGCGCCGTCGTGGCCGACGTGATAGATGTCGCCCGCGCAATCGCGCAGGAGGGCCACCCCGAACGCCTGACATGGATGCGCGATGCGGGAGTTTGTATTCGGCCAATGAGCGAAGTGCGCACGCGTTTTTACCTGCGGGTGCTCGTCGCCGACCAGGCCGGAGTCCTGGCCAAGATCACGCGGATCTTGGGTGAGAAGTACGATATAAGCATCGCCTCGATCATCCAGAAGGAAACCGATGAAGCGGCGCAAACCGCCGAGCTGGTGATTATGACACACGAGGCGACCGAAGAGTCTGTACAAGGCGCCATTGCGGAGATGTCCGGTCTTTCCGTCGTGGCCGGCATCGGCAACGTGATTCGGGTCGAGGGTTAGCAGCAATGGTGAGCAACGAGCGTCAGGCCTCACAGGTCGCTAGTACGCTCGCGTGGCTCGAGGACAACGTTCGCGAGACCAAAGCCCAGATCGCGCGCCTCTCGCAGGTCGCCGAAGAAGCCCAAAACCAGGCATGGGACCTCGCACACCGGGTGATAAAGGCCGAGGAAGTAGCCGCATCGCTGGTAACACAACTCGGCATGGTCCCACGCATTGAAGGCCAGGTCTCTTCGCTCTCCGACCGACTCGTTCGCGTCGACGATCGACAGGCGTTGGTCGAGGCGAAGCTGATCGAAATCGGTCGCCAGCAGCAGCACGATGCCGACTACCTCCGCGTCGAACTCAACGAAGCGGTGAAGCGGGTGGACGCAGGCGAGCGACTCATGCAGTCATGGACCGTGCGGCTTGATACGATTGAAGAGATTGGCCGGCGATCACAGGACGCGGCGTCGGTCGTTCGCCAACGGATCGAGGAGTTCGAACGCTTTGTCGACCTCGTAGACCAACGCGTCTCCCGCACCTCGGATGCCCTCAAGCGCATCGACAACGAGTTCACACGTATCAACACCGAGATCGAGGCGCTCCAGACACAAGACGCGCTCACAGGCGACCGAATTCAGGTCTACGCTGAATATATCAAGCGGCTTGACGAGCAGGTCGCGATCGTCGGGCAACAGGTAGACATGCGTCACGAAGTGACCGAGAAGCTCGAATTGCATAGGGCCGGCATACGTCGCGGAGAAGAACGGCTTGGGACTCTAGAAGCGTCCGACGAGCAGACGCGCCAACAGGTGGACGATTTGCAACGGGCGACCGCGCTCATCGAAAGCAAAGATAAAGCGTTGCGCGACAGGCTGACTGAATTGCAGGAACAGCTCGGGCAATACAACGCCCACATCTCCGATCAGTTTCAGAAAACCCACGTTCTTTTCGAAAAACAGAAGCGGCGGCTGATTGAGAATACTGAGCGGGACATCCGGGAGCTGAAGGTCAATGTCTACCGGCCTGACGAAGAATAATCTTGTACGCCAAGGCGTTCTTTTTCGCTATGCCGACCGGCTGCCGGTTACTGAGGCAACTCCATTTTTCTCACTCGGTGAAGGCGACACGCCGCTGGTGAAGTCGCGGCGCATCGTCCTTGAGGTCGGTTGCGAGGCGCTGTATTTGAAGCTCGAAGGCTGCAACCCGACGGGTTCGTTCAAGGATCGCGGTATGGTCGTCGCCGTTGCCAAGGCATACGAGGAAGGCAAGCGCGCGATCATGTGCGCGTCAACGGGCAACACTAGCGCCTCAGCGGCGGCGTACGCAGCCTATCTTGGCATGAGCTGCTATGTGGTCATCCCGATGGGAAACATCGCATCGGGGAAGCTTGCCCAGGCGATCGCTTACGGATCTACGATCCTCGCAATCAGCGGTAACTTCGACGACGCGTTGCGACTGGTGCGAGAGCTGACCCGGAAGCACGATATTGCCCTGGTCAACTCGGTGAACCCGCATCGCATTGAAGGACAAAAGACGGCCGCCTTTGAGATCGTCGATGCGCTCGGCGACGCGCCGGACTACGTCAGCCTGCCGGTCGGCAACGCGGGCAACATCACGGCGTATTGGAAAGGCTTCTGCGAATATGCCGAGTTCGGTCGCGCGACCAGGCACCCGCAGATGCTCGGATTTCAGGCCGAAGGCGCGGCGCCTCTCGTCAGCGGCGAGCCGGTTGAAGAGCCCAACACGATCGCGACGGCGATCAGGATAGGACGCCCAGCCACGTGGGCGGGTGCCATAACGGCGCGTGACGAATCCGGTGGGTCTATCCAGGCCGTATCCGATGACGAGATCGTCGAAGCGTATCGAATGCTGGCTCGCGAAGAGGGCGTTTTCGGCGAGCCCGCAAGCGCCGCGCCAATAGCGGGATTGCTAAAGCGTGCCCGAGCGGGTGAGAACTTCGCCGGCAAGACCATCGTCAGCATCGTGACCGGGAACGGCCTCAAGGATGTGGACAACGCGATGAAGATCCCGCCCCAGATCTTTGAGCTTCCGCCCGACGGCGCCGAGATCGAGCGGGCGCTAGGCTGGACCTGAGGATCGAAATAGCGGGGTGCGCGAAAGCTGATGCAATCCGAACAAACCAGGAACGGCGCTGGCTCCGTCGTTGAATCGGGGAACCAGGTCGGGAGCGTCGATCAGGACCGCGTGAAGGCAGCCGTAGCCGAATTGATCGCCGCGGTTGGCGAAGACCCGTCTCGAGAAGGGCTGCGCGGGACGCCTCGCCGGATTGCCGACATGTACTCCGAAATCTTCGCCGGTCTGTTCGTCGATCCCCGGCAAGTCTTGAGCGTCAACTTCGAGGAGGGCCACGACGAAATGGTCATCCTGAAGGACATCCCGTTTTATTCGCTTTGCGAGCATCACTTCCTGCCGTTCCACGGCGTCGCGCACGTCGGCTATATTCCAGACGGTTGCGTCGTCGGTATCAGCAAAGTGGCGCGGGTCGTCGAGCTTTTCGCGAAACGGCCGCAACTTCAGGAAAGGCTGACCGGCCAGATAGCGGACTGTATTATGGATGCGCTACAGCCCGACGGCGTCGCGGTGGTCGTCGAAGCCGAGCACCTGTGCATGACCATGCGTGGTGTCAAAAAGCCGGGTAGCCGCATGGTCACGTCGGCCATGCGCGGTTATTTCAAGAAACGGGCCGTGACCCGCGCTGAATTCCTCTCGCTTGTGCAGGGAAAATGACAAACGCAACGAACCGGGTCAACGCGGAGGACGCTCGGCCAGGCCGCGCCTCACCGCGGCGCGCCGCCGTCATCTGTTATCACTCTTCTCCGGTCGTGCAGCCCGGTGGTCGCGATGCCGGCGGGATGAATGTATACGTCCGCGAATCCAGCCGCGAGCTCGCCGCCCGCGGGTGGGAGTTGGATGTATTCACGCGCGACGACGGTAACGGCCCCACTGTAGAGGTGATGTCGGAAGGTGTGCGTCTGATTCGCGTGGCGGCGGGGCCGAGGCGTCCGGTGGACAAACAGAAACTGTACGGCCACATTGGCGAATTTGCATGTGCAATCGCGGCTTTCCGTCTCAGTCAGGGACTGCGCTACGACATCGTGCATAGCCATTACTGGCTTTCTGGAGTCGCCGGCCTGACCCTGCAACGTCGGTGGGATATACCACACCTGACCATGTTTCATACGCTCGGCGAGGTGAAAAACCGCGCCCGGTCGGGTGAGCGAGAGCCGGCCCAACGCATTGACGCCGAACGATCGATTGCGGCGAGTGCAACGCGAGTGATTTGCGCAACCAGCCACGAACGCGAGCTGTTGCGGAGCCTCTACCAGGCCCCAGAGGGTCGCTTCGCGACGATTCCGTGCGGGGTAGACGTCGATCGGTTCAAGCCGCTTGATAAAGCGGCGGCGCGTCGCCATCTCGGGTTTGGCGACGGCGGGGTGCTGCTGTATGTGGGCCGGTTGGAGCCACTAAAGGGTATTGATATCGTCATTCGCGCCATGGCGCAGCTGGACGCGCCACGTCCATTGTTAGTCGTAGCCGGTGGGGACCAGCACTCCGCCACGGAGGTGCGGCGGCTGCGTGCGCAGGCGTCCGCCGCCGGAGTCGAGGACAGAGTGCGGTTCGTCGGCGCCGTGCCGCAGGAAGAGTTGCCCGAGTACTATGCCGCGGCCGACGTGTGTGTGATCCCGTCTTTTTACGAGAGCTTCGGCATGGCCGCGTTGGAGGCACAGTCGTGCGGCCGGCCGGTTGTGGCGTCCAGGGTCGGTGGGCTGCCCGGTGTTGTCCGTGATGGAGAGACCGGTTACCTGGTGCCGTGGCGCTGTCCGGAACCATTCGCGGAGCGTCTCGACGTGTTACTGCGCAACCGCGCCCTGCAACGCAGTTTCGGCGCGGCCGCGCGTAAGTGGGCGATGGGATTCCGTTGGAGTTCGATCGCCGAAAGGCTTGCGGCGCTCTACGAGGCCATGCTCACGGAGCGTGCCCTTGCGGGCGACTGCCATCCCGACCACCGCGTAACTCCGTTCCCGCATGTCCGCTGCGACGTCGCGTAGGGAACTCGCCGTGCAACTGGGTAATTACCTGACGCGAGGCCGCCATGATAGCGAGCGATGTTGAGACCGAGCCGGCGGTGGAGGCGCCGCGGCCCAAACGCGCCCTGGGGATTTTCGCGCATCCCGACGACGCTGAGTTCGTTTGCGGCGGAACGGTCGCCAAACTGTGCGCGGCGGGGTGGGAAGTCCGTTACATCATTGCCACCAGCGGTGACAAAGGAACCAAAGATGCAGCGCTCACTCCCAGCAAACTGGCGGAGATGCGCGAGGAGGAGCAGTCCGCCGCGGGCGAAGTGCTCGGCGTCAAGGAATGCATCTATCTCCGCTACCCAGACGGTTTCCTGGAACCGGACGTGGAGTTCCGCGGCCGCCTTGTGCGGCTCATCCGGCGCTACCGGCCGGATACAGTAATCACCTGGGATGGTTTCCGGCGCGGCTTCAACCACCGCGACCATCGTGCGGCGGGAATCGCTACTTACGATGCGTTGTTCCCGGCAGTGCGAGATCCCCTGTACTACCCTGACGACCTCGGCGATGGGCTGGACTACCACAAGGTTGGCGAGATCCTGCTGGCCGGTAGCGACCAGCCCGATTACTTTGTGGACATCTCTGACCAACTCGAGACCAAGGCACGCGCCGTCTACTGCCATACGAGCCAGATTGAAGCCGCGCCGTGGGACGAGTTCTACAAAAAGTACATGGAACGGGCACGCGAGAACGGGCAATCCGGCGGTGTCCCGTTCTCCGAAGCGTTCCGCCGGGTTACCATGCGAACGTAGGATATTGGCACCCGGGGGCCCGATCGATGCATAACTTGGAGTCGTTCTCGTACTCGTTGTTCTGGTGTGGGTTAGTCTCAGTCGCCACTGCCTCGCTGCTCTACCTGCTGGCCACGTGGGGTTCGCGGGTGGTCGTGCACGCTGCCGCTACGAGTGCCGGCACGATGACGGTCGCAGAGCGGCAGCCGTTGCCGCCCGCGGTGGGACGCCTGGCGACGGCGACGTCGTGGGTCGCCCTCGCCTTCCTGGTGAGCTACCTCATCACACGAGCCATGGCGACCGGCCACCCGCCTTATTCCGACATGTTCGAGTACCTGTCGGCGTTTGGCACGCTCACGACCGCGTTCTACGTCATCTTCGAGCGGCGCTACCGGCAGCGGTCGCTGGGCATCGTCGCGATGCCGCTGGCGTTACTGCTGCTGCTGCTGGCCCAAACGCTGTTCTCGCCAAAGATCGAGCCGCTGGTGCCGGCGCTGCAGAACAACCGACTGCTGGCAATCCACGTGGCCTGCATGGTTATCAGCTACAGTGCCCTCACGGTCGCATTTGCGGCCACGGTGCTGTACCTGATACAGACCGACGCCAACCGCTACGCTCGCCTGCCCAAGGCGCGCGTGCTGGAGACGCTGGGCTACCGCGCGGTGCTGGTCGGCTTCCCGCTGTTGGGATTGGGCATCGCCCTGGGGGCGTATTGGGGCAACATTGCCTGGGGCCGCTATTGGGGTTGGGATCCCAAGGAGACGACGGCGCTGGTCACGTGGCTTATATTCGCCGGCTTCCTGCACGCCCGTAGCTTGGCCGGGTGGAGGGGCAAGCGGGCGGCGCTGATCGTCGTGGCGGGCTGGCTGATGATTACTTTCAACATCTTCGCCGTCAACTTCTGGATTTCTGGCCTCCACTCGTATGCTGGCTCATAGCGCCGACATGTGAGCGCGACAGGTTTCCTCGAAGTGCGCCGATTAAGGTATGCTGCAAAGGTGTTGGAAGCGATGCGCTGCCTACGCGGGTGGCCGCGACGGGCAAACCTTAAGGGTGCGTGCTTGACACCGCTTCCAAACAGTTCGTAAACTAGGCATTCGACACTACCGCCAACCGCATACGCAGGTCGGACGGCCCCAAAGTGACAACGGTCGGCACCAGTGAGGAACCCGCAATCGGCGGGCCCCCACGCCGAACTGGCTCAGAAATGAAGGCATCCGGCCTTTCACTGTGACTTTCAGGAGACAGTTTCTTGCCAACGATTAGCCAGCTCGTCCGTAAGGGCCGCGCTAAAGTCACGAAGAAAACCAAGGCGCCGGCGCTGCGTTTTACGTACAACGCGCTGACTAACCGAACGCGGCGGGGAGACGGTTCGCCGCAGAAACGGGGCGTTTGCACCCAAGTACGGACGGTGACGCCGAAGAAGCCAAATTCGGCGTTGCGTAAGGTGGCGCGTGTACGCCTCACCAACGGTATCGAAGTGACGGCGTACATCCCCGGCGAAGGCCACAGTCTGCAGGAGCATTCGGTTGTGCTCATCCGTGGCGGCCGTGTCAAGGATCTGCCGGGTGTGCGCTACCACATAATTCGTGGAGCGCTGGACGCGCAGGGAGTTAACGGAAGAAAGCGCGGCCGCAGCAAGTACGGTACGCGCAAGAAGTAGGTCTGTACCGGTCACGCGGCCAGGACTGGAACGGAGTGGCGGCAGCCGTACCGGTCGGCGCGGTAGCCGGGTGGCTGTGCCGTTAATTAGCGATAAGCAGGGCGGTTGCTAACGGGGTCACCCGCCCGCGGCGCAGTTGAACCTTAAGCAAGGTTTAGACGGGAACATACCGTCCGGTTGGAGTGTAGTCCATGCCAAGGCGGGCCAAAATTGCCAAGCGCGATGTGGCGCCT
>DAINSK010000026.1:44884-47749 GCA_036741355.1 Chloroflexota bacterium
TGGAGTGTAGTCCATGCCAAGGCGGGCCAAAATTGCCAAGCGCGATGTGGCGCCTGATGCCAAGTTTCAGAGCAAGACCGTGTCGATGTTCATCAACAAGCTGATGCTCAACGGCAAGAAGAGCACGGCTGAGCGGATCATGTATGACGCCTTCGGCCGAATCGAAGAGCAGTCGCGGCGTAGTCCACTCGATATGTTCGAGCAGGCGATCCGCAACGCGACGCCGCTGGTCGAGGTGAAGCCGCGCCGCGTGGGCGGCGCGACCTACCAGGTACCGGTGGACATCCGGGGTGAGCGCCGAATGGCGCTTGCGATTCGCTGGTTATTGCGATCTGCGCGGGCACGCGGTGGTCACTCGATGGCTGAACGGCTGGCAGGCGAGTTGATGGACGCGGCTAACGGTCAGGGAGCCACGATCAAGCGGCGCGAGGATACGCACCGTATGGCCGAGGCAAACCGGGCGTTCGTCCACTACCGCTGGTAGCGGAGCTGAGTTTTGCCGGTGGTCGGCTCCTGACAACGAGCCGAGCGATCGCGGGCGGCAGGTACCGTCCGAGGGTGTTCTGAGCGCTGCACGGGCGTTTTCGGAGTGCGCCCGTTGAAGCAGGATGGATTAGCAGCGCAAAAAGGTCGCGGCACCCCGCGTGTGACTGCGAAGTGCTGGACCAGGAATTAGACATGTCGAGACCAGTACCCATAGGACGAATTCGAAATATCGGGATCATCGCCCACATCGACGCCGGCAAGACGACGGTGACCGAAAGGATCCTCTTTTACACCGGCCGCACCTACAAAATCGGTGAAGTCCATGAGGGCACGGCCGTCATGGACTTCATGGACCAGGAGCGCGAGCGCGGTATAACGATCACCGCGGCCGCCACGACGGCTGAGTGGAACGGCCATCAGATCAACATCATCGATACGCCGGGCCACGTGGACTTCACGGTGGAAGTCGAGCGGTCGTTACGCGTGCTTGACGGCGGTGTGGTCGTGTTCGACGCGGTGGCCGGCGTCGAGCCTCAATCCGAAACCGTCTGGCGCCAGGCCGACCGATATAGCGTTCCACGCATCTGCTTCATCAACAAGATGGACCGCATCGGCGCCGATTTCTGGCGCACGGTGGAAATGATTATGGAGCGGTTGGGCGCCAAACCAGTGCCCCTGCAGATTCCAGTCGGCGCGGAAGCCCATTTTGAAGGCGTGATAGACCTGGTCGACGAGCGTTACTGGTACTTCTCCGGTGATCGCGACGACTCGCCGGAGGAGCGACCGGTGCCGGAGCACCTGGCGGCACAGGTGGCCGAGCGACGGGCGCGACTTATTGAGAGCGTGGCCGAAGAAGACGAACAGTTGATGATCAGCTTTATCGAGGGACACGAAGTGACCCTTGACGAGTTGAAGAAGGCGATCAGGCGCGCAACGATCGCCGGAAACATCGCGCCGGTGCTTTGCGGCAGCGCTCTCAAGAACAAGGGCGTCCAGTTGCTGCTCGACCACGTGGTCGAGCTTCTGCCGGCTCCTATAGACATCCCTCCAGTAACTGGAATCAACCCCAAAACTGGCGAGGTAGTCGTCCGCCACGCGGATGATTCCGAGCCGCTCGCCGCGCTGGCATTCAAGATCGTCACCGACCCGTTCGTCGGCCGGCTTGCCTACGTTCGCGTCTACTCAGGAAAGCTCGCGGCGAAGTCGCAGGTCATGAACACTGCCCGCAACCGCCGTGAGCAGATCGGCCGCTTGGTCCGAATGCATGCGGATAAACGAGAAGACGTTGCCGAAGTCTACTCAGGCGACATCGCGGCGATTATTGGACCGAAGGAGACGTTTACCGGGGACACATTGAGCGACATGGCCCACCCTATCCTGCTCGAAGCGATCAAGTTCCCGGAACCGGTGATTCAGATCGCGATCGAGCCGAAGACGAAGGATGACCAGGACAAGATGGCGATCGCGCTCGGCAAGCTTGCCGAAGAGGATCCGACATTCCGTGTGAGCTTCAACCAGGAGACCGGTCAAACGCTGATCGCCGGCATGGGGGAGCTACACCTGGAGGTGATCGTCGACCGTCTGAAGCGCGAGTTCAAAGTTGACGCCAACGTCGGCCGTCCACAGGTGTCGTACCGCGAGGCGATCACAAAGTCGAGCCGTCAGCGCACCCGCTTCGTCCGTCAGACCGGCGGCCGTGGCCAGTTCGCCGATACCGAGCTGATTATCGAACCGCTGGAGCGCGGCGCCGGCTATGTTTTCACCGACAAGACCACCGGCGGCGTCGTTCCCAGGGAGTACATACCCGCGGTCAATCACGGTGCGCGCGAGGCGCTGGAGAACGGCATCATCGCCGGTTATCCGATGGTGGACGTCGGCGTGACGCTCGTGTTCGGCAGTTACCACCCGGTAGACTCTTCGGAAATGGCGTTCCGCACCTGCGGTTCGATGTGCATAAAAGAAGCGGTGAAGAACGCCGGTGGTGTCATCCTCGAGCCGATTATGAAGGTCGAAGTAGTGACGCCGGAGCAGTTTTTTGGCGACATACTGGGCGACCTCAACTCGCGGCGAGGCATGATCCAGCATTCGGAGGCGCGCGGCAACGCGCAGGTGATCCGAGCACTGGTACCGCTGGCGGAGATGTTCGGTTACACCACGGTGCTCCGCTCGTTGACTCAGGGCCGCGCAACGAACACGATGGAGTTCGACCATTACGAGCCGGTCCCGTCGAGCATTCAACAGCAGTTGATTAAAGGCAGAAGTTAAGTTACCAGCCCGCATCGCAGACAAGGGCGATGCGGGCTTTGTATGTACGGCCAGGAGGAAGAGCAGCAGATGGCGAAGCAGAAATTTGAGCGCACGAAGCCGCACGTCAACGTG
>DAINSK010000027.1:0-1427 GCA_036741355.1 Chloroflexota bacterium
GTCCCGGCGACTTCGTCTACGCCGACCCGCCTTACGCCGGCCGCCACACCGACTATTTCACGCGCTGGCAGGAGGATGATGCGACCGAGCTGTTCGAACGCCTGCGGGCGCTGCCTTGCGGGTTTGCACTCTCGACGTGGAAGGAGAACCGCTACCGCGTCAACCCACGCGTGGAGTCACTCTCTCCCGGTGTCACGATGCGCACGTTCGAGCACTTCTACCACGTCGGTCCGAGCGAAGACCGCCGCAACGCGGTCGTAGAAGCGCTGCTGATCCGCGACGGGTTTGCGGCATAGGGCATGCTGCCACAACCGCCCGACCCCTTCGCTTACCCCTACGCCTAACGGGGGGGTACTGGAACCAAGGAAGGGGAGCTTAGAGACGACGTTCGCTGCTGCGTCCAGGGCGGCGCGCCGCGTATGCTGGTGTCGCAAGTGTGGCGAAGCGCCGATTCGAAGGTTCACATGGTCCACGAGAGCGATGATGAACAAGCTACTTGAAGAGGCTTTCGCGCAAGCAGCCAAGCTCCCGGAGCACGAGCAGGAGACGGTGGCGGCGTGGTTGCTGGAAGAGCTCGCCACAGAACGGCGCTGGGAGCAATCCTTTACTGAATCGGCAGATTCGCTGGCACATATGGCGGAGGAGGCGCTCGCCGAGCATCGGGGGCGGCGCACACAACCGCTCGACCCCGAGCGTCTGTGAATTCGCGCACGACTCAACGATTCCGAGAGGCCATGGGTCGTATGCCCGCGCACGTCCAAGACCAGGCACAGGACGCATATCGACGCTTCCAAAGCGATCCATACCATCCGGGCCTGCACTTTAAGCAGGTGCATCCGAGCATGCCGGTCCACTCAGTGCGAATCACGGCCGCCTACCGCGCACTTGGGGTGCGCGATGGCGACACGGTTGTCTGGTTTTGGATAGGCTCGCACGCCGACTATGACCGACTGGTTTCGCGGCTTTAACTGACGTCCTCTCCTTTCATCACCCGGCGCAGCACCAGTTGCAGAACGCCGCCATGACGGTAGTAGTCGATCTCAACCGCGCTGTCGATGCATGCCTTCGCCCTCTCGTCGAAGAGCTGTTGATCCGCCACGGTTTTGCGGATCCCACCTCACGCCCCGCCCCTATCCATGGCGTCTTTGTAGCCGATGTTGTAACGATTCCTGCCTTCAGACGTTTATGATGCCAGAGATAACACCCGGAACGGCTCCGAGCATCAGAAGGAAGGAACCATTGTCACTGTTACGACTCCCCCGGCTCAAGAGTTTGACCCTGATTCTCGGCGCCGGTGTCATCGGCGTCGTGGCTGCCGGCTTTGCTCTCAGTGGAGCGCCCGCCGCCAGCGCTGACGATCAATCTTCGTGCGCAGCTACTGACACGGCTACTGACACGGCTACTGACACAGCTACTGCGGCCGTGGA
>DAINSK010000027.1:1527-46408 GCA_036741355.1 Chloroflexota bacterium
GAATGCAAGCAGCGACTGTGATCCAGGCAACTCGGCCGCGGCGCATGATTGTTCGCTTGACGTAAAGAATACTGCGGCCGTGGAGAATGCAAGCAGCGACTGTGATCCAGGCAACTCGGCCGCGGCGCATGATTGTTCGGTCGACGACGTAAACAATACTCAGTCCGCGGCAGATGCGACTACACCGGACAACCACGGCACCTGCGTCAGTGAGGATGCCAAGGAACTCCGTCAGGAACATACGGATCACGGCCGCCCGGCCGGCACCTCAAACGCGGCCACCGGTTCCGCCACGCAAACGGGCCAGAGCCACGGCCAGGGCCACGGGCACTAACCAGCCGTTGCGCTTAATGGAAACCGCGGGCTAATGCAACGAAACCGGCCTACGCCGGTTCATGTTCGCCGCTCGGCACGGCTGCCGACCACCCCTCTTCATGCCACATTACACGGTCCGAGCGGGCGGGCAGCGGCCGTGCCATGCGCTCTGCTTGTAGCTCCGAGACGCGGCGCCGGCTCGGCGGGCTGCTATACTGGCCGCGTCGGCGACGCGTGCGCCCGACGGCGGAGAGCGGCATGGTGATCAGTGCGAATACGTACGAGCAGGTGGGGTTGGAGGACCCCGATGGCTTTTGGGAGCTCGACTGCGGCCGCCTGCGGCAAAAGCCCGGCATGACCTACGAACACACCGATACCACGAGCAGGTTAGCGGGCCAACTGTTCCGGCAACTGGAGCCGGGAGAATTCGCCGTCTGCGTGGATGGGCCGCGGCTACGCATACCGCCGGGAACCTATTATCTACCCGACCTCACCGTCGTGCCCCGAGCATTCATGCAGCGGGCGCGGCGTGAGCGACCCGGCCGGCTGGACATCTTTGAGGAACCGATGCCACTCGTCGTCGAAGTCTGGTCGCCCTCCACCGGCGACTACGACGTGACGACGAAACTGCGTGAGTACCAGCGCCGCGGCGACGCGGAGATCTGGCTGGTGCACCCAAATGATCGCACCCTCACCACCTGGCGCCGCGAGCCCGACGGCAGCTACAGCGAGACGCTGTACCGCGAGGGCAGTATCGTGCCGGTGGCGCTGCCCGGCGTGCGCATCGAGCTGGCCGCGCTGTTCGAGTAGCCGAGCTCCTCCGACCGGCTGCGCGCCCCATTGCCTGCCGGCCCACGACTGCCATCGTGCGGCGGGCTCGCCTGACGAACGAAACCGGCCCGCACCGGTTCGTAGCCCGCGCAGGCGGGCTTTGTCGCATGAGCCCGCGACTTGAGTCGCCGGGCGGTGGTGGAGGCGCGTCACTGGCAACGGCGGCCGATTGAGCGTTCGGGGCATCGCCCGGCGATCGTGGCGGGTCACTAATGACAGTGGCCGGTTGAGCGGCGCGGTGCATCGCCCGGCGGTTAAAACCGCGGGCTTCTTACAACAAAACCGGCCGCCGCCGGTTGCGGTCCGGCCGCACAAACCCGCGGGCGGATGCACTGCAGCGCCCCAGGGCCGCGTACCCGTCTTCCGGCTGTGCCGTGGAGCGACGGCAACCGCTCCAATTGACTGTTACCTGTCCGCGACACCCTGACGGCCGGGCGCGACTGCACGACCCACCCGCCGCCGCGCCGGACGCCTGCTCGCAAGCGGCGGGTAACCCTGCTCGGTGCCTAGAAAGCGAGGCCGGCATTGCTGCCGGCCTCGCCCGTCTGGTTCGCGTGTCATCCGTAATGCGACGGACGTAACCTTGACGCAGCTACGGCTCCTGGCGCCGAATGCTCGGCACGCGGTCGAAGTCTTGGTCAAAGGTTACGACCGTGGTGTCGCCTTCTCGCTCGCCGTAGGCGACGCATAGGCAGTCGACGAAGCTGAGGCGCGGGAAGCTCGCATAAAGGTCCAGCGCACGATAGTAGAGGCGCTTTTTCGGGATGCGGACACCGCGCAGGCCGAGCAGACTCGTCAGCCAGACACGGATGACATCGCGCGGCATATTGTAGAGGTTCTTTGACTCCAACACCTGAACCGATTCGACCAGTACGCCCTCAGGCAGGCGAGTGGAGGCGGCGCCGCTGGCGAGCTCGCGGAAGAAGGCGTCAGCGCGTCGCTGCTGGTCGGGGTTGGCCTGAGCCAGGTGGCGGACGATGACGTTGGTATCGAGGCTGCTCACTGGCTTAGCAGCCCCTTACGGGCCGCTTCCTGCGCTGCCTCCTCGGCGGCGATCTCCGTCATCTCGCTGAGCGTGCGGACGGGTGAGAGCGGCGGCAGCGCCCCACGGGCAGCGAGAAACGCAGCTGCGAGGCGCGCGCGCGACGCTGTCTTCGTCGCACGTCGTCGCGGCGGGGCGGGGGAGAGCAGGGCAGCATCTCCGTTGACCTCCAGCAGTCGTGCGCGGCCAGTGCGAACCACCTCCCGCACGAGGCGGGAAACCTCGGGCATGGCGCTGATATCGATCGGCGTTGCCTTTCGTGCCATATTTGCTCACCTCGGTTAGCACTATATCAGGTTCGCTCCAGGCATCCGCGCGCCCCCGTCCGCTGCTATACTGGCCGCGGAGCTTGCTGGTGCGCCCGTCCAGCAAAACATCGTCCACCTGCAAGGCAGCCGATCATCGCTCCTAACCCTCGTGTTGATTGGAATGATTCATCGCCCGATGGCGCCCTTCGGCCTCGGCGAGCGTCGCGGGCTGCGGCTTAACACCCGCGCCGAAGGAGCCCTGCCGTGGCGGAGGCGGCGCTTCATTTCCTTTATTGCTAATGTTCGCCCTTCATCAGCCGCCGCAGTACCAGTTGCAGAATGCCGCCGTGTCGGTAGTACTCGATCTCGACCGCGCTGTCGATGCGGGCTTTCGCCCGGAAGTTGAACCTCGAACCGTCGGCGCGCGTACCGGTCACGGTCAGGGTCGCGCCGGGACGCACATCCGCGACGCCCTCGACGTCGAACGTTTCTGACCCGGTCAGACCGAGCGACTTGCGGTCTTCTCCCGGCATGAACTGCAGCGGCAACACGCCCATGCCGACCAGGTTGCTGCGGTGGATGCGCTCGTAGCTTTCGGCGATCACCGCTTTGACGCCCAGCAGGAGCGTGCCCTTTGCCGCCCAATCGCGTGAGCTTCCCGAGCCGTACTCTTTGCCCGCGATCACGACCAGCGGCGTGCCTGCCTCCCGGTAGCGCACCGACGCGTCGTAGATGCGCATCACCTCGCCGCTTGGCACATGAACGGTCCAGTCGCCTTCTCTGACAGGCACCATTTCGTTGCGCAGGCGAATGTTCCCAAACGTTCCCCGCACCATCACGCGGTCGTTGCCGCGGCGCGCCCCGTAGCTGTTGAAGTCGTCCGGATCGACTTCCTTGGAGATCAGGTACTGTCCCGCCGGCGAGGTTCGAGGGATGTTGCCTGCAGGCGAAATGTGGTCGGTCGTGATCGAATCGCCGAGGATCGCGAGCACGTGCGCACCCTTGACGTCCGCGATCGGTCCGGGCTCCGGCGCCAGGTCCTGGAAAAACGGCGGATCCTGTACGTAGGTCGAATCCGGGTCCCAGGCATACAACGCCCCCTGTGGCACGGGCAACGACGCCCAGTGCTCGTCTCCGCGAAACACGTCGCCGTAGCTTTTTTCGAAGAGCTTCGGCTTGACCACCGCTTCCACCGCCCGCGCCACTTCGAGCTGCGTCGGCCAGACGTCTCTTAAATACACCTGCCGGCCGTCCTTTCCGGTTCCCAGCGGCTCGCGGTCCAGGTCGATGTCTACCGTCCCGGCGAGCGCGTAGGCGACCACCAGCGGCGGCGACGCCAGGTAATTAGCGCGCACCTGCGGATGCACGCGCCCTTCGAAGTTGCGGTTGCCGCTCAGCACCGCGGCGACGGTCAGGTCTTCTTCGGTGACGGCGTTGGCGACCGCTTCCGGCAGCGGCCCGCTGTTGCCGATGCACGTCGTACAGCCGTACCCCACAACGTTGAAACCCAGGTTTGCGAGGTGCGGCAGCAGCCCCGCATCCCGTAGATAGTCGGTGACGGCGCGGGAGCCGGGGGCGAGGCTGGTCTTCACGTGTGGCTTCACGCTGAGGCCAAACTCGCCGGCCTTCTTGGCGACCAGGCCGGCGCCGATCATCAAGGATGGATTGGACGTATTGGTGCAGCTCGTGATCGCGGCGATCACGACCGAACCGCTTCCGACCTCGCCACGGCGGCCGTTCACCTCGACGGTCTCCGGCCGCGGATGCGGTTCAGTTTCGGAATACAGCGCCGGATACGACTCGCGGAAGTTCTCCTTCAACGCGTTGAGCGGCACGCGGTCGTGTGGACGGCGCGGCCCGGCAAGCGTGGGCTCGATTATCGAAAGATCCAGCTCGAGCAGCTCGCTGAACTCCGGCTCGGGCGTGTCGTCTGTACGGAACAGCCCCTGCGCCTTCGTGTACCGCTCGACGAGGTCAACAAGCCCGGCCGGACGCGCCGTATTGCGCAGATAGCGGAGCGTCTCCTCGTCCACGGGGAAGAGCGCCGCCGTTGCGCCGTATTCGGGCGCCATGTTGGAAAGCGTGGCACGTTCGGCCAGCGCCAGTTGGCTCAGCCCGGAACCGGTGAACTCGACGAACTTTCCGACGACGCCGTGCCGGCGTAGCAACTGGGTGAGCGCCAGCACAAGGTCGGTGGCGGTCGTGCCCTCCGGCAGCCGGTTGATGAAGCGGACGCCCACGACGACCGGCGTGAGCAGATACAGCGGCTGTCCCAGCAGGACCGCTTCGGCCTCGATGCCGCCGACGCCCCAGCCGAGCACGCCGAGGCCGTTGATCATGGTCGTGTGTGAGTCGGTGCCGACCAGTGTGTCCGGGAAGGCGACGCTGCCCCCGTCCTGTTCCCGTTCCACGACGACGGTGGCGAGGTATTCGAGGTTTACCTGGTGAACGATTCCGGTATCAGGTGGTACCACGCGAAAATTCTTGAACGCCGACTGGGCCCAGCGGAGCAGCGCGTAGCGCTCTTTGTTGCGGTCGTACTCCTTCTCCACGTTGATTTCGAACGCGGCGTCGGAGCCCCAGGCGTCGACCTGTACCGAATGGTCGATCACGAGGTCGGCCGGCACCAGCGGGTTGATCCGCTCCGGGTCACCGCCGATCCGCGCCATCGCCGAACGCATCGCTGCCAAATCGACCACCGCCGGGACGCCGGTAAAGTCCTGCAGCAGCACGCGCGCCGGCAGGAACGGGAACTCGTCGCCGTTGTCCACGCCCGGGCGCCAGCGGGCGAGGTTCAGAACGTCGTCTTCCTCCACGATCGTGCCGTCGCAGATCCGCAACGCATTTTCCAGCAGGATGCGCACCGTGTACGGCAGGCGGTGCAGGTCGCTGATTCCCCGGGAGGAAAGTGCCTCGAGCCGGTAGTAATCGACGCTGCCGCCGGCGAGTTGCAGCGTCGTGCGGGCTCCGAATGGATCCATTCTGGCTACCATGACCTGCTCCCTTCCTGCCTATCTTCCCAAGAACAACGCGTGGCTTGGAACCCCTCTGTTCGCATGTTCGGGGGCGCCTTAGCCCGCCAGCACCCGTAGCCCCGACGGCCCCCACTCGGAGCCCGCCGCCAGGTGGGGAAACTCGACCTCGAACAAGGTTCGATGCCCCGGATAGCGGTGGTCCGAGACAAGAACGGGACTGCCTGAACGGTCGAATGTGACGCGGCGGCAGGCGAGCAACGGCGATCCGGCGGGCACCTTCAGGAGGCGCGCGTCCGCATCCTCCGCCGCGATGGCGTTGATGCTCTGGGTTGCGCTCGCCAGTTCCACGCCGCGCAGTGGCAGCAGGTCGTAAAACGTGGAACGCTCGACATCGGACCGCGAAAGCTGCGCACCGAGCTCTGAACGGACCCAGACGGTCACGATCGCGAACGGATCCTTCCCCGCCAGGTTGAGGCGCTCCACGCGCAAAACCTCCGCCCCACGGCAGAGTTCAAGAGCGTCGGCAATGTCGGGCGGCGCGGTTTCGAATGAGAAGGCGAGCACGCGGCGGCTCGGCTCGATTCCGGCTTCTGCCAGGGCACTTTCGATCGTGGTGACGCGCCCGAGTGCCTGGCGCACGGGGTCGCACGCGACGAACCAGCCCGCGCCCTTGCGGCTGATCAGCAGCCCTTCGTCGCGGAGTTGGTCCAGGGCGCGTCTGACCGTGACCCGGCTGACGGCAAACATCCGCCCGAGCTCAGCCTCGCTCTCGATCGCGCCGCCGGCCCCGTATTCGCCGGTGCTGATCCGCTCACGCAGCGCCGCCGCGACATCTGCATATCTCATCGCCTGTATTGTACATGTATTGGTACGGGATATACAAGTGGTGCGATTTGGGCATTATCACATGAGATTCTGTCCGGCTGCCAGACTGCACCTCCAATCCAACCGAGAGACTTCCGTTCGCGTGCCGAACTCCACCGTCGTCCGATTTCCGGCACACTTTATGCCATAAGCGCGGTGCTTGGAATCGGGAGCACCTTACAAACCTCCACGAGACCGCGCTATCATGCCGATATGCATTGTCCGAACTGCCGGCGATTCACACCTCCCGGCGTAGCCCGCTGTCCAGCATGCGGCACGGTTTACAGCGACCAGGGCCAGCACCGACCGATGCGCGGCGCAACGGGTACATCCGCCGGGCAGGCAGCCAGGGAGTGGGCGTCCGCGAAAGCCGGCAAACCTGGTGGGTCCGCTCTTTCCGCCGGGAGAATGCAGACAAACGCCGGTATGCGTGCTGCCGCGGCCGCTGCGCTCGTCAATCGAGCGGCGAGCGTGCCCCTGCCCGTGAAGAACGCGATACCCTGTCCAAATCCCACGGAGCATCCACACGCCGCGTCAGGACAGTCTCGCCCGTTATCTCCGAGGGCTCCCTCGGATCTTGCTCGGCCTTCTCCGACGGGAATTGGTGGCCCGATCGAGCTCGCCGAGGGCACCATGCTGGGCAATGGCCACTACATGCTGGGTCCGTTACTGGGCCGCGGCAGCTTTGGCATCACGTATCGCGGCCTGGACCAGCGACTCAATCGTGATGTCGCCATCAAGGAGTACTTTCCCGAAGGATCGGTCCGTCACGCCGGCACCATCGTCCCACCAGCATCATTGGGGCGTGACGGCTACGAAACTGAGCGCCGCCACTTTATTGAAGAAGCGCAGGTTCTGGCAAGGTTCAAGCGATCGGGCATTGTCACCGTGTATGAGGTGTTCGAGGAAAACGACACCGCCTACATGGTGATGGAGCACATCGCCGGCCGCACGCTTGTAGAAGTGCTCAAGCAGCGCGGACGCCCCCTGTCGCCGGCGGACGCGGTGCGTTACGTGCTCGCCGTCGCCGACGCGCTGGCGACTGTGCACGACCAACACCTGCTTCACCGCGACGTAAAGCCCGGTAACATCATGGTGACCACTGAAGACCGGGCGGTGTTGATCGACTTCGGAGCGGCGCGGCGTTTCGAACTGAATCAACACACGAGCATGATGACCGCGATCGGCACTCCTGGATATGCGCCGCTGGAACAGTGGGGCAGCAGCGGGCGTTTCGGACCAACCTCCGACGTCTACTCGCTTGCGGCCACGCTCTACCACCTGCTTACGGGGCAGATGCCGCCTTCCGCGGCCGATCGGGCGACCAACGAAACGCTTGTGCCCCCGCACGAGCTGGACCGCGCGATTCCCGCTCCACTCAGCGGCGCCATAGTATGTGCGCTTTCGGTGCGCAAGGACGACCGCCCCCAGACGATGGCTGCGTTCGCCGCCTCGTTGCGCGATGCCCGCAACAACGGCGCTCGGCCTCCCGCGTCTGCGGCCGCGGCATCAACGCAATCGCAGCCCCACGCCACCCACCATCCCGCCGTAGCGGAGGCGAACCCCCGCCGTGTTTCGGCGCCGCAGGCCGGCAATTATCAGCAGGCACCGTCTCACGCCGGTGCTGCCGCTGGTGGAGCGGCGGACGTGCCACCTCTACCCAGGCGGCGCTTTCCCTGGCAGCGGCGGCGGCGCGACCGAATTGTGTGGGCAGGGGGGTTCGTTCTCGTCCCGGCCGTTCTAGTCGCCTCGGTCTTCTCGTTATCGGTTGCGGTCCCACTGTTCGTCCTGTGTGCGTTCTTGCCGTCATGGCGTCTACGGCGGCTGTCGCGACGCGTTTTAAGGCGATCGCTTCGACTGGGGATCAACGGCGTCCGCCTCTGCGCCGTGAGCAGCGTCACCCTCGCCATCGTGGTCGCTTCCGCAGCCCGAAGCATCGCCCTCGGCGTCGCAGGCGCGCTGCGCTCCTAACCTTCTTATCCCTTCCCGGTGCGGGAAGGGACGATCGTTGGAAGCATGGTTCGGACTGAGTTGCAGCGTCGAATGCGGCGCATGACCCTGCGCCGCTACAAGGGACGAAATGCTGCACAAACTACCGCCTGCAAGCTCCCCTTCCCTCTCAGGGAAGGGGCAGGGGGTTAGGAGCGCCGGCTTCGTCCCGGGCGACGGCCTCCGGCTCCGGTATTACGAATGGGAAGCGAATGGCTCTCCCGCGGCGCCGGTCGTGCTGCTGCACGGCATCACCGGTTCGGCCTGCGACTGGCGTGCGGTCGCGGTGGAACTGTCGCTGAAGAGTCGGCGCGTAATCGCGATCGACGCCCGCGGTCACGGCGAGAGCGAGTGGTCGGCAGAAGAGGCCTACGCCCCGGACCATCACTTTGCCGACCTCGCGACGGCGCTGTCCGCGCTGGGCATAGATCGCTGCACAGTGGTCGGATTCTCGATGGGAGGTGCCGTCGCGACGATGTTTGCAGGCGCTCTGCCCGGGCGTTCGGCCGGGCTGGTGGTGGTCGACGCCTACCCGGACCCGCAGATGAGCGCGGGATCGCGCCGGATCGCCGAGGTCATCGCCTCGCTGTATGACGACGACGCCACGCGTTTGCCCGGCGGCTTCGATCCGGCGATCGCGCGGCGGTTGCGCGACGACCTCGCGGCCGGCGAGGCGAGGCGGCTCGACCTCTGGCCTTTTTGGGAGGCGGTTTCGGCGCCCACGCTGGTCGTGCGCGGCGCCAACAGCGACGTGCTGACGGCGCAGCAGGCCGCGCTCATGATCGAGCGCCGGCCGGGTGCGCGGTTGGTCACCGTTCCGGACGTTGGACACCAGGTCCCGATGCAGCGTCCACGCGAGCTGGCTCGAGCGATCCTGGAACTGGGCTGAAGCGGCCGTGGGCGCGGGCTGCGTGCGCTGAAGCAACTGCGCGTCGTTCGCTGGTTCGCGATCCTGAAGTTGGCGATCAGCCTGGCTGCTGATTCTCGCCCCCTGGGATTGCTGTTCGGGCGCGTGCCGCGATGGACCTCGCTTACGGGCGCATACCGACGCGGAGTTTCGGTCCCAGTTGGGCCGCGTTGATCTCTTGGGCGCGGCGGACGAATTCGACGAGCAGCGGCCGCGTGTCGCGTGGGTCGATAACTTCGTCGACGAATTGCGGGCGCCGGGTCACCGAAGCCATCGTGTTGAGGCGCTCCTCCAGGTCGATGCGCATCGCTACCGGGTCGGGAGCCGCTTCGATCTGTCGTCGAAATGCGGCCATCACGCCTCCTGCCGCCGGTAGCGAGCCGTTTTCCGCCGACGGCCAGGCGTAGCGGGGTGTTAGCCCGCCGCCCCGCTTGGCGCCGCCCACGGCAACGCCATAGAATCGCCGCGTGATGATCGAGATGTAGGGCACCGTCGCTTCGCGCACGGCGATGTTCGCCCTCAGCGCCCAGCGAATGGTGCCCTGCTTCTCCGCCTCGGGACCGATCATGAACCCCGGTACGTCGCACAGATAGACGACCGGCAGGTGGAAGGTGTCGGCCAGGTCGACAAAGCGCTCGAACTTCTGGCAGGCAGTCGCCGTCTGGGCGCCGCCGTCCTGGCGACAATCGTTGGCGATCAGCGCAACCGCAAAACCGTCGATGCGGGCGAACATGGTAACGATTGCGCGGCCGAAGAGCGGCGAGATCTCAAATGTCGAGTCCTTGTCGACGACGTGGCGGATGAGCCGCCGCACGTCGTAGGTCTTACGGCGGTCGCGGGGAATGATCGACGCCAGGGCCTCCTCGCGGCGGTTCGGGTCATCGGTCGGGTCGCTGCGCGGCGGCAGTTGCCAGACGTTGGGCGGCAGATAGGACAGGAACGTGCGGATCTGGCCCAGTGCGTCCGCCTCGTCCTCGGCCGCGTTGTTGATCACGCCGGTGTGTTGGGCGTGGATCTTGTAGTTACCAAGCTCCTGCTTGGAAATGGTGAGGTTGAGCGCCTGCTTGATCAGCGGCGGGCCGGCGACAAATAGCTCACTCGTCGTCTTCGTCATCACGCTGAAGTGAGAATCTGCCGCGGCGATCGCGATCCAGCCGGCGGCCGAGCCAAGCACGGCCGCGACGACCGGGATCTGGGCCAGCGGATGGCCGCGTGCCAGCGCAGTGGCCAGGTCGCCGCGGGGAACCGCTGGAAACTGCGGTGCAACCGGGAGCGGCGGCACGTCCCTGGAACCTGGCGTGCCGGCAGGCCGGACGACGACCGGGTTCGCGGGGATGTTCGCAACGGCGTGTGGCGAAGCGCTCCCGTTGGCGTTGCCGGCTCCCTCACGCCCTGCCACCTCTCGCACGCTGCCGCCAGCCCCGTCCAGCAACAGCACGAGCGGCACGCGCCATTCCATCGCTTGTTGTTCGATTCCGCGTTTGCCGGCGGCGGCGGTGTCGGTCGAGCCGCCGCGGATGGTGAAGTCGTCGGCGCGGAGGCAGATAGGCCTACCGTCGATCTGCCCGAATCCGGCGAGGGTATTGGCCGGGCGGAAGGAGGCCAGGTTGCCGAGATCGTCGTATTCAGCGACGCCGACCGTTGAGGACAGCTCTTCGAATGTTCCCTTGTCGGTGAGCAGGTCGATCCGTTCGCGCACGGTGAGCCGGCCCTGGGAACGCTGCCGCGCGATCCCTTCTTCGCCACCCATCCGCGTCGCGAGCGTCCGCTTCAGGTGCAGCTCATCCAGCTCCTTTTGCCATTCCATGCCGTCGCCCGCCTGTCGCAGAATCTCCCGCTCAGGGTCGTTCATTTTATGCCCACGCGTCAAAACACGCTAGGATGTGCCGTAAGCAACATGCCAGTGGACAAGGAAGGCTGAAGGTGAGACGGTACCGGCCCCTGCGCGGTGTTCGCGTGCTCAGCTTCGAAGCCGCGTTTTCGCTCCCCGCGGCGACACGCGTTCTGTCCGAGCTCGGCGCCGACGTCGTCCGGATCGGCAGACCGACGGGCGATTTCCCTCCGTTCACCCATCGCACCGATGGCAGCGCGCTGAATAAACGCAGCGTGTCGGTGAACCTCCAGCACGAGGCCGGGCGCTCGCTCGCCTTTGAACTGGCCACCTGCGCGGACATCGTCTGCAATAACTTCCGTCCGCGCGTCCTGCGAGGCCTGGGGCTGAGCTATGAAGCGTTGAGCGTGCGCAGGCCCGACATCATCATGCTGCAACTCTCGGGCTACGGCACGCCGGGTCCGTGGCAGGAGATCGGCGCTTTCGGTCCAAGCGTCGAAGCCGCGGGAGGGATGGACACGTCGATCGGCGCCCCAACCGATCCCCCGACCAAGGTCGGAAGCACAGTCTTCGCCGACCAGACGGCGGGCCGCTACGCGGCGCTCGCGATCGCCACGGCGCTCGAGCGGCGCCGCGCCACCGGGCAGGGGCGCTACATCGACCTCTCGATGTACGAAGGAATCGCCCACATGCTCGGCGACCGGATCATCGGCGCCGC
This sequence comes from Chloroflexota bacterium, assembly GCA_036741355.1. GTDB lineage: Bacteria > Chloroflexota > Dehalococcoidia > CAUJGQ01 > CAUJGQ01 > JBBRGK01. Next base: position 13,248 of record DAINSK010000027.1, read on the forward strand.
GCGCGCGGGTCGCGCCGCCGCCAGGCTCGGTAACCGCGGCACGCTGTGCGCACCCCAGGGCGTGTACCCCTGTCGTGGCGACGACGAGTGGCTGGCGCTGTCGGTGTGCAGCGACGCGCAGTGGCGCGCATTATGCGGGGTGCTGGGCGGTGGTCTGAGGGAGGACGCGTTGCCCGACAAATTCATGTCCGCCGGAATGGCTCGGCGCGCCGAGGAGCACGACCGGATCGACCGGGCGATCGCGGCCTGGACGAGGTCGAGGACGAAGGAGGAGGCGGCTGAGCTGCTACAGGCGAAAGGCGTACCGGCAGGACCGGTGCAGAAGGTGTCCGACATGCCTTTCGACCCCCAGCTCCGCTTCCGCAAGGCCTTCCAGGACGTGCGTCACGTCGAGCCGGTGCTCGGCTATCGGGCGCACCCACACCTCACGCTCGCCTGGCGGATCGAGGGATTTTCGCGGCCTCCTCTCACAGATGCCCGGCCGGACGGCGCCGACAACCGCGCGGTCCTGCGTTCGTGGCTGGGCGTCTCTGCCAAGGCGGTCGCCGATCTCGATAAGAACGGCGCACTCTTACCACCGCGGCTGCCCCCGGTGCCGCCGGGAAACCGGCTGCCGGGTGTGCCGGTGGACCCGGGCTTTGCCGAGCGGCTCGGCCTGGAACCGGCCGTCGAGACGGCATCGTGATTCGCGTCGTCGACCTCACCCACTACGTCGCCGGTCCGTTTGCAACTCTTCTCCTCGCAGAGCTTGGCGTGGAGGTCATCAAGGTCGAGCAGCCGAACGGCGGAGACCCGTGGCGGACGCTGTGTGCCGGAGAGGAAGAGGGCTGCGGCTTTGATTTTCTGAACCGGCGCAAGCGAAGCCTGGTGATCGACCTCAAGAAGAATGCCGGGCGCAAGGAGTTGCTGCGCCTGGTGGCAGATGCCGACGCGGTCGTCGAGAACTTTCGTCCGGGCGTGATGTCGCGCCTCGGCCTCTCGTTCAGGGCCCTTCGCAGAGCCAACGCCGACATTGTGCTCACAAGCATTAGCAGCTTCGGCCAGCGTGGGCCGCGGCGCGATTGGGCGGCGAGCGAAATGGTGTTGCAGTCAATGGGGGGCTTCGTGCAGGGAACGGGCTGGGAGGACGGCCCGCCGATGAAGCTGGGCGGGCGCGTGGCCGAGCACATCGCCGGTCTCAACGCCGCGATTGCGACGATGGTTTCGGTCTATGGCGTCCGAACTGGAGTGGAACGTGGCGTACACAACGATATTGCGATTCAGGAGGCGTTCGCTGCAAACGGAGCGCGGCACATCTCGGTTTGGAGCTACAGCGGCACCGGCATGAAGCGGGCACGCCGCGGTATCGGGCCACAGGGTTTCCCCAACCTCGCTCAGGCCAGTGACGGCCTGCTGTACGTGCTCGCGTTGCGCGCCGAATGGGAGTCGTTCGCCTACTTCCTCGGACTGCACGACTTCATCAGCCACGAATGGAGCGATCCGGAAGTGCGCCGGGCGCGCTGGGCCGAGGTCGACCCGCATTACCGCGCCTCTATCGCCGCACGCGGCAAATACGATTGGTTTGAAGCCGCCGCGGAGCACGGGTACACGTTCGCACCGGTGGACGACACGTTCAGCATTCTACAGAGCCCGCAATTGGCGGCGCGTGGCTTCTTCGAGACGGCAGAGCTAAGCGATGGAGCCACGGCGTCCGGCCCTCGCCTGCCCTTCTCCGGCTTCGAAACCTCCGACGTCCTCAATCGCGCCCCGCGCCTCGGCGAGCATAACTTCGAGGTGTTGGGCCGAACATAAGCCGGACCGACCGCGGCGACATTGACGAACGGCTCGTGATGTGCTTTGAGCCGCGGCGCGGTATCATCAGCGCGGACCGGTCTGCCGCTATGCTGGCGGCGCGGATGGGGGCGGCGTGAACGGATATGAACTCGCGCTGGTGCTGCACCTTGCGGGCATCTTTGCGCTTTTCGGCGGGCTGACGCTCATTCTCACGGGGATGGCCGGCGCCAGGCGGTCGAACAGCATCGCCGGCATTCGGGAATGGGCGACCATGGCCGCGCGTCTGAGTATCATCACGCCGATCTTCGGCGTTCTGGCTTTCATTCCGGCCGCGTATATGGTGTCCGATTCGAAGCAGTACCACTGGAAGGACAGTTGGATCAACGTCGCCATCGACAGCCTGGTGCTGATCGTCATCATCCTGATCGCCATCGTCCTGCCCCGGTTGCGGAGGCTGGCTCGGGTAGCGGCGGCGGAGCCGCCCGACGCACCGCCGGCGGCCCTCGCGCCGGCCGTCTACGATCCAATCCTCTGGCTCGGCGCCCAGCTTGCGACGACGCTGTTCAGCGGCGTCCTCGTGCTCACAGTCTTCAAGCCCGACGGCCGGGGCACGGGGGCCATTATAGCGGTCTCGCTCCTGCTGGGGCTGCTGGCGACCGCTCCTGCACTTGCCCGGTACAGGCGGGTGGCGGGCAGTAGGCAGTAGCGTGGCTTCTGTAACCGTTGTCCTGTTGCCCGTCCCTGCTGGTGCTGGACAGCGCGATACCCCGTGCGTATAGTTGCCGCGAACGACAGGTCAGCAATCGCGAAGCTTCTCAAGGCGGTCCGTCACCGACACGGACGATCGGAGGGGCCATGCAGGCGTATTTGGTCCGCCGTCTGCTGCTGGCGCTTGCCACGCTCGCCGGACTCTCGTTCGTCATCTTCCTGTTCCTGCGCTTCATTCCCGGCGACGCCACTACTCTGTTGCTCGGCGCCGATGTGTCCTCGTCGCCAGCGCAGCTTCACGAGTTGCGGCACCGCCTGGGGTTGGACCAATCCGCGCCGGTCCAGTACTTCACCTGGCTCGGGCACGTGCTTCGCGGTGAGCTCGGCCGTTCGCTGTTCAGCAACCGTTCGGTGACAGCGGAGATTGGTGCCCGGCTGCCCACCACGGCCGAGCTTGCACTGATTGCGCTGTTTATCGCGGCACTCTTCGGAATCCCGGCCGGCACGCTCTCCGCGCTGCGCCACAACCGCGCGACCGACCAAGTGCTGAGAACGGTGAGCATCATCGGGCTAGCTGTCCCCAATTTCTGGCTGGGGACGATGGTGCTCGTCTTCGGCGCCCGCTGGTTCAATTGGGTGCCGCCCATCAGCTACACGTCACCTTTCAGGGACCCGCTGCGGAACCTCGAGGAGTTCATCATTCCGGGCATGGTTGTTGGATTGGCGTTTGCGGCCACGCTCACGCGCCTGACGCGATCCGCCGTCCTGGAGGTGATGCGCGAAGACTACGTTCGAACCGCCAGAGCGAAGGGGTTGATGCCGCACACCGTCGTCGTCCGGCACGTGATCCGCAACAGCCTCATCCCCGTGCTGACGCTGTTGGGAATCCAGTTGGGCTTGATCGTCGCGGGCACCGTTATCGTGGAGAACGTCTTCAATCTGCCCGGTATGGGCCGGCTGATCCTGGACGGCATCACACGTAAGGATTTCCCGCTGGTACAGGGAATCATTCTGCTGTATGGCACGTTCGTAGTACTGATCAATCTGCTGGTGGATTGGACCTACGGCATCATAGACCCACGGATCCATTACGTATGAGCCGCTCGGCCTCGAAAGCCGGCCAAGGCCTGGCGCCGGTACTGCTATCAACCGGCGGCGTGCTCGGCCGGCGTCGGCGAACCCCGCTGCGTCTCTTGCAGCAGCCGATCGGCGCCGTGTCCGCTACCGTCCTGCTGCTGCTCGTCGTCATCGCACTGTGCGCACCACTGATCGCGCCCTACGGCGACAACCAGCCCACCACCGTCTACTTCGGCTCACCTTCCTCAGCGCACCTCTTCGGCACTGACAACCTCGGACGCGACATGTTGAGCCGCGTCATCTTCGGCGCGCGCGTCTCGATGGAAGTTGGCTTGCTGGCAGTACTCATCGGCACCGGTGCCGGTTCTTTGCTCGGCCTGCTGACCGGCTTCTTTGGTGGATGGATAGACGCCGCGGGACAGCGCCTTGTCGACATCCTTATGTCGCTGCCGGGTATCCTGCTGGCGCTCGTGATCGCGGCGGGCCTCGGTGCCAGCCTCTTCCACGCTGCGCTTGCCATCGCGATGGCGATCGTCCCGGTGGCTGCGCGCGTCGCCCGCGCCAGCACACTGTCGGTACGCGCCATGCCCTACGTCGACGCCGCGCGAGCACTCGGTGCCGGCTCAGGACGGCTCGTGCTGCAGCATGTGTTACCTAATGCTGCCGCGCCAATCCTCGTGATCGCCAGCGTTCAGCTCGGCTTCGCCATTCTGGCCGAAGCCGCGTTGAGCTTTCTTGGCCTGGGCGTGCCTCTGGGTGTACCTTCGTGGGGCAGTATGCTCAGCGGCTCGGCGTTGCTGTATATGCAACGAGCGCCATGGATGGGCATCTTTCCCGGCCTCGCGCTCACCCTTACCGTCATGGCGGTTAACCTGTTCGGCGATACTCTGCGTGATGTGCTGGATCCACGCCTGAGCGGGCGGTAGGCGATCTACTACCGGGCAGCGGGCAGACAGTGGCCGAGGATGCCACGCTGTTTCCCATAGGTACTCCGGCAAAGAGAGTCGAGAGTGGAGGACGAGATGGCAGAGGGCAGATACTGGTCTTCGCGTCGTATGGACAGGCGCAGCCTCATCGGATCGGGCCTGGCAAGCGGCTCGGCGCTCGCGCTCGCGGCCTGCGGCGGATCGAGCAAGAACAATGGGGCAGTCAACAGCACTGCGAAGTCGGGCGTGGCCGGCGGGACGAGCGCTGGCGGCGGCGCCGCGGGCAAGCCGGTGCCTTCACAGGCGACCGGTACCGTCGTGGGTCAGGCCAAGCAGGGCGGCACGGCGTCGGTCCGCATCGTCGCGGACCCGCCAAACTTCAGCGTGCTTACCGCGTCCACCTACACGGCCGCCTTCGCTAACTTGGCCTACAACAAGCTGGTGGCGCTGAAGGTCGATCCGTCTGTACCCGCAAACGAGGTTGTGCTCGTCCCCGATCTGGCGACCGCCATGCCTGAGCAACCAGACCCGCAGACGTACACCTTCAAGCTGCGGCCGGGGGTCAAATGGCAGAACGTTGCCCCTGTATCAGGCCGGCTTCTCACCGCCGACGAGGTCAAGCAGGCGATTGACGTCTATCGATCCGACAAGAACTCGGCCTTCCGCGCCGACTACGAACCAATCGAGAGCGTCACCGTCATCGACTCCGCCACCGTCCAGGTGAAGACGAAGGAGCCGTACGCCCCGATGCTTGCACTCTCGGCGGGCCACTATGGCTGGCGCATCTTCCCGGCGGATTTACTACAGAGTGACGACATCAAGACCAAAGCAGTGGGTACAGGACCGTGGATCCTCGACAGCTATCAGCAGAGCAGTAAGGCGACCTATCACCGCAATCCCGATTACTTCAAGCAGGGGTTGCCACATCTAGACGCGTTGACGCTGGTTGTCATTCCGCAGGACCCGACGGCGATCTCGGCCTTCGAAACCGGGCAAATCAACGTGATCGCACAAGTGAACTGCGTCAACGCGGACGAGATCAAGCGCCAGAAACCGACGGCGCACAGCGGGCAAACCTTCGATACGTACCCCGGCGGCTACATCGCCATGAACACCACCAAACCGCCCTTTAGCGACGTACGCGTGCGTCGCGCGATCTCGCTCGGCTTCAATCGCAAAGCCGAAATCGACGCGCTGGAGTGCGGCACCGGCCTTCCAGACCAACTGGTACCGCGCGGCGCCTGGAAGCCCGCACTGGCCCCCGAGGACCTGGGCGATGCGGCACAGTACTGGAAGTACGACACTGCGAAGGCGAAGGCCCTGCTTGCCGAAGCAGGCGTTGCGCCGGGCACGGAGATCCAGGGGGTTTGGACGCCGCAATACGGCCAGGCCTACCAGAGCTCGATCGAGCGGGCGGTGGCTGACTTCGCCGCGATCGGTCTCAAGCTCACACCGGTTTCCGTCCAGTACAACGAGTGGATCAGCAGTGTCTACCGGCCGCCGTTCAAGTTCGACGGCTTGCTGTGGGGGCCTCCCCGCTACTACTCTGACCCGGACCCGTACGCCTGGTACTGGCTGAACCCGGACCCGAGCCAGGGGATCGCCAACCAGAGTCGCGTCAATGATCCGAATCTGCTGCCCCTAATCGTCAAACAGCGCCAGACCCTCCAGGCAGACGCGCGCAAGGCGGTCTTCGACCAGATCGAAAAAATCGTTGCCGATCAGCAATATTACGTTGGACGCACAACCGGCAACGCGTTGACATTCTGGGAGCCTTGGCTGGAGAACTTCGGCACGTATTTGGGCTACGACCTGCCGCAGTTTGAGGTCGCTTGGGACAACCGCAAGTAGCCGGCCGGCACCCTGCGACGAAAGGACCCGACCGATGACGACGGATTATCGAAAGCCCCTGCCGACAATCACCGAAGAGAACCGGCCCTACTGGCAGTCGGCGAAAGAGCACCGGCTGGCGCTGCCGCGCTGCACGCAATGCAGCCGTTTCCGTTACCCGCCAACGACCTTTTGCCCGTATTGCCTGGGCGACGCGACCGAGTGGACGCCCGTCAGCGGACGAGCCTCCGTCTATAGCTTCATCATCATGCACCAGGTCTACCACAAGGCGTTTGAGAACGACGTTCCCTACAACGTTGCCGCCGTCGAGTTCGAAGAGGGCCCACGGGTCTATTCGAACATCGTCGGCTTTCCGAACGAGGATATCCGGGTGGGAATGGAGCTCAACATCGTCTATGAAGACGTGACCGACGAGGTAACGCTGGTCAAGTTCAGGCCGAGGAATGGTCATGACGCTGCGAGATAAATACTGCATCGCCGGCGTGGGCAATACGCGCTACGGCAAGCTGGCCGGCCGCTCCGCGGAGAGCCTAACGGTCGAGGCGATCCGCAACGCGATCGCAGATTGCGGCATCGAAAAGAGCGAGATCGACGCCGTGCTCACCAAGGCGCCGACCTCCAACTTCCAGATGCTCTTCAGCGCCCGCATCAGCCAGGACCTCGGTATCGTCCCCGCCGTCACGGCGACGCTGGATGCGGCGGGCGCAAGCACCGCCGCGCTGATCCAGTACGCGGCGATGTGCATCGAGGAAGGGCTTTGCCACGCGGCCGTGGTGAGCTACGGCGACAACCCGATCACCGGCTCGCGCGCCAGCTACGGCCGCGCCCGCGAGGACGACGACGCCGTGTACGGCATGTTCGGTGCGCCGCCCGGCTATGCGATGATCGCCCGCCGCTACATCGCCGAGTTCGGCATCACCGACTACCAGCTGGGCTGCGTTCCGATCTCGGATCGCTCCTGGGCGACGATGAACCCCAACGCGGTCTTTCAGCAGCCGATTACGCACGAGGACCGGCGCAACTCTCGCTACGTGGCCGAGCCCTACCACCTGCTCGACTGCTGTCCGATCACCGATGGCGCGGCGGCCGCGGTCGTCGTCTCGGCGGAGCGGGCCAAAGACCTCAAGAAACCGCCGGTCTACCTCCGTGGCTTCGGCCAGGGCCACACCGCCTGGGGGCTGCCCGTGCGCGAGCAGTGGACGACATCAGGTGCGAAAGTCTCGGGCGAGACCGCGTTTCGCATAGCAGGCATGGGACCGCAGGACATCGACGTGCTGGAGTTGTACGACCCGTTCTCCATTGTGCCGATCATCACGCTGGAAGATTACGGCTTCTGCAAGAAAGGTGAAGGCGGCGCCTTCGTGGAGGACGGCAAGACCAAACCGGGCGGCGCCTTGCCAATGAATACGTCCGGTGGACTGTTGTCGGAGACGGGCATGCCGGGCATGCAGCTCATCGTAGAGGCGGTGCGCCAGCTTCGCGGCGAATGCGGTCCCCGCCAGGTACCCAACGCCCGCACCGCCCTGCTTTCCAACCAGGGCGGCGTGATGACCACCCACGCGACGTTGATCTTGCGAAACTAGATGTGCGCCGGTCCCTACCTGCGGTGGCGCCGTTGAAAGAAGCGGCGCATGTTCACGGCGACGAACAGCAGAACGAACGAGATGATCGCGGCCAGCATGCCGTGGTGGGCCCGCGGGTCGCGCTCGTTCCACATCGACTCTACCTCCGGCCGCTGCGTCTCTCAAGGCAACCGTACGCTACGCGGCAGGATCGCGGCTGCGCCGCGCGATCGCATCACCGATCGCGGCCGCGGATTCCGCGGGGACGATGCGGCAGAGTTGAAGGGGTTGATCGAGGACTCCAGCGGCCCTGGTGCCCGGCCGGGAGCTAAGTGTCAGCGTGGAGTTACTCAACTCGGCGTGCATTCCATCCACGATTGGCATGCCGCGCGCGACGGCGAATGGACCAACGCGCGCCTGGTAGTGGATCGTGTCGGGCAACAGCTTGATAGCCAGGCCGCCGTCGTACGTGGCCTCTATCGTTCCGGGTTCGGTCGGCCAGCCCGTCAGCCACAGAAGCACGTAACGGAACCCCCCGTACGTCACGAGCCCCAACGGCCCCCGTGCCCCCGTATGGCGGCTGCGTTGCCAGTAGGTATGGAGCGCGTCGTGCGCGACGCTAATCAGAAGCACAGCGCCGAGCCCCGTCCAGAAGAAGCGCACGTTGTAAATCAGCGCGAGCGGGTCGCTTCCGAAGTTACCGGTCGCAGCGTTGCCCGCCGCGGCGCCGGCCGCTGCCAACGCCAGGTCCACGAGCAACGCGTCCATGCACGACCACTCGCCGGTCAGCCACGCATAGCCGCCACCCGCGATGGCGACGATGAGCCAGAGCACCAGCCCCGTCTGCCAGCCCTGCTGACCTTCAATAATGACGACGTGAAGCAGCCACACCGCGTAAATAAGCCCCTGCAGCCAAAATTGTAGCCTTTCACTTGACACCAGGTTTGCTGGAGACTACGCATGAGGGCATTCGCCGCAACGTGTAAGGAGGACTTCTCATGCTCCGTCTGCACTCCGCATCCCAGTACCGCATTCCGCGCCGGCTCGCCGTGCTCGTCAGTCTCGCTGCCTTCATCGTCCTCGCCGCCTGCGGCGGCGGCTCCAAGTCGAGCAACCAGCCTGCAGCCGGCAACGCCTCCGCGGGCGGCGGTCAGGCGGACGTGGCGAACGTCTCGACCGGGGGCAAGCTCGATCCCTGCAAGCTCATGACCTCGGCGGACGTCGCGGCCGCGGTGGGGAAGGTGAAAGGCAACGCCATTCCCAACGACAATCCGCAGTTCGGCGGCTCGCGCTGTTATTACGACGCGGAAGGGGTGTCAAACGGGGTGACGTTGGGTGTGTACCAGTCGGGCAACAAGACCTCCAGCGGGACGACGGTCGACGCGGCGGCCTTTTACAAGTCGGAGAAGGACTCGTACGGCGCGGACGGGGAACCGCAAGCAGGTCTGGGAGACGATGCGTACTGGATTCCCAAAGGGTTGAGCCTGCGGGTGCTGAAGAAGAACGCCTACTTGACACTGACCGTCGGCGTAGATGACCCGGCGATGTCGCTTCAGAAAGCGAAGGGCCTGATGCTCAAGTTGCTGGCCAAGTTCTAATAGCGCCGCCCGGCAAGGCTGCCGCTAGGTGATAACAACGGTGTAAATTCTGACAGGACCAGCAAGTCGAGAGAAGAAGGCGGATGGCTGATTGCCCGTTTTGCATTACTCGCAGAGGATTCGTAACGAAGGCATTTGGGACCGCGCTTGCGGCAGGTCTCTCAGTGAAGGTCGCCGGCAAGGTCGTGGCACAGACGCAGCCGGATCCTGGTCCGCAGTTGGTATCTGAATTACTGGCGCGGGGCTCGACCCCGTTCTCGCCGTTCGTGGATGGTCCGGCCGATTTCTACACGATGAAGCTTACTTTCCCACCTGGCACGCTCGTCACCTGGCACCGTCACCCCCGCGCATAGCGTAGCCGAGCCCGGCTGCCCGTTTCACCTTTCGCAGCGCCGCGCCGGAGGGCGGGGTGGTGTGTCGAGCCAGCCTCTCCGCTATCCTTCTTTGATACCGCCTTCGAGGAGCCGATGAAATGGCGAAGATCCCATTTCGTGTGGAACCGGGCAGCAAGGTTGAGCTTGCTCGGTTCGATCCGGGCGACACGGGACGGTTCAAGCATAAGCAGGACGCCGAGGCCGACAGCGCAGCCGATCTGGAGCGGCTATCGGAACTGCAGGAACTGCTCTATGCCGACGGGCGTTTTGCGGTGTTGCTGATCCTACAGGGCATGGATACTTCCGGGAAAGACGGGACGATACGCCATCTTTCGGGCGGCCTCAATCTCATGGGCGCCGACGTGACCGGATTTGGCAGCCCGACTGATGTGGAACGGCGACACGATTTCCTCTGGCGCGTGCACGAGCACGTTCCCCCGCGAAGGATGCTCGGCATTTTCAACCGCTCGCACTACGAGGACGTGCTGGTGGTGCGGGTTCACGACCTGGCGCCAGCGGCGGTATGGGAGCGGCGATACGACCAGATCAACGACTTCGAACGGATGCTCGTGGAGAACAGCACCGTGATCGTGAAATGCTTCCTTCACTTCAGCAAAGAAGAGCAGGCAGAACGGCTCCGCGCCCGTCTTGAGGACCGCGCGAAGCTCTGGAAGCTCAGTACCGCGGACGTCGAGGACCGAGAAAACTGGACTGCATACATTCGGGCCTACGAGGCTGCTCTTTCACGGTGCAACACGGCCTCGTCTCCGTGGCACATCATCCCTTCCGACCACAAGTGGTACCGCAATTACGCGGTTACCCGCCTGCTGATCGAGACGCTGGATGGGCTGAAACTCAAACCGCCCAAGCCCGACTACGACCCGAAGTCGATCAAGATCGACTGAGCTACGGTCAGTGGTACGCTGAAGCTAGATCAGCGAGGAACAAAGACGTGACGGCCGAAACACCACCAACGAGGGCGACCCGGCAGGAAACCGACAGCATGGGCGCAATGGCCGTGCCCGTCGATCGCTATTACGGCGCGCAGACGGCCCGCTCGCTCTATCACTTCGACATCGGCGACGACCGCATGCCGCCCGAAATGGTCCGCGCCATGGGAATCCTAAAGCGCGCTGCGGCCGAGGTCAACCGCGACCTGGGCAAGCTGTCCGCGGAAAAGGCGCGGCTGATTATCCAGGCGGCCACCGAAGTCCAGGAAGGTAAGCTCGCCGATCATTTCCCTTTGCGCATCTGGCAGACCGGCAGCGGCACACAATCGAATATGAACGCGAACGAGGTGATCTCCAACCGCGCGATCGAGCTTGCCGGCGGCGAGCTTGGCAGCAAGAAACCGGTTCACCCGAACGACGACGTCAATATGTCGCAGTCGTCAAACGACACGTTTCCCACGGCCATGCACATTGCTACCGCTGAGATGACCGTCCATCTGCTATTGCCGAGCGTCCGCAAGCTGCGCGACGCGCTGGCGCGGAAGACGGTCGAGTTTAAGGACATCATTAAGATCGGGCGCACGCACCTGATGGACGCCGTGCCGCTCACGCTCGGCCAGGAGTTCTCGGGCTACGTTGCGCAGCTAGACGAGGATATCGAACGCATCGAGCGGGCGTTGCCCGACGTCTATAAGCTGGCTATCGGCGGTACGGCGGTAGGCACCGGGCTCAATACGCATCCGCAATTTGCCGTTCGCACCGCCACCAAGATTTCCGAAATAACGGGCCTGCCGTTCGTTACGGCGCCCAACAAGTTCGCGTATCTCGCCGGTCACGACGCGCTGGTACAGATGAGCGGCACGTTGCGCACGCTCGCCTGCTCGTTGATGAAGATCGCCAACGACATTCGCTGGATGGGCTCCGGACCGCGAGCGGGCCTCGCCGAGCTGCAGCTTCCCGAGAACGAGCCGGGCTCGTCGATCATGCCCGGCAAGGTGAACCCAACCCAGTCCGAAGCGATGACGATGGTCTGCGTCCAGGTGATCGGCAACGATACCGCGGTAGCGATGGCCGGCTCGATGGGCAACTTCGAGCTCAACGTATTCAAGCCCGTGATCATTCACAACCTGCTGCATTCGGTCCGTCTTCTGGCCGGCACCTGTCGCTCGTTCACCGACCACTGCGTTGCCGGCATCGAGCCCGACCTGCGTCACATCAAACAGCACCTTGAAAGCTCGCTGATGCTGGTTACGGCGCTAAACCCTCACATCGGCTATGACAACGCGGCCAAGATCGCCAAGAAGGCCCACAAAGAGCACAAAACCCTGCGTGAGGCCGCCAAGGAACTGGGCCTGCTAACCGATCAGCAATACGACGACTGGGTGCGCCCCGAAGAGATGCTGGCGCCGGAGTGAGCCGGCTTCACGGGCGGGCAGTAAGCAATCGGCAGTACGCAGTCGTGGACCTCACCCTCGGCGCCGCGTGCCCTCACCCCCGGCCCCTCTCCCAATACTGGGCGAGGGGAGCTTGTAGTCGGTAGTTGGTGAAGCATTCCGTCCGGTTGTACGGGCGCATTGCCATGCGCCGGCCGGTGCACCCAACGATCGCCCCTCTCCGAAACGGAGAGGGGAAGGGGGTGAGGTTCCCGCCCCAACTGCCGGGCTGCGCGCCCTACTGCCGACTGCCTGCCGGCGAAGCCGGCTGCCGCGTAACGACGGTCACATTCTTCCCTGCAGGCTCATCGCAGTGCGAGCAGTACCAGCGCAGCCGCAACGGCTCACCACAGGTCGTGTGGATGCGGCGCGGAGCGCTGCTGTCGCTGCTGTCCAGGAAGCGGAGCCCCCAATCGGAGACGGTGCCGAGCAGGGGATCGAGGGCGCGGCCCTTGTCGGTCAGCACATACTCCGCCCGCGGGGGATGCTCCGAATAGAAGCGGCGCTTCACGATGCCGAACTCCTCGAGCTGTTTCAGACGGTCGCCGAGCAGATTGGTCGGGATGCCGTGCAACGAGGCCTGGAATTCGGCGAACTTGGTACGCCCCAGAAAGAGGTCCCGCACAATCAGCAGCGTCCAGCGGTCACCGAGGATATCCAGCGTCTGCGCGATCGGACAATCCTGCCCATAACTCTTCATGCGCGCCATCCTCCTGGCGCCAGCATAGCCCACTCGGTTGATTTCCTCCAGCGAGTGGGCCGTATCGCGCAAGACCACCGCCTGGCGATCGGGTGCTCAATGGACTAGCGCCGCGTGCGTGGGCCGCGCAAAATGGTAAGCCGCACCCGTTGGGGGGTAACCTTAGCGCTGGACGTCCTTCACGATCTGATCGGCCCGCTCAACCGTTGCCTGGTCGAGCTTTACGCCGGCCGCCTTCAGCGTTTCGTCGAGTTGTTCCGGCCGCGTCGCCCCGACGATCGGCGCCGTGATCGCGGGGTTTGCCAGCATCCAGGCGAGCGAAAACTGTGCAAGCGTGAGGCTGTGCTCTCGTGCAAGGCCGGTGAGCCTGTCGATCGCGTCCAGAGCACCTTCGGTGATCTGCGATTGGCGTCCAAACAATATATAACGCGAGTTCGGGTCGGGCTGGTTGCCGCGGCCGTACTTGCCGGTCAACAGCCCGCCCGAGAGTGGACTGTACGGGATCACGCCAACCTGTTGGTCCTCACAGAGCGGCAGCAGCTCTTGCTCGATGCCGCGATCGAGCAGGTTGTAACGGGGCTGGACCGAGTCGAACCGCGCCAGTCCCAGCTTGTCGCTGGTCCACAGCGCTTTGGCCAATTGCCATGCGGCGAAGTTGGAGCAGCCGACGTAGCGGGCGCGCCCCGAATGCACGATGTCGTCGAGCGCACGCATCGTTTCGTCCAGGGGTGTCTCCGGGTCAAACGAGTGCACCTGGTAGAGGTCCACGTAGTCGGTTTGCAGCCGCCGCAAGGAGGCGTCAATCGCCTCCATCAGGTGTTTGCGAGAAAGGCCGGCATCGTTGGGGCCGGGGCCGACCTTCGCCCGCGCCTTGGTGGCCAGCACGATGTCACGGCGTGCGCCGCGGGTCTGCAGCCAGCGGCCGATGATCTCTTCGGTCCGGCCCCAGGTTTCGGGAGTCGGGACGACGGGATACACGTCGGCCGAGTCAAAGAAATAGACGCCCGCGACGCGGGCGCGATCCATGATCGCAAACGACGTTTCCTGGTCGGCCTGATTGCCGAAGGTCATCGTTCCCAGGCAGATCTGCGAGACTTTCAGGCCGGTGCGGCCGAGATGTCGTGATTCCATTTTTCCTCATACCTCTGACCTAACCCTCTCATCCCTTCCCTGGAAAGGAAGGGACGATCGTTGGAAGCCTGGTTCGGACTTGGCTGCAGCGGCGCGCAGCCGGGCGCGTAGCAACGCGCCCCGACAGCACGTTCTGCAGCAAATCTTATCGTGCTCAAGCTCCCCTTCCCCCCAGAATTGGGGCGGAAGGGGCCGGGGGTTAGGGGGCCAGCGGGGCCGGGGGTTAGGTCTCCCACGACTGCCGACTGCCCGCATCGTCTACGGCAAGTTTTTCTGTGGCCTGGTTGCATCGACGAAGTAGCACAGGTCGTACGACGTATCCGCGGACACGAAGATGCTGGTTTGCAGGTCGGGCACGTTACGGCCCTCGGACTGGATGTGCAACGTGTAATACCCAGGCTCAACCGAAATACTCGACGTCACCGCATCGGTGCTGCACGACCTGTGGGTCGTATATTCGGGACAGGTGACGCACGCGTCCAGGTTGCCGCGGATCAGATCGCCGGTGTCCAGGTAGTCGCCGTTTGCGTCCATTTGGCGCATGCCGACGATGATCGGCGCCGGGCTGTCGTTGTCGAATATCAGCAGCGCCGCGCCACGATTGTTGATCTGGTGCGGGTTGCAGCAATCCGGCCAATTGGCGCCAAGGACATCGCCCGTAAAGGCGACCGAAACCGTGCTCGTGCGCGTGTCGTTACATGCCCAGGCGCCCCTGCCGATCCCGACCAGGCTGCCGGCGACGTAATTATTGAGCGCGGTCGAGAACACGTACGTTCGTTCGGCACCCGTCACTCTCGCGGATCCATTTGTGCTGGGATTTCCGACCATTATGCACTGACCGGCCGGCACGGTGACCGTGTAGGCGTCGCGGACGCTTGATTCGAGCGCCACCGCCGTACGTTTCGTGAAGTTTGCCCAGTACCCCTGGCCCGGTCGCACGTTGACGAGGTCTACCACATCATAATTCGTGGCATTGGGCTGAAACGTGAACAGCGACCCGGAGAGCGCATCGGTGAGAGACGGGACGCTGATATCGGTCTGCCCGGCGGCCGAAATCAGGTTCCAACCGGGAAGGTACACGACATAGGCGAAATTGGCCGGCGGTATCGGCGCCTGTGCTCGCGCCGCGCCGCGGGCCATCAGGGCCGCGCACGCGATCAGCGCAAGCGAAGCTCCCAGCCCAAGCCTCCACTTGACACCGTGCATGTGAGCGATCGCCATCGCACCGCCTCCATCCATATCCGGACTACCTCGGTATCGTAAGTATGAGGATCGCGCACAAGTCGGTGCAAATGCTGCTTAGTGGCCGCCCCCGCCGAGGCCGCCTCCACCGCTGTCGCCGCCGGTTCCGCCACCCAGGCCACCGCCGGAAGATGTCGGTTGGGGCTGGGGTGGCGGTTGCGTTGGGGCGGGTTGTGGAGCAGGCTGAACCGGCGGCGGTGCAGGTTGCGGTGCGGCGGGCTGGGCGGGGGTCCGCGTCGCTGCAGTCGGTGGCGGCGCCGTCCGCGCCTGTTTGCGCGCCAGCGCAGCGGCTGACTTCAGATTCGCGGCGATCGGTAGCGCCTGCAACGGATCGGTGGGGGCGAGCGAGCTGTCAACGAGTGTGACGGTTACATCATCGCCGGCAGCGAGGTCGTCAAAACCGATGCCATCGGCAAACGACGTGTCCGATGTCAGCGCTGCCGCCGAGAACGGACCCGTACTGCCGTCCGGGCAGGCGATCTGCACCGCTTTACTGGAATCGGTCGCTGCTTTGTCCGTCAGCTTGCCGGTCAGGCAGTTCGGCGCTAGTTTCTGGCGCCCGGCGACGAAACTGCCACCTTGCCAGGTGAGCAGCACGCTGAGCCTGCCCGTCGGCCGGCCGTAATCGGGGTTTAGTCCGCTGGAGGGCGGCGGGTAGGCGTTTTCGTTGAGCGATATCGTCGTGGGCTGGCCGGGGTTGAGCGTCGCATCGCCGCCGGGCGTAGTGCGGAGGTCGAACGGCAGCAGCACCTGCTTTTTGGCCGTATCCCAGCCGAAAACGGCCAGGCGGAGGCTGCCGTCCGCTTGCGCAACGGCGACGACAGCCTGCGGCTGCTCGTTTTGCGCCAGTGGCTGCACCGCGGAAAATTTAATCGCCGGATAGCAATTGCCGCTGCTCTGTTGCACGTCGGGAAGCAACGGATTATCGGTCGAAGGCGACCGGGTGGCGTCCCAGACCGAAGTCCATTTGCCGGCCGCATCCGGCCGGATGATGTCGAGATACGGTCGCTGGCAGCCGCCCACCGAAGTCTGGCTGTAGAGAACGATCTGCCCGGGATCACCCGCGCTGCCCGCGACGTTATAACGCTGTACGACGCTCGCCCCTGGACGCAACAGCTCGGCATCCCCTACCTGGTCGGCCGCTCGTGGCGGCGCCGCTGCCGCGCTGGTAGCTGAGATGCCGGCCGAAGGTTGTGCTGCTGCCGTCGCGATCGGTGGAGGCTGCTGAACCGCCGCCGGTGGCGCCGGTTTGCTCTTCTTACCGCCGGATGCCACAACCACAATGGCCACAGCCGCGATCGCGGCGATTGCGGCGATCGGCGCCGCGAACAGCCAGAGCGGTCGCTTCCGAGGCATTGCTTTCGAAACCCGCATCGGCGACGCGGGAGCGATCGGCGGTGCGACCGCCACGGTTTGCTCCTGCGTGGCGCCGCGGACCATCGGAGTTGTGGTCTTTCCCTGTACATTGCTGCTTTTCGCCGCCAGGGGCAGCGCCGGCGTGGCGGGCGCCGGGGTTTTGGAAGCCGGCGCCTTGACGTACGTGGCCTCGGCAACGACGTCCGCCGCAGCCGGTGCCGGGGCCTCCGCGGGTTTCGGCAGCGGGCCGGCGGAGCGAGAATCCGTTTTGCTGGCGGCGCCGTTGCCGGTCGTCGCCCCGCCCAACGGCGTTAGTCCCGGCAACGCCGGTGGTGCATCGGAGGTGCCGGGGTGGCGCTGCGGACGCACGGGATCCATGATCGTCGCGTCGAGCGGTCTCGACTCGGTGAGCGGCAACGTGTCAGCCCGGAGGCCGGGACGCAGCGCAGCGCCGAAGTCGCGCCCGCTCTGCCAGCGATCGTCCGGACTCCGCGCCAGGCCCGTCATTACTACCATGTCGAGCCATTCCGGTATCTCCGGGTTTTTGTCGCTCGGTCTAGAAATCGGCCCATCGAAGGCGATTTCAGAGAAAGCCTGGAAGAACCGCAGCTCCTCCAACACGGGGGTACTCTCAGCCCGCGACTGTGCCAGCTCCCGGCAGTGCTGGATGTCGATGTAGAAACTGCCGGTCAGCAGTTCGAACAGAATGACCGCGAGCGAGTAGAGGTCAGAGCGATGATCGATGCGGCGCCCGGCGGCCTGTTCAGGCGACATGTAAATGACGGTCCCCGGTTGAAAGCCGGTGCGCGTCAGGCTGAGGTAGCCCCCAACGGCCTGGGGGATGTGGGCTACGCCAAAGTCGGCGACCTTTGGCATGCCGTCATGCATGAAGAACACGTTGCCGGGCTTCAGGTCGCGGTGGACGATGCCGCGCTCGTGCGCGGCCTGCAGACCCAGGGCGATCCCCTCGCCGATCTCGATTGCTCGGTCCAACGAAGGCCGGCCACGCGCAAGAAGCTGTTTCAGGTCCCCGCTTTCAGCGAGCTCCATGACCAACAGGTAGCCGTCCTCGAACGGCTCGATCGCGTGGACCTCAAGGATGTAGGGGTTGCGGATACGGAGTCCTAACCGGCCCTCGGTGAGGAAGCGCCGCAGTGCCTCCTCTTCCTGGGATTGGAGGTCGGCCGAGTCCAGGCCGAGCTCCTTGATCGCGACATCGCGGTCGGCGAGCTCTTCGTGCGCGAGGTAGACGTTGCCGAACGTCCCCTTACCGAGCAGACCGTCGCGGCGACCGGGGCTACGCCGAATGCGGTACTTGTTGAGGACCAGGGTGTCAAACGGGAGCATGGGCGCCTCGACCAGACGAGCCGTGGACACGGCGCCCCAGACACGGCGCCGGCTAATAAAGGTCGGTTTGGAACATCGAAAGGGTACGGCCGGATATTCCGGATGTCAATGAGTGCAGAAATCGGCGTAATGAATGCCGGCGCTTTTCTTACAGCTCACTGGGTATCCGGCTCGCTGAGAAACCGCATGAGCATGCGGCCGGCGGAAAGGAGACCGACGGCAAGCCCGAGGCCGAGACCCAGCAATAGAAAAACAGGATGCGTGCCAGTCTTACCGTCTACCCAGTAGCCGATAAAGACGCCGAGCGCGATCGACACGGCGATCGCCCAACCCATCCCCGTAAACCACGCGGCTGTAGCCAGGAATTGCATCCCGCGAGCGTCGCCGTCGCGATCGGTCATGTGCGCCTCCCTGCTACGAGGCCGTTCGGACCGCCCCGGTGCAGTTAGGGCGCGACTGTGAACAGCACCGAAGCGGTGTCTCCGCTCTCTTCCTCCATGAAGTACGCCTGCCAATCTCCAGGAACCGATCCCGGAAGGTCCGTTGCCGGCGTGACCTGCAGCGAGACTGCTCCGCTGTCATCCACCACAATCGCCTGGTCGACGCCGTCCTTCTGGTAGGTATAACGGTTACCGCTGGAGTCGTAGAGCGTGATCAGGATAGCGTGGCCCGGCGTCAATCCCGTGGCGGCAAAGACGAACGCGGTCCGCATGTCGCCGTCGCCCGGTGTAACGGAGGCGGCCGGACCGTCGGCATTGACACCGTGCGCCCGGGACATGGCGCATGCCAAAGTCAGCACGATGAGCAGGCGAAGGCACCAGCTCAGGATGCGCGAGACCCGCGCGATCCGTCGCACCGGCCGGCTGCTAGTCATCGTCGTCTTCATCTTCCTCGCGCCGCTGACGCAGAAACTCCTCCAGCTCTTCGACGATCGCGGCGCCGCTGGGCAGCTCGGCGGCGGGGCTCTCTGGCTCCTCATCGCTCGCGGCCTCGAGACGGCGGACGTACTGCAGTACGTCCGGGTTCTGTTCCACGGCCTCGGCGACCTGCCGTTCAAAGCGGTCGCTCGCCTCGATCAGCTCGTGCAGGTCGAGGTTGAGGTTGAAGATCGTATCGACCTGGCGAACGAGTGCCGCCAGCGTTTTGGGATTAGGCGTCACGTTTATGTAATGTGGCACGCTCGCCCAGATGCTCGCCACCGGCATGTGCTCTCGCCGGCAGGCGTCGGTTAACACCCCCACAATCCCGGTAGGGCCTTCGTAGCGGGATGACCGTAATGTGAGATCGCCCCAATTTGGCAACAGGTCTGGGCGGGTCGTCGAACCGGTAAGCCTGACCGGCATCGTATGTGCTACGTCGGCCAGCAGTCCACCAAGCAGTACCACCATCTGCGCATTGACCTGGTGGGCGATGCCCAGCACCGCCGCGGTAAAGGAGCGCCACTGCATCTGCGGCTCGACGCCGGACATCAGCACGAGGTCGTGACTTAAGCGCGGATCGCGCAGGTAGTGGAAATCGTTGGCGGGCCAGTCCAGCTCGCGTTGCCTCCCGTCTACGAGCCTGATCGTCGGCCGCGTCTCCGTGAATACGTAAAACTCTTCCGGATCGATACCAGCGAAGCGCGGGCATGTCTGACGCTCGATCAGGTAACGGACGGCGCCCGTGGCGGACTGGGCGGCATCGTTCCAGCCCGCAAAAGCGCAGACCAGGAACGGCTCGTGCAGGTCGGGCAGATTGTCAACGCGAAGCGCCGCGGTCGTCGCGGGCTGCTTCTGGCGGCGCGCACGTGGGGAGGAGCGGGTGGGCGTTGTTCGTCCGCCATCCGAGGCGCCGTCCGATTCAGATGATCGTGGTGCTTCAGCCATCTGGGAAAACCACCCTGGGGATGCGTGCAGCGCGCGACTGCCGTTCTCCGTTCATTATAGGAGACGTTCGATGCTCCGTATTCGCAACATTGATGGAAAAGGGGTAGGGTCATCACCACAGCCGATGATACGATCTGTACCGGCCGCGGCACGGCGGGGAACTGTCCCGCCGGCAACATGGGACCAGTCGGAGGACGCCGGTGACCAAGTCAGCCTCACGTCCCGAAGCTGGTACGAATGAACACCCGCGCCGGCTGAAGAAGATCGTCGTGCTTGGCGCCAATGGAGCGATGGGAGCGGGCTCGGCCGCGATGTTCGCCGGCGGCGGGTGCGAGGTCACCCTCGTCGCGCGCGACATCGGTAAAGTCGAGGGAGCGCTGGCGACGATACAGGGCATCGCGAAGTCAGAGGTTATAGCGGACGGCATCAGCGCGATGACGTACGCCGACGGCCTCGAAACCGTGCTGGCGGGGTGTGACCTGATCTTCGAGTGTCTGGCGGAGGACCTGGAGCTCAAGCGCGAGATCCTTGCCCAGATTGATGCGGCGCGTCCACCGGATTCCGTCGTCGCAACGGTATCCTCGGGTCTTTCGATCCGCGAGATGAGCGACGGTCTGAGCGAAGGGCTGCGCTCGCATTTCGCCGGAATCCACCTCTATAATCCGCCGCACATGATGACAGGCACCGAGCTGATCCCGCACCCCGACATGCCCTCGAAGTTGCGACAGGCGCTCGCCGACGAGCTAACTGAGCGGTTTGGCCGGCACGTGATCGAGTGCGCCGACATGCCGGCCTTTGCCGGCAACCGCATCGGCTTCAAAGTGTTGAACGAGGTCGCGCAGCTCGCGGAGCAGTACGGCGTTCAGATGATGGACACGTTGGTCGGGCCGTATACCGGCCGCGCCATAGCGCCGCTGGCCACGGTCGACCTCGTCGGTTGGGACGTTCACCAGGCGATCGTGGACAACGTCTACGAGAACCTGAACGACGAATCCCACGACTCCTTCCTGTTACCCCGGTACATGGGCAAGCTTATCGAGCGCGGTCATTTTGGCGACAAGACGCCGCTTCTCGGAGGGTTCTATCGCCGCATGCGGTCCGACGGGCGCTTCACGGTGGAGGCGCTCGACCCGGCAACCGGCCGCTATAGTCCCCTCGATCCGGCGCTGAAGGTGCCCTTCGTCGAAGAGGTGCGGGAGCTTCACCGCCGTGGTCGTTACCGCGCGGGAATCGATCACTTGGTGACCGTCGAGGGACCGGAGGCTGATATCGCACGCAAAGTGATCCTGGGCTACGTCAGCTACGCGCTGAACCGTACGGGCCCGGGCGAGGTGGTCGAGAGCTACAACGATATAGACCGGATTATGTCCTCGGGATTCAACTGGGCGCCGCCCAGTGCCCTCGTGGACCTCATCGGCGCCGAGCGCACGCAGCGACTACTCGACCAGTACGGCTTACCGGTGCCGGAGCTCGTCCGCGCTGCCGCGCGTGGAGAGGTTGCATCGCCACTCTTCAACCTGCCCTTTGTAACGGCGGGTCGCTACTTCTCAGGCTGATTGGATCGCCACACCGTTTCCGGCACGTTCAGACATTCGGCTGCCGTGACGGTTTACCAACGGGTCTTGCAGGAGGAACACCAGTGAAAACTCCCATCTACATTCTCGGCGGTTATCAAACCGATTTCGCGCGCAACTGGACGAAAGAGTCCAAGCACATCTCGGCGATGTTCACCGAGGTGGTGACCGGCGCTCTGGAAGCGACGGGTATCGATCCGGAGGACGTTGAAGTAGGTCACGTGGGCAACTTCGCGGCCGAGCTGTACGCAATGCAGGGCCATCTTGGCGCCTTCCTGGTCGACGTGGACCCGGCGTTCTCCGGCCTGCCGACCGCTCGGCACGAGGCAGCCTGTGCCTCGGGTTCGATCGCGATCCTCGCGGCATCGGCCGAGCTTGAGGCGGAGCGCTATGACCTGGCGATGGTCGTCGGCGTGGAGCAGATGAAGACAGTCGATTCCGCCCGCGGCGGCGACTTCCTTGGAACGGCAGCCTGGTATGAGCGGGAGGCAGCCGGCATTAGCTATCCATTCCCCAAGCTGTTCGGCCGGCTCGGCGATGAGTACGACAGGCGCTTCGGCCTAAAGGACGAGCACCTCGCGCACATTTCCGCCATCAATTATGCGAATGCCAAGAAGAATCCGTTGGCCCAGACCCGCGGCTGGTACATGAGTGAAGACCACGCTCGGAGCCAGGACCGCTTCAACCAGGTGATCGGCGGGCGCATCAAGGTTTCGGACTGCTCGCAGATTACCGATGGCGCGATCTGCATCTTCCTGGCGTCGGAGCGTTACGCGCGCAAATACGCTCAGCAGCGGAACCTCGATATGAATCGCATCCCCCAGATCCTCGGTTGGGGCCACCACACCGCGCCGCTCGGATTCGAAGATAAGGTTGCAGAAAGCCGCGACAACCCCTACGTTTTGCCGCACACGCGCCAGGCGATCCTCGATGCATTCAGGCGGGCGGGCATCCCCGACGTGCACTCGGTCGACGCCATCGAGACTCACGATTGCTTCACGACTTCGGAGTACATGGCGATCGACCACTTTGGCCTGACGCCTCCGGGTAAGTCGTGGCAGGCGATCGAAGAGGGGATCATCGAGCTCGACGGCGAGTTGCCGATCAACCCGAGCGGCGGCCTCATCGGCTGCGGCCACCCAGTCGGCGGCACGGGCGTGCGCCAGGTGCTGGACGCCTGCCGTCAGGTGACAGACACGGCCGGCGGCTACCAGGTGAGCGGCGCCAAGCGCGTCGCAACCTTGAACATCGGCGGTAGCGGCACCACCAGCGTCTCGTTCGTCGTAGGCGCGCCGGCCTAAGCTCCGTCCTTGGCGACCGTTGGCTGACATGCACGTGCCGAGGCCCCTTCGGGCCTCGGCACGCATATACTCAGGATGATCCGGCACCGATCGCATGCCGCCGGGGTTCGGTTGGAGAGCAGCATGGTCATCAGTGCACAGACGTACGAACAGGTGGCATTGGAGGATCCCGATGGCTTCTGGGAACTCGACTGCGGCCGGCTGCGCCAGAAGCCCGGTATGACGTACGAGCACGACGATTCCATGAGCGCGCTGGGCGGACAATTATTCAGCCAACTGGAAGCGAATCAGTTTAGGATTTTCATAAACGGTCCGCGTCTGCGCATTTCCTCGGGCACCTTTTACATTCCCGATGTCGCCGTCGTACCGCGAGCGTTGATGCGGCGGGCGCGCCAGGAGCGTCCCCTCAGACTGGCTGTGTTCGAAGAGCCGGTGCCGCTCGTCGTTGAGATCTGGTCGCCGTCGACCGGCGACTACGACGTGGAGACCAAGCTGCGGGAGTACAAATTGCGCGGCGATCTCGAAATTTGGAGACTGCACCCATACGAACGCACATTGATTGCCTGGCGGCTGCAGCCCGATGGCAGCTATACCGAAACGCTCTATGCCGGCGGCACGGTCACGCCCGTGGCGCTCCCCGGCGTCACAATCGACCTTGCTGCTCTCTTCGAATAATCACGAATACCGGCAGTAGCCGGCACTGTCGAGATGAGGCGGCGTTTACTACCGCCCGCACGACTGCCTACTGCCGAGTTGAAAGTCTACCCCTACGCCTAATGGGGTTACTGGTCCGACGGTTGCGCTCCGCTATGGGCGCCGCGCAGCCGCTTGCCTTCCCGACCGCGGGCGATCCACGATGCTGCCGGGGCGTGCGTAAGATCCCAAAACCGGTCAGTGGAGCTTCTCCATGCGTTTGTCATCCCGCCTGGCGACTCTGGCAGTCGGCCCTTTGGCCTTGGCGGCGGTAATCAGCGCCCACCATGCGGTCATTGGTGCGACCCTCCAGCAAGCCGATACGACGACGCCGATCAAGCACTTGGTCGTCATATTCGAAGAGAACAAGTCGTTTGATGCCTACTTTGGGACCTACCCGTTCGCGGCAAATCCACCCGGTGAGCCAGGGTTTGTGGCCGCTGCCGGCACGCCTGCCGTTAATGGCTTCACTGAGGCGCTTCTCAACAACAACCCGAACCTGGCGAATCCGATCCGAATCGATCGGGCGGACGCCTTCACCTGTTTTGTCAACAACGGCTATAAGGAGGAACAGAAGGCCGCGAACGGTGGTTTGCTCGACCACTACGTTCAATTCACCAGCCTGCCGCGGCAGAGTTCCACGGAGTTCTGTCCGACGGATAGCGCCGCCGACATCGACACGTCGATGGGCTACTACGACGGCAATACCGTGACCGCGCTCTGGAGCTATGCCCAGCGTTTCGCCATTAGCGACAACTCGTTCGGAAGCACCTTTGGTCAGTCGTCGATCGGCGCGCTGAACCTGGTCGCGGGCGACGCTAGCGGCGTCCTCTGCGGCCCGATGAAGAGCGTATTCGGCGACGTCCCAGAGTGCGGGTCAGGCCGCGACCCTCTTCCCAGCTCCACCACCTCCGTCGCCGCACCATCGAACGGCTCGACGGGCACGCTGTACGTCGACACCGACCCATACTGGGATGTGTGTTCGGACAAAGGTCTCGCATCCAAGGTTGCGGCACTTTCGAAGCGCAACCTGGGCGACATGCTCAATGCCGCCGGAGTGTCGCGGGGCTGGTTCCAGGGGGGCTTCGCCCAGGCGCCGGGTGGGGGCTGCAACACGAACATGCATGTGCGTGAGGCCTTCGACCGGGAATTCGGTATCGACCCGACGACCGATCCGAACGCGGTACCCGATTACATTCCTCACCACGAGCCGTTTCAATATTTCGCTTCGACCGCAAACCCAGGACATCTGCCGCCTAGCTCTGTCGCCAATGTCGGCCTGTCAGACCAGGCCAACCATCAGTATGACTTGACGACCTTCTGGCAAGCGGCCGGCGCGGGCAACCTGCCGGCGGTTTCGTTCTTGAAGGCCCCGCACTACCAGGACGGCCATCCCGGTGAGTCCAATCCCATCGACGAGCAGGTGTTCTTGACCCAGACGATCAACCGCCTGCAAAACCTGCCGGAGTGGAGCAGCATGGCGATCGTGATCGCCTGGGACGACTCCGGCGGTTTTTACGATCATGTGACCGGTCCGGTGATGAATCGCTCCAACACAGCGCTCGATACGGAATGCGGCACCGTGAATGATGGCCCGCCGGCGCGCTGCGGCTACGGCCCGCGGCTACCGCTGCTCGTGATCTCGCCGTTTGCAAAGCGGAATTACGTCAGCCATGCGCTCACCGATCAAACGTCGATCACCCGACTCATCGAAGACAACTGGCTTCGAGGACAGCGGATCAGCGACGTGTCGTTCGATAACCTCGCCGGCCCGATGCTCGACTTGATGGACTTCGATCATCCGGATGCCGGCATCCTGCTGCTAGATTCCGACACCGGACTACCGATGGGCTCCTAGTATTTTGATCGCGGCGGACGGTACACTGCCCGACGAACGCCGCGTCCACGGCGCCGACCTGTTCGGAAACCGCTTCGAGTTCGTCCAGGACGGGGACGGTTTTGCCCAGCGTAGTCCCCACTTCTGATTTCGCGGCGACGACAGCGTTTTCGGCCGCATCCAAGGAGTGCCCCGTCCGATGGCGATTCAGCAGCATAAGTTGAGGTGGTCCCATTCCATCGAGCCGTGGTTCCTGGCTTATTTGCTGCTTGGGCTGACAACCGGCGGCCTTGCCATGATCCTCATCCCAGTGGGCATGGAAAGTTTTGGCAGCATCGGCTACATCGGCCTCGTGACCGCGGTGGTCGGCGTCGGACAGTTAACGGCCGGCGCCTGGGGTGAATTGGCCGACAAATATGGACTGCACCGCCCGCTGTTCGGCGGCGGTATGCTGCTGGTCTCGCTGGCGTTTGTCGGTTTTGCGCTGACGTCGAGTGTCGTGCCCTGGACCGGCATGGCTTTGTTGTTGGGCCTCGGTTCGTCTGCGGCGCTGACCGTCGCAAACCTCCTGATCGTCGAACGGCATCCGCAGGAAGAGTGGGATTCGCGCGTCGGCTGGCTACAGACCGCGTATTCGATAGGTGTCGTGGTGGGGTTGGCGATGGCGGGGGTGCTAACTACGTTCTCTACCGGCACCGGTATGTTCGTGGCGGCGGTTACGATCGCGGTCGCAGGCGTGTTCGGCTGGCTGACGACGAAGACCCCGACGGGACGCTCATATGCAAAGCCACACGGTTTCCATCTCGTTCCCCGTGCGGAGATCGCTCGCACCGTACCGTTGCGGCCGACCCGCCACCATTTAAGCCTCAAATCAATCGAGGCGCTGGGCCCGCTGATTCGCACTCCGTTCGGAATTTTCCTGGCGATCTGGGTGGCCTCGAGTGTCGGCGTTGCGGCGTGCCTTTCTCTCTATCCGCTGGTGATGGAGCACGTGTTCGATATCGATTCCGGCGCGTCATCGGGGATCATGGCGGTCGCGACCGCTATTTCGATCCTGATGTATGCGCCGACAGGTCGACTCGACAAGCGCATCGGCGCCATTCGCGTCCTGCAGACATCGCTTGCGGCCAGGCTGATTGGATTCGTGGCGTTATCGGTGCTCGGCGCCATTGCCTTCGATGGGCGCACCGAGCTTGCCGTCGTGGGCGTCATGCTGGTAATCCTGACCGGCCCGTTACTGACGGTCAGCGGTACCATTATTACTTCACGTCTCTCGGTCGCACACGAGGGTCAGGGCACGGGGCTGTTCAACGCCGCGAATGCATTGGCCGGGTTGAGCGGGTCCGCGGTCGGGGGCTTCATAGCGGCGAACGAGGGATTCGACGCGGCCTGGCTGTTCGGCGCCGCGGGTGTCGGGATCGGCCTCCTCCTTAGCCTGTTTCTCCGGGGCATTCGCCACCACGAAAGCGCTCCCCAGCCAGTTACGGCCCCCACCCCACCGATTCCTTAATACCAAATGAGCCTTGTAACAGGTACTATGCTTCCGCACCCCTTGTGCCGAACGACTGTCTGGAGGAGCCGAATGAAGTTAGTTGAAAAGCGCCTGCTGGCGTTAGTCGCGATTTTCGAGGCCGTAGCCCTATTGATGCTCGCGTCGCCTCCTTCGCAGGCGGCTATTGCCCAGACGCCGCGTACGGCTCCTGCCGGCGTCCAAAACTGGCAGGTCCAGGTCGATAACACCAGCCCGGCTGGGCATTTCTGGGGTTTCAACGCGTATTACCCCGAGCATCTCCAGGCGCATCCAGGCGACAGCATCACGTTCACCACCGCTGCCATGCCCGACGTCTACCATACGGTGACGCTCTTGGCGGCGCGGATGACGCCACTGCAGGCATACAGCGGCGTGGCGGGCGGTTTCTCATTTCCCGACGAGGATGCGCCGGGCGAACCCGATCTGCAAACCCCGTTCTTCATCAACGAGCCATCGCCCTGCGATTCCAACGGCCAGAACTGTACGCCGCCCTGCGGCCGCGCCGGCGGCAGCCCCTGCACGTTCGATGGCAAGTCGATGCTGAACTCGGGCGTCCTCGTGAATCCACCGCCCGATATCGCGGGCGCCAGGGGAAATCTGGGCTTTTCCGTAACGCTAGCGCCGGCTATCCGCCCGGCAACCTACTTCTTCGTTTGCCTGGTCCACGGGCCCGGTATGAGCGGCAGCATCGACGTCTTGCCCGCCGATTCACCCGTGCAGGACGCGGCCGCGCTCTCGGCCGACGCCCAGCGTTCCTACAACGACGACCTCGGACACTTTACAGACATCGCTCGTTCGATTGCGCTGCCGACGATCGAAAGCAACTTCGACGGATCCCGCATTATCACCGTGGCTGCCGGCGGCGGATCGCCGGACACGCGGCTCGCCGTCGAAGAGTTTGGCGTGCGCGAACTCACCGTTCGCGCGAACGATACCGTCGTCTGGTCCATGCTCGGCGGTCTGGGAGAGGTCCACACGGTTTCCGGCTTCTCAGCGACGGACGCACCCCCGCCCATCTTGTCGCCGTATGAAGTCGTCTGCGAGGTAAGCGCTCCGGAGGCAGACGCCCGGGCGCAGGCCGACAGCTATCCGCCGGATATCTGGAACGGGTGCGTCAGCTCAGAGGAGTTGCACCTGACGGCCTACAGCCTGGCGGATCCGGCGTCGGGCAGCGTCTACACGGGTGGCAGCGCGACATCCGGGATCCTGCTGAGCCCCGATTATCTTGCGAGTGCGGCGGGCCAAGGCTCTCCCTTCGCCAACAGCTACAGCCTCACGTTCACTCAGCCGGGAACGTACCGCTACGCCTGCGCGGTGCACCGTGGCATGGTCGGCTCGATCGTCGTCTATCCCGACGTGCAGCCGCCGATTGCGGCGACCGGTTCATGAACTGTTTCCCGTACCGGAGGCCCGGGCTCTAATCCACAACCTCGATGAGCTGCATCATACCGCTGTCCTCATGGGTGAGGATGTGGCAGTGGAAGACGTATTGCCCGGTGAAGTCGAGGAACTGGGTGCGGAACGTAAGCTCTCCCTGCGGCGGTATCGACACCGTGTCCTTATACCCGTGTCCTTCGTAGGGGCGGCCGTTAACCGCCGTGATCTGGAACGGGTTGATGTGAATGTGGAATGGATGAAAGACATTGCTCCCGTTTCGAATCGTCCATTCCTCCGTCGTGCCCAGCTTCATCGTCTGGTCGACCCGCTCGTGGTCGAAGGTGAGGTTGTTGATGTCGAAGTTGCCGTTCGGCTGCACTTGGAACGATATCAGCCGTCTCTGCCCATCGATCGGCACGTTACGCAGATCGACGTAGGGCAGCAGCTTCGTCGGCAGCGGTTGTCGGACGACCGAATCTCCCTGTGAGACCAACGTTGCCAGCGTGACATCGGGGCCGACCGCGCCTTCTTGAGCCGTCAGCCCTCCTGGCCCTTGCTGAAGGTCGAATGGGAGCGTGCGGAATCGGTAGCTTCCGGCCACGCCGCCCTGGATCAGCACTTCCGCCCGTTCGGCCGGGCCTAGCACGATCTCATCGTGCGGCACGACCACGTCGAGCGTGTTGCCGTCCTGGGCGATCTGGTGCATCACGTGACCGTCGAGCTTCAGGCGGAAAAACGTGAACGCGCTCGAATTGGCGATGCGCCAGCGCTGCGTCTCTCCCGGCTGGATCGTGATCGTCGGATTTCGGCGTCCGTTGACGAAATGCTGGAATGTCTGCTGGTTACGAGCGCTGTTGGGACTCAACCCGCACGGCTGTGATGGGTCCGTGGGGCAGGTGATGGGCGACGCCTGCAAGAAAATCATGCGTTCCTTGACGCCGGCGATCCCAGGGATTTCGTCGATATCTCCCTGGATGATTATCGCGCCGGCCATGCCGCCCAGCACCTGCTCGTTTGAGAAGCCGTGGCGGTGTGGGTGATACCAGTAGAGCCCGGCAGGGTGATTCTTCGGCAGTTGGTAGCTGTAATCAAAGGTCGTACCCAGCTTGACCTCGTACAACACGTTGTCCGAATGGCCCGACGGCGAGACGTGCAGACCGTGAACGTGGAGGTTGGTCGGGTTCACGTCGTCCGCTTCAACGTGCGCCATGCTGGGAGCCGTCATCGGCGCCATGCCGTCGGTCGGGTAGAGGTTGTTCATCAGGTGGAGGTTGACCGTGTCGCCCGGGCGGAAGTGCAGCGTCGGGCCCGGGTAGGTTCCTTCATACACGGAAAGAATGGCCGGCAAACCGTTCAACGTGGTGTGGCTAATAGCGGCATCTAGCTGCGTATCCAACAGCCCGTCTTTGCTTGCCCGCACCTCCGGTTCGAAGAAGTTATCCTCGGCCAGGGTTCGGCGGACGTTCACCGGCGCGAACGCCAGCCCGAGGCCCACGGCGCTGGCCGCGGCGCCCGTGCCAATCACGAATAGCCGGCGGCGCGAAAGTCGTTGGCGTAGAAACGCCGCGCGGGCGCGTTCCAAGCTAGCTGCTGATCGTCGACTGCCTGGCTGGTTCAAGGCGGGGTCCTCCTGCGACTGCGCTCAATGCCGGTCGAATGATGCTGAGTGAGTGTACCATCTGTCTGTGGCTACACGCGTTAACGGGGCCGCGCCCCTGGTACTGTTCCCTAAAATGCGACGGGGCCTGTAGAGCGGTCAGCTCTGTCAATATCCAATGCGGCATGTAACTCGGCATGCCCTCCCTCAGTGGCCGGCCGACGGCGACGTGAGAACAAGCCCGGTAAAAGGAGAAATGAACGTTGGCACAAATTTTTGATGGCCAGATCCGCTTCGGCATCCATGCCGGGCCCCAGCACACCAGCTCCGCGAACTACGTCGATCTCTGGAAGAACATCGAGTCGATGGGCTACGACTGGGCATCCGTTTTCGACCATTTTATCCCGATCTTCAGCGACGCGGAGGGGCCGTGCTTCGAGGGACCGACGCTGCTTTCGGCGCTGGCCGCGCAGACAAGCCGCATCCGCTGCGGCATCCTCGTGGTAGGCAACACCTACCGAAACCCTGCAATCCTGGCAAACATCGCCTCCACCATCGACCAGGTCTCCGGCGGCCGCTTGGAATGGGGCGTTGGAGCCGGCTGGTGGGAGATGGAGCACGAGGAGTACGGCGTCCCATTCCCGCCGGTTGGCAGGCGAATTCGCATGCTCGGCGAGACCGCGAAGATCCTCAAGCTGCTGTGGACGGAGCACCGCGCGACATTTGAGGGACGCTACTACCACATCGAAAATGCGTTGAACGAGCCGAAACCGGTGCAAAACCCCTTGCCACTCTGGATCGGCGGCATGGGCGAAAAGCTGACGTTGCGGGTCGTGGCCGAGTCGGCCGATGGCTGGAACACGTTCATGATGCCGGTCGAGGCGTACCAGCAGAAGCTCAACGCGCTCGCCGGTCATTGCCGCGCCGTCGGCCGCAACCCGTCGGACATCCGCAAGTCGCTGGTCATGCAGGCACTCGTCGGCGACGATCGCGCCGCCCTCGACAGGCAGGCCGAGCAGTTGCGGGCCCGCGGTCAGCAGGGCCTGACCGGGACTCCTGAACAGGTCGCCGAGCAGATCATGCGCTACGTGGACCTCGGCGTTGGTGATTTCATCCTCGGCACACGGCCGCCGTACGATTTCAAAAATTTGCAGACGTTCATCGAGCGGGTTGCGCCACTGGTGCGCAAAGAGGCGGAGCGCCGGAGCGCGCTCAAGGCAAGCTAAGGCCGATTACAGGAAAACTATTCCTCTTCCAGGATGAGCGTGTCCGGCGGGCCAAGTTCGTAGGTGACTCTCTGGAATCTGGCCAAAAAGTCCGTTCCCAGGAAGCCGCTAACTCCCAGAGCCTCGGGGCTGTGCAAGATTGCTACCGTAAACGGTGCAGTAACGACCCACCCCCCAGCAAGGTCGTGAATGGCCAGCGACTACAACTGTACTGTGCGAGCGATCAGCGAACCGTCGACGCGAGGAACGGCCCGTCTGCCGCCTGCGGCCCTAGAGCTACCGAGAATGTGATCGGCGATGGCGGGAGTAACACAGCTGCTTGGTTCGCTTGTTGCAAGCGCGATGGGAATTTCAAGAGGTACCTGCGAGAGATGATTCAGGCGAACGATGATGAACGGTGTCTGATAGCGTCCAGTACGCTCGACTCTCACTCGCCACAGTCGTGACAATGGATTAGGCGCCTGGCGTACGCGACAGTGCCAGCTCTGTGGTGAAAAAGCGCACAGCCGTGCCGGAATGTTGACTTTGGTACTCAGCAACTCGTTCGAGCGCCAGTGCCTGGCTCTGGCTATGAGCGATTATCTCCCCAGTGATGCTTCGCTGCTCAAGGTCTTCCTCAAGAACAGCTACGCCTACCCACTGGGCGGGATATTTCCGGTGCAGCTTACGCACAATAGCGACAAAGTCATCTTCAGAAAAATTGACCAAACGCGGCTTACGCTCGGGATGCGTGTCGCCTGGCTGTCGAGGGGTTCGAGCCGTTTCACTTCGGCCATCGGCAACTGAGTTTCGAACTATGCGACCCACGTCAAGCTCCCGGCAGCGTAGATTGATGAATGTATCGCTAATTATAAGCGAACTGGCGGCCGTCTCGACCCGCGAGCGCGTTTTATTGCTGCCTTAAGCTGCTCGGTATCAACAAGGTCCTTCCACTCCCCAGCCGCCGCAAGCGCCGCGGCTATAACTTTCGCGTTCGGCGTTTTGTCCTGTCGATCAATTCCCAATCGGCAGACGAATGGGTTTGCAGGTCGTTTGAGTCCTCGGCGTGCCAGAGATGCGGCGCGAGCTGGAATCGGTGGACGATGCCTGTCGGTAACGGGTTGCCTACACTGTTGCTACCTGGCCGTGTAAGTCAACCGTCGCCTGAGGACGCCGATAAAATACCGGGAAGGCGACAACTCACCGCCTGAGCGAATCCACCAGTGATCGTGCCCGCTCAGGAAGACAGGGGCTGCCGTTGCGAAGTTCCAACGCAGCGTTTAGGGCAGCGATGAGTTGAGCTCGCGTCACCTGCGCAGGTTCGGCGCCGGCCCAGGCCGCGACATCGGCCCAGCGCCACAACCGATTGCGGCTCCGCAGGTGGGAAACGGGAGCAGGGAATTGGCTACGGCCGCGTTTGCCCGCGATTAGCAGCCGAACGCTCTCGCGGCTGCGACCGAGGCGTTGGGCGATCTCGGCGGCGGTCACAAGGTCGTCAGGCTCGACGCGCAGGACGCGCAGACCGGGGACACTCTCGACATCGATAATCGCAGAGCCGATGGCATCGGCAAGCGTCGGCGCTTCCCGATCGACGTCGCCATACTGGACACCGCCGACGGCGCCAAAAGTAGCGTCATCGAGCCCGGCCGCGAAAAGTTCGTCAAGTTGGTTTTCGACATCGCCTTTAATAATGAGCGTAAAGCTATGATCAGTCATTTCAAGTACCCGATGACCCTTTCTGATGCGGACAGCGGTCCACGGCCCGACCAATCGCATTGCCATGGTTGCCGGGATTCTTCGGTGTGGACCAGACTGAGACAGAGCAGCCGCTGCCGCAGCGCGTCACTCCCCAGCGGTGCCCGGCAGCGGTCTGCGTAACGGCCCAGCCGTTCTGGTCGGCGTACCGGAGCGCTGATTCCACGTCCTTCTTTGGATGGCGCCCACCGATACGCACGCCGACAATTTATTCTGTTGTGTTGGCAGTTGTCAACTGTGCCGTCGGTGCCCGGCCTTGCGACAATGAAACAACCGATTAGACCCATCTATGCTTCCCTCGTCTCCCATCCGGTGATACACAGAGCATGGTAAGGCGTGGTAGGCGCCGCACGAGGAGGAAATTCGATGGCGGGCATCGAGGGCAGCGAGATCGTAGC
>DAINSK010000028.1:0-43720 GCA_036741355.1 Chloroflexota bacterium
CCGCCGGCATCTAAATATCGAACCTGCTGACGAAGCCTGCCGGTGGGGATTGCAAATAGAAGGAAACGTAGATGACTGAGGTCGGCCGTCTCCTCACCGCCATGGCAACGCCGTTCGGCCGCGACGGCGAGGTTGATTTTGCACAGGCCGGCCGCCTGGCCCGCGCACTGCTCGACTCGGGCAGCGACGGCCTGGTCGTCGCCGGCACGACCGGTGAATCGCCCACATTGTCGACCAAGGAGAAGTGGCGCCTTTTCGCCGAGGTGAAGAAGGCGACCGGCGGGCGCGGCGCAGTTGTCGCCGGCACCGGTAACTACAACACGGCCGAAAGCGTCGAACTATCACACGAGGCGGAGCGGATCGGCGTCGACGCGTTGCTGCTGACCGTTCCCTACTACAACAAGCCGTCGCAGGAAGGGCTGTACCGGCACTTTGAGATGATCGCCCGCAACACGTCGCTGCCGTGCATCCTCTATAACGTGCCAAGCCGCACCGTCACCGATATGTCGGCAGAGACGACGATGCGCCTGGCGCGCATTCCGAACATCATCGGCATCAAAGAGGCGAGCGGCAACCTGGCACAGATCTCCAGCATCATCCAGGGCACCCGCGATGACTTCCACGTTTGGAGCGGCAATGACGAGGACACGCTGCCGGTGCTCGCGATCGGCGGCTACGGCGTGGTTAGCGTCGCCTCGCACCTGGTTGGCAACCAGATCCAGCAGATGATCCAGGCGTTCCTGGTGGGGAGTAACGAACAGGCAGCCGAGATCCACCGCAAGCTGCTGCCGCTGGTGAAGGTGCTGTTCCTGATCGGCAACCCCGTTCCATTGAAATATGCGCTCAACCACAGCGGCTTCGACGTCGGCGCGCCGCGCCTGCCATTGGTCGAGCCCGACGAAGCGACCGCCGCCCGCATCCGCGAAGCCCTCGCTGCCCAGCGTCTTGATCTGGCGGTGACGGTGTGACGGAGGCAGTCGGCAGTGGGCAGTCGGCAGTCGTTTGGGACGCTGCCGCTCTTTTGTTCAAGGCGGCAAGCCCGCCGGTCAAAACAGCGGGCTCGTACAACGAAACCGGCTGCTGCCGGTTCACAGCCCGCGCGGGCGGGCGTTGGTGCATGAGCCCGCGACCTCGGTCGCCAGGCGGTGATGGCGTCGCGCCACCGGCAGTGTCTGGGTCCATTGCTCAGCCACATCGCGTAGTCGCTCTCCGACTGCCGACTGCCGATTGCCTACTGCCCGCGCCAAAGGCGCCCCATGATCCGTAGCGCGCTGTTCGTGCCCGCGATTCGGCCTGAGATGATCGACAAGGCGCGCGGTCTTAAGGTCGACGCGCTCGTGCTCGACCTTGAGGACTCGGTGCCGGAGGCGAGCAAAGAGCAGGCGCGCGGCAACGCAAGGGACGCGATCGTCTCGCTGAGCGCGCCCGGCAGGCAACTCTGGGTACGGGTGAACAACACCTATTCGCTGCTGACCCGCGACGACGTCCGTGCGGTGGTTGGCGAGCACCTGGACGGCATCATGCTGCCCAAGGCCGACCGCCCCGAGCAGGTGCTGTACCTTGAAGCGCTGCTACGGGACGCCGAGGAAGCAGCGGGGCTCGAAGCAGGCAAGCTGCGGTTGATCCTCGTGATCGAGAGTGCGGCCGGGCTCCTCAAGACGTTTGACACCGTCAAAGCGTCGAAGCGCACGCTCGCGGTGCAGCTTGGCGCCGAAGATTATGCTACCGACATGGGCATCGAACGCACGCTGGCTGGAGGCGAGCTTGCTTACCCGCGGAGCGCGATCGCGGTTGTCGCCCGCGCGGCCAAAGTGCTCGCCCTCGACACGGTCTACCCCGCGATCGACGACGAAGCGGGCTTGGTGCGCGAAGCGCAGGCGGCGCGCGCCCTTGGCTTCAAAGGCAAGTTCGCGATCCATCCCAACCAGATCGAACCGATCAACCGCGTGTTCACGCCGCCGCCAGAGCAGGTCGAAAACGCCCGGAAGATCATCGCGGCCTACGACGGCGTGGTGGAAAAGGGCCTGGGCGCTGTGCAGGTGGACGGGCAGATGGTGGACGCACCGGTTGCGCAGCGCGCCCGCGACCTGGTGGCGCTGGCGGATGAGATCGCTGTACAGGAGCGCGGCGGTGAAAACGAGCCGCCGCCTACGCCCCAGTCTGCACCCGCTCCCATGCCCGCACCGTGAGGCGGCAGGCAAACGGTCCGCGGCTGCTGATCTTTGACCTCGATGGCACGCTGGTCGATAGCCAGGACCAGATTGCGCGATCGTTTAATGCCGCACTGCGCGCGGTGGGTGGGCAAGCGGTCGCGCACGAAATCGTCTACGCGATGATCGGCCTGCCGCTTTCGCATATGTTCACCCAGGCGTTGCCCGAATCGCCCCGACACCTCGTCGAGATGGCGATCACCGTCTATCGAGAGGACTACGAGCGCGTCGAGATCCCGCGGTCGGCGCCGTTCCCGGGCGTCGTAGAAACGCTCGCCGCCGCACGCGACGCCGGCCGAACGCTGACGATCGCGACGACGAAGATCCAGGAAGTGGCCGACGCCGTCGTCGATGCCGCCGGTTTACGGACGTACGTCACCCTCGTTCTGGGCGGCGACCGCGTGCCGTACCCCAAGCCGCATCCCGCACTGGTGCTGCGCACGCTGAAGGAGTTGGGAGTCTGCGCCGAACAGGCGCTGGTCGTTGGCGACAGCAATTACGATATCCTCATGGCCGCGGGCGCCGGTGTATCCTCCTGCGACGTCACCTACGGCGCCCAGCCTGCCGAAGCCCTGCGCGCCGCCGGAGCGACCTACCTGATCGACTCGATTCCGGAGCTGTTGCCGCTGATCGGGTTGGGCTCAGAGAGCCGCCGGACACGCAAATGACCCGGAGCCGCCGTGGACTCCGGGTCATTCGCACGGATTTCGGACCGCTACCTGCCGCCGCCACTCGCCTGGACGAACTTCAGCGTTTCCGGGTCTGATAAATCCGGGATGGCGGAGAGGCTGACGATCTTCCCCTGGACGACGACGAGGGTGTGGCGGCTTTGCCTTTGAACACGCCAAACGCCGCCGTCTCGGAGGACGTCCAGCAGCGATGGGGCAGCGAGCTCCGCGCTGCAGCGCCTCGTGTTTTGCTTCGGAAATGAGTCGCGACTTGCCGATGCCCGCCTCGCCGGCTGCTATCACTATCTGGCCGTCGCCCGACTGCAGTCGCGTGAGGTACCGGCGCAACAGGTCCAGGTGGAGCGCCCGCCCGATGAAGGTTGGGCACACCGCTGGTCGCAATGCGAACGGCATGCCCATGGGCGCGGCCTTTCCGGAGCCGGCAAGCAGGTCGCCGGCTCCGCGCACCTGTACGGGCCACCCTCACCGAAGGCGGTTTGTGGCAATCATACAGGAGAAACGGCCCATCGCGGCCCCGCCGGGATAGATGTCCCGGGCGGGCCGCATCGCTATTTGTTGACCGAAGCGAAGGCGAACGACTCCGTGCCAAAGTTGTACGAGTCGGCGGGCCAGAAGTTCTGGACCCACGGCTGCGTCATGAGGATGGTCGTGGTGTACGTGAGCGGCACGTAGTACATCTTGTCGTCCGCCGCCTTCGTTGCGTTATATACGAGCTGAAGGCGCTTGTTCTCGTCCAACTCGCTCTGCTGGGCCTTGATCAGCGAGGCCAGATCCGGATCGTCCACGAGGCTATCATTCCGGTTGCCGCCCTTCGTCAGCATGCCGGTCAGGTAGTCGTCCGGATCGCTGAAGCCGGTTTGCAGGGCGTGTCCGATCCCGTTCTTCGGCAGCCCCTTGACCCAGTAGCCCTGGGTCGGGTCGATCCAGTCTTTCAAGTAGTCCACGGTCACGACCTGAATTTTGAAACCCGCATCGGCGAGCATGCCGCGCGCGAGGTCGGCGGTGTTATTGAACACGTCACCGTAGGCGTTGTTCGGGTAAAAGAACGTCATCTCCGTACCGGCGGCCCCGGCTGCCTGCAGCATCTGTTTCGCCTGCTGTGGGTCGTACTTGAACCATTTGCCGGCATCGCCGATGTCCTTGCCGTTCGGGTCGAGGTACCACTTGCCCAGTCCGGCCGGAACCATGTTGCACCAGAAGCCGTGATTGTTATAGCCGGCATCGATCAGCGACTTGCGGTCGATGGCAAGCGAGGCCGCCTGCCGCACGCGCGGATCCTTAAAGGGGCTGTCCCCGGCCAGCACGTTGTAAAAGAATAGGAAGGCGAGGCCGGCGGGCGCATACTCCACGGAGTTGGCTTTTGGCACCGCTTTCTTGAGCGCCTCCCAGTCGGTGGTTGCGATCGAAAGCACGTCGATATTGCCGGCCGTGAACTGCGCTTCCTGGGTCGAAGTGGCGGGGATGACGTTCAGCACTGCCCCGTCGACGTACGGGATCCCCTTGTTCCAATAGTTGGGGTTTTTCTTCCAGGTAATCGCCGTCGGCGATTGATCCTGGTAGATGAAGGGGCCAGTGCCGACCGCCTGCGTCGACGGATCGATGCCCTTCCGGTTGACCGCCTCCTGGGACATGACCCACAGGTACGACGGGTTGGCGAGCTTGTTCAGGAACGGGGCATACGGCGCCTTAAGCTTGAACACGATCGTCTTGTCGTCGGGAGCGGTGATGCTGTCGACGATCGGCGAGTAGACGTCTTTATTGGCATTCTTGACGTTAGTCGTGAAGTACTGCCAGCTGGCCATGATGTCGGCGGTGGTCAACGGCCGACTCAGCGGCGGATGGAACATGACGCCCTGTCGCACGTGCATGGTGTACTGGAGCGAGTCCGGGGAAACTTCATACTTCTCGATCAGGTCCGGCGTGATGATCTTGGACAGCGAGACGTTAGGGTCCGTGCTGGCGGCGAAGCGGAGCAGTCGGGCGTAATGGAATCCGGATAGGTCCTGCGCACGATACGTCGTGTTCTCGACCGGGTCCAGGGGTGCCGCGCCTACGATGGTGTACCCTAGGCTGCCACCGGTCTTGAGCGAGGATTGCGCGGTAGGTAATGTAGGCACAGCGTTCGAGCTAGGCGCCGATCCCGGAGTTCCGCTGGGACCCGCCGCTCGGGTGGCCCCGGCCGACGGTGCGTTTGCCCCGCCCGGGGGCGAAGGGGCGGCGCTTTTGGTGCCGCCGTTGTTGGCGTTCCCTCCACATCCCGCAAGGGTGAGCGCGGCGACGCTAGAAACAGCTACGCCGGTCCCAAGAAGCCGCCGCCGGCTCGCGCGCCGAGCAGCAATGTCGTTCCAATACGTTGATCCGTGGTCGCTCATTGGCAAACCCCCCCTTCTCTCCATCCGCTCTCCCGACCCGCGAACGCCTCGATCGCGGGCGGAACGGAGTCTATACGGCAAATTGGACTACTATATCACCCGGAAATCAACTGCCAATGAAGGTACTAACAGCCCGGTTACAAACGAATGCGGCCACGGCATCTTGTCTATATGATTCATTAGCCGCTGGTCATTCGGAGGTGACACATGATCAAGCACGTCGAGTTTTAGCAGGAGGCCGAGTAATGGGCATTCAAGTCATAAGTCCCGGCGAGGGAGAGCAGGCCGGCGGCGGGCCGATTCGCGCCCGCATCATCGAGGATGGAACGCATACCGATCACCGGCTGGGGCTCATCGACGTGACGGTTCCTGCGGGTCCGGCGCAACCGCCGCAGCACGTTCACCGCGATCACGATGAAATTTTCATCGTCACCTCCGGGCGGCTGCGATTCACCAGCGGCAACGAGTCGATCGATGCGGAGGCGGGGTCGGTGGTGGTGGTGCCGACCCGAGTGCCGCACACGTTCAGCAACCCGTTCGATGCGCCCGCCACCATGATGTGCATCGTCACGCCGGACCTCTACATCCAGTACTTCCGAGATCTCCGCGAACTTCCGGTGGACGCGCAGGGGATGCTTGACCTTGCGGACATCGGTCGCACGATGGCCCGCTACGCCACCGACGTCGTGCGCCCGACCTGATGTCGTTCGGTACAAATTGTTGCATCAAATTAGGAGTGCCTCGTGGCATACCGCATTAACCACATCCACCTTAAAGCGCCAGATCCGGAACGGACCGCCAACTGGTACGTTCGCGCTTTCAACTTCCGCATTGCGTCCGACACGGTGCGACCAGCGCCGTTCGGCGACCGCTTTATCCGCTGCCTGAGCGAGGATGGCGGCATGGCGGTCAATATCTCCGGCGCACTAACCGGGCAGCAGCTAGGTCCCGGAGATGCGCAACCGCATCACGGTCTCGAGCACTTCGGCCTGGACTCAACCGACCTCGATGCGGATATCGCGCGGCTGCAGGGCCTTGGCGCGGAGCTGCTGGACGGTCCCATGGAGGCAGGCCGTGG
This sequence comes from Chloroflexota bacterium, assembly GCA_036741355.1. Classification (GTDB taxonomy): domain Bacteria; phylum Chloroflexota; class Dehalococcoidia; order CAUJGQ01; family CAUJGQ01; genus JBBRGK01. The sequence continues at coordinate 6,350 of DAINSK010000028.1, forward strand.
GGTCCGCATCGCCTTTCTAAAAGTACCAGACGACGTACGTATCGAGTTTATCGAGCAGCCGCGAACACCATAAGCTCGACATCATCTCTCCCGAAACCTGCTTGATACTGTGTGTCGATACGCGAGCGGGGCAAGCTCGAGGGGGGGCTATGCAAGTGCGACGCGTAGTTACCGGCCAGACGGCTGGTGGCAAATCGGTGTTCGTCAGCGATGAGCAGGTCGCGCCCATCACGGTGGACCTGCTACCGGGCGCCCAATTCTCTACACTTTGGGGCAGCGATGCGCTCGTCCCACTTCCCAGTGCTGGCGATGCCCCAGCGACTCATGGATATTTCCCGCCCGCGGGCGGGTTCCGCTTTGGCGTGGTTACGCTTGCCCCTAACAGCGCGACGCTTCCCGCCGGCCTGGACATGGATGCCGCGCTCGCCGAACTGGACGCGAAGCTGCCTGGACTGGCCGAGGCGCTGGAGTCGGACAATCCCGGCATGCACCGGACGGACACTGTCGATTTCAACCTGATCCTTTCGGGTGAGGTGTGGCTCGAACTGGACGATGGAGCCGAACAGCACCTGCGTCAGGGAGATTGCGTGGTGCAAAACGGTACACGGCACGCCTGGCGAAACAAATCAGCGGCACCATGTGTGTTGGTGGTAACGGTGGCCGGCGCACAGCGGTCCGCATAAACTGTCCCACGGAGACGGGCGTGGACATTCGTGACGCGACTCTGGCCGACGCGGCGGCGATCGCGCGCATCTACAACCAGGGCATCGAAGACCGCGTCGCTACGCTGGAGACGCAGGTGCGGACGCCCGAGGAACGCGCCGAATGGCTCGCATCGCGCGATGCACGACATCCGGTGCTGGTGGCCACCGACGGCGATGGCGCCGTGGCAGGGTGGGGCTCCCTCAACTCGTTCAATCCCCGTCCGGCATACGAACACGTCGTCGACTTCTCGGTCTACGTCGGCCGCGAGCAGCGGGGACGCGGCATCGGCGAGGCGCTGCTGAGCGCGCTCGAAGCACGGGCGCGAACCCTGGCCTACCACAAGATGGTGCTGGCTGCGTTCCCAACCAACGCACCGGGCATGCGGCTCTACGAACGCCATGGCTTCACGACCGTGGGCATCTATCACGAACAGGGCATGCTCGATGGTCGGTGGGTGGACGTCATCATCATGGAGAAGATCCTCCAGGGATAACCCGGCCCAACCTTGAATCTACCGAGATCATCTGGGCCTGCGATCGGGCATCAGCCGCCGTTCCTTCCATTGCTCCGGAAGGTGCGGTGTCAAGAGTCCCATAACGATGGGGGCGATCACCAGAGCGATCACGGCGGCGATCGCGACGAAGATCGAACTTCCAGCGACGTCGACGACGTGGTGGATACCCGCTCCCACCCGTGCCCAATCGGCCATCACGGCGATCACCGCCAGCGGTATAGCCCACAAGACGTCCACCATCGCGACGAGCGCGACCAGCGCCGCGGCCAGGAGCGCGTGGTCGGACGGGAATCCGTTGTCGGGCGCATGTGAGATTAGCGGCGCCACGTGGCTCGTGGTGAACGGTCGTGGGTCGTTGTAGGCCGCCCCACCAGCGAGGGCCAGCGCATAGCTGAGAACGAGCAGCACCACCGCCGCGACCACCCATTGCAACACCGATAGCCTTGGAAGCTGCCAGAGGCGGAATGCCAGGATGGCCGCCGCGACCACGACGGCGATGAAAACCAGGTACTTCGCGGCGAAGATGGTCAGGTCGGCGGGCACGTGCGACTCCGGCTTTAATGGGTGGGTCTCTATGGTACAACGTGACGGTGCCCCATCATCGCTACGACGCCGGGGACTCGACACAGCAAAGGACGGCCGCATGAACTCCGAACAGACGGTCCTCTACGAAGAACGCGAATCGCTCGGCATCATTACGCTGAACCGGCCGGAGAAGCTGAACACGCTCAACGAGTCCGTTATCCAGGGCCTGGCGGATGCAATCGATGAAGCGACGGCGTCTGCGGCGGTGCGGGCGATCGTCCTGCGCGGCGCCGGCCGGGCCTTTACAGCCGGCTACGACCTGAACCCGCGCGAGCGCATTCCCCGGCGTCCGCGCTACGACGCGCCCTCGCCCGAGGCGCGGCCCGGCGCGTGGGACCCCGTACGCGACTACATGTTTATGGGGCACAACATGCGTCGCTTCATGAAGCTGTGGGAATGTCCCAAGCCGGTGATCGCGCAGGTGCACGGCTACGCGCTCGGCGGAGGCACCGACCTGGTGCTGTGCGCCGACCTGATCTTCATGGCCGAAGACGCCTTCATCGGCTATCCGCCGTCACGCGTCTTCGGCACGCCGACGACGATGATGTGGGTGTACAAGCTCGGCCTCGAGCACGCCAAGCAGTTCCTGCTCTCCGGCGACGCGATCGACGCCGCCACCGCCTTCCGTATCGGCCTCGTCGCGCAGGTGTTCCCCGCGGACCGGCTGGCCGAGGAGACCGAGCGCTACGCCAAGCGCTACCAGCACATTCCGGGCAATCAGCTTGCGCTGAATAAGCTGCTCATCAACCAGGCGTACGAAAACATGGGGCTGCGCACCACGCAAATGCTCGGCACCTTCTTCGACGGCGTCACCCGCCACACCGAGGAGGCGCTGCGCTGGCGCGAGAGCTTCGGTGAGATCGGCTTCCGCGAAACGATTCGTCGCCGCGACGCGCCGTTCGAGGACTATGGGGAGCGGACGCGCTGACGCGCTAAGGCCGGCAATAGCGCCACGGCTTCGGGTACGGGAGAGACTTAGTCCGGCGGCTCGTCCGCGACCACGCCGTCTGCATAGAGCCCGGCAAGCTCATCATCGCTCAGGCCCAGCATGCCAATCAGAACATCGCGGTTGTGCTCACCCAGTCCGGGCGCGGGCAGGCGGTAGGTGGCGGGTGTTGCGCTGAGGTGCGCCGGCAGTCCCGGAAAGACGAACGTGCCGGCGTCCGGATGGCTGATCGGGGTGTAGAAGCCGCGAGCGGCGAGGTGTTCGTTTTCCACCAACTCTTTCGCATCGAAGACCGCAACTGCAGCGATGCCGGCAGCCTGCAGCGTGTGCATCAGTTCGATGTGGTCATGCGGCCCCGTCCACGCGGCGATGGCGTCATCGATCTCGTCGTGGGCCGCGATGCGCTCGTCGAGCCGCAGGCGCGCCAGGCGCTTGTCGATACCCGCGATGCGACAAAACGCCTTCCAGTCCGCGTCGCTGGTGACGCTAATCGCTATCCAACGGTCATTTGAAGTGTCCAATGGTAAGGCGGGGTCCCCTTTGTCCCCGCCACCGGGCGGTTGTCCCTGGCCGGCCTGGTCGTCCTGTTCGGTAACTGGTTGCCATGGTCCCCCGGGGCCCGCGCACGGGTAGCAGCCCTGTGGAGCGTAGTAAGGATGGCGGTTGCCGTGGCGTGGTGCGTCGGCGCCGCGCACCTGCGCCGCCAGCACCTCTTCGCCGATGAAATCCACCATGCCCTCGACCTGTGCCAACTCGATCGCCTGGCCACGGTGCTCCGGGTCGGCGGCGCGATCCGCGAGGGCGATGGTGATGGCGGCGGCGGCGTGCAGCGCCGCTACCGGGTCGGCCCAGGCGACACCCGATTTGTAGGGCCCGCCATTGGGGTAGCCCATCAGGCTGGAGAGTCCTGCCGCCGGCTCGAGCATCGTGCCGAGTGCCACCCAGTCGCGGGCTGGACCGGTCGAGCCGAACCCCGGCATGCCGATATAGATGATGCCGCGATTTAGCTCCGAGAGCCGGTCGTAGCCGAGACCAAGCTGGGGCATCACGCGCGGGCTGTAGTTCTCCAGCACGACGTCGGCCTGCTGCACGAGCCTTTCGAAGATCGCTTTGCCCGCGGGTTGGTCCAGTTGCAGCGTGATCCCCCGCTTGTTGCGATTGAACTTGTTGAACATGCCTTCGCGGTTCCAGGGCCTGTCGCCCGCCTTACCATTGGGGAAGCGTCCGGTGCGCCGCGCCTCCTCATCTGTAACTGCTTTGGGGCCGCGCGACCAGGTCGCTTCCACCCGGATGACGTCTGCACCCAGATCGCCGAGGATGCGCGCCGCCAGGGGCCCTGCCCACACTCGAGAGAGGTCAAGCACCCTCACGCCGTCGAGCGCCATCGGCCGGTCAGCCATCCGCGCTCTCCCGCGTAACGCGCGCCTGGCGCAGCGCGTCCAGGCTCCCGGCGCCCAAGTCGGTCATCACGGCGCGAGTATCCGCTCCGATGCGCGGTGGTGCGGCGGGTCGCCAGGCATGGCGCGAGAGCTTGAACGGTGGTCCGGGGTAGCGCAGGCTTCTGCCATCGATCTCGACCGCATCCCAGAATTCGCGCGCCGCGAGGTGCGGATCCCTCAGTAGTTCGAGCATGCCCGGCACCGGTCCAACCGGCACGCGCACCTCCTGGGCGATGCTGACGATCTCGCCGGCGCTGTGCTGCATCAGCCACGGCAGGATTTCGGCGTCGAACTCGTCGGCGTGCTCAAGCCGGTCGAGGCCCGTGGCAAAGCGCGGATCGGCCAGCAGGTGGCCGAAGCCGATGACGGATAGGAATCGGTCGGCGGCGGGGTCGCTGGCCGCGCTCACGGCGACGTAGCCGTCCTTGCAGGGGTAGATGGTGATCGGGTGGGATGAGCTGTAGCGGTTACCGATCCGGCGCTCGATCGTGCCGGTGTGCGTGTACTTCACCGAGGTCCACTGGTGCATGCTCGCCATCGTTTCCATGTGCGAGACGTCGATCGTCTGGCCGGTGCTGCCGCGATCGCGGTACAGGAGCGCCGCCATGGCGGCGATGAAACCGTAGGTGCCCGCGGCGTACTCCGGCTGCCGGCCGGCTCCCTGGATCGGCTCGCGGTGGGGCTCGCCGGTAACGAACATCTGCCCGCCTGCAGCGTAGTCGGTGAAGGGCGTCGAGGAAAAGTTGCGATAGGGACCGCTCAAGCCGAAGGGCGAGACATACAGTTTGATCAAGCGATCATCCGGGACGTCCGCTGTCATCGGCTTGAGCGGCCCGGGCGACGAGCTCTCGATTACCACGTCGGCCCTTTCCAGGAGGCGACGGAAAAGGTCTGATCCCGTGGTGGTCTCGATGTCCAGGCAGACGCTGCGTTTGCCCGTGTTCAGGTATGCGAACAACGTGCCGGAGTCGTCGAGCGGCTCCCCCACAGCGCGCTGCGGGTCACCGCCGGGCGGCTCGATCAACAGCACAGTGGCGCCGTAGCCCGCGAATAGCTTGCCGGCGTAACCTCCCGCGACCGAGCCGGCAACCTCCACCACCAGCAATTCTTCGAAGCGCTTGGGCATTTCGCCCGTCATCGCCGCCCGTCCTGTAGCCTGCCCCGCAAGCGAGGATCGAGCACGTCGCGCAAGCCGTCGCCGACGAGGTTCAGCGCGAGCACGGTCAGGAAGATCGCGATCCCCGGGAAGATCGAAAGGGTCGGCGCGCGTTGTGTGGACCGTAGCGCCTTCTGCAACATGCCGCCCCACGTCGCGGTTGGGGGTCTGATGCCGACGCCGAGGAAGCTCAACCCGGCCTCGGCCAGGATCGCGAACGCCATGCCTAGCGACGCCTGGACGATAATCGGTGCGAGCGTATTGGGCAGGATGTGGCGGGCGAGGATGCGGCGCGCCGGCGCACCCATCGACCGGGCGGCGACGGCAAAATCGAGCGTCTTGAGCGACAGCGTTTGCGCTCGCACAAGCCGTGCGAAGACTGGGATGCTGGTGACGCCGATGGCGATCATCAACTGATTGATCCCTTGACCGAGCATCGCCACGATCGCGAGCGCCAGGATCAGCGCCGGGAAGGCGAGGATCGCGTCCATCGTGCGCATGATGAGGCTGTCCGCCCACCGTCCCGCGTAACCGGAGATCAATCCCAACGGCACGCCGACCAGCAACGCGATCCCGACCGAGATGAAGCCGACCGTGAGCGAGACGCGAGAGCCGTAGATCACGCGGCTCAATACGTCACGCCCGTTTTCATCCGTTCCCAGCAGGTGGGCCGACGACGGCCCCTTGAGCGTGCTGAACGGGCTGATGTCGTTCGGATGGTACGGCGCAATGAGCGGCGCGGAGATCGCACAAAGCGCGATCACCAGCAGAAGGACAATGGCGATGCAGACCGCCGGGTCGCGCACCAGCCTGAGAAGCAAGCGCAGTGGCCCCCAACCACGCCCGGCCCGTGGAGGAACTGATGCGCTGAGGACCGCCTGGGAGGTCGGAGCAGTCATCGTCACGCGTACCGAATGCGGGGATCGAGCACGCCATAGAGCAGGTCGGTAAAGAGGTTTGTCAGCACGACGATCACCGCCGTCACCAGGACCACGGCCTGCACCACCGGGTAGTCTCGGATGAAGATCGCATCGACGCCATAGCGGCCGAAGCCCGGGAGCGCGAAGACGGTCTCGATCACCACCGCGCCGCCGAGCAGGCGGCTTACCTGGAGCCCCGCGACGGTGACTACCGGCAGCATGGCGTTACGCAGGCCGTGAAGCAACACGACCCGCCGCTCAGCCAGTCCTTTCGCCCGCGCCGTCCGAACGTAGTCTTCGTTCAATACTTCGAGCAGGCTGGAACGGGTTTGACGCATAACGACTGCCGCCTGCACGGCACCGAGCGTCACCGCCGGCAAAACCAAGTGGCGCAGCCATTCTGTGGCATTCGAGCCGAAGCTGACATAGCCGGATGGCGGCATCCAGTGCACCTGTACTGCAAACGCGAGGATGAGCAGGATCCCCAACCAGAAGCTGGGCATGGCGACTCCGCCCAGCGCGATCACGGTCAATATCCGGTCCAACAAACTGTTGCGGCGGTAGGCGGCGATCACGCCGGTCGGCAGGGCTATAAGCAGGCTGACAATGAATGAAGCGATCGTGAGCTGGAGCGTGATCGGGAAGCGGTCGCGCAGCGCCTTGGTGATCACCTGGCGGGTCACGGCCGATCTCCCCAGGTTGCCCGTGACCGCTTTGGAAGCCCAGTCGAGATACTGAACCGGCAAGGAACGGTCCAAGCCCAGGTCGTGCCGCGCGATCTGGAGCTGCTGCGGCGTCAGGCTCTGCCCGCTCGTTCCCAGCAGCGCGATCACCGGGTCACCCGGCAGCAGGTGAATGAAAGAGAACGCCGCCACGGAAACCAGCAGGATGACCGGGACGAGCGCCAGCAGGCGGCCGGCGACGTATCGTGTCACGGTTCGGATCTACCCCGAGACGTATTCAATCCCGCCGCCACGTGGCGCTGCCGGTCGGCGCGGCCCACCGCTATCCGAGGTACAGAAACTTATAGCGCTGCTTGCCCTCGGGGCCCCACAGGGTATTGAAGTTTTTCACCTTGGACTGACCAGCCGCATACAACGTCGCGTACAGGACGTAGTAATCGTAGACCTGGTCGATCGCCAGTTGCTGGACCTGGTCGTAAAACTTCTTGCGCTCGTTTTGGTCGTAGGTTTGCCGTGCCTTGACGATCAGGTCGTCCAGTTGCGGGTTTGGTTGGTGCCCCGGATTGTAGAACCCCTGTGATCCGAGAACATCGGCGGTCATGCCGTCCGGATCGACGCGTGCAGAAAACCCGGCCAGGTTCAGCGGCGCATCCTTTAGCACGTAGTCGCGATTGGTCAGGTCGGCGGTGGCGAGAGGCGTGATACTCAGGTCGATGCCAACTTTGCTCGCCATCTGCTTCCACAGCTCTGAGTGCTGCAGATAGGCCGACGTATTGATCGTGATCATCTCGAGCTTTGTGCCGTTCGGATACTTGCTCTGCGTCAGCTCCTGTTTCGCCGCCGTCAGGTCGAAGTCGAGGCCCTTAAGGCTGGTATTGAACGTCCATGACGAGGCACCCAGGGGGCCGATGCCGAGGACGCCCTTCCCGAAGAAAGCCGCCTGCAAGATCGCGGCCTTATCGATCGAGCGCCCGAGCGCGCGCCGGAAGTGCAGGTCGTCCAGCGGCGCCAGCGCCTGATTGACGTAGACACCCGACCAGCCGCCGCCTTTGATGGACGTTACCTGGTACTTGGAGTTTTTCGAGATATTGTCGACGTCTGTGGGGCTCAGCGTGTAAACGTCCACGGTGCCGGCGTCCAGGTTGGCCAGTCCGACCGTTGGGTCTGGGACGACATTCCAGCGCACCTGGTCGAGGTACGGGAAGGGGGTACCGGCGCTGTCCTTGGCCCAGTAATTGGGGTTCTTGGTCACGGTAATGTGGTCGCTCTGCGCCCACTCCTTGAAAATGAAGGGTCCCGTACCCACGGGGTTACGGCCGTAGTCCTTGCCGAACTTTTGCGCTGCCGTCGGCGAGATGATCGCGCCGCCGCGGTCGCCAAGGTTGGTGAGCAGTGCGGCGTTGGGCTCCTTGAGCTTGAAAACGACGGTGGTGGGATCCACCACCTGGACGCCGTCGATAGCGCTCATCTGGGCGAACGCCGCCGATTTAGTTGCCGGGTCCAGGTTTCGGTCGATATTGAACTTCACCGCGGCGGCGTCGAACGGCGTGCCGTCCGTGAACTTGATGCCGCTGCGGAGCTTGAACGTGATCTGCGTGCCGCCCGCGATCTCCCAGGACTGCGCCAGCGACTGCGAGGGGTCAAGCTCGCCCTGCTGGTTGTAGTTCACGAGGTTGTCGTGCATGGTCCAGAAGAACTGGTGGTCACCGCCGCCTTGACCGGTGTGCGGGTCGAGGCTCGTCGGGTTGTCCGTAGCAATCGTGACCAGGTTGCCGCCCGGCTTTCCAGGAGCGATCGCCGCCGGGCTTCCTGCTGGTTTCGCGGAGCCGGCCGCAGCAGGAGAGCCACTGGCGGCGCGTGTGCCGGCGGTACCGGGAGTGCCCGCTGCTGCGGCGGACGCCGCACGTGTCGCCGTGGCGCCGTTGCTGTTGTTATTGCTGGAGCTGCAGCCAACCAGGAACAGGACGCCGCCGCCCAACACTACGACCCCGCCGCGAACAGCCTCGCGACGAGAGAGGCGCCGATTCAACCATTCCTGGCTACCTACTGCGTTTCGCTGAGGTCGCATGTTTGCATCCCTTCGATGGTCGGCTACAAAACACGTGGTAAGCGACGTGATGCGGTATGCGGCATCGCGTTGCTGATAACGTAGGCCGAGTCTACAGCTCCTCGTAGCTCCACGTCCAGGGATCGCGCCCATGCATCGTTAGCGCCGGAGCGGTGCCGTGCACCCTGGCTGCTTCAGAGAGCAAGTCGACTAAGGTTTGCATCGAGCCCCGCAAGTGTGGGCCGTTGAGGGACGTTCAACTTCAGGCGTGGACGAATGCTAGTTCCGGCGTCTCCGCCTGTCCAGGCGATCGTGCGGGACATTGACAGCCCCGTACGAAGACTGAATGCTAGGACCGGAATCAAGCACGATCTGCAACGTCCTGGCGCCGGGCGAGTGTGATTTCGGGAGAAGTACCAGATGTCCTGGGAACCGGAAGTTGATGAGCTTAAACAGAGGCATGAATTCGCCCGAAAGATGGGCGGGCCTGAAGGGGTAGCCCGCCAACACTCCCAGGGCAAGTTAACCGTCCGAGATCGGATCGATGCGCTGGCCGACCGGGGCTCGTTTCGCGAATTCATGGGATTGGTGGGAGAGGGCACCTATGCCGACGGCCGGCTCATCGATTTCAAGCCCAAGGCATCGGTCGAAGGTTTTTGCAAACTCGATGGGCGCAAGGTCGTCGTGACGGCGGGAGATTTCACCGTGCGCGGCGGCTCGGGCGGCGGTCGAGGTGGCGGTCTTGGGACAGAGCCGCCCGCAAACAGGCGCGCTCTCGAATGGCGCCTGCCCTTCATCCGCTTGCTCGACGCGGCGGGCGGTAGCGTGCGTTCGTTCGAGGAGATGGGCCGAACCTACCTCCCAGACGGGAACGTCATGTCCGCGATCGACGCCAAGCTGCTGCCGCTCGTGCCGGTGGTGTCTGCTGTCCTGGGTTCGGTTGCTGGGTTGCCGGCGGTGAACGCATGCCTCGCGCACTTTAGCCTCATGGTGAAAGGGATTAGCCAGCTCTTTCCCGGTGGACCGCCGGTGGTCAAGGCGGCGCTTGGCTACGACATTACCAAGGAAGAGTTGGGCGGCGAGCAGATCCATGCCTACCAGAGCGGCGTGATCGACAACCTGGCCGAAAACGAACGGGACGCGTTCGCGATGATCCGGCGTTTCCTCAGCTTCTTGCCGTCCAACGTTTGGGAGATGGCGCCGCAGGTCGAGCCCGTCGACGACCCGGGTCGCCGCGACGAGAGGTTGCTCACGATCATCCCAAGGGATTCCCGCCGCGGCTACGACGCCCACCGAGTGATCGAGAAGGTGTTCGACCTTGGGTCATTCTTCGAAATAGCGCCGTTCTACGGGCGGGCCCGGATCACCGGGCTCGCGCGGCTCAACGGATACCCGGTCGGCGTGATCGCCAACAACGCGCAGTTTGGCGGATCGACCGACGTCGCGGGGGGCCAGAAGGTCATCCGCATGATTCAGCTCTGTGACACGTTCCACCTGCCGATCGTCGACCTGGTGGACGAGCCGGGGTTCATGGTGGGCCTCGAGGCCGAGAAGCAGGGGATCGAGCGCGCCGGGGCGCGCCTCGTGGTCACAACCTGCGAAAGCCAGATGCCATGGATATCGGTGGTCATGAAGCAGGTGTACGGCGTCGCGGGCCAGTGTGCTCACCGGCCGAGCGGAATGTACCGGCGCTACGTGTGGCCGTCCGGGAAATGGGGCTCGATGCACATCGAAGGCGGCGCGTTCGCGGCCTACCGGCGTGAGATCGAGAGTGCGCCGGACCCTGAGGCGAAGCAGGCCGAGATCGAGGCGCGGCTCCAGGCAATCGCCTCACCGTTCCGGACGGCCGAGGCGACGGGCCAGGACGTCATCGATCCGCGCGATACGCGCCCGCTGCTGTGCGAGTTTCTCGAAGAAGCGCAGCCGATGCTTCGAACCCAGCTCGGGCCCACGGCCGCTCCTTACCGGCCGTAGTCGGCTGAGCGCAGTCCGCGGCCGGAGTGGAGCCGAGGCAGTAGGCAGTTCGCTCCCTTCGGTCGCCGGCAGTCGGCAGTCGTGGGGAGTCGGCTGCGCGGCCGGCAACCTCACCTTCCGACCCCCTCTCCAATCCCTTGGAGAGGGGGAGCTTATACGGACCGCTCATGACCCTGTGGCGACACCGCGACTTCATGAAGCTGTGGACCGGGCAGACGATCTCGGTCCTCGGGACGCAGTTGGGCGCCCTCCCGTTCCTGGCGATTCTAGTGCTACAGGCGACGCCGCTCCAGATGGGTTTCCTCGGAGCCTGCGCGTCGCTGCCCGCCTTACTGGTCGGGTTGCAGGCGGGAGTCTGGGTCGACCGGTTGCGCCGCCGTCCGTTGATGATCGCCTCCGACCTCGGCCGGTTCGCACTGTTGCTATCCGTGCCGCTGGCCGCGGCGATCGGACGGCTGCACATCGAGCAGTTATACGTCGTCGCCTTCCTGAGCGGCGTCCTGACCGTGTTGTTCCAGGTCGCGTACCGATCACTGTTGCCGTCGCTGGTCGGTCGAGAGCAGCTCATGGAAGGCAACAGCAAGCTCGCGACGAGTGACTCGATCTCCGAGATCGGCGGCCAGGCGATCGGCGGTGGGCTGGTGCAGGCCTTCAGCGCCCACGTCGCTGTCGTCTGCGATGCCGTGACGTACCTGGTGTCGGCGCTGTTCGTCGGGCTGATCCGTACGCCTGAGCCGCAAGCTCCTCCGGCACATAAGCGACAGAGCGTGCGGCGTGAGGCGGCCGAGGGGCTCCGCGTCGTGTTGCGCAATCCGCTGCTCCGCGCCACGACGCTCGCCTCCGTAACTCAGAACCTGTTCGGCAATATCATCGGCGCCACCTACGGCCTGTTCGTATTACGCGAGCTACGGCTTCCACCCGTCATGCTTGGCTGTATCGTGGCGGCCGGCGCCGTTGGCGGTCTGGCCGGCTCGCTGCTTGTGGGGCGCATCGTGCGGCGGTTTGGTATAGGGATGGCGATCCTCGGCGCGGCATGGGTCCACAGCAGCGCACAGTTTCTCACGCCACTCGCACACGGTCCGGCCGCCGTTGCCGTCGCATTGCTGGTGCTCGCGCAACTGGCCGACGTCTCTTGGACGGTCTACAACGTGAACGAGATGAGCTTACGCCAGTCCGTCGTCTCCGACCGGTTGCTGGGGCGCGCCAACGCCAGCATTTATGTGTTGAAAGAGGGCGTCCGACCGATCGGGCTGCTCGGCGGCGGCATCCTGGCGCAGATCATCGGGCTGCGGCCCGCGCTGACGATCGCCGCGGCGGGTCTCGTGCTCTCGACGCTGTGGATTTTTTTCTCGCCCGTGCGGATGCTGAAGGAGCTACCGGTTTCAGTCGACGATCACCCGCAGCCGGCGGTTTGAACAGTGTTGTAATATGCAGATCGTGGATTGCGTATCAAGCCCTTAACACCATCAATGGCGGCGCCCGACTGGTCGCCCGGCGGTTAAAACCGCGGGCTCATGCAACAAAACCGGCATCCGCCGGTTGGCCGCCCGCGCCGCTTGGTAGCCCGCGCAGGCGGGCTTCGTTGATCAAGCCTGCGGCCTTTAGCCGCCGGGCGGTAGTAGCAGGGCCTCACCGGCAGCGGGAGCCCTCCTAGCAACCGGCATGACCCACCGCCGCTCTGATAAGAGCACCGTTGCGTTTCACTCCATCGCTGCGAGCCGGCGCTTCAGCTCCGCAAGCGCGGCTGAGACGATGCGGCGGTGGTCTCGTTTCAGGTAGCGCGCGGTGCGCTGGATCGTCAGCAACTGGCGGTCGGTGACCAGACCGCGTTGCCGGTACTCCTCGACCTCCTCTTCGTCCTCGAAATGCGCCCGGCCGAGCGGGCTCACCCACAGGTCCAGCAAGAGATCGGTGTATTCGAGCCCGTCACTGCGAATGCGCACGCCCTCTACCACGTCGAAGCGGTCGGCAATCGGCGTGTCGCCGGCATCGGTGATGTGGTAGAGGGCGTAGGTGCGGTCGCGCCAGAAGAAGCCCGTCGTGAAACTGCCGGGCGTGATCGGGAAGCCGCCCGCGGTCGCGTAGGTCGTGCCGGTGAAGTCGAAGCGGACGGCCGCCATACGCCGCGTTGCGACGAGCAGCCGCGTCTGAAACGTCTGAACGCGCCCGTCCAGCGTGCGCTTGGTCTCGACGAAACGGGACATGTACGTTGCCTCCGGTTTCATTCTCGCGTTCGCGCGGACCGGCGCGCCAGAGCGCACACTGATGTCTCCGGCGGCGGTACACTGGGCTCTGGGCAGTGGGCAGTCGTGCGAGACCTAACACCCGGCCCGGCTTGCCCTCACCCCCGGCCCCTCTCCCAATACTGGGCGAGGGGAGCTTGAAGACGGGACTATAGCGGGAGGAGACGCCCTCGATGACCGTCGCGCGGTGGCAGCGCAGCCGGTAGCAGTGCGCGGGGCGCTGCGTTAGTCAGGCAGACGCGGGAACAAGCACCCAAGGAGCTTGCTCCAGGGGCATGAACCAGACCAGCTCTGCTGGTGTGAACGGGGGCGAGCCCCCGATGACTGTCGGAGCGGTACCCGGCTGCGCGCTCAGGCGTAAGGGTAGACTTTAGATGACGACATTGTTCTTCGTTCCGGGGGTGGAGCTGGCGCGGCGCCGCGCCGCATACCGCCGGTAGGCTCTCAACGCGGGTCATGACGCGACGGCGGTTGAACCGGGCCAAGGAGAGTACCGTTCCATGCAAAACGCGGCACTGAAGCGGCGGTTGTTTCGCAGCCACGCGGTCCGCAACGCCGACGCCGGGGTCTTTCTCGAGCGATTCCTGGTGGCGGGCGTCACGGCCGTGATCGCGTTGCGGGCGTACCTGACGGCGACCGGCTACCCGAAAATCGGGGGCAATGGGCTGCACATCGCCCACATGCTCTGGGGTGGCATCGCGATGCTGATCGCGATTATCGTCCTGCTCTCCTTTCTGGGCAGCCGCGCCCAGTTCGCCGCCGCGATTCTCGGCGGTGCGGGGTTTGGCCTCTTCATCGACGAGGTCGGCAAGTTCGTAACTACGGATAACAACTACTTTTTTCAGCCCGCGACCGCAATGATCTACGTCATCTTCATGCTGCTGTTTCTCACGTTTCGCCTGATCGAGCGACGGCAAGTGCTATCGGAGCAGGGGTACCTGGTAAACGCCGTCGAGGTTCTGAAGGACGCGCTGGCCAGCAATCTCGACGAGGACAAGCGCGATCGGGCGCTCCTGCTGCTGCAACAGAGCGACCAGCAGGATCCCGTCGTCAGGGCCCTGGAAGCCGCCCTCCACCAGGTGCAACCGGCACCCGACCCGGCACCGCGGCGGTTGACGGTGCTGGCCCGAAGGACCCGAGACCTGTATCAGCGCATCGTCCGCGAACGCTGGTTTTCGCGGCTGCTGGTACTCTTCTTTGTCGTCTACGCCGCCGGAGCGACGTTTACGTTTGTCGGGGACATCGTTTCGTCGAATGGCCTCGCGGCCGGTGGCGTGCGCCATACGACCGCGGACTGGGGCGACTTCCTCGCCTCAATGCTGGCCGACGTGCTGATTATCGCCGGCACGATCCAGTTGCTCCGCCGCCGGCACGCGCCGCTGTCTGCCTACCACTGGTTTCGTCGGGCTGTACTTGTTTCGCTGTTCATCGGCCAGGTCTTCACCTTTTACCTGGTTCAACTCGAGGCCCTGATCTGGGTAGCCGTCGATCTCGTCGCGCTGGGTGCGCTCGATTACATGATCGCCCAGGAGCAGGTTCGTGCCGCTCCGGTCGCCGGAGAGAGCGCCCGGCTAGCACCGAGCGATGTGGTTACCTCTTTACAGCCGTCGTAATGCATCGATCCGGTCGCTATAGATGAATTTGAGAGCAGGGAAGAGCTATCATGCGTGGCTCTGCCAGCCGGGTCACGTATAGCTCCGCCTGCAAGCGGGGAGATGACCGACCGTTGGTCTTGCGGGCCTCCGAAAACGGCTGTTATCTTGTTACAACTTCGGGCGGGTAAGGATCTCCAATGCAACAGCTCACGCGCGGCGACGAAGCCGGCGCATTCGACGATCATGCGACCTCCGAACCCTCCGATTCCGACAAACGGCAGTCCGCGGCACAGCTCTGGCAGTCCGTGCTGGGGCACGTCCAGTTACTGGTCACGCGGCCCATTTACGATACGTATCTGCGCGATACGGTCGGCGTTCGCTACAACGGGGGACGGCTCTCGGTGGTGGCTCCATCCGACTTTGCGACCGAGTGGCTTTCGCTCAAGCTGAGACCGCTGATCATGCAGACGTTGGCTCAGATCACCGGCAGCAGCATGCAAGTCACTTTCGAAGTCATCGGGGCGCCGGGTCCGATAACCGGTACGCCCCAGCAGATCCTGCACATGAACGGGCGGCATGATGCACCGGACGAGGCTCCTTCGCATTCGATCTATCACGACAGCGACCGTTCGTCCGGCAGTGTCCGTTATGTGCCGCCGCGCCTGAATGAGCGCTATACCTTCGAGACCTTCGTTGAAGGTGACAACAACCGGCTGGCGCTGGCCGCCTGCGTCGGCGCCGCCGAACATCCGGGCGCCACGTACAACCCGGTATTTCTGTACGGCGGCGTGGGCCTGGGCAAGACTCATCTATTGCACGCGATGGGCCATGCGCTGTTGAACCGCGGGATGCGCGTGATCTACGTCACCTCCGAGCAGTTCACCAACGATTTCGTTGGCTCGATCCGGGAGCGCCACAGCGACGAATTTCGCGCCCGCTACCGCAATGCGGATCTGCTGCTGATCGACGATATCCAGTTCATTGCGGGTAAAGAGCAAACGATGGAGGAGTTTTTCCACACCTTCAACGATCTGCACTCGCACGGACGCCAGATCGTCATCACCAGCGACCAGCCGCCCAAGAAGGTGAACGGACTGCAGGATCGGCTTATCTCGCGGTTCGAGTGGGGGCTAATCGCGGACATCCAGCCGCCAAGCCCGGAGATGAGGCTGGCGATCCTGCAGGAGAAGGCCCGCTTGCTCGGTCGCCACATTCCCGAGGACGTATTGAGCTTAATCTCCGACCGGATCCGCGAGAACGTACGCGAGCTGGAAGGATCGCTGAACCGCGTTGTGGCATACGCGGACCTGACCGGGGCCGAAATCACGCTTGAACTGGCCTGGAAAGCGATGGGCGAGTACCCCTCGGCGCAACGGCGGCGTAATGTCACACCGGAGGATATCCTCGACGCCGTAGCGGGCTACTTTCAGCTTCGCCCGGCGCAGCTCGGTGGTCCGGCACGTGACAAGCGCCTGGCGCACGCCCGTCAGATCGCCATGTACCTGCTGCATGAGGACGGGCAGCGATCGCTGACGGAGATTGGACGCATCCTCGGCAAGCGCGACCACACGACAGTGATGTACGGCTGTAAGAAGATCGAAGCTGCACGCGTCATCGATCCCGATCTGCGCCGCCACATCCAGGAGATCCGCGACTCGCTGGCGCAGGGACGGTCCTGAGAAACCTAACCCCCTAACCCCTTCCCTAACGCCGGGAAGGGGCGACCGAGCGGTGCCAGGTTCGGGCTTGGTTGCAGCGTCGGGCGACCCCACCCCCAGCCCTCCCCGATGCGGGGAGGGGAGCTTAGGCGGCATTACTGCCGCTAAAGACGCGGGTGGGCAGCAAGGCGGGGCGTGGCACGCAAAGCCTGACCGACAGAGCCGCGAACAAGCCAACCAAGCCCTTGCCTGCTTCGCAGGATCGCCCCTTTCCCCGCATCGGGGACAGGGGATGGGGGATAGGGGTAATCGACTGCCGACCGCCCCCGCCCGGCTTAGGAGCCGCCTCCGAACAGCCGTCGAATCCAGCCATTGGGCCGGGTGGATTGTAGGTCGATGTCTCGCAAGTCCGGCTCATGCACGTCTGCGGTAGATTCGCGCGCCGGAGCAGTGGGGTTGCGGTGCATGAAGATCGTCGTGATGCGGATATCGGGACAATAGACGCGTGGGTCGTCTGTATCGAGCGAGACGCCGCCGTCCCGCCAGCCACTGAGGCTCCGGCTCGCGTCCGGCCGCACTGAGATTGTCAGCACCGCGCTGCCACCACCGGCGACCGTCAGCTCTTCCACTGAAGCGGCCAGCCATGGCGAGCAGATGACGCGCATGCAGACCGGAAACAGTGCGTCGCTGTGCACGCTCACTTCGCGCTCGGGGCGGTCGCCCGGCGCTGTCACCACCAGATTGAAGCCCGAGGGTGTGGCGCGCACGATGAATTCCGGCGGCGCAGATGCGCCGTTGTGAAGCCCCCAATTCTTACCGCGATAATACGGCCGCGGTCCCCGTCCCGCGGAGCGCGGATCGATCGTGTCTGTCGGTGCTCTGGCCACACTCGCCCGCAGGCGATCGTACTCACGACGCCGTTCGGGGCTGTTCAACACGGCGAACGCCTCGTTGATCTCTTGCATCCGCTTCGCCGCGGACATGTTGCTCGGGTTGTGGTCCGGGTGGAAACGCTGGGCGAGCGCCCGGTAGCCGGCGCGAACATCCTCCGCGGTCGCGTCGCCGTCCACGCCGAGGATCGCGTAGAGATCGCTGATGCGGGCTGTGGTATCGGTCATCGGCGCGCCGCCTCATAGCAACCCGGGTAGCCCGTCATCAGAGAACGACCGACGAATCGATACCTGAACTGCCGCCGAGCATCTGTCCGGGGCGCGGGATCACAAGCACTATCGTGCCACGCTGCTGTACACCAACCGCGGTGTGGCCGCAACGGCACTCGACGACCGCCGTAGCCTTGAGCGACGCCAGGCCCTCCTCGCTGAAACCGTCATTCATCGCGGGAAACAGTTTCGCCGCGCGCGCCTGGCCGTATTTCAGCACGTCGGCGCAGCGCTGGCACTCGATCATAGTCTCGTCGTCGGCAGGGGGCGGCTTCACACGCGGTTCTCCAGTGGGGGTTTGAGTCTCAAGTAGCCGAGAATCGCCTCTTCAATCGTATCGTCTGACAGCCGGTGCGGTTGCGCCATTGCCGGGAGCTTACTCGACCGCTGCCGGGGCCGCGCGGGGCGCCGAAGGCGCGGGCGCGGCCGGCCCAATCCAGATCGTCTGTACGTTGACGAACTCGCGAATGCCGAAGCTCGACAGCTCGCGCCCGTAGCCGCTGCGTTTGACGCCGCCAAACGGCAGCCGCGGGTCGGATGTCACCATGCCGTTGATGAACACGGATCCCGATTCAATCCGCCGCGCCAGTTTCCGGCCGCGATCCAGGTCGTTTGTCCACAGCTCAGCGCCAAGGCCGAAGTCGGAGTCATTCGCCAGCGCAAGCGCGTGTTCGGCATCTCGCGCTCGGATGACCGGCGCTACCGGGCCGAACGTCTCTTCCCGAAACACCGGCATTCGCTGCGTCACCCCGGTCAGGACGGTCGGCGCATAAAAGTAGCCGCGCCCCTCAATGCGGTGGCCGCCCATTACGACGCGCGCACCCAGGTTCACCGACCCCTGCACCAGGCGATCGAGGTCGTCACGTAGGTCGCCGCGCGCCATCGGACCGATGTTGGTCTCTCGGTCCATTGGGTCGCCGACTTTGAGCTTCTTCACCGCTTCGACAAACTTTTGCTCGAATTCGGCAGCGACCGACTGTTCCACGATAAAGCGCTTGGAGGCGATGCAGGACTGGCCGGTGTTCTGAAAACGCGCTTTAGCTCCTATTGCCGCCGCGCCGTCAAGGTCGGCGTCCGCGAGGACGATAAACGGATCGGAACCGCCGAGTTCCAGCACGGTTTTCTTCAACGCATGACCGCTCGCCGCCGCCACCTTCGTGCCGGTGTCGTCGCTGCCGGTGAGGGTCACGGCTCGCACGCGTGGGTCATTGATCACCGGTTCGACAGCGCGGCCCGGAATGAGCAGCGTGCGGAACGAACCCTGTGAAAAGCCGGCATCACGAAACACCTCCTCGATCGCGAGGGCGCACTGGGGGACGTTGGAGGCGTGCTTCAACAGCGCCGTGTTGCCCGCCATGAGCGCGGGGGCGGCGAAGCGGAAGACCTGCCAGAATGGAAAATTCCAGGGCATCACGGCCAGGATCGTCCCCAGAGGCACGAACGCCACGAAGCTCTCTTTGGCGTTCGTCGGGACTGCCTCGTCGGCGAGCATGTGCTCGGCGTTCTCGGCGTAGAAGTCGCAGTTCCAGGCGCACTTCTCCACCTCGGCCTCAGATTCGACGACCGGCTTGCCCATCTCCCCCGTGATCATGGCCGCGTAGCGGGGCTTGCGTTCACGCAATATCTCGGCGGCGCGCCGCACCAGCCGGCCGCGCTCGGCGAAGGTGGTTTCGCGCCATTCGCGGAACGCGGCGTCTGCCTGGGCTATCGCCTGTTCCGTCTGCTCGGCAGTGAATTCTTTGAAAGTGGCCAGCACTTCTTCTGTGGCCGGGTTGATCGATTCGATCGCCATGTTTCGCCTCCCGCGGAATGGTTCGTCGGCGGGGCCATCCTATCGCACGTGCAGCGCAGACGCTTCCGCCTGAAAGTCGGGCAGGGCGTCTTCGCGCCTGCGACGGGGTAGTGGCTACGCTTCGATAGTCACGGTTCCACGGCCACCGTCTACCGTCACGATCGCGCCATCTGGAATCGAACGCGTCGCTATGCGTGTGCCCACAACGGCAGGGATACCGTACTCACGCGCCACCACGGCGCAGTGCGACAGCGAACCGCCCGCGTCGGTTACAATCGCGGCCGCGACGGCGAAGAGGGGGGTCCAGGGTGGCGCCGTCGCATACGTCACCAGGATTTCGCCGGGAGCGAGCCGGTCCACGTCGTCGAGCGACAGCACGAGCCGCGCCGTGCCACGCACGACGCCGGGGCTGGCGGCGACCCCGCTAATCGAGCCGTCTTCCAACCGCGGTTCTTCACCCATGGGACCGAAAAAGCGGACGGCGTGATCGTTCATCGCCACGGTGCCTTCGCCGATCACCGCCGGTGGCAATATGCGTAGCCAGCGTTCGCGCTCGACGCGGCGCTCGGCTACGGCCGGAGCCAGCCGCATATCCGGCTTTACGGTCGCCGCTTTGATCTCCTCCTCCATGAGATAGAAAACGTCGTCCGCCGCGTCGATGGTACCCTGCGCGACCAGGTGGCGCCCAATCGCGAGGCAAGGGATGCGAGACGCAACCATGCCTTGCTGGTCGATGTAGAAGTTGTGATCTTCGAGTAGTATCGTTCGGGCCTGCGCCGGCGGAAGCCAGGCGCGAAACGTCGCCAGACTTTCCGGGTTGGTGGCCAGTCGCGCTTCGAGCTCCCGCTGGCGCTGCTCGCGCTTTTGCGCGGCGCGTCCATGCATGGCGCCGGGACTGGCTTCCGCCGGCATATCCAAGTATCGGCGCAGGATGAACAGCGGAAAACGTGGGTCTTCGCGCCACGTGGGCTGCGAAAGGTCGTTAAATGATTCGTTGCGATGGCCGTAGACGTGAAGGAACGCCAGCAGGAGGGCGTCGAATTCCGCGCCTTCCGGGGTGTCGGCCAGATGGCGAAGAACATCGGCCGGTTTTTGCTCGCGCAGGAGTGCAGCCACCGTGGGACGGGCTCTCGCTTCGTTGGCAAGCTCCCACATTGCTGCCGCCGATTCAAGCGATTTGTTAGGAAGGCCCTGGGTCAATTCGGCGGCGACCTGTTCGCCGTCGGCGCCGTATTCGGCGACGCAGAAGTCGATGAGGCGCGTGTATGCAGGCTCACCGGGTAACTGGACGAGGTGGTGCAACTCGCCCTGCCGCCGCCGCAACGCATGTACCTGTTCCAGGCCGTCCACCAGCTCGTGCAACGACAGGCCCGGATCGGCAAACGAACGAAGGGCGCGGGTGATCCCTTCCACCTCCGGCCGGTACTCGCTGTGCCAGAGTTCGAGCATCCGATCCATGCGTTGCATCATGTCGCGCCGTTGCACGGCCGCCCGCACGGCCGTGTCATCGTCGAAGGGAACGGCGCGCGAAAACGTGTACCCGTGGACGTACTTCCAGACGACATACGCGGGCGACCCTGTCACGTCTGCTGTGCGGTTGAACCCGTCTGGCAAGTCGCGCATTTCGGCGCACAAGGGCGGCATTGGCAGTGGACCATGCATCTGGTCCCAGCGCCATCCGTAGCGGCTATCTTCCTCGTCAGCCCAATCGACGGTGAACGGTGTGCCATCGGGGCAGCTATAGGTCGCAGTCAGGGCGGGCATCGATCACTCCCCATGTCGACGGTGCGTTCGTGTGCACACAGAATGACACCCAAGCCGTTTCTTTGGCTAGTCTGAACTGCGCAGCAATTTGGTTCAGTGCTCGACAAGCGTAATCGCACGTCGCAAAATTGTTGCGCACGCACAGATCGAGCCCAGATTTTTCAATTTCGATGTGAGCCGCCGGTCCCGGTATCACGGGGCGGCGCCTCAGCCGCCGAACTCGGAAGCGATCAACCGCGGTAGCGAGGCAACGCTCGGCAGTATGTGGGTGTGGCGGACGGCGCCGAGCGTTTCGACGCCATGTGTGCCGGTGAGGACGCCGACGACTCCGGCGGCACCGGCGTTGGTGCCGGCCCGCAGGTCGAGCGGCGTATCGCCGGCAACCAGCACTCGGGCGGCGCTCGCAACACAGGCTCGCTGCATCGCCAAGAAGATCATGTACGGCGCGGGCCGCCCGTCCGGCACCTCGTCGCCTGCCACGTGGGCGTCGAACAAGCCGTCAAGCCAGCCGAGGCGGCCGAGCGCGAGATCGGCGAGCGATTTCGGAAAGCCGGTGTTACTCGCCAGCTTCAGACCGGCAACGCGCAGCGCCCGGAGCGCCGCTTCGGCGCCTTCGACCGGTTGCAACGGACCGCGACTGTATTCTTCAGTGAGGGCGGCGTCGAACCGCCCGTACGCCCGGGCCGATGCCGCATCGGTCTGCGGGCCGGCACCGAAACCCCGCTCGGCCAGCGCCTGGATAACGGCGCGCTTGTTGCCGCCACGTGCGGCCTGGATGTCGGCCTCACCAAACGGAATGCGCTCGCTGGAAAGTGCCATGCGGTAAGCGTTCAGCACAGCGCCGCCGTCGTCGATGAGCGTGCCGGCGAGGTCCAGGACCACAAGCTCGAGTTTCACGGGTTTGGGCTCCTTTACCCCTACGCCTAACGGGGGGTACTGGTCGGTCGCCGGGCAGTAGTGTACCCCTATCCCGTCCCTTCCCCCGAAACGGGGGAAGGCGATCCTTGGCTGCTCTCTCGGGCTGCGGTGGTAACGCCTAGCGGTTGCCATCCCGAGCGGCTGCGAACGTCAGTGTTCGACAGGAAGCCGCGCCTCAAGCTCCCCTCCCCGTTACGGGGAGGGGTTGGGGGTGGGGTAGACCCGGAGCACCACCCAAGGCGGGCCGACCCCTCCTCCACGACTGCCCACTGCCACAGCGAAGCTGCCCTCTGCCCACGTCAAAGCTAGCGCCATGCGCCCGGGACAAGTATAAGGAGTCACAGGTACCAGAGCGCCCACGATGATCAAATCTTGAAGGTCACCCCCGTGTTCAAGCGAACGCTCGCGTTGTTGGTCGTACTGCTCGCCTGCGCGGGCTCGCGGACAGCGGCGCGCCGGTTGCCATGGACAGGCGTGTCTGCATCCGCGGTAACGGCAGTGGCCGGTCAGCCCAGCCTCGACGCCAATTTCCCGATCAAGCACATCGTGTTTCTGATGAAAGAGAACCACACGTTCGACAACTACTTCGGCGCTTTTCCGGGCGCCAATGGCACCAGTGCCGGGTTGACGTCCGACGGGCGGACGTTGTCCTTTTCGCCGATGTCCGATAGGCCGAGCGATGTTTGCCATTCATTCACCTGCGCCCGCAATGGGTATAACGACGGAGCGATGAATGGATTTGATCAGTTGCCGGGCTCCCGTGGGGGAGCGGCCAACTACGTACAGGCGGACGCCGATCTCATCCCGAACTACTGGTTGCTGGCCCAACAGTTTGTGTTGGCCGACAACTACTTCACCAGCCTGCGCGGCCCGAGCGAGCCGAATCACATGTACCCGTACGCTGCCACCAGCGCCGGTACGATTGGCAATGAGTTCGGCGGATCGCCGCAATCCGACTACGGCTGCTTCGCCTCGGCGGGACGGACGATTACGGTCCTGGACAGCTCCGGGAATCAGAGCTCTGTCTTCCCGTGTTTCGACGTGCCGATCATGCCGCAGGAGCTCGACGCCGCCGAAATTAGTTGGGCCGCGTACGGCCCCGTCTATCACGGCCGCGCCAGTGCCGGTCTGGACGTGTTCCGTTCGATCGCCTGCGGTCCGGCGACCGAAACCAACCCGTGCCCGACGTCCAATACGTGGAAGCAGCATGTGCTGCCAATCGACCAGGTGTTTCGTGACGCCGCCGGGGGTACGCTGCCCGCCGTTTCATGGATAGACCTGCCGCCCGACAACGAGCATCCGCCCAGCAGTATCTGCGCGGGTGAAAACTGGTCGGTGAGCCTGGTCAACGCGCTCGGCGCGGGTCCGCAGTGGAATAGCACGGCGCTCTTTATTACCTGGGACGACTTCGGCGGCTATTACGACCACGTCACGCCGCCGGATTTGGACCAGTTCGGGCTGGGTTTTCGGGTGCCGCTGCTCGTCATCTCGCCATACGCGCGTCCCGGCTACATCGACCACATGCAGTCCGAACACAGCAGCGTGCTCAAGTTCATCGAGGCGGACTTCGGGTTGGCTCCGCTCTCCGATCGAGACGGTGCCCCCAACGACGTTGTGAGCGACCTGACGCAGGACTTCGACTTTACGCAGGCGCCGCTGCCGCCGCCACGGCTCGAGTCACGAGCTTGCCCGATGAGCGGTAGCGCATGAACATCGGCATCGCCCGCTCGGTCGCCCGGCGGTTGCCCGGCGGATCGCCCGCCCCAGCGCCTGGCAGTTTCAGCACGCGCGATCACCCGGCGGTTGAAACCGCGGGCTTACACTACAAAACCGGCCGGCGCCGGTTCCGGGACCCGCCGGCAGCGCGGCCCGAACTCGCCGGCCAAGCCTGCCGGCGGGGATGCACACGGGACCCGCCGGCGGAGCGGCCCGAGCTCGCCGGCCAAGCCTGCCGGCGGGGATGCACACGGGACCCGCCGGCGGAGCGACCCGAGCTCGCCGGCCAAGCCTGCCGGCGGGGATTCAAATGACCAGTCCGCGTAGGCGGACTTTGTAAAGAAAGCCCGCGACTTCAGTCGCCGGGAGGCGCTGTCTGAAGGCTCACCACGATCAGACGGTGGCGGCGAATCCTACTTTGACCCAGTTGTAGTGCATACGACCGTGGTCACCATTGACCCACATTGGAGAGGGATCGGACGTGAGGTTCCTCGCGGCCGGGGGGTGTGCCCCACGACTGCCGGGCTGGGCGCCCTACTGCCTATTGCCCACGTCCACCCCCAGCTGCCCGCAGATGAAGCTCCAAAGGTCCGTCGCCTCGTCGATCTGCTTGGCGACCGGCTTGCCCTGTCCGTGTCCGGCCTGTGTCTCGACGCGCAGCAGGATCGGGCACTCATCCGGCGGCGCGGCCTGGCGCGCCTGCAACAGCGCCGTCATCTTGCGGGCGTGCGACGGGTCCACGCGGCTGTCCGACTCGGCCGTTGTAAACAGGACCGCCGGATAGTGCACGCCATCAGCGGTGTTGTGATAGGGCGAGTAAGCCTTGAGCCAGCCGTACTGCTCCGGGTCTTCGGCGCTGCCGTACTCGGCGATCCACAGCCGGGCGATGAGGAACCGGTGGTAACGGAGCATGTCGAGCAGCGGCACCTGGCAGACGGCGGCACGAAATAGGTCGGGTCGCTGCGTGATGGCGGCGCCGACCAGCAGGCCGCCGTTGCTGCCGCCGAGGATCGCGAGTCGCTCAGGCGTGGTGTAGCCGGCATCGACCAGGTATTGAGCCGCGCCGATGAAGTCGTCGAACGTGTGCTGCTTCCGGGCCAGCATGCCGGAGGCGTGCCACTCCTCGCCGTATTCGCCGCCGCCGCGCAGGTTGGGCAGCGCGTAAACGCCGCCTTGCTCCAGCCAGAATGTGATGCTGCCCCGATACTCCGGCACGCGGTTGATGTTGAAGCCGCCGTAGCCGGTGAGCAGGACGGGGTTATTGCCGTCGCGCACGAGGCCGCGCCGGTGAACGAGAAACATCGAGACGCGGGCGCCGTCGGTAGAGTCGTACCAGACCTGTTCGACGTTCAGCCCTTCGGGGTCGAGAGGTGAGGACACACTTGCCCATTCGGTCAGCGCATCCGTCTGCAGGTTGAGGCGGAATATGACGACCGGCGTTGTAAACGACGTGAAGTCGAAGAACAGCTCAGAACCATCGTGTTCACCGCTTAAAACGCTCGTCGACCCCACGCCCGGCAGTGGAATCTCGCTGATGAGGGCGCCGTCGAGTTCGTGCATTTCGAGTCGGGAGGTCGCGTTTACCAGGTAGCCGAGCGCCAGCCTGCCGCCGACGATGGTGCTCTCCACGAGGACGGCGTCCTGCCGTTCCGGCACGACGTCGCGCCAGCGGTCGCGCAGCGGGCGGGCAAGCGGCACACTGACGACGCGGTAGCGCGGCGCATCCAGGTTGGTCGTCAGGTACAGAGTCTCGCGATCGATCTCTCCCCAGAACAGCGCGTGCTCGTCTTCGACGATGGTGATCCAGCCCGCCGTCGAATCGCTCAGATCGCGGACGTAGACGTCCGACCTGTCCCAGCCGAGGCTGACGGTGAGCAGCAACCAGCGACCGTCGGGAGTAAGCCAAACCGACGGTTGCTCGCGCATGTCGCGCCGTTCGCTCCAGATCAACTCGTCCGATTCCGGGTCCGTTCCCAGCCGGTGCAGGAAGACGCGACGGTGATAAGTGAGTTCGTCTTCGGGTGCGGTGTCGGGCGCCGGTAAGCGCGTGTAATAGAACGCCAGGCCGTCGGGCAGCCAGGCGAGGCTGGTGTAGCGGGTGCGGTCGATCTGCTCGGACAGGTCACGGCCGCTTTCCACGTCGAGCACGCGCAACGTACTCAACTCGCTACCGTTCTCGGAGAGTCCGTAGGCCAGCAAGCGGCCGTCTCGTGACGGGAAGGACCAATCGAGCGCGACCGTGCCGCCTTCGCTGAGCGCGTTGGGGTTCACCAGCGCACGGTCTTTGCCGTCCACACCCTCGCGCACGTACAACACGGGCTGGTTCTGCGTTCCCTGGCGGCGCTGGAAGAAATAGCGGCCGTTGCGCACGACCGGAACGCCGATGGTGTCGGTCTGCAAAAGCTCGGTCAGCCGCTTTTTGATCTCCTCACGTCCGGGGGCGCACGATAGCGTCGCCTCGGTATAGCCGTTCTGCGCTCGCACCCACGCCCGCACCTCGTCGGACCCGCCGTCTTCGAGCCAGCGGTACGGGTCGGGCACGTGCTGGCCGTGAAACTCTTCGTCAACCGGCTCGACACGGCTGACCGGCAGTGAAGTAAGCGTCGCTTCGCTCATGCGCGGCTCTCCTACGCGGGCTGGTTCCCACTATAGCCGACGGAAGCCGCGGCTCAGGGAAGTACGCGGGCGTTCCTGTGCGGTGGTGATACCGCTACAGTGTCAGTAACCGGTAAGTATCCCTGGACAGTGAGTAGCTCTAGCAACGCGTGAGTCTCTGGGCGTTAGCTGTAACGTCTGACAATGGCCGAACTACGACACGGGGCCAACGAATTGCGAGGCTTCCAACTGATCGTCCGCGTCGGTAAGGCTTACCGCTGGTTATGAGGTCGATGCAAGTGCTCCAGAATCCACATCCGGGCCAGCGTCGTCGGGCCAATACCCTTCTGCCGCGCCTCTCGGCGTAGTTCGGCCAGCGTTGCCGGGTCGAGGCGGATGTTGATGCCAGCGGACAGGTTCTTAGCAAAGCGGGCCTCGACGGTCCGGAACTCCTCCTGGTAGTCTGCCAGGTCATGGCTCTCAAACCACGCTGCTTCGTCTTCGCGGTTGGCGAAGTCGGGAATACGGCTTGGTGGGGTCTGCTTTTTTAGTGTCATGGCGTTTCCCCTCCTTTTTCGCGCTGGTACAGTGCGCGGTCTTTTCGGCTGGCTGGGAAGGCGGTGACAGGGTAATACACGCCGTCGCCTTCGGGGTCCAACACGACTTCCAAGATGCGACGGGTCGCGGTTAGTCCCACCAGCACAAGCCGACCTTTCTTGCCCTGCTGGACCAGAGGGTCTCGGTGGCAGACATCGTCCACTTCCTGGGGTGTGACGTTGTGCCGAGCGATGTGTGGGACATTCCAGTCATCCCAGATGAGTCGACGAATAATGATCATTGCGTTTGAATGTATCACTTTGCGCTACATTAGCCGAAATGCACTAGATGGGGAACGGCTTACGATGCCGGCGTGGCAGTTGCCGCCGGACCTTCGCCGCGAAACGGTCGGCCACGTTCCTGGCGTGCGTCCGCGGCTATTTGTTGACGAGCACGATGTCGGCTTCAGGCGGGATGAAGAAGTTGCGCCAGTTCGAGAGCACGCCCTGGGGATAGTGCGTCGACGGCATGTAGCGCGGCGACTCTGGCGACTGGGGGCTCAAAGCGAGCTGCTCCGACTCGATCGTCGGCTGGCCGATCTCGGTGTAACGATAGAACATGACGAGCTCTGGGATGAACTCTTTCAGGCGAGGCAGCGGGCGGCGCAGCGACGTCTCGTAGGTGAGCATCCCGGGGATCTGCTTGCCCTCTCGCGTGTGGTGACCCAGGTACCATTCTTCGCCGAGGCGGACGTCGACTTCCTCTCGGTAGTTGAAGAAATACATGTAGCGCACGTAGTCGGCCGTCTCCGGCGGCGAGATATTTGGCGGGCGGCCGGCCTTCCAGACGACGGGCACGCTCATGTAGGGGTACTGCTGCGGCGGCACGTCCTTCAGCAAGTAGTACTGGGGCTGATCGCCGACGATGATGCCTTCGAAGCGGTCCAAACCTTGCCGGTTCTCTGCCCGCCAAAGCGACGTCTCGGTGCAGAGGGCGGCTTCGGCGTCTTGCAGCTTGGCGAAGCGCACCTCGGTCATCCGGTCCCAGAGGTTGGGGTTGGTCCGGTTCATGTCCTCGCGCTCGGCCTTGAGGGTGCGCCAGGAGCGCACCTGCGTCACCCCCGGCGTCGATAGCTCGAGCGGCAGACGCTCCTCCCGGTACCAGGCATCATTGCGCCCCTCGCCAAAACTGAAGAAGTGGACGAGGTTACACATGCTCTCCTCCTTTCCAGCGAACGAAGCGGCGCTTCTGGCGAAGCAGACCTAGAACTGGTTACCAGCGATACGCCGGCCGGGACGCCACCAATGCTAAAGCCTAAAGCATCGGTCACGTAGGCGGGCGTTCCTGCGTGGTGGTACCGCTAAACGATCGTCCAAAGCCGCAGACGCTGCGGCTCACGACCAACTGGACGTATATCCGCTTCCGCTAAGGCAGCGGCGCCGACGCCGAATATACCGCCGCGGACCTCGACCGCTGGACAGACCACATCCGCGACTTCCAGCGCCAGGGCGCCGGCGTCTGGGCCTGCTTCAACAATAACTGGCAGGCGTATGCGACCAAGAACGCGATGGAGTTAAGGGAGCGCTTGGTGGGCGCCCGGCGAGGAGGACGATTTGCCGCGGGCCCCATCCGTTGCCGGCACGCCGTTCGTGCCGTGGGGGCGGACTCTTGCGATCGTTGACCCGGATATCGGGGTAACCCCAGGAATCGTTGCTCTGCCACGGCACCAACGATCAGGCCCGCGTGCGAGTGGGGGTGGCCGGCCGCGGCGGCCGGCGATCACGATCGCTGCCGGACCCTGCCTCGGGCAGACTTGGCGTCCGCGCGATTGAGAGCACGAGCGTGACGAGGATTAGACCGTGCAGCGCCGTACACCATGCGCAGAGCACGCCGAGCGAGACGGCCTCGACGCCGGCCAGGTAGAGCGCCGTGGCGAGACCGATGAGCGACCATGCAACCTGCGCAGGCTGCAAGAACGCCGACTCCGGCCGGCGCAGGGCAAGCAACGCACCGGCCGTTGCTACCGCGAACCAAACGATCCCACCCACGCTCCATGGGATGCCCATAACGCTGGAGTACGAGCTGGACAGCGCACGCTCGCAGTTCACCACCCCCGTCGAGCTGCATACCAGCGGCACCCTGGCGTAGTGCACCGTCGTGAGGTAGATGGAGATGGCTACACCGGCCAGGCCGGCGACGAGCATCACCAGCGGAACTGCTTGCCTGCGGTCCATCTCCTACCCTCCTGACTTCGCGGCTGCCGCCTGCACGCCGGCCGATTGGCAAACGTTGCCCGGCTGCCCGCCCGTCATCCGGCAGATCGTCGCGCTAACAAGGTTGGCGCTGCCGAGGATAGCCTTCGCCTGGGCCGAAGCTGGGTCGGTAAGCAGGGTCGCGATCTGGTTCCAATCCTTGCCGGCAAGCAGGCCGGGGTCGTACATCGCGCCGACGTGCACATACTTGCCGCCGTAGTCGGTGAACGGGATTCCCCCCACCGAATCGGTGTACGGCGGGCGGTCGTACTGGCTGAGTAGCCCCTGTTGGCCGGCGTCGAGCGATTGCAGCGACGTATAGCCGCCGCGGCTTTTCGGCTGATTGGTGGTTTGCTCCACCGCCACGAAGGCGAGGTACTGGCTTGCGTACTGCGCGTTATAAAACGTAAAAGTCGGCGTGTCCGGGTAGGCGTCGTTGGCAGCCGATCGCGTCGTGTGCAGGTTGCTGAAGCTGCCGAACCGGCTCAGGGCGACGATCAGCGCCCAGCGCTGTGCCGCGCAGTACGGGCAATACTCGGCACCGATGTAGAGCAGCTCCGGCTTACCGTCCTTCTGGAGGACGCTGGCGGTGCCGGGCAGCGAGCGCGGCGGGTTTGCCGCACTCCCTACCCCGACCGAGTCGAACGTGCCGGCCGGCACGCCGGTGATTGCCGCGACCAGCCCCTGGCCCGCGGGCTGTGCACCGCCGGCGGCGTCCTTGCCGCTGTTGCTCGGACCAAACTTCAGCAGCAGGATCGCGACTACCGCGACCGCAACGACCGCGACGATGCCGGAGATCAGCCGGCCACGGTACCGTTCGACGATGCTGCGGTGCCATCCGGCACCGGCCGTGGCGCGTGCGGCAGCCGAACGAGATCGGGCCGCGCTTTCTTTAGGTCGTTGTCTACGCGCGTGTGACATGATTGCCTCTTTCGGGTCGCAGAGCGGGAAATCGCCGCTGCTCGCGGTCGAGCTTAAAAAGCACCGCTCGGCGGTTACTATGTGGACCACATGGAGCTTCCGTGCAGGCCCGCCGCACGCCCCCGTGCCGGCCGGAACTATCAAGCGGGACCGGCGCTCGTAGGAGCTAAGAGATTGGGGGCGGGTCTGGAGGCGTAACCAGGCGACCCGACAGAACCGCATCGCTGCTGGCGAAGCCGTGGCGCGGGGCGTCGCCTCCGGGCAGCGCTACCGGTTCGGGAGGCGGTTGCAGGGTAATGGCCGCGGAAATGCTCAGCGACGAATCGCGCGGTGAGCAGTACGATGGGCAGCCGGGTGCGCCAGCACTGACTATCCGTCGCGTGTCAGGATCGTGATCGATGATCGTGGCGAGATGCAGCGTCAGGGGCTGCACACGAGCTACGGTTGTCAGCGCCAGGATCATGCCCGCAAGCGCCGCCAGAAAGAGGCCGAACCCTAGCGAGCGGGACCGATGGTCCCCCGGCGTCGCAACAGCTTCCGGCACAGGCTTCATAGACCCACGATACTACAACGCGGCCGTCTAACGGCCGACCGGCCGTGCGGGTTTGCGGCGCTGCGCGGACAGGGCGGTAGCGATCGGCGATAGTACCGGGGCAGGCCTCCGCGGTAGAGGTCGGGCGGATATGCAAAGCGGGACGGGCGCAATTATCAACTGACGCTACCGACGCTTCCTTGAGTGCAGTATCGAGGAGGCGGTCAGGAACATCCGGAACCCGGTGGCTGCGGCCTTCGCCCGACCACCTTGCCACTTGGGGAGCGACGTATCATGGTATGGCCCTGAGGCTGATGCAGCAGAGGTTTCGATGGAGGCGTGCATGCGACCCGTTTATCGGTGGCTCCTGCTCGTTGAGCTCCTGGCGGTCGTCGCGCTCGGGAGCGCCGCCCTCACATTCGGGAGCCGTGTGGCGGCGCAGAGCATAGGGATCGTGCTCTGGGATCTCGGTTCGCAGCCGATCTCGGGCACGACCTGGGATTTCGAGGACGACTTCACGATCGGCGCCGGTGCCTGGGAGTCGCTGACGATCTCCAACTACGGCTACTGCTGGGTCGGACCGAACGACCCACGGGCCGGTACGGCGCACGCCGGGGCCGTGTACTGGTTTACGGAGCTGCAGACGCGGCCACAGTCCGCGTCAGGCTCTACCTACACCGGCACCTTGCAGCTCGGCAACATGGCCGGCACGGCGAGGATCACGACGACTAACGACGGCAGCGGCCCGGTGACGCACGTCCAGTTATCGCTGGCCGGCAGCGATTTCATGTACTTTCAGGACAACACGCTGCAGGTCTGCCTGCTTGGCTCATCGTAGGCAGGTGAGAGATGCATTTCGCGGCGCTCAGCGGCCGGCTCCGGCGTCAGGGATCTGGTACGTCCGGAATCGGGTAGCAGCCGCTGCAATGTGAATGTGTGCTGCAATCCGTCTCGGTCGACGCGCATGTGTTGGCAAACTTACAGACTGCCGTCCCTGGCGAACTTTACCGTTACTGTGTAATGCATTGTGTGGGCGAATACCACACAGCCAAAACGTATGCCGGCATCGCTGGCAATTCGCTTGGGGCTGAAGTAAAGGAAGGGCACCATGACCAGCGATGCGACTTTGACCCTGGTACTCGCCGATGCAGACGGCGCTCTCTACGCGATTCCGCGTGAGCTGCTGGCGGCCTGCCGGCTCACTGAAGAGCAAGTGGCGGAGCTCAAAAGCGAGAGCGAAGTATCCGGCTACCTCATCGCGCTGTTGACGCCCGCACCCCAGAACTTCACCGTGCTGGGCAGCGCCTATGGCTCGGGCGGCGGCGCCGGCAAGGTGAACGTGCAGGATTTTCACTTCACCAAGTTTGTCGACAAGGCGTCACCCCAGTTGTTCTCGTAACATATCGGTGCGCGTCCCGGTTCAGAGGTGGTCCGGGTCGGGCGAAAGCTGAGTGAAGCGCCGTTGCGCTTCCGCTCTTCGATGACGCATCGCCAACCGACCGAGTGGAACAGCCGCTGCCTTTACAGTCGTACATATTCGTACTATAGTGTACGAATATGTACGACGCGAGGATGGGTAGCCATGCGCGAGCGTCAAAGACCCGTGACCCAAACCATCAAATCAAGCGAAGTACGTCAAAACTGGAGTCAGGTGCTCAACCAGATCGCCCGACGCAAGACCCGGGTGATGGTCGAGAAGAGCGGGATTCCCGTTGCGGTGCTGATCTCAGCGGATGACTTCGAGCGGCTCTCACGACTTGAGGCCGAGCGCGAAACCCGGTTTTCGTTGATTGACCGCGCACGGGAGGCCTTCAAAGACGTGCCAGACGAGGAGCTTGAACGGGAGATACCCAAAGCCGTCGAGGAAGCGCGAGCGGAGGCGTTAGCTGAACGTGAGCGGGCCGCCAATACCCCATGATACTGGTCGTGGGGGATGCGAACCTCCTCGCCTCAGGGTTCGTGCGGCGAAAGCCCGATACCGAGGGGTGCATGACACGACACGACGGCTCGGTGGTAGACGTAGATCGGCACAGGGTGCGCGACAGGTTCGGCGGCTGGCACGCGGTGGAGCGATTGATGCTGGCCAGCAGCGGCCTGTACTACGGCCGCGACTGGGAAAACGACGCACTCCTGATGTACACGGAGACGTGGCTGCTGCCCGAGCCGGGGTGGGCGGTGCACCGCATCGCATTCCGTCCGGAGGCGACGGTCACGCCCGACTGGTACATCGAGACCGATATGGTCGACGTGGACGGCACGGTCTGGCACCAGCGCGACGGTTACCTGGACTTGTACGTCTTTGAGGGATCTCGCTACGAGCTGTTAGACGCCGACGAACTGGCAGAGGGACTAGCCGCGGGGCACATCACGGCAGACGAGGTGGTTGTGACACTCAGTTCGCTCGACCGGCTCTGCGGAGCGCTGCATCGCCTTGGATTCTCCGGCCGCGCCCTATTAAAGGAGTTCGCACCCGATCTGCCGCGCTGAGCGTCAGCGGCGCTCTGGCGAGTGCGAGGGTGCGTTGCGCGGTCGCCTCGAGCTCGTCCCACCGCCCCATGAAGGCGCTGTACGCTTGCCCGTCGAGACCGATATGCAGCTCATAACAGCGGAGCCGCTCAGCGAATTCGGGAACTTCAAGTCCGATTGACGCGTAGTGGTTCCGTGATTCCCGCGCAAAGTCGATCTGCCGCCATGCGGCGAACGTGGGCGACCAGAAGGATAGCCAGGCGAGGTCATAGAGGAAATCGCCGTAGATGGAGCAACCCCAGTCGAGTACGCCTGCAATGTGCTCGCCGGACACGAGGACGTTGTAATGCAGCAGGTCCGAGTGGACCAGGTGGCGGATTTCGGGACATTTCGATACCAACGCCGTCATTGCGCCCAAGGCCTCGACGTATGGGCGATCTCCTGTTGGAGAGTCCGCCAGGCGAGCGCGCCAGCCGTACGTCCTCGTTGTCGGGGAATCGTCGGCAACCCCAAGCAGCCAATCACGCCAGCCTGGGCTTGTCCCAGCGCCGTCGTCGTGCCACGGTCCGTATCCCGTGGACTCGGAAAGATCGGCAAGTCGAGCGGCGTCGAGCGCACCGAAAAGTGACGGCAGGAGTTGCCACATCTCCGCCGCACCGAGGTCATCAAGAAAGGTGCCGAAGACCCGCTCGGATATTGCGTAGAAGCCGCCAAAGGCATCGCCGATCTCCACGACTCGTGGGATGGGGAGAGCCGGCGAGGAGAAGGCCGCCGCCAGGCGGTCTTTGGCAAAGTCTTCGTGAAAGGCACCGAATCGAACGACATAGCCGGCACCGTCGCGGCGAAATGCGTAGGCACGCGACCACTCGCCGCGCCCGATAGGCTGCACTTGACCGATGCCCTCTCCGAAGCGCGCGGTGAGGAAGGCCTCGGCCTGCTGCCGGTGTTCCAGATCCGTCATCTGGTTCATCAATTCTGGTTGGATCTCATGTTCATCTTCATCAGTAGAGCTCAGCGAGCGAGCTTGGCAGATCGTCCAACGCAGCCTTACGCCGCTCCGGCCTCATCGCACTCGCGCCCGGACCAAGACCGGCGATGATGGCCATCAATCCAGCGACAATTACGGCTCGCCGGGTTGCTAGAAAGGAGTCGTCAATCTCTGCTTCCGATCCGTAGCCCTGGATCAGCGCTGCCCGGTCGTCTGGCGAGCTCCAGCGGCGCATGTCGAAAGTCGGATGGCTGATATAGGCGTCGCCAAAGTCAATGACTCCCTGAAACTGGAAACTCACAGGGTCAACGAACACGTGCTCAGGCCCCGGATTGCTATGGAGCGCAGTCCTCGACTCGTCCGTGACAGATTGCAGGGCTTTCGTCACAGCCGTTTCCGGACTGATTGCCAGAGGCCATATCTCCGGCTGGGCCGTGATCGCCGCCATAGACCGGTGCAGGCTGCTCTCGATGCGATTCCGCACCGCCATGCCGTCCTTGTCGCCGGGGAAAAGTCCGCTGGCTTCAAACGGCGCTAAATCGACGCCGTGAATTCGCCGTAACGCTCTACCAAGGTCGAACAGGACTGACCAACGAGCTTGACCTTCCAGGACGACGTTCCTCACGGCCACGCCTGGCACCCGCGTCTCCAGCACATACTCGATGTCGCCGTCACGACCGTAGCCGAGCACGCGAGGGACCGTGACCTCAGGAGCCTCCTTGGCGATGACCTGCTGATGAAATGCAGCCTTCTCGATGCTCGTACTGGTGCGCACTCTATGCTGGCGCTGAGTCTTGAAGATGTACTGCTCGTCGATGACGTAGGCCCGCGCCTCGCCGCCGGTTTCGTCGACCGCCGTGACCGCCGAGGCGGACGGCAGGTGGCGCCGCGCGAATCTCAGGACTGTCGCTTCGTCCAGGACGGGATCAGCAGGATCTGGTTGGCGGTAAATATTTGCCTGCACCATTTCTCCTTTCTCCTTCTCGAGCTTATGAAGCGCGTTGCCAGTCCCAGCCGGCTGCTTCCAGCTCCAGTAGGGCAGCAAACCGGCCTCCTTTTGCCACCAGCTCCGCCGGCGTTCCTTCTTCCACGATTTGGCCGTGGTCGATAACGACTACTCTGTCCGCCTCCCGCGCAGTGCTCAAACGGTGTGCGACGGTGAGCACCGCTGTGCCGCTGGACAAGACCCTCTCGCGCAGCGCCTCTCGCAAAGCCGCTTCGCTGGCGCCGTCCAGGGCTGAGGTCCCTTCGTCGAACAACAGCACCGGTGGCCGCCACACAAGGGCACGCGTCAGGGCGAGCAACTGCTCTTGGCCGGCGGAGAGCTGCACTCCTTTACCCCTGCCCGACCCTCTTAGCTGAGTCTGATAGCCCTCAGGCAGGGCGCGGATGAAAGCGTCGGCGCCGCTGATTCGCGCCGCATCGATCACCGCGGC
Organism: Chloroflexota bacterium; assembly: GCA_036741355.1. Classification (GTDB taxonomy): domain Bacteria; phylum Chloroflexota; class Dehalococcoidia; order CAUJGQ01; family CAUJGQ01; genus JBBRGK01. The sequence goes on from DAINSK010000028.1 coordinate 41,892, forward strand.
CTCTGACACCGTTGCGTCGTTCAGACTCAAGTTCTCCATGACCGTGCCGGAGAAGAGCTGGGATACCTGGGGCACCACAGCCACGACTCCTCTGCGCTCGTCATCCATGATCGAACGTGGGTTCCTGCCGGCTACGCGAACGGAGCCGCTCCAGGGAGAGTAGAGTCCGGCAAGGAGATGAACGATGCTCGTCTTCCCCGCGCCAGTCCGTCCAACAAGCGCAACGTGCTCGCCACGCGGTACGCGAAGACTGACGTTGCGGAGGACGGGCTCCTCGCCGTAGCCGAAAACGATGTTGTCGCAGCTAACGCCGTCGTTTGCTGGAGACAGCTCGGTGAGCTCCGCCGGTTTGTCATCGGCCGGAAGCGAGAGGACCTGAAAAATCCGTTCGGCGCCGGACAGAGCACTTTGCACGGTCTGCCACTGATCGCCCAGGGCAGTGATCGGCGTGAAGAACCGCTGCAACAGGAGGGCGAACGCGGTGAGCGTGCCAATGGAGATGCCGAGCGTGCCGAACGCCTCGCGCGTCCCGACCCAGAGGAGAAAAGCGATCGCGGTGGAAGACATGACAGCGGTCACCGGCGGGTAGAAGGACGAGTATAGTGACGAGCGATTGTAGGCGTTCACGACCTGGCTGAGGACGCGGCGGAAAGAGGTGACGAGGCTCGCTTCCCGCCCGAAAGCCTGAACGATTTCAACTCCCCTCAAAGTCTCTTGCAGATGCGTGTTCATCAGGCCAACTGCCAACCGGTTCGCCCGTTCAGCTTCGCGAATCCGTATCTGGAAGAAGCGCGTGATTACAACCAAAGGCGGAACGACCAGGGCCGCGGCAAGCGACAAGGCCGGGCTGAGGATGACCATTGCCGCCGCGATCGTGACGAGCCGGAAGAGGTTGGCGACTAACGTCGCGACGCCGGTTGTGAACACCGTGTCCAGCGTCTCGACGTCAGCCGTGCAGCGGCTTATCACATCGCCGAGGGGCGTACAGTCGAAGTAGCTGGTAGGCAGACGCTGCAGGTGGGCGAAGAGACGAACCCGCAGGCCGCTGAGCACGTGCTGGGCGACCGCCGCGGCGAGATAGCCGTAGGCCAACGTCATGCCTTGCCCTAGTGCAGTAGCCCCAAGGTAAAGCACGGCCAGCAGCAGCAGCCCCTGTGTCCTACCGACTGCCAGGTGGTGGTCAATGATAGACCTGAGGAGTATGGGCGGGGCCAGCTCGAATAGGGCGGCCGCCAGCACAAGCAAGGCGATCGCCAGCAGCGATCGGCGCCAGGGGTTGACTAGCTTGGCAAGTTGGCTCGGGAGACTTGGACCAGATGCAGGAACATCGATTCCAGCTGCGTTCATGTGTCACTCTCGCCGACGGCAGCCAGCTCCGTACGCGTCTGTGCCCGGTAGATGCGGGCATAGAGTCCGCCCTTCGCCATGAGCTCCGTGTGTGTTCCTTGCTCTTCGACCCTGCCCTCCTTGAGAACGACGACCTGATCCGCGTGGGGGAAAGCCGCCAAACGCTGCGAGCAGAGAACAATAGTCACCCGTTCGTCTCCTGGGCGCTTCGGGCCGAAAGCGTCACGCAGGCCCCTAACGATTTGTGCCTCGATTTCGACATCGACAGCGGAGAAGGGGTCGTCCAGTACGAGGATGCCAGGCCATCCGGGCGCCGCTGCGGCGAGCGCCCGCGCTAAACCCACCCGCTGGCGCTGGCCGCCAGAGATGCGTACGCCCAGTTCGCCGGTCTCGGTATCAACTCCTCTGGGGAAGTCGAGGATGTCTTCTTCTAGGAGCCTGTCCGGCTAACACTTGAACCAACTCGGTGGACCGGCCTACGC